>CAZQRQ010000023.1:0-45867 GCA_964595725.1 uncultured Rikenellaceae bacterium | reverse complement strand
CATCGAATACAGCCATTCGGCAGGGAATGAAACTTACCGCAAAAAACTGGCCGGCTATTACAGGAGCATAGGGATAGATGTGGATCACACCGAGATGCTTATCACAACGGGTGGTTCGGAAGCGGTGCTGTTTACCTTAATGAGCTGTGTAAACCCGGGAGAAGAGGTAATAACATCTGAACCTTTCTATGCGAACTATAACGGATTCGCTGTTGCAGCCGGAATTAAGATCGTAACAGTAACATCTTATATCAGTGATGATTTTGCCCTCCCTCCCATATCGGAGATTGAAAAGAAAATCACCCCTAAGACCAAAGGCATAATAATTTGCAATCCCAACAATCCAACCGGATATCTATATTCCAGGGAGGAACTGCTTGGACTGAGAGATATTATTAAAAAGTATGACCTTTTCCTTTTTTCAGATGAAGTATACAGGGAATTCTGCTATGACGGTGAAAGTCATTTTTCGGCACTGAAGCTGGAGGGGATCGAACAGAACGTGGTGATGCTCGACTCTGTGTCGAAGCGATACAGTGAATGCGGGGTAAGGATAGGTGCACTGGTAACAAAGAACAAGGATGTTATCTCCACAGCGCTCAAGTTTGCCCAGGCAAGGTTATCGCCTCCCGGCCTGGGCCAGATCGTTGCTGAAGCATCAATCGATACGCCCCGGGGATACTTTACCGAAGTTAACAGTGAATATACAGCGAGACGAAACTATATGGTTGAAGCCCTCAACAATATTCCGGGAGTTTATTGTCCTAAGCCAAAAGGCGCATTTTATACATTGGTGAAACTTCCGGTGGATGATGCCGACAGGTTCATACAATGGCTTCTTGAGAAGTTCGAGTACAGGAACCAGACGGTAATGCTTGCACCGGCATCAGGTTTCTACTTCACTCCAGGGTATGGAAAAAACGAAGTAAGAATAGCATACGTATTAAAAATTGAGGATCTGAAAAATGCCACAGAGGTTCTCGCTGAAGCATTAAAGAAATATCCCGGGAGGGTAATGACCGAGAAAACAGCATATGAAAAAGCATAAATTAGCAATACTTGGAGGTGGAAATATTGGAACTTCACTCGCGAAAGGACTGATAAAATCAGGACAGGCAGGATATGATGAAATAGTGATCACAGATAAAAGGGAATCCAGGATCAACTACCTTAAAAGCCTGGGTTTCAACGCATCGGATAATAACCATGAAGCTGTTTCAACTTCAGAAATAATTGTAATGTCGGTAAAACCGCAGCAGTTTGCTGAACTGGCCAATGAAATTAAAAGCTCACTGGCTGAAGGCAATATAATTCTTTCCACTGTTACAGGAACTACTTTTCAGAATATCGAATCTATCCTAGGCAAGATACCTGTTTCAAGAATAATGCCGAATACCGCGCTTGAGATATGCGAATCAATGTCGTGCATTGCTTTTAATAATACAGTTGCATCGCAGGAAGAAAATATTATTTCGATTTTTGAAAAGATGGGAAAGGTAATCACCATACCTGAAGAACTGATAGATGCATCCACGGTGATAGGTGCTTGCGGAATCGCCTTTGCACTCAGGTTTATGAGGGCAATGTCGCAGGGGGGGATAGAAATAGGTTTTAACTCTGAACTTTCGCAGCTTATCACCGCACAGACCGTTAAGGGGGCATCACGACTGATGCTTGAGACAGCCAATCATCCTGAGAGTGAGATAGACAAAGTCACAACACCACAGGGAATAACCATTTCCGGTCTTAACGAGATGGAGCACCAGGGACTTAGTTCAGCCATCATAAAAGGGTTGACCGTTTCATACAACAAACTGGAGAACCTGACTATGAAATCCAGGAAGAACAATGATTAAACCTGGCCTATTCATATAAAAGGTATTTTGCCCTTATTTTTCCAAATCTTTCCAGGCCCTCTTTCCAGGAAGCATGAATTTGTTCTGCTGTCATTCCTCCTATTATCTGCTCCCGGAGAATAGTGCCTCCGGCCAGTGTGTCAAAATAACTATTGAAAAAACTTTCTTTATCAGGGAAGTCCCTGTATGCACCTATTAACCATTCAAGGTTCAGCATAGGCCTCGGTACAAGTCCCTCTCCTATTGCGTTTCTCAGATCAGTGCCGTAACACAGCTTGCCGAGCAGAGGAGGATTGGTAGCTCCAGGCTTACTTTCAGGTGTGAAACAGAAGCCCCGGTCAGGCAATTCGGGATGACCGAAGACCTGGAATGGAAAATCAGTACCACGACCACATGACAGTACTGTTCCCTCAAAAAAGCAAAGTGACGGGTAAAGGTAAACTGATGTCTGGTTCGGGAGGTTAGGAGATGGCTTGACAGGCAGGTTATAATAGCTATTGTGATTGTAGTTTTTACACCTGACCACAGTGAGATCGCATTTGCCACCCCCTTTTAACCATCCTTCACCGTTGATCATCATTGCATATTCTCCGACAGTCATACCGTGATTTACCGGAACAGGATGCATGCCAACGAAAGAACTGTAGGCAGTATCCAGGATATTTCCGTCAACATAGAAACCATTCGGATTCGGACGGTCCAGAACCATAAACCTGACATTTTTCTCGGCACAGCTTTCCATTACATAGTGCATTGTTGATATATAGGTATAAAACCTGGCACCGACATCCTGTATATCAAAGACCACAACATCAATTCCTTTCAGGTCGTCATCAGTGGGTTTCCTGTGGTTTCC
Organism: uncultured Rikenellaceae bacterium; assembly: GCA_964595725.1. Lineage (GTDB taxonomy): Bacteria > Bacteroidota > Bacteroidia > Bacteroidales > VadinHA17 > LD21. Next base: position 43,155 of record CAZQRQ010000023.1, on the reverse strand, counting down.
GTACAGGCTTATTACAGGCAACCTGGTCCGGGTATCCTTTCCGTCGGAGATTGTCTCCCCTGCATCTGCCATATTCCTGAATCCATGCTCAGGAGCAAAAACGATCTTTAAATTGATCCCCTCTGAAATAAGTATATCCACAAGGTGTTTGTCGCCTGCGGTGGAAGTCTGATTGGCAACAACTGCCACTTTCAAGCCATGGAGAGCCCCGGCATACTTATCGGTCTGCATAGCTCCCGTGATAACCTGGTTGTTTGTACACTGGCAATTTATAATAAACAGTGCGGCAAGGATCACGGCACAATAAGCTTTGAATGTCATTGAACAGATAATTTTTGTCAAGTTAGCAAAAAACCCTGAGGGTCATTATTAAGCTCTGCAATTAAAATGAGGAGCATTTTTGCTATTTTTGAAAATAAGTATTTCAGATGAATCTGCCATTTTTCATAGCACAAAGGCTTATAAAGGGAAGACGGGAGGGTGCGTCGTTCTCAAGGCCGATCAATGTGATTGCCATAGTAGGTATCAGCGTCGGCCTGGCCGTCATGATCCTCGCAATCGCTATCCTAACAGGGTTTAAGCAACAGATCAGGGATAAGATAATAGGTTTCGGCTCCCACATACAGATACTTAATTACGATTCGAATATTTCGTTTGAGACGGCCCCTATAAGTACAAACCAGGAATTCCTGCCGGAAATAAGGAACCTTGATGGTATAAAGCATATTGAGGTGTTCGCTACCAAAGCAGGAATAATAAAGACCGACGAAGATATTCAGGGAGTAGTACTTAAAGGTGTCGGGCCCGACTTCGACTGGGATTATTTCCGTAGTAATATGGTGGAAGGTGACGTATTTACGGTTACTGATACAGCCGTATTCCCGGGGACACAAGTTGTCATCTCAAAACTTATCTCTGACATGCTAAAACTAAAAACGGGTGACTCTTTTGCCATGCACTTTATTCAGGATCCGCCCAGGATGAGAAAGTTTACCGTATCAGGTATTTATGAGACAAGTCTTGAAGAGTTTGACAAGATCTACCTTTTCTGTGATATAGGACAGATAAGAAGACTTAACGGGTGGGAAGATGACCAGGTAAGCGGATTTGAAATATTCATCGACGACTTCAACAGGCTCGATGAGATGACTCTTAAAATAATGGATGCTGTGGGATACATGATCTCTGAGAACGAATCAAATGTCAGGGTCACAAATATCAGGACCAGATATCCGCAGATCTTCGACTGGCTCAATTTCCAGGACCTTAATGTGATCGTCATTATAATTCTGATGCTTCTCGTTGCCGGATTTAATATGATCTCAGGCATCCTGATCCTGATCCTGGAAAAAACAAATATGATCGGAGTTCTCAAAGCCCTTGGTTCTGAGAACCGAATCATCAGAAGAGTCTTTCTCTACCAGTCAGCTTATATTATAGGGAAAGGATTATTATGGGGCAATATAATAGGCATTGGACTCGCCCTGGTCCAGCTCAGAACAGGCATTATCTCACTTAATCCTGCCTCCTACTTCATCAAGACTGTACCTATTAATCTCGACATACTGCATCTCGTCTTACTTAATATCGGCACAATGGCGGCAATTATCTTGATGCTTCTGATACCCTCCCAGCTGGTAAGCAGGATAGTCCCGGTAAAAGCTATAAAATACGAGTAAGGAATAATGGACCATTTTGCAGAGAGACTTGAGGAAGAGATAGAAAAAGGTTTACCGGGGACTGATGTCCAGTGGGAAATGGCTTCTTCAGACAGGCTGGTAAAGGATTTTCCAAGAGCACCCGGGGAAGATTCGGCAGAAGCCGCAGTATTAATCCTTCTTTACAGGTATAACGGAAGAATTCAGACTGTATTTATGCAAAGACCAGAATATAATGGTGTACATGGCGGGCAGATAAGTTTTCCGGGAGGCAAAAAGGAGAATAAGGATATAAGCCTGAAAGAAACGGCTCTAAGGGAGACTTCTGAAGAAACCGGCATAGATATCTCCGCTGTTAAAATAATCGGAGTTCTTACCCCGCTCTTTATACCCGTCAGTAACATCATGGTCACACCTTACGTAGGCTGGTGCAATAATAAACCTGTATTCAAACCCGAGAAGAAGGAAGTTGTATTCCTTATCGAAGCAGACCTGGCACCATTTCTTGACTATTCAATAGTCAGTCTTAAGCCTTTTAACATAAGGGGAGAACAGATCGATATACAATATTTCGATTACAAAGGGAACGTTATCTGGGGTGCAACTGCCATGATTCTCCACGAGCTGCTGGTGATAATGAACAAAGCTAATTTGTCGTCAGCGGAATAATATTCCTGTAATTTGAATATCTCTCCAGTATCTGTGCCACATAATTAACAGGTTCATCACCATTGCAGTAACCATGTTTTACTACAGGATCGTTGTAATACTCCGGATCCATTTTCTTCAGAAGGAAATATTCCACATTCCCGTCCCAGACCAGCGGGTTCCTGCCATGCTTTTTAGCCAGCTCCATCGCATCATCTATATTTCCCGTGCCGGCATTATAGGCAGCGAGAATGAATTTCAGCCGCTCACTTTCGTCAGGAATTTTATCCTTAAAGTAATCCTGGAGAAACCTCAGATAGAATACACCTGCTTTGACGTTATTTTCAGGTGATGAAGCTATATCAATACCTAAATGTTTTCCCGTCGAGGGCATAATCTGCATAAGGCCATAAGCTCCTGCCCACGACCTGACGTCAGATTTGAACCTGGACTCCTGGTATATCAGTGATGCCAGCAGCCTCCAGTCCCAGTTAATAGTATCGCTGAAAGATTTAATAAGTACATCCCATGGAGATATCTTACCTGTGTTCAGTGTATAATAGTCACTCTTGTAAATATAAGTCGACCATACATTCCTGTAATACTTGGCGTAAAGCAGGGCATAATCATCACTTTGCTTATATGAGGATATCCATTCATTAAAAGCAGCAGCAAGCCTGCCAGAATTATTGCTGCGTAATCCCCACGAGAGGTTCTGGGCAAAGCTGACAGGTGTCTTAACATCTATAATGGGAAAATAGCCTTCATTAACTTTGGCCACATTTTCGTCACATACTACGTAATCAATCTCCCTCTGAGCCACAAGTTTAATAAGTTCCTCAGATTCATAGGGTACCTCTATGATAGCTATAGAATCTCCAATCTGGTATCTCAGGCTCCTCAAGGTTTCAACTGACGATGATCCTGCCTGGACATATATTGATTTCCCGGCGAGATCGAGCTGATTCCTTATAAGGTTCTTGTTTATCTCGTCAGCTGTCATCGCGGACCACCTGTTGGGTTTTCTCTGAACGAGAACCTGCCTGGTCTGGTAAACCGGTTCGGTGTACCTTAGCTGTTTTTCCCGCAATGTTGTAACAGTCAGATCTATAGCCATAAGATCAGCTTCCCCCGAATTAAGCATTTCAATTGATTTCCTGAGATCGTTCTGAGGTATGATCTCAATATTCAATCCAACATATTCAGAAAAGGATTTCAGGAGCTCATAATGAAATCCCATAGGCTGACCTTTATAAATAAAGTAATTCGTTGAATTAAAATCAGTAACTGCAACTAATTTGCCTCTTTGTCTTATCTCATTAAGATCAAGGAATGCAGTCTGCCTGGGTGTATCTATTATCTGCTCCTTTTTACAGGAGCTAATTAATATCAATGTAAGTGTCAGTATAAAAAATAATACCTTTTTCAAAACCTTTGTATCAGTTATTACTCGAATTTTTAAGGCCGCAAAGATAGTAATATTTTTTTAATCATAAAACGTCCACGCAATTCCATACCTGAAAGTCATGATATTCAAGGGGTAAGAAGGCACAAGAAAGTAATTATATCCGGTTAACCCTGAGTTAAAATGGTCAAGCATCAGAAAGATTCTGGTTCTTTTTAACTTTATGTTCAGGTAAGCTGACAAAAAAGGGTAATTCCCGGTCCTGGTACTTTCCTGCCTGAAAAAGGTATTAGTGGCAGGCATATATGAATAGCCGTAATAGGGAGTGTTGTACATTATCTCCACACCTGCCTGCGTATAAAGATCGCCGTTAGTAAGCTTAAAGTGCAGCTTATGTTCAAAATAACCTGAGCTTTTAAGTGTGACCAGGGGCAGATCGAGGACGTCTTTGTTGGTTGATTTCTGAATAAGCACATCGTTCGACAGGTGAAATTTCCACAATGAAAAATCCTTATGCAGGTAAAGGGCTGCAACTGATAAGCCGCCCCTGTATTGCGAAGGCAGAGTATCCGGCCCAAAATCAGTGTAGTTATCTATAATTGCGTAATCAAAACGCAGGCTGGTTTTCCTGGCAGGGTAATTAAACTCTGTTCCGGCATTGAGTCTGAACTCCTTCAGAAAACTATTCTGCCACCTGAAATGGTTACTGCCCCACCTTTCATACCAGACTGAAGGTTTAAAACTCGACATTCCGCCATATATATCCCATGCAGCCCTACCCTTTTCCCAGGCAAATATTTTTGAAATTCGTCCCCTGAGATCAAAATCACCTGCCCTGTAGCCGGTCAGGTACAACTCCCCTTTAGCCGACCACCCTAATTTATCGCCGATATCATTAAAAATACGCCCGACAAAAACTATATTACCGAAGTGCCATCCTGCAGTATCTGACAAAGGCTCACCCGGAGCCGGGATATTCTGACTGTATTTGAAAATTTCGTTTCGCAGACCAACTCCTCCCCCAAGCCTGAATTTTCTTGTTTCATCAGTGGTAAAATCGAACCTGAGTGTATTTTTTATGCTTCTCTGATACAATGAATCAAACGTCATAAGACTGTCGACAAAAACTGAACTGTAAAATCCTGCCATAGGGTATTTATCCAAATATGATTTTCTGTTTGTCTCAATCTCTAAAATATGAGATAATGTTCCGTTCATCCTATAACCCCTGGTTGGTTTATCGGTGGAAACAGTATCTGAAATATTTTGATCCTGGTTTCCAAGAGTATATTTCTGAACCAGGAGAAGGTTTCTGTTCTTCAGTTCATTTTTTGCAAGGTTGAGGCCCCCGAGATTAACCTCCACATCCCTGGTATCAAATGTCTCAAGCTGAGACATGTCTGCCACACCACCATTTTCGTATGAAGCAATATTATTTATCCCTCCCGAAAGAAAAAGTTCATATCTGTTGCCCTTATATGAAGAAAACAGTGTAAATGTCTTATCATCAGTTCTCTGGTATCTGTATTGCCCAAGGCTGTAGACTATGTCGTAAATGAGTCCGAAATTCAGCTTCGGGCTTACATTCTGCGAATGCCTGATCCTGAATGTCTGCTCAGCCCTGTCACGAGGCCCGGCAAAAGTAAAAATGAACTCGGTGAACGGAAGCTGTGTATCCATGAACACAGGATTCGACGGTTCGTGCATAAAAGGATAATAGTAACGGTATAAAAACTTATCGGGATCCGTTATCCTGTCGAAGAAGTTTATCTGGTAAAGAGGCAGGCCATAGTTGCCAGGGTATGCGTTGAAGGGTGAGAATTTATCTGTAAGACGGTGCCTGTGGAACATTGAAAATGCTGTGTCCAGCTCTATACTGACCTCTTCAGAATAATCGGTGGAGAGTGTATATTGACGCTTTATATGTGGTCTGGAAGTATCAGCAACCTGGGCATTAACCACAGCAGGAATAAAAAGCAATATTATTAGCAATCGTCTGAGCATTGCTGACAAAGATAGGAAAATCCGCAATCCAAAGCCTCTGACCGGGTTTTCCACTAATCTACATTGTCATTGAGGTAAGCGTTATTTTCCCTGAGAACAGGTTCATCGTTATCATCCGAACTGAGGGTGAATTTCGATACTTTACTGTCACTTGACTTGTCAGGATTATTAATAGACATATTACGCCTGATATAAGCAGGGACATCCTCGAAGGTATCAATGTTGTCCTTCATCACCTTATTTGAAAAACCCTCCTTCTTCATCAGGTTTTGCATATGTTTTACCTTCTTTAGAGTGGCATTTGGCTTTTCTTCAAAATCATCGTCAGGCTTTCTCTTTCTGCCGGATGGATTATCCCTCTCTTCAAATCCGAAATCAATCCTGGCCTGCATTTCTTCTTCCATATCAGTAATTATAGAACGCTGGGATTTATTATGTATGGTAAAAACATCTTCTCCCTCCTCCGGCACAATCCTTTTAGGTACGACTGGCGTCTTTGTTACCAGGTCAACCTTTCTCGGTTCTTTAGCCTTATAGGGCTCAAATATACTGTTAGCCTCGAACCCTGTCGCTATAACGGTTACACTTATTTCCTCCTTTAATGACTCTTCCCTCGAAAGACCCCTGATTATCAGGGCTTCGTTGGATGCCACATCATAAATATAATCGGTTATCTCTCCCAGTTCATCCATGGTCAGCTCGTTTTCACCGGTGCCGGTTGATATATTAAGAAGGATACTCTTTGCACCAGTAATGTCGTTCGAGTTCAGGAGCGGTGAGGCAAGAGCATTCTCGATAGCCTTAATGGCCCTGTTTTCGCCTGAGGCATTTCCCATTCCCATTAAGGCAACGCCCGATTCCTTCATCACTGTTTCAACATCTGCAAAATCCACGTTTATATAACCTGTTACGGTAATTATCTCGGCAATACCTTTAACTGCCGTGGTCAGGACATCATCCGCCTTAGAAAATGCAGTTGAGACAGGCTGGTTGCCATAAATTTCCCTGAGCTTCTCGTTGTTAATCACGAGAAGGGAATCAACATGATCCTTTAGTTCGTTCACTCCTTCGACAGCCTGTTTGATCCTGATCTTTCCTTCAGATTTAAAAGGTATTGTCACAACCCCGATAGTCAGGATCCCGGCTTCCCGGCATGCCCTGGCAATTATCGGGGCAGCTCCGGTTCCGGTTCCGCCACCCATTCCTGTTGTGATAAAGACCATCTTAGTATTTCCAGAAAGAGCTTCAAGCACATCGTTGATATTTTCCATCGCTGCCTGCCTGCCAACTTCAGGATTGCTACCTGCTCCCCGGCCTTCCGTGAGCGATTCACCTATTTGTACCTTAAGAGGAACCGGGCTCTTTATCAGTGCCTGTTGATCGGTATTGCAGACAACATAATTAACATCCCTTATACCTCTTTCATACATCTGGTTAACTGCATTATTGCCCCCGCCACCTATTCCGATGACTTTTATAATCGAGGATCTTTCCACCGGGAGATCGAAATTCATAAGATCTTCTGCCATAGCAATATATTTTTTAATTATGAACAGTAATTAGACTGGAACAACCATATTAATTTATTTTTTGATCTTCGACCTCGAACATCCGGCTTAGAATACTCTTGATCTTTTCTGTAAGAGAGATCTTCTCGTCCTCTTCATGCATCGGCACTGCGGATGAATCATTGTTTTTCATAAGTTCTTCTTCCTTGATTTCATCCCTGGATTTTACAAATTCTTCTTTCCTGCCGGCACTGAAAAGCTTCTTGTATGTTTCGAGGTACTCGAACCCTCTCATTATCAAACCCACGCTGGTTGCATACATCGGCTGGTTAATTTCATTCTTCGCCGAACCGGTAAGATGCTCGTTTGGCAAGCCAATTCTTACATCCATTGCGGTTTTAAACTTCATGAGCTGGGGAAGATGTTTCAGCATTGCTCCGCCACCGGTTATCACGACACCTGCTGCAAGTTTGTCAGCATATCCTGAATTCTGGATTTCAAAATTCACCGCATCAATGATCTCTTCCATCCTTGACTGAATAATATAAGCAAGGCTCTTAAAAGATATCTCCTTGGGTTCCCTGCCACTTATGCCAGGTATAGAAACCACTTTATCATCCGGAGCTATATCGCCCAGGGCTGACCCGTACTGCAGCTTAAGCAGCTCGGCATGCCGGTGAAGGATTGCACAACCTTCCTTTATATCTTTTGTTATAACATTTCCTCCAAATGGGATAACCGCTGTATGACGTATAATATTGTCATAATATACGGCAACATCAGTTGTTCCGCCTCCAATATCCACCAGCACAACACCGGCCTCTTTTTCATCATCAGTCAGACAGGCATCGGATGAAGCAAGCGGTTCAAGAATCATATCCTTTACTGACAGGCCTGCCTTTCTTATACATTTTTCAATGTTCTTGGCTGCAGCCACCTGACCGATAACGATATGAAAATTGGCTTCAAGCCGCCGGCCGCACATCCCAATAGGACTCTTGACCCCCGTTTCATTATCAACAATGAAATTCTGAGGGATTACATGGATTATTTCCTCACCGATATCGATATGTATCTTATGCATATCTTCAATCAGCCTGAAGACTTCTTCCTTTGTAACCTCATCATCATAACTGTCGCGCATGATGTAGCCTCTGCTTTTCATGCTCTTGATATGCTGGCCTGCAATACCAACGAAGACCTCAGAGAATATAATTCCAGACCGCTTCTGAACATCCTGGACCGTGGTTTCTATAGCATTAACAGTCTCCTCAATATTGAGGACCACTCCTCTTTTTACACCACGCGAAGGAGCCTTACTGAGTCCAAGTATCTCGATCTTGCCATTCTCATTCTTTGATCCGACAATTGCCACAATTTTTGTGGTTCCTATGTCGATCGCTGCTACGTACTGTTCCTTTTTATTCATAAATCTTAAATATAGTTTTCTTTATTATCTTCTTTTACACACAATCTGGTCTCTGAACTCGAGGCTTATCCTTGAATAATAGTTCCATCCCACATTAGGCAGGACTTCCCTGTACAATGCCTCAAGGCTGTTGAACTTGCTTTCCATATTTTCAATGGTCCCCAGGTGAATAGTATTGCTGCCAAGCCTGGGTATAAGGTCAATCTCATCATCCATATCAACATAGATCTGATCGATCTGTGCCGACCAGAAACGGTCTGCCCTTATGAACGTTATAAGACTGTATATATCCTTTAGTATTGAATTCCTGACAAGTGTATCAAGGACACTTATTCCATTAAGCATTTGAGAGGTTACCCTGATATTCCCGGTAACAATATGAAGTCTGGGGGTATATAATTTCCGTCTGCGTATAACATAGCCTTCATCATCAACAAAATAGTCTCCCCCTCCTACCATAAGTCGCATTATTGGCTCCCGCTGATCCGCATAAACATTTAGCTTCCCGTCAATTGTAAAATATACTTCAGCGCTTTTTAGCTCAGGAAGCCTTGCAATCGTCTTTTCAATGTCTGTTACCGGTATCTTACTAATTTCCGATCCCAGAATTTTCCTGTTGCCGTCGACCAGCCTGCGGATATCTGTCTGTGCTACAAGATTATAATCAGATGAGTCACGAATCCAGATCTTTATGCCGCTGCACGGCATCATGTTCGTGGTATGCGAAAAATAGAACGGTATTGATATAAGATATACCAGTCCAATTGCGATCAATATTCCTTTTACAATTTTCATATTGCGGCGTTCCTTTTCAGCATATTCTCAATCGGTATAACGAGTTTATCAATATCGCCGGCACCAATGGTCAGAAGCACATCAAGTTCCACTTTCTCCAGGGCAGTTACAACTTCATCCATTTGCATCAGGCGTTTATTTTTTAATCTCATCTTTTCAAGGATAATGGAGGATGTTATACCTGCGATCGGATTTTCCCTCGCAGGGTAAACAGGTAGAAGAATTACTTCATCCAGCCTGTCCAGTATCTCTGCAAAGCCGGCAGCATGGTCACGTGTCCGTGAATAGAGGTGAGGCTGGAAGATTCCGGTTACCTTTCTCAACCCAAAATACTCCCTCACAGAATTAATGCACGCTTTGATCTCATCAGGGTGATGAGCATAATCGTCAATATAAACCAATCCCGGCCGGTTAATCCTTATGTCGAAGCGTCTCATCACACCTCTGAATGTCAGGAGTCCTTTTCTCAGTTCATCAGCCGAAATACCACATAAAAGGGCTACTGCAGAAGCTGCGGCAGCATTTTCTATATTTATCCTGCCCGGGAAGGCAAAACGGATATCTGTTAATATATTTTCAGGCGTTTTTAGATCGAAGAGATAGATCTCGTCTGCCTGCCTGATATTTGTAACATAAAAATCCGACTCCTCATGAAATCCATAAGTAAAAAAAGGTACATCATCCGGGATATTTAACTTTCCCTTGATACTGGTATTGATTACAAGCTTCCCTCCTGGCGGAATCTTTCCAATAAACTCATTGTATGCACCAAGCATTGACGTATAATCTCCATAGATATCAAGATGATCTGCATCCACTGATGTCACAATTGCAATTACCGGCTCAAGTCGCAGGAAAGACCGGTCAAATTCGTCTGCTTCAATTATAGTGTACCGGCTCTCATTTAGAAGCAGGTTGGTCATATAGTTCTTGGAAATGCCACCAAGGAAAGCAGAACAACCCTCCCGGGTCTGCATTAGCAGGTGTGCAAGCAGTGTGGATATCGTTGTTTTTCCGTGTGTACCGGCAACAGCCAGGGTGTCTGTGTTTCCTGAGATCTCACCAAGGATTTCAGAGCGTTTATATAACCTGTATCCGCTATCCCTGAAAAATGCAAGGATCTTATTATCAGCAGGTATTGCAGGTGTATAGATAACAAGTGTACTCCCGGCATTTTTTACGGAATCAGGCAGCAAGGCCGGATCATCAGCAAAGATAATCCTGCAACCTTCTTTGCTCAAAGCATCAGTTATGCTGGTTCCTGTCCTGTCGTATCCTTGCACTTCAAATCCCCCGGCCCTGAAATACCTGGCCAGGGCACTCATCCCGATACCTCCTATACCGACCATGTAAATTGATTCTATTTTTGAAGTGTCAATCATTTTTTAATCAATTCCAAAATATCTCCTGCAATCTTAATATCAGCATCCCTGTCGGCCATCTGCCTAATATTTTTTGACAGCATTCTCCTGTGGTCTGAATCAGATAACAACCCAAGAGTCTTAGGAACAAGCTCTCCAACAGCCCTGTAATCGGGAACGAGTATTGCTGCATTCCTGCCCGAAAGGGCCATAGCATTCCTGGTCTGGTGATCTTCAGCAACATTTGGAGAAGGAACCAGGATTACCGGCTTTCCCACTATGCATAATTCGGATATTGTCCCGGCTCCTGCACGTGATATTATCACATCTGCTGCTGCAAATGCATAATCCATCCTGTTAATGAAACCGTTTACCTTTATATTTCCTGCTGATGTTACAGAAACCAGCGCATTGATATCTTCGAAATAGGTACTGCCTGTTTGCCATATCCACTGACCATCGGAGTCAATTATCGCCTGTATGTTATCTGCCAGGCTTCTGTTGATGGTACCAGCCCCCAGTGAACCGCCAAGTACAAGAACAACAGGCTTTCCTTTCAACAGGCCGAAGAATTCCAGCGCTTCTGCTTTCAGGGCATCCAGGTTATCGAAAGATTGTCTGACAGGGTTCCCGGTTTTGACTATTTTATCAGCCGGGAAGTATCTCTCCATATCATCATAAGCCACATATATCCTTAAGGCCTGTTTTGCCATCAACCTGTTGGTAACCCCGGCATAGCTGTTCTGCTCCTGGATTACGAGGGGTATACCTATTTTCGCGGCCTGCCGGAGAATCGGTCCACTGGCATAACCTCCTACTCCCACAACCATGTCAGGCTTAAAATCCCTCAATATCCTGCCGGCAATCCTTAGGCTTCTCCATAACCTCAATAAGACAGGAACATTCTTCAATATTTGCCGCCGATTAATCCCGGCTACCGGTAATCCTACGATATCATAACCTGCTGCCGGCACTTTTCCCATTTCCATTCTGTCTTCTGCTCCTACAAAAAGTATCTCAATCCCGGGGTCAAGTTTCCTTAGAGAATTGGCAATGGCAAGGGCCGGGAAGATATGGCCACCTGTTCCACCTCCGCTTATGATAACTTTCTTATGCCTTTGCAGGTTCATATATTTTCTCTCCTTCATCATTTCTTTCAACCTCAGGAAGCTCTTCCTCGTTTATCCTTGCCTTAACCACCCTGCTCACACTCAGTATGGCACCTATGGAAAAGCTCATCACCAGTACAGAAGTACGACCCCAGCTGATCATGGGAAGGGTTTGCCCTGTAACCGGGAAAAGACCCACTGCCACAAACATGTTTAGCATAGCCTGTACCACGATCATCGTCACCAGGCCCAGGACAAGGAACGCAGGGAATGCTGTCTCGCATTTCTTAGCTATGGCTATACCTCTGAACAGAAGTATCAGGTAGGCCAGGATAAGAGGTATTGCACCGAAAAGCAATCCGTACTCTTCGATTATTATTGCAAATATGAAATCCGAATTTGACTGTGGCAGCATGTTTCTCTGGGTACTCTTACCCGGTGCTTTACCGATTAATCCCCCTGTCGAGATTGCAATTTTCGCCTGGTTCGACTGGTAATCTTCATCAGCATTGCTATTGCCCGATATGAAATGTTCTATCCTGTTTTTCCAGACAGTAACCCTGCTGTTATTTGGAGAAACTGCAGAAAGAATAAGTGCAAACAGAACAACTCCCGCCAATGCCAAACCAATGTATGCCAGAAGGAACCTGACCGGGACCCGGCCAATAAAAAGTATTACCAGACAAATTGCAAATATCATAATAGCCGTAGAAAGGTTCTCGGATATTATCAGTCCGCATACAATAGCTACCGGCAACATAAGATACCGGCTTACCAGCCTGAAACTGGTAAGCTCATTCTGGTACTGGGAGAGAGCCCTGGCAAGATATATCACCACAGCAACCTTTGCCACATCTGAAGTTTGCAACCTGAATCCCGTACCCGGTATGACTATCCATCTGGTTGCCTCATTGATCCTTACCCCCACGAACAGTGTAAGGATCAGTAAACCTATGGAGACAATCAGAAATAATCCGGCAAGAGAGGAATATATCCTGTATGGCAGGTGATGTGTTATGATGATAATGATTAGTCCGAAAGCAAGCATTATAAACTGAGTCCTCAGGAAGTACGTGGTGTTGCCTCCGTATTTTGTGAAGGCAATATTAACCGACGAGCTGTATACAGCCAGCAGGGAATAGAACATGAAAAGGGCTACAAGAGCCCATATAGAACGGTCTCCCCTGAAAGTGTTTATAAGCCAGCCTGCTTTCATTTCAGATTACAGATTTCTTACAGCCATTTTAAACTGCCTGCCCCTGTCCTCATAGTTGTCAAAAAGGTCGAAGCTGGCACATGCAGGTGACAGCAGAACAGTATCTCCCTTCGATGCCAGGTAATACGATGACCTTACTGCCTCTTCCATCGATGATACTTCAATAATTGTTGGCACCTTATCAGAAAAAGTCTCAAGAAGCTTCTTGTTATCCTTTCCGAGGCATACAACCGCTTTAACCTTCTTTTGAACAATCTCGAAAAGCTCCGAGTAATCATTTCCTTTATCGATCCCACCGGCTATCCAGACAATCCCTGTTTCCATGCATTCCAGCGCGTACCAGGTTGAATTGACATTTGTAGCCTTTGAATCATTTATGAATTCTACACCGCAGACTGTTATAACATGTTCAAGCCGGTGTTCAACCCCCTGGAAATCTGTCAGGCTTTCCCTGATTATTTCCTTACGGATATTCAGCACTTTACCTGTTATGGCAGCTGCCATCGAGTTGTAAGTGTTGTGACGGCCCTTAAGGGCCAGATCGTGGATAGTCATAAGGTTGATTTTGTTTTGGTTATCAATGATCAGGTTTTCATTTTCGATATAAGCCGTCATGCCTTCTATTTTTGTGACTGAAAAAGGAAGCATGGTGACTGATAAATTCCTCTTTGGAAGTTCAGCGGCGACCACAGGATCATCTGCCCAGTAGATAAAGTATTCGTTCTTTGTCATGTTGCGGGTGATTCTGAATTTTGAGTCGACATAATTACGGAGATTGTATTCGTAGCGATCCAGATGATCGGGTGTAATATTGAGAAGTATTGCAATATCTGCTTTAAAATCGTGCATATCGTCAAGCTGAAAGCTGCTAAGCTCAATGACGTAATAATCATAACCTCCTTCCGCTACAGCGGCAGCAAAGCTATTACCAACGTTCCCGGCCAGTGCTGCTTTCATCCCTGCTTTCTTAAGCATGTGCCATATAAGACTTGTAGTTGTTGTCTTTCCATTACTTCCGGTAATACATATCTTTTTAGCATCAGTGTACCTGCCTGCGAATTCGATTTCCGATATAATCTGGATCCTTTTATCTCTTATAGTATGTATAACCGGTGCATTTTCCGGAATGCCCGGGCTTTTTATAACCTCTGAAGCAGTCAGTATCTCGTTAATAGAATGTCCGCCTTCCTCAAACCTTATACCTTCGTCAGAGAGTATTTTTTTATATCCGGGTTTTATCTGTCCATGATCAGATACAAATACATCAAATCCCTTCTTCCTGGCCAAAACAGCTGACCCTGTCCCACTTTCTCCTGCACCCAGTATTACTATCTTTTTCATATCCTGTTACCTGATCTTAAGTGTAACAATACTTATAACGGCAAGTAATATTGCCACAATCCAGAACCTGGTCACAATCTTTGGCTCAGGGTATCCCTTCTTCTGGTAATGGTGATGAAGAGGCGCCATCAGGAATACTCTCCTGCCCTCACCATATTTTTTCCTGGTCCTTTTAAACCAGGCCACCTGTATAACAACCGACAGGTTCTCCACAATGAATATCCCGCACAGGACAGGGATCAAAAGTTCCTTTCTTATTGCAACTGCAAAGGCGGCAATGATGCCTCCCAATGCCAGGCTCCCCGTATCACCCATAAATACCTGGGCAGGATATGAATTATACCAGAGAAAGCCGATCGTTGCGCCAATCAGTGCAGCAGCGAAAATTACAAGTTCCTCAGAACCTGGTATATACATAATGTTCAGATACTGGGCGTACACGATATTGCTTGAGACATATGCAAGTATGCCGAGGGCTGTTCCTATTATGGCAGTTGTTCCGGTCGCCAGTCCGTCAAGACCGTCAGTAAGGTTTGCACCGTTGGATATTGCCGTGACAATGAAGATCACCACCAGCACAAATACGATCCAGGTAAGAGGGTGCCTGTAGGGCTCTTTTATGTATGAGACCAGCCATTTGTAATCAAACTCATTATTTTTTATGAAAGGAATGGTTGTTTTTGTCGATTTGGTCTGCACCTCAACCACTGTGGGCAACGACCCTGGAGTCTCACCCTGGTCAGCAACCTGCTCCATGGCGTCCTGGGAAAGGCTTGATGCCGGAACTCTTTCAACAATTATCACATCCTCGCTGAAATAAAATGTTATCCCTATTATTATCCCGATCCCTACCTGACCGGCAATTTTGAATCGCCCGGCCAGACCTGATTTATTCTTTTTGAAGATCTTGATATAATCATCCAGGAATCCTATCAATCCTAGCCACACTGTGGTAACCAGCATAAGAATAATGTAGACATTCGTGATCTTTGAAAACAAGAGGACAGGTATTAAAATTGAGGCAAGAATGATGATACCCCCCATAGATGGTGTTCCTTCCTTCCTGTACTGCTCAGCAATACCAAGGTCTCTTACAACTTCTCCAACCTGTTTCCTCTGAAGGAAATGGATGACCTTTTTGCCAATAAGAAGTGAAATTATTAATGATGTAATAATTGCAGCAGCCGATCTGAAGGAAATGTAGTTAAAGACCCCCGCACCGGGGAAGTCCAATTTATCCAGATAATTAAACAGGTAATATAACATATCCTTACTTAGTTTTTGCCACAAGTGATTTTGCCAGCTCTTCCCTGTCGTCGAAATGATGTCGGATTCCTTTGATCTCCTGGTATGTTTCGTGTCCTTTACCCGCCACCAGGATAATATCTCCTTCAACGGCCATCAAAACAGCTGTTCTTATTGCCTCTCTTCTGTCAGTAATCCGGATAACCCTGCTTTTATACTCGGCAGTGATACCCTCAAACATATCATCCAAGATTTTCTCAGGATCCTCGGTCCTGGGATTGTCGGATGTAAGTATAACCTTGTTGCTTCCGGCTACTGATATTGCAGCCATCAACGGACGTTTTGTCCTGTCCCTGTCGCCTCCGGCACCTACTACAGTGATAAGCTGATGTGCTCCCTGCCGTATTTTATTTATAGTGGTGATCACATTATCCAGGGCATCAGGAGTATGTGCGTAATCGACTATCGCCGTAACGCCGGAAGCTGACTTTATCGTCTCAAGTCTTCCGGGTACAGGACGGATATCGCTTATCATTCTAAGGACCTCTAGCTTGTCTGCTCCAAGAAGCACGGAAGCTGCATATACGGCGAGGAGATTTGAAGCATTGAAATCGCCTATGAGCCTTGTCCATACTTCTTCGCCATCAATTCTCAGGGCCATCCCTTGGAACCTTTGTTCAATAATCCCGCATCTGAAATCGGCCATGCCTCTTGTTGAATATGTATAGGTAGCAGCCCTGCAGTTCTGCAGCATAACAGTTCCATTCCTGTCGTCAGTATTTGAAACAGCAAACGAATCAGGCCCAAGGGAATCAAAAAATGCTTTCTTCGCAGCCAAGTACCTGGCAAATGTTTTATGATAATCGAGATGATCGTGTGTAAGGTTGGTAAAAATCCCGCCGGCAAAGTGAAGACCGGCCACCCTCTTCTGATAAGTGGCATGTGAACTTACCTCCATAAAGGCATAATCGCATCCTTCCCTGACCATTTCTGCAAGCGTGCTGTTGAGCTGAACAGGGTCCGGAGTAGTATGGGTTGCCGGTAATTCCCTGTCTTCGATGTAATTGCAAACCGTGGAAAAAAGCCCGCACTTATATCCAAGGCCCCTGAAAATCCTGTAAAGGGAAGTCGCTATCGTGGTTTTACCGTTAGTCCCGGTTACACCTGTCAGTTTCAGTGAAGAGGATGGATTACCGAAGAAATTTGAAGCAGCTATTCCCAAAGCTGATGCAGAGTCTGTGGTTGTGACCCAGGTGATCTCTTTAACCGGTTCCTGGGGCAGGGTTTCGCAAATAACTGCCGAAGCGCCTGATTCCAGAGCCATTTCAATAAAGTCGTGACCATCATACTTAGTGCCTCTCACTGCTACGAAAAGAGAACCATCCACCACCTTGCGAGAGTCGAAGACAACAGCCGAAACAGGTATATTCAGGTCTCCGGCAGTTCCTGTCACAACAATATCCTTCAATATGTTCTTAACCCTTATCATCTCACATTCTCAATTCCAGTGATACACGGTCGCCTGACCTTATTCTCGAACCATGCTCCGGCGATTGTCTTCTTACCTTTCCACGACCGTCATAGCTTACTCGAAGTCCCGAATTTTCCAGGACGTAGATTGCATCCCTGAGAGTCATTCCCCTTACATCCGGCATAAGTCCCGGTTCGTTGTTAACCGGGACGATATTTATTGTATCACCTCTTTCCCTGGATGCAACCCAGTCACTATTCCCTGTTTTGTTGTATTTTATCCTCAGTTCATGAAGAACATCTTTCACATCATCCTGGTAACCGTTGCCAATTTCAGGTGCCTGACTGACTGTCATGGTGTTCCGGGCAATCAAGTTTTCTCGGAAGAACCTTGTTGAATATACCTTGTCGGCGATCTCTTTAAAGACCGGTCCTGCGACGAGGTTACCGTAATACACCGAATTTGAAGGAGCATTTACCACCACAATGCATGAGTAGAGAGGATCATCCGCAGGAAAATAACCCACAAATGAGGCCTGGTATGATATCCGCGCACCTGAACGGTATCCATATTTGGTATTTGCTATCTGCGCAGTACCTGTTTTACCTGCTATCCTGTACTCCGCATCCTTAAGGTTCACTGCTGTACCATGTTCCACCACACCTTCAAGCATAGCCCTTGCTTTCCGTATTGTCGATTTAGAAGCTATAGAACTGTTAATTACTTCTGTATCAAATCTTTTGACAACATTTTCATTTTTCTTAATTTCAGTTACAAACCTGGGCTTAACCATCCTGCCTTTATTTGCTACTGCATTATAAAATGTCAGTATCTGGAGAGGTGTCATCTGGATCTCATAACCATGTGACATCATCGGCAGCGACAGACCCGACCACAGTTTGTCGCCGGGATACCTGATCAGCGGTTCTCCTTCGCCTTTGATCTGAATATTAAGCTTCTGGTTCAATCCCATCTTGTATAACCCGTCCACAAAAGCCCTGGGATTGTCCTTATAATGTTCATTAATAATTTTTGATGTTCCAACATTGGATGACTTTTCGAATACCTGTTTGACCGTTATCCTGCCATACCCGCCTTCCCTGGTATCCCTGATGACCTTATTGTAAAACCTGACCGATCCGGTGCCGGTGTCTACTATATCTCCTGTGTCTATCACTCCGTCCTCGAGAGCCACCATAAGTGCCGGCAGTTTGAAAGTCGAGCCCGGCTCGGTGCTCTCTCCTATGGCGAAATTATAAGTCTCATGATAATCGCCGTCTGATCCGAGTTCCAGGTTAGTAATTGCCCTGATATCTCCTGTGGCAACCTCCATCAGGATTGCACAGCCGTGATCTGCATTATGTTTCCTTAATTGATTCAACAGGGCACTGGAGGCCACATCCTGGATATCGATATCAATTGTCGTAACTACATCATCACCATCACTGGCATAAACAGTGCTTGCGTCCTCAACAGGGATCCAGTCGCCACCTGTCAGCCGTTGCTTTACGACTTTGCCGGTTCTTCCGGAAAGTTCCTTATCGAAAGCACCCTCGATACCCACTTCTGCCCTGTCCTCGCCAAGGTTAATGTAGCCGATGGTGCGTGCAGCAAGACTACTGTTGGGGAGAATCCTCCTGTTTTCTGCCTGGGCAACCATACCTCCTTTATAACGGCCTTCCCTGAAAACAGGTAGCCCTTTAAGCTTTTCGAGGGTCTCATAGCTAACCCTCCTTTTAATAAGCAGATATCTTTCACCTTTGTTCCTGGCATTTACAAGAAAAGATTTCCATCCAGATGCTGTTCTCTCGCCTATTATCCTGGCAAGCCCTGAAGAAAGGCCATCAATACCTTTATTCCAGACTTCCTGCGACATCCCGGTGCTTCTTGTATCCATATAGATCGAGTAATAAGGCACTGAACTGGCCAGGATTCTGCCATCATACGTTAGAATATCACCAC
Source organism: uncultured Rikenellaceae bacterium (assembly GCA_964595725.1). Lineage (GTDB taxonomy): Bacteria > Bacteroidota > Bacteroidia > Bacteroidales > VadinHA17 > LD21. The sequence goes on along the minus strand of CAZQRQ010000023.1, from coordinate 24,003 downwards.
GGTTAGAGGGTATATTGTCAGTTTTATAAACATATTTCTCGCTCATGGCGGCCCATTTAACCTTCTGAACATTCTGCAAAATGACAATCCTAATTATTACTGCAAGGGCCATAATTACAACCACAAAATAAAATATGCCACTTCGCCATATTATATCATCCCTAACTGCCATCCTGCTATTTTTTATCCACAACAAGTTTAAAAGGAGGTTCATCCAGTTCCTCCAGGCTAAGTCCCCTTTCTTTAACCAGCCGGTATACCTCCGATTGTTTACTGGCATAGACCAGGTCTGTGGAGGTTGCCATTGACTCTGCTCTCAGGTCCTTAAGCTCGCTCTGTAACCTTGTCGTCTCCCGTATTATTCTTTCCGCATGAAACCTGTTCGCTATGTAAAAAGCTCCAAGAATTGTCAGGAGAGCAAGGTATCCAAGGTTTCTGAGAATGATCCTGTCGGTAACAATGCTTCCGCTGATCAGGTCTTTCATCAGCCTGCCAAAAGAGACTCTTTTTACTTCATCTCCATTAATTCTATCTTCAACATCTTCACCCATAGTCTAAATTCTTTCAGCGATTCTAAGCCTTGCACTTCTTGCCCTCGGATTCTTCGATATTTCATCTTCACCCGGGCTGATGCCCTTACGGGTAATAACCAGAAAAGGAGTGATCACGTTCCCGTAAAAATCTTTCTCCACCTCTCCCTCAAAATTCCCGGTCTTCATAAAGTTCTTAACTAGCCTGTCTTCAAGAGAATGATATGTTATTACCACAAGCCTGCCATTCTTCCTCAGAACCTCAAGTGACTGGCTGAGCAAATCCTTAAGGTTTTCTATTTCATTATTCACGGCAATTCTTAAAGCCTGATAGATCCTTGCAGAGAATTTGCTTTCATATCTTCTCGGGGTAACAGGGACAAGAACCCTTCTCAGGTCGCCTGTTGTTTTAATTGCGGCAACTTTCCTGGCTTCAGCAATCAACCTGCTTATCTGCCTTGAATTTGTTAACTCCCCGTACCTGTAAAAAACGCCGGCAAGCTCCTCTTCACTGAGGGATGCCAGCAGCCTGGCTGCCGTTACAGATGAATCCCTGTTCATCCTCATATCGAGCAAGCTGTCATGTCTGAAAGAAAAACCCCTTTCAGGAATGTCGAACTGGTGAAATGAAACACCCAGATCAGCAATAATCCCATCGACAGAGCTTATCCCGGTATAACGCAGGTTGTTCTTCAGGAACCTGAAATTCTGGTTAAAGAAGGTTAGTCTGTCGTCATCAGGAAGATTGGATGAAGCATCTTCATCCTGGTCAAAGGCAAGGAGCTTTCCGGTTCCAAGTCTTTTAAGTATCTCCTTTGAATGGCCTCCTCCTCCGAACGTAACGTCGACATATATCCCGTTTGGCCGGATATTCAGACCATTAATACTCTCATCCAGCATTGCAGGTACATGATAGACCATTATTCCTCAGGCTCTGTTAATCTGTTTCCTAAAAGTTTCTCGGCAAGATCTGCAAATTCATCTGCCGGCATATCTATCTTTTCATAAACATGTGCAGCCCAAATCTCTATCCTCCCATCCTGCCCCGCTAAAACAACGTCCCTGCTTATGCCGGCAAGGTCAAGCAGTCTTTTGGGTACCAGCAGGCGATTGTTATTATCGAGGATCAACTCGGCAGTTCCCTTGAAGAAGTTGCGAAGGAACACGTTATGCTCACGATTGTAGGGATTTATCCTCCTTCTGATTTTATCGATCTGACTGTTCCAGTCGTCGATAGGATAAAGCACCAGGCAGGTTTCAAAAATATCCTTACGGACCACATAATGATCAGGTGCTCCTGCCGGCATCTGTTTCTTGAAAGCCGCCGGAAGAATTATCCTGCCCTTGGCATCCACCTTACATGCATAATCACCTATAAATGTGGCCATATCCTTATTCTTCAGTACAAAATGCTAAAATAAATAAAATTTATCCACTTTGCCCCACATCACTCCATTTTTTTCCACTTTTGTTGAAAACTTTTGTAGATCAGAAGGTTTAACCGCTGAGGCCTCAGTGAAAAGTACCGGGGAAAGCGCCGGAAATACAGGGAAATGATGATCGAATCCGGCTCTTGCTAACCCGAACATATCTGATAACACAGCTATCTCAGGGCTCTCTGCCTTTACTTATGAATTGGGGTTTTTTTGCTAATTTTATATCGATTGCGAAGATTATTCAATCCATGGATTATGGATAAAAGTGAAAAAAACGGTAACATCATACAGATCGATGTCGGAAAAGTCCTGAAAGACAAGAATCCCTCACTTGCCAGGATCGTTCCTGCTTTCCTGATCAATTATCTTAAAAGAATTGTTCACCAGGAGGAACTTAACGAATTTCTGAGGGAATACGGACACCTCAGAGATGCAGAGCTGATAAAAGAGGGCCTGAGGTTCATGAATATTACATATACTGTTGAAGGTAAAGAGAATATACCACATGAAGGAAGGTTTATTTTTGTCTCGAACCATCCTCTGGGAGGCCTCGACGGCCTGGTATTCATATACGAACTTTCAAAGTACTTCAATGACATAAAATTCCCTGTAAACGATATTCTTACGAACATTGAAAATCTCAATGGCATTTTCCTTCCCGTAAACAAGCATGGCGCCCAGGGCAGAGAAGCAGCCAGGGCCATTGAAGAGGCATATGCATCCGATAGCCAGATCCTTTATTTCCCGGCCGGCTTGTGTTCAAGAAAAAAGAAGGGAGAAATAAAGGACCTCGTGTGGTATAAGAGCTTCATTACCAAAGCTGTAGCGCATAAGAGAGATATTGTCCCCGTTTATTTTGCCGGAAGGAATTCCAATTTTTTCTACAACCTTTCAAATTTCAGGAATTTTCTTGGTATAAAAGCTAACATCGAGATGCTTTATCTTCCCAATGAGATGTTCAGGCAGAAGGGCAAGAAAATAAGGATGGTTTTCGGAAAAATAATCCCGTGGACAACATTTGATTCATCTAAAAATCCTTCAGAATGGGCAGCCTGGGTCAGGGGAAAATCTTATGATCTTGAATCATATTTGAATTCTTCTTATCCGGAGTAAAAAAAATAATTAAATTGCGTGTTATTTTTGATTTCTGGTCATTCATTCTCTTGTATGATGGAAAAAGTTCATAAACCTGTAGTTGCTCCCCTGCCTAAGGAGCAGATTATTGCTGAACTCACGAACGACAAGCTGCTTCGTAAAACCAACAATGGCAATAATGAGGTCTATGTATTTACAAATCATAACTCACCTGCCCTGATGCACGAGGTAGGGCGGATAAGGGAGATAACATTCCGCCATGCCGGGGGAGGTACGGGCAAAGAGATTGATATAGATGAATATGATATAGATCCTGATAATCCTCAGCAGCAATTAATTGTATGGGATCCGGATAATGAGGAAATAATAGGAGGATACAGGTTCTGTTACCAGAAATACCCGGGCATAACCTGTGACATTAACAAACTGGCGTCTTCAGCTTATTTCAACTTTTCAGAAAAATTCCTTACAAAGTACTTTCCACACATGATGGAACTCGGGAGGTCATTTGTACATCCCGATTACCAGTCGAGGAATATGGGCAGGAAGAGTCTTTTTGCCCTCGACAACCTGTGGGATGGACTCGGTGCTATTGTCATTGAAAATCATAACATAAGATATCTCTTCGGAAAAGTGACGATGTACCGTCATTTCAACCAGAGGGCACGCGACATGATTCTCTATTTCCTTAAAAGACACTTCAGTGATCCTGAAAACCTGGTTGAAGTTAAGGAGCCGGCCGATATTAATATCCACGAGGATACTATGAAGAAGATCTTCACCGGAAAGTCATTCAAGGAAAACTATAAGATTCTATCGCAGGAGGTAAGGAAGCTTGACGAGGTGATCCCGCCCCTTATCAATGCATATATGAACCTTTCCCCGACGATGAAGGCTTTCGGAACATTTATAAATCACAAGTTCGGAGATGTGGAAGAAACAGGTATAATGATAACGCTGAAGGATATTTATGTGGCCAAGATAAACAGGCACCTTTCCTCTTACAAGAAAGATTTTGAGATAAGGTGGTTTTCACGTGAGCATTAATAAGCCCTCTCGTTCCTCCCTTCAATATAATTAATAAACGACTGATTTACAACCTTATTGCCTCCGGGGGTCGGGTAGTTACCAGTAAAATACCAGTCGCCTTTATGACCAGGACATGCTTTGTGAAGCCCTTCAATAGACTGGTATACTACTACTATTTTAGCTTTTATCTGGTCATTCCTGAGCATACCGGCAATTTTTTCAGAAATATCTTCAACTTTAAAAGGCCTGTAAATTTCCTTTACAAGATTTTTGATCCTTTCCACAGGTCTTTTAATTTCCTCTATTGCCCTTTCGTATATATCCCTGATGAGATATTCTTTACCATTCTCCTCTAAAAGCTCTATTGCTGCCCTGAATGCTATGAAATCGCTTAGCTTTGCCATATCGATGCCATAACAGTCGGGATACCTTATCTGTGGTGATGAAGATACTATTACAATTCGTTTAGGCTCAAGCCTGTCAAGTATCCTGATAATACTTTTTTTCAGAGTCGTTCCGCGAACTATGGAATCATCAACCACGACAAGTGTATCAACACCTCTCTTTATCACACCGTAAGTCACATCGTATACGTGTCCCACAAGGTCGTCACGGCTCTTATCCCCGGTAATGAAAGTCCTAAGTTTCACATCTTTAACAGCGATTTTTTCAACCCGTGGTCTCGCTGATATTATCTCCCTGATTTTCTCTTCGGAAAGAGCTTTCTTGCTTCCTAAAATGCTCTGTACCTTTCTTTCATTATTAAAATCATCTATTCCCTTTATCAGGCCATAAAATGCACTTTCTGCAGTATTTGGAATATATGAGAACACTGTCCTTGAAAGGTCATTATCGACAGCTTTCAGTACAGAAGGTGTAAGTAGTTCTCCAAGTTTTTTTCGCTCCCGGTAGATATCCTTGTCAGTACCCCTTGAGAAATAGATCCTTTCAAACGAACATTTCTGAGGTTTAGCAGGATCCCTGATCTCTTCGACGTTCACTTCTCCCGATGTCCTGATGATTATTGCATTGGCAGGAGGAAGTTCATTTACTGCCTTTGTCTTTACGTTGAATACCGTCTGAATCACCGGTCTCTCAGAAGCAACCACAACAACCTCGTTATCTGCATAATAAAAGGCTGGCCGAATGCCTGCCGGGTCGCGCATTACAAATGCATCACCATGGCCTATCATACCTGCCATAGTATATCCTCCGTCCCAGTTGCGGCTTGATTTTTTCAGTATTGAGGCCACATCCAGGGTTTTTTCAATAAGCGGTGATATTTCTTCCTTGGAATAACCCTGGTCCTTGAATATCCTGAATAACCTTTCGTTTTCTTCATCCAGCCTGTGAGCGACATTTTCAAGGATAGTCACCGTGTCAGAGAAATCAACGGGATTCTGGCCCAGGCTTATTAAATGGTCAAATACCTCTCCGACATTTGTGAGATTGAAATTTCCTGCCATAACAAGATTTCGCGACCTCCAGTTGTTTTCCCGGCTCACGGGGTGTACATTGTCTATATTATAACTGCCATAGGTGCCATACCTCAGATGGCCCAGGTAAAGATCGCATGCGAAAGGGATTTTGTCCCTGAAAAAGTCCGGATCTGACAAACGATCTTTATGGTTATTTAAGACCAGGTCGATGTCGTCGTAAATATTCTTGAAGATTTTCCTGAGCGATTCCTGCTTGTTGGATCTCTCCCTGAAGATATACCTTTTGCCCGGAGATTTGATAAACTTAATTCCAGCAATACCTGCCCCATCCTGTCCACGGTTATGCTGCTTTTCCATCATCAGGTACATCTTCTGAAGACCATACGACCAGGTTCCGTATTTATCAATATAGTATTCAAGCGGTTTCAGCAATCTCAACATCGCTATACCACATTCATGTTTGATCTGGTCGCTCATAATTATTTTGTATTCAGATCAGGATAATCGATAACACAGGGTACAACATAGGCATCAGGATACTTCCTGCGAATCATGTAAAGGTATTTGGTGCTTTCCAGCATAGTCCTGTAGTTGCCGACCCTTACGAGGAAGTAACCCGGTTCCATATATTGCAGGTCAGAAGGAATATCCGGAAACTCGCTGATGAATTCGATCCTTACCTTGTCGGCTTCAGCCCTGGCATTCCTTGTGCCGCTTCTGAAGATCTGTATCCTGAATCCCTGCATTCCTCCCACCAGCTTGTGGGCATAAACGTAACGGCTGAGAAGTGTATCCATGCTTCTCTCCTGGTATATATTCAAGTCTCCTGCTTCACCGTTATTAAGCTCCCGCTGGAAAAGGTCGGAAGTCCTGAAGAAAAACTGCTGAGCCTCAGACAACTGAATTGTAATAAAGCCTGCGATAAAAAATATTATGGCTTTTTTGAACATGAGGCAAAAGTAATACATAGTTACCGGAAAAAGTAGCTTGTTTAAAAAAATCTAGACTGGTGAAACAGATAATGGTGATTTCAGAACCAGATAGAATCTTCCGCCCTTCGACCCGGCTATAACCAGATTGCCTTCATAGTCAAAATCCATGTAATAACCAAAGGCATCAGTATTTTGCGAATCACATTCCCTGTACGTCCGGATTATTTCTGAAACTGAACCGTCTTCCTTATTTATAGAATTTATTATCATACAGTTCCTGTTAAGAATTACAGGCTGTCCCGAATCGTCAATAATAACTGAGGATCCTTCATTGGCATATTCAAGGTAATTTTTCCAGGTAATTATGCCGGATGGCCCTACAAGCGCTACAAAAGTATTATACTGTACACCTGTTGAAATTTCTAATTCTGTTTTTCCGGAAACATATATATTGCCTGTATTATCGAGTCTGATTCCAAGGCTTGCAGCTCCAAAATTAGGATTGTTGTATAGTTCCTTCTCCCATACTTTCTGAAGCAGCGGATTATATTCAGAGACGGCGGCTTTGGGTTTATCCCCTGTGGTAAGCCTTGTAACAGCCAGGAAAATATTTCCGTTATCATCAACAATAGCTTCATTAGCTGCGAAGAATCCGGTCTCATTTATTTCGCCAAAATCGGATACTGTGCCTGTAGTATCGAACCAGACACAGAATAGACCTGACGATAATGCAGAAGCAGAGGCAGAATCAGGATCAGCCGACCCGACTGCTACGAAATCGCCGTTGCCAAGATAGCATAGAGATGCCCTGTCGATAACATAATTGGTTGTGAAAACCGTATCCCATACCTTATTTCCACTCTCGTCGACTCTGGCAAGAAACATTTTTCTGTTGGCACTGCCTGCAGCTACAGATACTTTCCCCTCCGACCATGCCGAGGTGAATCTGCCATTTCTTTCAGATTCATATTCAAAAACTGTCTGCTTTGTGTCATCTATTTTGAGCAGGTAAGGTGACCCTCCTGACTCACCGCAGGATATGATACCTGAATCTGGTGTTGCCATCAGGTAAAAGGCTGCCCCCCCGACAAATGATTTCTGCCAGATAATATCTTCTTCCTCTTTCCTGCAGGCTGTTACAACCATCAGTAAAGCAAGAAAGATCAGCAAAAGTATTCTGGTCATGATAGTCTTTTTACTATAAAATACGGACTGCTGCTCATTTTATTATTCCAGGGCAGCTTCAATTTCTTCCGTGATCATCAGGTTATGATAAACATTCTGTATATCATCGTCATCTTCCAGAGCTTCCACAAACCGCATGAATTTCTTTGCCGACTCAACATCGAGTGATTTAAGGTCATTCGGTATTCTCCTTAATCCGGCATTTTCAGGTTCGATCCCAATTTCATCCAGCTTTTTGTTCAGGTTGCCGAAATCTTCCTTCGCACAGCTTATCGTGATCATATCCTCATCGGCTTCGATATCATCAGCTCCGGCATCGATGAGTTCCAGTTCAACCTCTTCAATATTTATTCCTTCGCTACTGATAGTGAATACCCCTTTGTGGTCGAAAAGAAAGCTCAGGGAACCATTCGTTCCAAGGTTGCCACCGAACTTATTGAAGGCAGCTCTAACTGCAGAAACTGTTCTGTTGCTGTTATCAGTAAGACATTCAATAAAAACTGCCACCCCGCCGGGTCCGTAACCCTCATATGTTGACTCCGTATAACTCTCAGCTTCCGATCCCGATGCTTTTTTTATTGCCCGTTCAATATTATCCTTGGGCATATTCGCACCCTTCGCATTCTGAATGGCCAGCCTGAGCCTCGGGTTCATCTCGGGATCACTTCCCCCCTCTTTGGCAGCAATAGTTATTTCCTTTATAATCTTTGTAAACATCTTACCTCTTCTGGCATCAGCAGCTCCCTTTTTCCTTTTAATGGTTGACCACTTACTATGACCTGACATATACTGGAAATTTAAATTATGGAAAGACAAAATTAAGTAAATTCTTTTAATGTGAGACAGATACCAAAAAAGGGGCTGCTGAAAATTAATCAAACAGCCCCTGAAACCTAAAACGTCAGAAATTTAATGGAGATGTGGTGCAGGTTTCTATCTTATGATATTCATATCAAGCTGATCCTGATCAGTGCTACGTCTTTTATAGTTGTTGAAGTTATAGGTGAATGTAAGAGTAAAAATCTGGGATTCGGGCCTCATATCCATACGGAAAACAAGGTCTTCCGTTTCCGATCTGGTCTTTACCCTGTATGTACCAAGCAAATCCTGGACGCCGAGAGAAAGGGCCCCTTTTTTCTTCAGGATAGACTGGTTCAATCCGAGGTTCATCATGAAATTGCCACTCTGGCTTCCCTGCACAGTTATGGATGGTCCATTATATCTTCCTGTCAGTGAAAAGCTTGTTGTCGGGCTGAACATGAATATAAGGTTTGAATTGAGATTCCATGTAACTGCATCCTTCTTGACAGCGGGATTCATAGTCAGGTCCACAAGCTTGTTATAATATATATTACCGGAAGTCATGAACCTGAACCATTTCTTCAACTGCAGGTTTGCCATAAGTTCGGTTCCTGCTGAAGATGATTTATTGGCATTAGATGATGTAAGGAAAACACTTCCGGTACCATCAGATGATATAATACTTGTAATAACATCATTTGTGTTCCTGTAATAAGCCTGGGCGGATAGAAATCCCGGCTTGATCCTTTTCTGGTAACTGAATTCAAAAGAATTTATATATTCCGGCCTGACATAGGGATTTCCCCTGGCTATGGTCTGATAATCAACAAACTGCGGAAATGGATTCAGGTTATTCCTTCCAGGCCTGTTGATTCTCCTGGAGTAGCTGAATTGTATTTGCTGGTCCTTTTCAAAAGTTCTTGTAACGTTTCCGCTCGGGAAGAAACTGAACTTGTCGTACTTATACTGTTCATCAAGAGTTATCTGGTTGAAAATCCTGTTGTTGAGTTCAGCCCTTAGCCCTGCCTGGTAAGAGAATTTGCCAGCTTTACCCGACCAGGTAAAATAGGCTGAGTTGATATAGTTGTTTAAATCATACCTGTTGGTATAGTCTGTATTGGTTTCCCATTCTCCTGTTATATTATTATAATTCCTGAATATATTGTCAGTATTTTCCTTCTGTATTATAGCCTGGATCCCTGTTTCAATCCTGCTGTTTTCACCAGCGGGGGTCTCAAAGTCAACTTTAAACCGGGTATCGGTGAAACCAAGTCCCAGTGCAGATTCGCGCGTATCAGCATCGTTTGTCAGTATTTGCCAGTTTTCGTCAGTTTCGTTCTGCCTGAGATTTTGTATAATATTACCATTAAACCCACCCGTAAAAAGACTTGCCTGAAGCTTCTGACCTTCCTTTTTGAATTCACGTGTGAATGTTATATCAGGATTATAAAAGAACCCGTCAACACTCAGTTTATTGTTATAATGAGCATAATCTTCCGTGCCTGCATCAGGATAGCTTGTGAAGATCCTGTTAATAAGGTCAACAGACTGGTTGACAGGGCCGAACCTTGAAGATATTGTTAGTGAACTTTTTTCATTGAATGTAATATCAGCTCCCAGGTTACCTGTCAATGTTGCCACCTTAACTTTCTCGCCGAGCATAGTATTAATAAAAAGGGGGCCTGATAAAGACTCTGCTTCCCTTGTCAGTTCTCCTTCAATATCTGTCTGGTAAGAAGTGCCTGAAACACCACCGAAAAGATTTATCTTGTTTTTCCTGTAATTAAACTGTGCATCACCATTATATTTATTTCCCAGGCCGGTCATTGCAGTTATCATCCCGTTAAAACCGGCTTCCTTCTGTTTCTTCAGAACCAGGTTGATGATCCCGGCAACTCCATCCGGATCATACTTTGCAGATGGGTTTGTCATTATTTCGATTGACTCCACCATTTCAGGAGGTATCTGCCTGAGAAGGTTAGTCCCGGTATTCGGAGCCGGCTTCCCGTCAATCAGCAAAGTATAGCTGGAACTTCCCCGAAGATAAACGTTTCCTTCAGCATCGGTGGTAATGGAAGGTGCATTCTGAAGAACCTGTGCAAGTGTTGTTGCACCCGTTTTCCTGTATTCATCAACCTTCAGTATCTTCTTGTCATCCTTATAGATGACCTGGGGTCTTGAAGCAACGACACTGACGCCACTGAGGATAAGAGTTGATTCAGAAAGTCTTATGTCCCCGGTATCGTAACTGCCATTCGCCTGGCCGATATGAAAATCAACGCTCTGCTGTTCATAACCCATGTATTTAACAAGAAGGTAATAATCGCCTGAGGGAATACCCGGGATTACGAACCTGCCTTCCTTATCTGTCACGGAACCCGATACCAGGGAAGAATCGGCACTGCTGTAAATAGCAACTGTCGCTTCAATGAAAGGTGTCGAATCGATATTATCGATCACCCTTCCGGTGACTGATCCTGTAATCGCCTGCTGTCCGGAAGCGCAAGTATAAAAGGCAAGGATCATTATTAAAAGAGTAAGTTTTTTCATGGCTGGTCAATTTGTTTTGTTGTTTGACGGACACTATTGTCCTGGTCATTTTATTTGAATCAAATTTCGTTTTACATTTCATCCAAGGAAAATCTAATCTGCATCCTCGATGAATTAATCGGTATAGAGGTAACGGGCGACCTTACGAAAGAAATTCCCGGCAATTATCAGTTTTAAATAAAGTTACTGCAGTTTCACCGGATTATTCTGCCATTACGCCGAAGCTTAATCATGTATACAACATGTTACAGCAATATCTGAGGCTGCATAAACAAGTCATGCCAGGAAAAACTCGGGTGACCGACTAACACATGGTTATTGCAGATTATTTTTGTAAGACCTGAATCTTTTATCTTTCTTTGAATTAGTATTTACGAAATCCCTCATGAAAACCAGGAATGTCGTCCTGATACATATACTATTCTGGGTGGTGGCCAGCATCATTCCACACATCGTAATGCTGGCATACAGTCCGGGGATGCCCCGCGAACTGATATTATACCAGTCGATGACCCAGCTTTATTATATTATAGTATTCTACTTTATATATTTTTTTGTCAGTCCCGCCACAATAGGCAGTCCCAGGAAACTGACGACAGTTCTTATTATTTTCGGGACATCCGTTGTTTTCCTCTTCTTCCTGAAACTTGGCAAAGTGGTCATGATAGATTCAAAATATTCGTTGAATCTCACTCAATACGGAATTTATTCCCCCGGTCACTATGCCAGCGACATACTTTATATAATTTTCTACTCGGCTTTTGCCATACTGATTAAGCTGCTTGTGAGGTGGTATGATGAGAAAAAGGCAGCTGAGGAAAAAATGATCCAGGATCACAAATTTGAATTGGAACTTCTTAAGGCTCAGCTAAATCCTCACTTCTTCTTCAATACGCTTAATAACATCTATTCACTCGTATACAAGAAATCGGATGAAGCACCTGCAGCATTGATGAAGATGTCGGATATAATGAGGTATATGCTTTATGAATCAAAGGCAGAGATAGTACCACTGGAGACGGAACTCGAGTACCTAGAGGACTATATTGAACTTCAAAAGTTAAGGTTCTCAGATCCCGGATTTATAAACTATTCTATACATGGAGACATTTCTATGCATCAGGTCCCTCCCATGTTACTTCTCACTTTTGTGGAAAATGCCTTCAAGCATTGTAAGAAACGAGTTAGCAATCCGGGAATAATTATCAGGATAGATGTTACAGACAAACTACTCAATTTCATCGTATCAAATTATCTTATCAATCCGGAATCCATAGAAGAAAATGCCGTGAAGGGTATCGGTCTGAAGAATATAAGGAGGCGGTTAGAGCTTTTATTCCCGAACAACCACGACCTCACAATATCTACCAGGGGTGGCAGATATACAGTTAACCTTAACATTTACCGCAAATAATTTAAGCCATGGAACTAAGGTGTATAGCAATTGACGATGAACCGCTGGCGCTGGAAATAATAAGCGCCTATATTGAAAAAGTTCCATTCCTGAAGCTTGTCAGGACATTTGACAATGCTATTGATTCGATCGACTTTATCAAGAAAAACAAAATCGATCTTATGTTTCTTGATATCCAGATGGAATCCCTCACCGGGATACAGCTTATACATGCCCTGAAGGAACGGCCCGAGGTAATCTTTACCACGGCACACGGTTCATACGCCGTTGAGGGATTTGAGCTGGATGCTGCCGATTACCTCCTAAAGCCTGTAAGCTTCGAGAGATTTGTTAAGTCGGTCGATAAGGTGTATAACAAGTTCATTCAGAACAAATCGAAGTCAGATGGGACAAGGCATCCGGCTAAATCCTCATCAGCAGGCAATTATATTTTTGTCAAGACAGAGAACAGGCTACAGAAAGTATCTTTCAACGAGATCCTATATATCGAAGGACAGGGTGACTACCTGAAGCTTGTAACCCCTTCGGCAAAAATTATGACCCTCCAGAACTTCAAGAAATTCGAGGAAACACTGCCTCCTGAAAATTTCATCAGGGTTCATAAATCTTACCTTGTCTCTATTAATAAAATTGAAAGCATCAGCAAAAACAGGATTAAGATCGGGAATACACTCATCCCCATTAGCGACAGCTACAAGAATAACTTCTTCGAAATTATCCACAAACGCGGACTATTGTGATATAGTGATCATTCACAATCAGATCTCTGGTTTTTTTCTATTTTTGTCCCTGATTTAAGCAGGGATGAGTAAGAAAGTGTATATTGAAACTTATGGTTGCCAGATGAATGTGGCTGACAGCGAGGTTGTTGCTGCAGTATTGAGAGAAGCCGGCTATAATGTCACTGATATCATGAGCGATGCTCAGCTGATCCTTTTAAACACATGTTCTATCAGGGAAAATGCCGAACAGAAGATATGGAACAGGCTTGATGCCATTGGGGCTTATAAAAGGAAGAATCCGGGGACAGTGATTGGCATTATTGGTTGTATGGCCGAGCGCCTTAAGGAAAGACTCATAGAATCCGACAGGCTTGTCGACCTTGTAGTGGGACCTGATGCATACAGGGAGCTTCCGGTACTGGTAAGTGATGCCGAATCAGGTCACAAAGCAGTAAATGTAATATTATCAAGGGAGGAAACCTATGCTGATATCTCGCCGGTAAGAATGGACAGGAATGGTATTACTTCTTTCATATCCATAATGAGAGGGTGCAATAATATGTGCTCATACTGCGTGGTTCCTTACGTCAGAGGCGGTGAACGTAGCCGTGACCCTGATTCGGTAATCAGGGAGGCTGAAGATCTTTTCAGTAAAGGCTACCGTGATATCACTCTTATAGGACAGAACGTCAATTCGTACAGTTGGGAGAATTCGGGAAACAAAATGCTTTTCCATGAACTGCTCGAAAAAGTGGCGGGAATTGATCCGCTGCTGAGAATAAGGTTCTCAACATCTCATCCAAAGGATCTTTCAGATGATCTGCTGATTACCATCGCCCGCCATGAAAATATATGCAAACATATTCACCTTCCCGCCCAGAGCGGAAGCAACAGGATACTGAAACTAATGAACAGGGATTACACACGTGAATGGTACATGGACCGTATAATCGCAATCAGGAAGTATATTCCAGGATGCTCCGTGTCAACAGACATGATCGCCGGATTCTGCACTGAAACCGAAGAGGATCACCGGCAATCAATGTCGCTCATGAAATGGGCCTCCTACGACTTTGCCTACATGTTCAAATACAGCGAGAGGCCCGGGACATCAGCAGCAAGGAAACTTGAGGATAACGTGCCTGAAGAAACAAAGACAAGAAGGCTGAATGAAATAATTGCACTCCAGAACAATCTGTCTTCCATGAATAAAAAGGAAGACGTAGGGAAAACTTACGAAGTACTGGTTGAGGGATATTCTAAAAAATCCGATCAGCATCTTTACGGCAGGAATTCGCAAAATAAGGTCGTCGTTTTTCCTGCAGGAAATACCCGGAAAGGTGATTATGTTAATGTCTTTATCGAAAAAAGTACTTCAGCCACACTTTTAGGTAAAATAATCTGACTGTTTCCAGGATCTTTCATACACTAATGGATTAACTTACACAGTGTAAACTTATGTGCCAAGAAGTGATGTTTAATAATCCTTGTTGTACTGATCCAGCCCTTTTCGTACAAATTTTTTGAATAAAAATCCGGTAAAATTATTTTGTTACAGAAAAGGTGGTTGATATATCAGGCAAACCTGTCAGTGGTGTCGTTGCTCTGGTCGACTACCAGAAAACAAATGTTGTAATCGAATTTATAGGCATTTATTCTGCAGCAGACGACAGGAAATCATAAAAAAAAGAAATGATGGAGCGATAAATGTCAGGTATGGGAATGTGTCGCGGGAGGAACTTACAACCACAGTCGGTAAAATTGACGGACAGAACAAAAAGTACGCTTCCTCGCATACGATATATGATATGATCAGGTGTGAGGTTCCCGAAGTGCAGGCAAGAGGGGCCAACGGTGTCGTGTTAATACCATCTACCAGGGCTGAAAAAAATAACTATTGTTTATCAGGTTTTTTAACGGTAATCATCAGCTCATCGAGCTGATGTGAAGAGATCGGTGCAGGCGAATCGATCATTATATCCTTCCCGGCATTGTTTTTCGGGAAAGCGATAAAGTCGCGGATTGAATCCTGACCGCCAAGGAGTGCGACCCACCTGTCAAAGCCAAAAGCTATACCCCCGTGAGGAGGTGCCCCGTACCTGAATGCGTTAATAAGGAATCCGAACTGTTCTTCTGCTTCCTTTTCGGTGAATCCCAGAGTCCTGAACATCAGCTTCTGAACCGATGAATCATGTATCCTGATTGAACCTCCGCCTATTTCAACGCCATTGATCACCAGATCATAGGCATTTGCCCTTACTTTCCCGGGATCAGTTTCCATCAGAGACAGGTCTTCCGGTTTTGGAGAAGTAAAAGGATGATGCATAGCATAAAATCTTCTTGTCTCATCATCCCACTCCAGCAACGGGAAATCCGTAACCCAGAGAGGTCTGAATTCACCGGATTTCCTTAAACCCAACCTGTTTCCCATTTCAAGTCGCAACTCAGATAGTGCAGCCAGGGTATTCAGTTTTTCTCCTGCGAGCATCAGCATCAGGTCGCCTTGTGATGCATTCATGGCTGTAACCCATGAATGAAGGTCATCAGTTGAAAAGAATTTGTCAACCGATGATTTCAATCCCTCTTCCCCGTATTTGACATAAATCATTCCACCGGCTCCAATCTGGGGCCTTTTCACAAATTCTGTAAGTTCATCAAGCTGCTTCCTTGAATAGGCTGCACAATCCTTAACGGTTATACCCCCGATATATTCAGCGTTGTCAAAAACTCCGAAACCATGTCCCCTGGCCAATCCTGTCAGTTCTGTTATTGTCATCCCAAAACGCAAATCCGGTTTATCAGTACCATATTGTACCATAGTCTCTTCATAAGAAAGCCTGGGAAAACTGTCAGTAATATCTTTGTTTTTTATAACTCTCAGGAGGTACTTTGCCAGCCCTTCAAAGGTATTCAGCACATCATCCTGCTCTACGAACGACATTTCGCAGTCGATCTGGGTGAATTCAGGTTGACGGTCAGCCCGCAGGTCCTCATCACGGAAGCATTTAACTATCTGGAAATATTTATCAAGCCCGGCGATCATAAGCAGTTGCTTGAAAGTCTGCGGGGATTGGGGAAGGGCGTAAAAGGTTCCCGGGTGCATCCTTGAGGGAACGACGAAATCCCTTGCTCCTTCGGGTGTTGATTTCATGAGGACCGGCGTCTCCACCTCAATAAAGCCCTGTGAGTCCATGTATTTTCTTACTTCCTGGGCTACCCTGTGCCTGAGATACAGCTTGTTCTTAACAGCAGGTCTGCGTATATCAAGATACCTGTATTTCATTCTCAGCTCTTCTCCTCCGTCGGTCTCGTCCTCAATGGTAAACGGCGGCAAATCACTGGGGTTCAGGATAATTATCGTATCAACTATTATTTCTATTTCACCCGTGGGGATCTTCATATTCTTGTTACTTCTCTCCTCAACGGTTCCCTTTACCTGGACCACGTATTCCCTTCCCATTTCCCTGGCCTGTTCGCAGAGCACACTGTTTGTTTCCATATTGAATACCAGCTGAGTGATCCCGTACCGGTCTCTCAGGTCGATGAAAGTCATTCCTCCGAAATCTCTTGATCTCTGTATCCATCCGGCAAGAGTAATCTTCTTACCTCTGTCGGCCAGTCTCAGCTCCCCGCATGTGTGTGTCCTGTACATTTTGGATTTTTAGAATTTCAGCAAAAATAAGAAAATAATCAGTGTCGAGCCTAATGGCCCTGTACCAATCTGAAAATGATTTTTTCTTCCTACATTTGACGGAAATTCACGGAGTGAAGCAGAGCCCCAGATACGAGCATTTTATGAAAGCAGCTATTGAGGAGGCCAGAAAAGCTGCTGAAAAGCAAGAGGTTCCGGTCGGTGCCGTCATTGTTAACAATGATGTAATTATTGCAAGGGCACATAACCTTACAGAAATGCTTAACGATCCGACTGCACATGCGGAGATGCAGGCTATTACGGCAGCTGCATCATATCTGGGAGGTAAATACCTTAACGGTTGCAGTATATTTGTAACAGTTGAGCCTTGTGCAATGTGTGCAGGAGCTCTGGGCTGGAGCCAGATTTCCGAAATCATTTACGGGGCCCCCGACGAAAAAAAGGGATACACAAAAATTTCTGGCCCGCTGCTGCACCCCCGGACCAGGGTAAAGAAAGGAGTGCTTGAGAAAGAGTGCAGTGAACTGATGATCAGTTTTTTCAGGTCAAGACGCTGAACACCGGATTTACAATAATTACCTTATGCTTTTTTTTATTATTTTTAGACAAAACCTTAATCATGACCTTCAATAACAGCAGATCAATAATAGGCATACGTATAAGGCTTTTTACTGCAACCGTATTATTCCTTTTGTACATTGTACTCACCTATATTGCCGATGTGATTCAATTTCCGCTTCTTGGCATGAGTGAGTCGGTGTGGACTGTGATACTGGTATTAATATATTTGGTGTATGCATTCTATCCCATGCTGCTTAATTACCAGTATATTTCATATTCGGACGAGGGTGATAAGATTATCTTCAGGTATTTCACAGCAGGAATTGTGGGAGGCAGGAAGAATTCGGTAGAGATCAGTAAATCAGAATTTGCGGGTTACAGGCGTAACAGGAAGTTTTTTGGCCTTATACAAAATGTGATCCTCTTCCAGCAGCTTAAAGAAGGAGTGGCACAATACCCTCCTATCTATATAAGCGTCCTGACTAAGAAAGAGAGGATCAGGCTGCTTCACTCGCTCTACTCATTCACTCCTGAGGATGCGAAAGATGTCAGTAAATAACATGAGTAAAATCATAGTAAGTAAGAAGAAGTAGATTCAATTTTGTACTTGCCTTTTATTCTATGGCAATCACTAAAAATCAGTAATATGAATTTAGACAGGATTATGAATAACCTCGAAAAGAAACATCCTGGAGAGGTTGAATATTTACAGGCCGTTAAGGAAGTCCTCGAATCGATCGAAGAAGTTTACAACGAAAATCCACAGTTTGAATCTGCCCAGATCGTTGAAAGAATTGTGGAACCTGACAGGGTAATAATGTTTAAGATCCCTTGGCATGATGATGAAGGAAATGTAAAAGTCAACCTGGGATACCGGGTTCAGTTCAACAATTCCATCGGTCCTTACAAGGGGGGCTTGAGGTTTCACCCGAGCGTTAATCTTTCAATCCTGAAATTCCTGGGATTTGAACAGATATTTAAAAATGCACTTACAACACTTCCAATGGGCGGAGGCAAAGGTGGCTCCGATTTTGATCCTAAAGGTAAATCCAACGCTGAAATTATGAGATTCTGCCAGTCATTTATGCTTGAACTGTGGAAATATATCGGACCGGAAACGGATGTTCCTGCAGGTGATATAGGAGTTGGTGGCCGTGAAATAGGTTTCCTTTATGGTATGTATAAGCGGCTTGCAGGAGAACACTCCGGTGTTCTTACGGGGAAAGGGATGAACTGGGGAGGTTCTCTCATCAGACCTGAAGCTACAGGTTTCGGATGTGTATACTTCGCCAAGGAGATGCTCGCCACACGAGGTGAATCATTCAAGAACAAAAAAGTGGCTATCTCCGGCTTTGGAAATGTAGCATGGGGGGCAGCCCTTAAGGCAACTGAACTTGGTGCCAAAGTTGTGACAATATCTGGCCCCGATGGCTATGTCTATGATCCTGAAGGCATTTCCGGTAAAAAAATAGACTATATGCTTGAGCTAAGGGCCTCGAATGAAGATATAGTCAAACCTTATTCATTTGAATTCGACGGTGTTGAATTCCATGCCGATAAACATCCCTGGGAGGTTAAAGTGGACATTGCACTACCATGTGCAACACAGAACGAGCTTAACGCTGAAGATGCTGAAAACCTTGTTAAAAACAGGTGTATTTGTGTGTGTGAAGGAGCAAATATGCCATGTACCCCTGAAGCGATAGAGCTATTACAGAAAAATGGCCTGCTTTTCGCTCCCGGCAAAGCCGCTAATGCAGGTGGTGTGGCAACATCTGGTCTTGAAATGTCTCAGAATTCGATGAAGCTGAGCTGGCCAAAAAGTGAGGTTGATAGCAGGTTGCATGAGATTATGTGCAACATTCACGAACAATGCGTGAAGAATGGTAAAAGAGCTGATGGTTATGTCGACTATGTCAAAGGAGCTAATATATCGGGCTTCCTGAAAGTGGCCAATGCAATGCTCGATATGGGAGTACTCTGAGAAATTTTTAAAATATTGACTGGGAGGTGCGTGAGTTTAATCCGCACCTTTTTTTTATATTTGGATAATCGCTATTTCCAGTGCTATGTCAGATATTTCGCTTAAATATAAAATTGCTTTAAGTCTGATCCCCCGTATCGGGGATATTAATGCCAGGAAACTGGTTTCTCAGATCGGAAACGTTGAAGGAATATTCAGCGAATCATATAATTCCCTGATTAAGATACCGGGCATTGGTACAGGTCTGGCAAAATCAATTTGCTCCCGTGGCTATCTCGACCAGGCCGAGAAGGAAGCAGAATATGTTACCAGGAATAATGTAAGGGTCTTCTTCTATCTCGACGATGACTATCCTTTCAGACTACGCCAGTGTGACGATTCTCCTGTCACTTTCTTTTTCAAGGGGAACTGTGATCTTAATACCTCAAAAATAATCAGCATTGTGGGTACAAGAAATGCAACAACACGTGGAAAAGAACTGTGCGATAAAATAATATCCGGGCTTTCTGAGGGGCATCCTGACCTGGTCATTGTCAGTGGACTGGCATATGGAATTGATATTGCCACCCACAAGGCATCTCTTGCATGCAACCTTAAAACAATAGGTGTCCTTGGCCATGGGTTCAAAACCATTTATCCCTCCGTTCACCGGGCTACTGCCGCAGCAATGGCAGAGAATGGGGGTCTGCTGACTGATTTCAGATCAGATGAACTCCCGGAGAGAAATAATTTTATTAAGAGGAACCGTGTGATTGCAGGCATTTCTGATGCAACATTAATCATTGAATCAGGTCTTAAAGGCGGAGCCCTGATCACCGCCGATATTGCCAACTCCTATAACAGGGATGTACTGGCAGTCCCGGGAAGACCCGATGACCAGTGGTCGGCAGGATGTAACAGCCTGATTAAAAATAACAAAGCCGCACTTGTTGAAAATCATTGTGACATAGAATATTTCCTCGATTGGCAGCCCAAGAAGAATAAACAGCCTGTGCAAAAATTACTGTTCAATGAAATGAGCCCGGATGAAAAAATGATATATGAAATTATCAATAAAGAAGGAGAAATGAATATTGACCAGATTTGCCGTGACCTGTCACTTCCTGTCTATAAGCTTTCCTCACTTCTCCTTCAGATGGAATTTGACGGGATTATTAAATGTTACCCTGGAAACCTTTACCGGATTACCAACTGATGTGTTGATAATTTCACACCAGGGATTTAAAACTTCAATCCTCAAGTCGGCTGACAGTCTTGAATACCATCCCATACTTTATTTTTTTAACTTTGA
Organism: uncultured Rikenellaceae bacterium; assembly: GCA_964595725.1. GTDB lineage: Bacteria > Bacteroidota > Bacteroidia > Bacteroidales > VadinHA17 > LD21. Next base: position 3,382 of record CAZQRQ010000023.1, on the reverse strand, counting down.
CCTTTATCATTTGCATTTACATTTACATTTATTAACTTTTACTCCTTATTATTCAATAAATTTTAATAAGCCTGCTGACCACATAATTACTTAAAAAAAAGCACTATGGATCCAAGAGTACAACAATTCATGAGCATAATAATTGCTAAAAATCCCGGCGAGAGTGAGTTTCATCAGGCAGTCCAGGAAGTCTCAGAATCTCTTATTCCGTTTATTGAAGAGAATCCAAAATACAAGCATGCCAAGATACTGGAAAGGATAGCGGAGCCTGAAAGGACAGTTATCTTCAGGGTCCCCTGGCTCGATGACAAAGGTGAGATACAGATAAACCGCGGATACAGAATTGAAATGAACAGTGCGATAGGTCCATACAAGGGAGGCCTGAGGTTCCATCCCACGGTTAACCTGGGCATTCTTAAATTCCTGGCATTTGAACAGGTTTTCAAGAACAGTCTGACAACCCTGCCAATGGGAGGAGGAAAAGGTGGTTCTGACTTTGACCCGAAAGGAAAATCCGACAATGAAGTGATGCGCTTCTGCCAGAGCTTTATGACCGAACTTTCAAGACATATAGGTCCCGACACTGACGTACCGGCAGGCGATATAGGAGTCGGCGGACGTGAAATAGGATTCCTCTTTGGCCAGTACAAGAGGCTCAGGAATGAGTTTACCGGTGTTCTTACCGGCAAAGGCATTGAGTGGGGTGGATCACTCATACGTCCTGAAGCAACAGGTTATGGTGCGACATATTTTGCTTCAGAGATGCTCGGCACACGAGGAGAATCAATCAAAGATAAAATTGTTACCATATCAGGATCTGGCAATGTTGCACAGTATGCGACTGAAAAAGTCACCCAGATGGGAGGAAAAGTGGTTACATTATCCGACTCCGACGGTTTTGTCTACGATCCCAAAGGTATCGATAAGGGAAAACTCGATTATGTAATGACATTGAAGAACATTAAAAGGGGAAGGATTAAAGAATATGCAAATAAATATGGCGTTGAATATTTTGAGGGTAAAAGACCCTGGATGATAAAATGCGACATAGCCATGCCAAATGCCACGCAGAATGAGATTAATAAGGAAGATGCCTTAACGCTGGTTAACAATGGTTGTATCTGTGTTGCTGAAGGGGCTAATATGCCATCAACCATTGAAGCCATTAATGTATTCCTCAATGCCGGTATTCTATACGGCCCCGGTAAGGCTGCAAACGCAGGAGGTGTTGCAACATCAGGACTGGAAATGACCCAGAATTCAATGAGGTTGCCATGGTCAAGGGAGGAAGTGGATACAAGACTGCACTCCATAATGAAAAACATTCACAGCACCTGTGTGACCTTTGGCAAAAAAGACAACGGATTTATCAATTATGTCGATGGTGCAAATATTGGTGGCTTTGTTAAGGTTGCAAATGCTATGTTGGCACAGGGTGTTGTTTAAGCTATGAATCTGATAGATACGCATACACACCTTTATCTTCCCGAATTTGATAATGACAGGGATGAAGCGGTAAAGAGAGCCACACAAAACGGGGTCACCAACCTCCTGATGCCCAATATAGATATGTACTCTATTGAGGCCATGCTTTCTGCTGAAGACAGATATTCCGGTATATGTCACCCCATGATAGGGCTTCACCCCACTTCAGTTAAGGAAGACTATCCGCACCAGCTGAACGAGATTGAAAAGGTTTCGCGTGAACATGATTTTATAGCTGTCGGCGAGATCGGTATAGACCTCTACTGGGATAAGACATTTCTAATCGAACAGCTGGGAGCTTTCAGGAGGCAGATTGTCCTTGCCCTGTCGAACGACCTGCCGGTAGTAATCCATTCACGTGAAGCTTTCAGCGAAATCTTCTCAGTCCTGGATGAATTCAGAGGGAAAGGACTCAGGGGAGTCTTTCACGCTTTCTCGGGAGATCTGGAAACAGCGGAAAGAGCTATTGCAGATGGTTTTAAACTGGGAATCGGAGGTATTGTGACCTTCAGGAATTCAGGTCTTAACAAAGTAATCCGTGATGTTGATCCCGTAAACCTGGTAATTGAAACAGACTCTCCTTATCTCGCTCCGGATCCTTATCGCGGTAAGAGAAATGAGAGTGCTTATCTTGATATTATATGCAGAAAACTGGCAGAAATTTATGAGGTTGATGAGGAGAAAATAGCCGGGATAACTACTGATAATGCCAGATGCCTGTTCAATATTTAGTATATGGAGCGTTCTGAAAAAATATCAATAATGCTGATCTATACCGGCGGGACGATAGGTATGGTAAACGATCCCGTAACAGGTGCGTTAACGACCATCGATTTTGAAAGTATCTCAGACAAAATGCCTGAACTGCAGAAATTTGGTTATAAGATCAAGTCTGTTTCCTTTAATCCTGTTACCGATTCATCGAACATAGGACCTGAAGACTGGATAAAAATGGCGGATATAATCCGGGATAATTATGATGAATATGACGGTTTTGTGATTTTACATGGTACAGACACAATGGCTTATTCTGCATCTGCCCTGAGCTTTATGCTCGAGAATCTTGAAAAGCCGGTGATCTTTACAGGATCGCAACTACCCATTGGTGTCTTGCGTACAGACGGGAAGGAAAATCTCATTACTGCAATAGAAATAGCTGCAGCCAGGGAAAAAGGCCATTCGATAGTACCTGAGGTATGCATTTATTTCGATAACAAGCTTATGAGAGGGAACAGAACTGCCAAGTTAAGTGCCGAGCACTTTGATGCATTCGAATCACCTAATTATCCGCCGCTGGCTGAAACAGGCCTGCATATTAAGTTCAACACTAACCTTATCAGGTACCCTGTTATAAGGAGAGACCTTGCTGTTCACCATGATATTGATACGAATATAGTACTGATAAAACTATTCCCGGGCATGGGACCTGATTATTTCCGATCTGTCCTTAACATTAGCTCCCTGAAGGCTGCAATTATTGAAACTTTCGGTGCCGGTAATGCCCCGGCCAACGATTGGCTTACGGTTGAAATAGAGACTTTTATAAAGAAGGGTGGACTGGCCCTTAATATCACTCAATGCCATCGTGGTACTGTTGAAATGGGGATGTACGAAACCAGTATGGATCTCCTTAAAGCTGGCATCATAAGCGGTAAAGATCTTACTACCGAGGCCGCGGTTACGAAGCTTATGTGCCTGCTGGGAAGATATAAATCGAGCGAGCAGGTGGCGTCTATGCTTACCAAATCAGTTGCCGGTGAAATAACCTGATACGAATATTCGATTTTTTTTGTTTATTTTGCCCCGCCGGCAATGTTTGTCGCAACACATAACAAGCATCCCGGAGAGATGCAGGAGTGGTTTAACTGGCACGCCTGGAAAGCGTGTGTCCCGCGAG
>CAZQRQ010000022.1:0-48519 GCA_964595725.1 uncultured Rikenellaceae bacterium | reverse complement strand
AAATTTTACATCGGCTATACTTCTGATATCGCTGAACGACTTAAGAAGCACAATAAAAAGTCAGGTGGATTCTCAAACCTTGGAAGACCATGGAAGCTTGTATACTCAGAAGTGTTTCTTAGCAAGCCGCAGGCAATGGCAAGGGAAAAACAGCTTAAAAACTGGAAAAACAAAGACAGACTTAACGATTTGATCAATAGTGCTTCAGAGCATCCCGACTGAAAGTCGGGAGGGTCGCAGGTTCGACTCCTGCATCGCCCACAAGATCCCGTCAATTGCGGGGTTTTTGCATTATGTATACAGTCTACATATTATTTTCTGTAAAACTCAATAAATTTTACATCGGCTATACTTCTGATATCGCTGAACGACTTAAGAAGCACAATAGAAAGTCAGGTGGATTCTCAAACCTTATTTTATAATTTTTTGCCCTGCATTTTATGAATTTCGTAAATTTATGTGGATAAATGATGGTTTATGAAATTCATTCTGCCATGAAACAAAAAAACACCATCCGTCTTTTGGTTATAGCTCTTTTCCTGTATCTACTTTCTGATTACTGCTTCGCAGATGAAAACCGAAAAGGTGTATTCGCAAGCTTTGGTCTGGGCCTGGGGTATACAAACATTACCTGTTCTGATCCTTCTTTCACTGCATATTCGGTGACGGGTCTGGCAGGAACTGGAGCCGTAGGATTTGCTCCAACAAATAAAACGAATATCCTTTTCGGGTTTAAATCCAACTTTTTTGTCGACGAAGTTGCAGCAATATGGAAGGACTGGGCTGATAAAATGAGTGGGGACAACCTGGGTGCTGTCGGAGCCATCCTGATATCGCCTATCGTATTCTCGTTATCGCCCCTCATAAGAAGTCACAGCATCTTCGGTCTTGTGGAAATCAACCAGTTCTTCAGTGAAAGTTCTCCGTCATTTTTTCTTTCAGGTTCGTTAGGTGGAGGACTGGTATATAACAAATACTCCGGACAACCTGAAGGAGGATTCGGTATATCCGCCGGCGCTGGCTATGAATTTGCCAGAAAAATTGCAATAAGCTGCGATGTGCTTTACAATTCTTCTGAAAACAGGGTACAGCCTTTTTCAGTCTTGTTGGGCCTGAAAAAGTTCTTCTATTGAGCAATTATTTATTTCAGCACTTTCTCCCGACTCTCGGAAAATCCTGACAATAGCTCAATTACCTGTGCCTGTCCAGTAATGTTGAACCTTGCATTGGTAGGTTTGCATCCAACCTTGATCGTATAACCATACTCCGGGACTACCTTAAAAAGATCCTCGTCGGTCTTATCATCACCCAAGGCCAGGATAAAATCGTAATTTCCCTTACTTACAATAGATGATGTTATACTGCCTTTATCGTACAGATAGCTTTTTATCTCAAGTACTTTGTCACCTTCAAGAATGTGAAGTCTTGATTCGCCCTTGAGAATTTCCTCAAGATCATCTTTAAGTTCATTAATTCTGAGACTAGCCACATCTTCATCAGCATTGCGATAATGCCAGGCCAGGGAGGCATGTTTTTCCTCTATCATCGAACCTTCGCACCTGTCAACATAATCATTCAATACTGGCATTATTCTGGCCTTCCAGTCGAGATCAACTTCCTGGCTGTTTCGCCATATGTCACCAGGGTATTTAACGAAAAAACCATGTTCTGCAATAAGGATTACATTCATATTCTGAAACTGGTCGTCTATGAAATCCCTGTCCCTTCCGCTGATCACAACAACTTTGTTCCTTTGATCATGAGATAGCTTCCTCAGCACTTTCTTTGTATTTTTATCAAGAATTGCATTTTCAGGGACTTTGGTTATAGGTGTGAGAGTACCATCATAATCCAGCAGAATCAACCTGTTTTTAGCCTTCCTGTAGTCCTCCAGTATATTCTTACTGCTTACCTGATCGAGATGCTTAACATGAAGCTTTTCCTGTTCTTTTTTAATAGCCTCAATCTGCTTGAAGAAATCAGCTGTCCAGGTAAATACATTATATCGCCTGAGCCTGTTCTGCATTTTATTCATTCGCTGAATCCTTTCCTCAACAGGCATCTGAAGAGCATTATCAATTGCATCAGCTGTCTCTTCAATATCAGAAGGATTTATAAGGATAGCTTCATTCAGTTCTACGGCAGCACCAGCCATTTCACTCAGAACGAGCATTCCCTTTTTTTCAGTCTGGCATGCAATATATTCTTTTGCAACCAGATTCATTCCATCACGGAGGGGAGTAATGAGACCAACTTCAGCCACATTGTATAGAGCCACCATCTCATTGTAATTAAGCGACTTGTACTGAAAAATAATAGGCAACCAGCTCAGGTTACTGTATTTGCCGTTGATCCTTCCCACAGTGGCTTCAATCTCCTTTTTTATATCCCTGTAGCTCTCGATGTTGTCTCTTGAAGGAACAACGACCATATTAAAGATTACCTTATAGTGCCACTGAGAATATTTTTCCAGAAATCTCTCGTAAGCCATAAGCCTGTTAATGAAGCCCTTTGAATAATCAAGCCTGTCGACTGAGAATATCAGTTTCTTGTCTATCAGCACCTTATGCAATTTCTTTTTCTGGCGTATGACTTTTAGTGATGTTGTACTTTCATGAAACTTGTGGTAATCAATTCCAAGTGGAAATGCATCAGCTTTTAACAACCTGTTATTCACGAGGATAAAATTCTGATCGACCCTATGACCAAGGGATCTTTTAACAGACTTAATGAAGTGCTGCGTATAGTCGTTGGTATGAAATCCGACAACATCAGCACCGGTCATGCCTGAAAGAATCGATTGCCGCCAATGCCTTGGCAATAACCTGAAAATCTCAAATGACGGGAAGGGTATATGCAGGAAAAAACCAATCCTTGCTTCCGGGAATGCATTCCTGACCATTTCAGGCAGCAAAAAAAGCTGGTAATCGTGGATCCAGATAAAATCATCAGGTTTTATCAACCCTTCCAGCCTTTTCAGGAACAGGTCATTTGCTGCAACATAATCACGAAAATACCTTTTATCATATACTGTGCTCGTTGTAAAATAATGAAAAAGAGGCCAGATAGTATTATTGCAAAATCCGCCATAGTAATTTTCGTTTATCCTGGAAGGTATTTCCACGGGGTATAAATTGAAATTTGCATTGACATTAGTTGCCGTCTCAAGCATCGGATCGCCAGTTCCTACCCACATTATTTTAGCATTTTTGTCCTCTCCGGTATTCAGTTTTTCAGATAGTGAAAGAATTGCTGAAACCAGTCCACCCGAGTTCTGAAGAACATTGTATCCCTCCTTTTTCTTAACAAGTTTAAAGGGTAACCTGTAAGCTACAATAATAATCCTCTTAAAATCAAATTTATCAAATGATTTCATATCTACAGAAAAATTGGTTTGTTTAGTCTTGTTGACAACCTGTAAACAGAATTTACTAGTCCCACATGACTGTATGTCTGGGGAAAATTACCCCATTGACCAAACTCTTCATCCGCATCCTCACTAAATAGCCCCAGATGATTTGAGCTCTTTACAAGTGTTTCTATAACACTGAAGGCCTTGTCGATCATGCCTATCGCTGCAAGAGCTTCAGCATACCAGAAACCGCAAATTATAAAGGTGTTCTGTGATCTTCCCAGGTCATCTTTTTTATATCTAAGAAATATTCTGTCATTGTTGAAGAGTTCCTTTTCATGCGCCTTGAGATGATGCATGGCCCTGCCTCCATTCGGATTCAGGTAATTCATGGTTATCAGCTGCAAGCTGCTGGCATCAAGGTGATTACTACCTACAGCCTGAGCATAAGCGTTCTTATCGTGAGTAAAACACCTCTCTATATATTTTCTTGCTTTCGACACCAGTATCTTGGCTTTCCTGGTGATCTTTTTATCTTGTATTACATCACCTATTTTAGCTGCGGCCATGCATCCGGCCCAATGAAACAGGTAAGTGTAACAATGGTACTGATTTGTAGAACCGAATTCCCATGGCCCGGAATCCGGTATATCGATCGATTCCTCAATCCTGTCGAGCATCCACTTGGTGATATACTCAGACTTATTCATTTCAATGTAATTAAGCCTCTTATCAATAAACAACGGAAGAAGACTTACCAGTATCTGCCCGTAAACGTCATTCTGGGTCTGATAGGTTGCGTTGTTTCCAATTCTTACTGGTTTGTTTTTCTGATAGCCTTCAAGCAGCACTATTCTCTCATCAGGGACACGCTCACCAAGTATCGTATATAAAGGCTTTACCTGTTGCTTCTCATTGAGGATGACATTCTGGATAAAGGCAAAATACTTTTCAAGTTCTTCAAAGTGGCCAATATTATTGAATGCATTCAGGGTATAATAGGTATCTCTCATCCAGCAAAACCTGTAGTCCCAGTTCCGGTGAGCCTGATTAATCTCCGGCAGACTGGTTGACCCGGATGCAATAACAGCACCTGTATCCTCGTACTGATGAAGCTTCAGTACAAGAGCTGACCTGATTACCTCATCCTGGTATATGTAAGGTATGGATGTCGATTTAACCCAGTTTATCCAGTATGACCTGGTCTTATTAAAGAAATTCTCGGCCGTTTCTCCCAATGGCGCTTCAAGCGGGACTCCATAGCTAAAAACAAGGTATTGTGTAGAGGACAACAGAAATGGCTTCTCGGAAAGGATATAGTTTAGTGGTATATCTGAAGTCAGCCTGATCATGCTGCTCAGGTTCAGGTATCGTATATGGTTACTACCGGGGACTATAACTGGTTGTACCTTACCATAATTATCCACCGGATTGCATTTTACAATAATAAAAGGATGACCATCCAGAAGCTCAATCTTTCTGAATAGCATAAGTGGTTTGAAGTATCTGTCGAACTGGTTGAACCTTGGTGCATAATCGATAACCCTGAAGCGGCCTTCGGGAGATTCAAATTCTGTAGCCAGGATATTGGTATTTTTCATGTAATACTGCATGGACTGATATTCCCCTTTGGGTTTGATACTGAATTCGCCACCTTTCTTTTTATCGAGAAGTGATCCGAAAACAAAACTGCTGTCAAACCGCGGCAGGCATAACCAGTTGACATTGGCATTGGTATCAATATATGCCAGGTATGAGCAATTACCTATTACTCCAAAATTGTATCGGTTCATTTAGTATCAGGTATTATATTGACTGATGTACAACTCTCTGCGGGAACGGTATCTCAATTCCTTCCTTGTCGAAAGCAATCTTTAGTCTTCTTCTCATCTCTCCGGATATCTCCCACTGCTTCAACGGCTTAGTGTCTCCCAGTATCTTTATTATGATTGCCGAGTCACCAAAATCATTTACTCTTAAAAATTTAGGAGGATTTATAATGGAATCCTTGTAAGCCGGATCTTCTGATAATTCAATGCCAACTTTATCAACCACCTCCCTGACATGTTCCAGATTTGAACTGTATGAAATTCCTATATCCAGATTAACCCTTGCAAAATTCTTTGACAGGTTTGAGACTTTCTTGACTTCCCCGTGAGGAATATGATGTACTGTGCCATTAAGGTCACGCAGAGTGGTCATTCGTAAGCTAATATCCTCAACCAGACCACCTGTGGAGTCGATATTAACCACATCGCCAATCCGGTATTGATTTTCAAGAATAATAAATAATCCTGAGATAAGATCCCTTATAAGGTATTGTCCGCCAAATCCAAAAGCAAGACCAACAATTCCTGCTCCGGCTAGTATAGGTCCTATTTCGATACCTGCTTCCTGCAGTATCATCAGGATGGCAATTGTTAGGATAATTACCGCAAGAGCACCATTAAAAATCCTTATAAGCGTATCCTCCCTTTTCTTTTCCGAATCATCTGACGTTGAACTGTCGGCAACTACAGCAACTACAACGGCTTTTCTGATAATCCTCGATAGTATCCTGTCAATGACAATAGCACCAACTACAATTATAACAATTCTTACTCCATGAGTAAGAAGCCAGGGCCATATTAGCTCAGCCCAGTTTTTGATTGTCTCTCCCATAAAAATCTAAAATTTTATATTATTAAACTGTCCTGTTTATTTGTCAGTTCATCCCGATTTGCTGCCGTTGCAACCTGCTAAACAGCATATGTATCAGGTATATGGCATAAAAGCGTAATACCCCCCTGCAGAAAATTAACCATGAATGAGTTAGCACTGCATCAAATTGCAAGATACTAATAAATCCCCTATTTTCAATTGAAAAAATGAACTCCGACCCCTAGTAAGGGTGAGAAAAAGTGAACTCTGAACCTTTCCCTGGCTCTGATTTTAATGATATTTTTCCACCCAGCATCTCTATATATGCCGTGCAAATTGAAAGATCGAGTCCAGCTCCCCCATAATTGCGCGACGACTGGCTGTCAATCTGATAGAACCTTTCAAAAATCTTTTCTTGCTTATCAGCAGGTATCCCGATACCTGTATCCTTTACAAAAAATTCCACGCCATTATTGCCTGAACGGTATCCGAATTCTATGCTTCCCTCAATTGTGTACTTAAACCCATTTCCCAGCAGATTTGAAATAACCTGCACCAGTTTGGCTTTATCAGTTGTAATTTCGGTGTTGCCGTTATTATTTTCAATATTGTAGGCAAACAGTATCTTCCTCTGCTCTGCTAGCTGGGAGTACTTTTCAAACAGGCTCTTTATGACCGGTAATATTTCAACCTTGCTGAAAGTCAGCTTCACCTGATTTGTTTCAATATTTGAAATGTCAACTATATCGGATATAATGGAAAGGAGCTGATTTGTGCTTTGGGTGATTATATTAACAAATTGTTTCCGCTCCTCGGAATCCAGTTCCGGTTCGTCAAGCAGCGCCGTGAATCCTACAATTGCATTCATAGGTGTTCGTATCTCATGGGATATATTGTGGAGGAATGCCGTTTTCAGCCTGTCACTCTCCTCAGCCTTTTTCCTGTCGGTTATATCAAGTGCAGTGAATGTCAGGCCAGAAGACTCATCGCCTGGAATAAGATGCGTAGAGGCAAGAAGAATATCAATCATGACTCCATCCTTCCGTCTCCATTTTGTTTCTACTATACCAACGCCTTTCTTTTTAAGCTGTGAAAATTTTTTATTTAGCAGCAGATCATAATCATTATTGTTGGTATACAGCATTTTACATTCCTTACCAACAAGCTCTTTCTGACTGTAGCCGGTCATCTCACAAATTTTCCTGTTTACCTCAACAAATATCTGTTCCTTAATAACATCAATCCCGATTGGTGCTACCCTGAAAATGCTTAAAAGTCTTTCACGGCTTTTAGCAACAACTTCTTCCGCTGCCTTACGCTCAGTAATATCCCTGGCGGTTGAAATAACAACGTCCTGTCCAAAGTACTTTCCCTTATTGGATACCACTTCCTTCGGAAAAATCTCTCCGGTTTTTCTCATGCCCCAGAACTCAAAAACCTCACTCTTCCCTGTTTTAAAAACCCTGCTTGTGATATCCCTTATTCTATCCATATCGTTCATGCCAGGTGCTCCCACATCAGCGGGTGTCATTCTTAGCAGCTCATCCCTGGAATAACCATACATTATCACTGCCCCGGGATTAACATCAATGAAAGGGCCATCCGGCATATGAATATAGATTGCCTCCCCTACGCAGTTGAATATCCCGGCAAAAGACTCGTTGGTATCGCGAAGCAGCAATTCAGATTCTTTACGCTCGGTGATATCCTGTATAGTCCCGATAAGCACTGTTGGATTCCCGTCAGTGTCAAGTCGTACCTCTCCACGCCCGTAAACCCACCTTTCCAATCCTGTTTTCCTGTTAATAACCTTGTATTCCTGGTCGAAAGGCATTTTATCAATTATAACGTGATTTTTCACATAATCCAGCATATCGTCCTTATAATCAGGATGTACAATACTGTTCCATGAATCAAGTGTTTTTTCATAATCCCCGTCAATCCCAAATATTTCATCCAGCACTTCCGAGGACGTCCAGGCCAGGTTTCTTATATCAAAAACATATGAACCTATCTTCCCTACTTTCTGAGATTCTGACAGCCAGTATTCCCTCTCCCTCAAAAGATTCTCACTTATCTTTTGATCAGTAATGTCATAATTTATTCCAATCATTCGTGCAGGTTTCACTTCCGCATCCTCGACAATTTGCCAATATGCTTTAATATACCTGATACTTTTATCCGGTAGTATTATTCTGAACTCATGGCTGAAAATTCCTGATCCGGAAATTGCATTTCTGATTATCCCGTCTGCCCTTTCAACGTCTTCAGGATGAAGAAGATTAAGCCATGATTCATATTTAGCAGGCAGGCTACCACGTTCAATTCCATACAGTTCATAAACCCTGTCATCCCATATAAGAACATCTTTAGCCACATCCCACTCCCAGACTGCAACACTGGCAACATTAATGGCCAGATTAAATCTTTCGAGTAATTCATTAAGGTTCTCTTCAATTTTTTTCTCTCTGTGATATCCCTTCCTATTGACTGGTAATATTCTATACCATCAATTTCAAAGTACCTGGCAGATATCTCAATCGGGAAAGTTGTTCCATCTTTCCTTCTGTGTATTGTTTCAAATATGGTGTGTCCCTTTTCGTGGAGAATCTTAATCTGGTCTTCAAGAAGGTAAATGTTTTCAGGCATCCTGAGATTGCTCAGATGCATACCAATAATCTCATCCCTGGAGTAATAATAGACATCCAGAGCATGATCATTTATTTCTACTATATTCAGTTCCTTATCAAGCAGAAGGATGATATCATTTGCATATTTCAGTACATGATCAAAGTGCTTTCTAAGCGCCATTTTCTGAACCTCTCCTTCATACCTGTTCCTGTAAAAGACCATTCTCTGGCGCCAGATGCCTGAACCTGTCATAGCCCCGAAAGCACTGACAACAAATATTACGAGCAATCTGACAAGGAATAGATGCCTGTTTATTTCCTGTCTGATTTCACTCATGTCAATCTTGGCTATCATATACCAGGTAGCGCCCGGGATTTTCCTTATAAAACCGAGTACCTTTTCCCTCCTGTAGTCAAAACCCTCTGAAACACCTTCGTAACCTTTTGAAGCAAGTGTTGAAAGCAGGGTTGTATCCCCGACCCGCACCTTCAGCCTCATAGCTGAAGAATGAATATATTTCAAATTGTTCAGGTAAGCAGCCGAATCTCGCTCTGTCCTGATGATTAGCGATTCGGAAGTTTTGCTGCTGGTCTGCCATGATTAAATAAACGGAAAGAGAATTTTCTGAGGATCAATCCTCAAAATCATCATACCGATCTTTCTTTCATCTATGTCAGTCCCGTCCGTAAGGGGAATCATCAAATCTAAGCCCAGCGTGCTGTCTTCTTTATCGAAATACATATCGGTAAGCTTAACCTTCCTGTCTTCAAAGACAGCTGGTATAAGCGGCCGGGTTGATGGATTCGTCCTGATATTGTCATCAGGGACTGATAGAATTTCATTTCCATCATTGTCAAGAATGCATGCCCCTGATTAGTCGAAGGTGTTGATGACAGAATTCATCCATGATTTCAACTCGTTTCTGCTGCCATCATCGCGTGATTCCAGGAAGCCACTTATCTGTTTTACCAAAGCACGGTTCTCCTAGATCAGAATGGCATCTCCTATCCTTTCATGCCACCAGCGGACAATCTGATCTGTTTTAAGGTCTGAAATAGCCTTTAATTCCTCTTTCCTGGTATCAAGAACTGATTCTTTCTGCCTTTTTATAAAAAGGCACCTGTCAGAATAATTATGATACTAAATGCAATGAAAGCACCTATCAATGACCATGAAAACGGTGGTTTCTGTTGATTATTTAAAGCCATAAATCCTTTTACCAGAAATAGTTTCAACCACAAAATAAGGTCTAAATTGCTTAACTAACAAGCAATTTTTTGCATTCATTGATAATTTTCTAAAAAACGATAAAGTAGTCCAGATATGCTGACAGGGTAATACATTGATATTCCAGTGATTGTCAATCTTTAGTCCGGTTTCTTTGCTATCAATGAGGCGATTACTGATAATGAAAGAATACCTATGATGACAATAAGCGACAGAAGAACAGGAATATCGATACCAAAACCAGATAAAACCATTTTTAAGCCAACGAATGTTAGAACAAATGCAAGCCCTACTTTCAGGAACCTGAAATATTTCATAATTCCAGAAATTGCAAAGTAAAGAGACCTCAGTCCCATTATTGCAAAAATATTCGAAGTGAATACTATAAAGGGATCTTTAGATATTGCAAGAATTGCAGGTATGCTGTCGACTGCGAATATCAGGTCTGAGGATTCTATAATTAGCAATACTATGAACAGTGGCGTGGCAAATTTCCTGCCATTCGATGATACAAAAAAACTTCCATCCTCAGTTTTGTCAGTCACCGGAAGAAATTTTCTGAAAAATCTGACCACGGGATTCTTTTCAGGTTCCACTTTTACTTCATCCTGAAAGAGCATTCTTAACCCTGTGAAGACCAGAAAACCGCCAAAAATAAATATTATCCAGTGGAATTTCCTGATAAGTGCAACACCGGCAAAAATAAAAACTGCCCTCATGAGTATTGCCCCTATTATTCCCCAGAAGAGCACCTTGTGCTGATACTTTTCATCAACGGCAAAAAACGAAAAAATGAGAATAAAAACAAAAATGTTATCCACACTCAGGGAATACTCTATTACATACCCCGTAAGAAACTCCAGCGCCTTTGTCTTTCCTTCATCAGCATAGATAATGGCCATAAATACCATTGCAAGGGAAATCCAGACGGCACTCCAGATAATTGCCTCCTTTACTGGAACCCTGTGACTTTTTCGGTGAAACACTCCCAGGTCGAGAATGAGCATAATCATTACAAAAGAAGTAAAACCTACCCAGAAATATATGCTTGTACCCATTGTGAAAAGATCAGAGGGCAAACTTACAAAAATTCCTTTTACTGGAATGTAAACGACATTAATGAACTTCTTTAACAAATTCTTTCTTAATTTAGTCACTGAAAAATAAATCTGGAAAATCATGAAGAAGTCTCTAATCTTATTGTTAATAATATCTATCCTGAACGTCCATTATGCATTTCCTCAAAAAAATGGAGGAGGAATATCATCAATACAAGCATCCGACCTTGAAAGTCATCTCTCGTTCCTTGCCTCTCCCCTGCTCAAGGGAAGGCTCAACGGTGGCGAGGAACTTGATATTGCAGCGCAGTACATATCATCCCAGGCAAAAAAAGCTGGCCTGCAACCAGTTTCGGGGAACAGTTACTTGCATCATTATACGGTAGTCATAAAATCGTTTGACAGGGACAGGACCTTTATACAGGTTACTGACGAAGTAAGGGATCCTGTAACAGTTAAAGAGCCTATATATCAGATCTATCCTATGGGAGCTTCTGATCTTGAGCTGGAAGGCGAAGCGGTGTTCCTGGGATACGGAATCAGGACTGACAAGTACAATGATTTTGACACCTTGACACTGTCAGGTAAAATCCTGCTGATAATGAACAGGGCTCCTTCGGCACCCGACGGTGAGACATGTCTCCTGGGAGACCAGACATGGATGTCAATAAACGGGCTTCAGATGAAACTTCAGCCCTTAATTATGAGTGGGCCAAAGGCAATTCTTATTGTCACCGATCCAAAGTCGGGAAGATCATCACTTGCAGACGACTCATCAGGCCTGGCGGATTACCTTGCAACAAGCATGAATATCAAAGGTCACAGAGATCAGGTACCTGTAATACCGGGCATTCCAAAGGTCATGTTTGTTCACAGGAAAGTCGCAGATGCAATACTTGAAGGAACAGGAAAAAACCTTGATGATCTGCAGAAGGCAATAGATAATGACCTGAAACCACGTTCATTCGCCATTAAAGGAAAGAAAATAAAGATAAATGAAGTATCGGTTACAGAGGAAAAACAGCTTCCGAATGTTGCAGGAATAGTAGAAGGCAGGGATCCGGCACTGCGTAACGAGGTGGTTATCTTTTCGGGGCATATGGATCATATCGGTGGAGAGGGAGAAAAGACAAATCCTGGTGCTGATGATAATGCATCAGGATGCTCAGCCCTCCTCGAACTGGCAGAAGCATTCAGTAATATGGATAAAAAACCTCTGAGATCTGTTATGTTTCTGTGGGTTTCGGGTGAAGAAGTAGGGCTGTTCGGATCACAGGCTTACGTGGAGAATCCCCTGATCCCTCTCGAAAAAACAGTAGCTGATCTTAATATGGATATGGTTGGAAGGACCAGGGGGATAGCAGATACCACAGACCAGACACCAATGACCGGAAAGAATGCTGTATTTGTTATAAGCGGAAATCAGAGCAGCGAACTTGTCTCAATAGCAGATAAAGCAGCAAAAAAGACCGGTCTGGAACTTGACTACAGCCTCAGCGGGATAAATCATCCGCTTAGCCTGTTTTCAAGGAGTGATCATTACAATTTTGTAATGAATGATATACCTATACTTTTCTTTACTACCGGCCTCCATACTGATTACCATAAACCAACCGACAGGATCGAAAAAATTGACTTCAATAAAATGGAACGCGTAACCAGGACAATGTTTGAAATCGGTTACCGGGTCGCCAACCAGAAAACAAGGATTATAGTCGATAATCCTTTCAGCAAATGGGATAACCAGGCATCAGCAATCGGATCTGGCGGATAATATCAGATCTTCAGACCCAGGTTGATACCCAGATGGATAGTAGGTCTGATCAGAGTATATTTTTCGTTATAGGGGTACTGTGGATCAAGGTGTGTGGCAGGATCTATGTCCAGGTAACTGTCGTACACCGTAATATTATGGAACTTTACCCTGACGCCAATCCCTGTAAATATTTCGTAGAAAAACCTTTTCGTAAAATCAGTTTTAAAACCGTACAGAAGTTCTACTCCTGTAACGTATAGCATATCCGACTGAATCCTTCTGAGAAAAGACTCACCCTCATTCCACTGCCATGGAAGATCCCGTTTATTATGAAACATGTACTTAAGAACGGCTTTAAGACCCAGCCAGGAATCAGGATTTTTAGCCAGGTAATGATAATAACCGGGGTAAATGAGATATCCCCTGTATGCATAATAAGTATTTGCAATTATATAATTGGCCGGAACTATCCCGAATGCATCAAGAGCCTCTTCGGTCCTGCTATAAATGTATCCTGCTGTTATGTTAAACGCATTCACACCCTTTCTCGACTCAAATGTTAACGCTACCTGGTTAATGCCTGCATTGAATGGATTGATCAGGAAATATTTGTACCTGGCATCCAATTCCTGGGATGCGACGCTGGATGCAAGAGTAAACAATAGCATTACCAGATAACCATTTTTCCTGATTGACATTTATTACTTACAGTATTAATGCCTGACTTTTTACAAGACTTCCATTAACGCCAGAAGGTTGTCTTATGCTATCAAAGTCACATATTAAGCAGCTATACAAAATTATTCCCGTTATTATTTATATATTATCCCCTGTTGTAAAAAAAACAGGATGATGATGAAAAAGAGAATTACAAGAAAGGATTTTATTGTGAAAACAATAACAGGAATGACAGGTTTTGGAATAATCTCAAAGATACCCACGGTAGGCTCCGGTCCGGAAATTAATTACAGGGAATTGGGTGATTCGGGCCTTTCAGTCAGCCCTGTCTGTTTTGGTTCATCCAGGACAAATAATGAAGCGCTGATAAAATATGCTCTTGATAAGGGGATCAACTTTATTGATACCGGCAGGTCGTATAGCAATGGGAACAATGAAAGGCTTGTTGGGAAAGCGGTTAAAGGGAAGAGAGAAAAGGTAGTGATTCAGTCGAAGATAAGATTGGACAATTCTGACCTGCTTTACAACGGAAAAGGAAAGAAAGGTGGCGAAGAAATAAGGTCAGTATTATCGGGCAGACTGGAAGAGAGCCTGAAAGCGCTCGAAACCGAGTACATAGACATCCTTCTTTATCATGATGCCTCCGAAGAGCAACTTCTTTTTCACCCGGAGACTATAAATTTCTTCAGGGAAATGAAGGAGAAAGGTATGATAAGACTTTCAGGATTTTCGACACATAATGATTGCATGGAACTTGTTTCAAGAAATAACAGGGAACTGATCTATGATAATTTAATGATCCCTTTCAACTACAGGGGATCTTACACTCATTCGCTCACGGGTGTTTTCGCAGAATGGGACCAGGCTAAGCTGATCGGATTGTTAAAGGAAGCCTCCGGTAAAGGCAGATCAGTCATTGCCATGAAAACATGCTCAGGAGGACCATATGCAGGGATTGATAATAACAGGTCCGGTTACAGCGAAGCTGTCAAATGGGTACTTAGCCATGATTTTATATCTGCGGCAGCAATAGCCATTGCTACTTTTGAGCAGCTGGAAGATCATCTCGCGCTCCTTAATCTATAATCACCTGACAACAACGAAACTGCTTACAGGAATCGAATATCCGGGATCGAGATCCGGCAGGCTATTACCATTATCATCCTTCATCTGCTTAAGGTATTCATAAAGAGCAAGCCATTCTTTGCCCTCCTGAATTCCAGGTTTCTTTCCGTCGAAATCAATAATGGTTTTTTTCATATCTGTTACCGGCTCACCACTTGAATACTTGGGAACCACTCTGGCCAGTCCAAACGTCTTTTTCTTAATAATGCCTATAAAAGCAAGCATATATGAATTGGCTGAGACGGTATAAAGAGTCTTGTTTTTCCTCGAAAAATCAACATCAATAATATTCCCGCTCCTATCTATCCTGATACTGCTTATTTTTCTCAGAAAACCCTTCTCCGGATCATATTCAACATCTATTCCTGAATAATAGCAATAATAGTCATGATTCGATCCTGAGGCAATAAGCAGAACCTCAAGGACATTCTTTAACTCCCTCCCGGTAATACTGATTCTGGCAAGCGGGTATCCCGGAATGTTATCGTCTCCTCTGCCAAGCGACATAACCCTGAAAATATCAGGGACAGTGATCTTGCCAGGAAGGATCCTTTCCCTTATAACCCCGGCAGAAACCATGCTCATATCTGTTCCTGACTCACTGTACTTATTGACATAATAATGGATAGCATCAGCAACAAGGGGTCCGAGATTATTCTTTGATGGTGTGTTATATTCACTATCTTCCAGTGTCACCGAAGATTCTGCAACAGGTTCATCATAAGATAGCCCGTAGGGTTCAAGCAGATCCCCGGTCAGCAATTGCTTCTGACCGGCTACAAGCTTTTCAATTTCTGCATCTCCCGCGATCCTGTCATCAACCGGGATCATAGTATATGATTCTATCTCTGTTTTATGCCCTTTTACAATAAGTGATATGCGTCCCACATGGTTACCGTTAAAGCCTGCCTGGACAATCGGGACTCCGTTAACTATGACAGGTTTATCAAGCAGTGTATGCGTATGTCCGCTTATGATAAGGTTTATACCTTTAACTTTTCCTGCTAACTCAACATCCTCTCCTCCCCACGATCCATCTTTATTTTTCTTTACTCCGGAGTGGGACAGGCATATTATGATATCACATCCTTCTTTTTCCAGCTCTTCTACCATTCTTCTTGCATAGGGTATCTGCCTTCCGAATCCCACGGGGTTTGCGTTAGGTGCAACTGATACTGCATCCTTTCCGATTACTGAGAAAAGCCCTATCCTGACACCGTTGACTGTAACAATCTGGTTTTCTTTCAGTACGCCTCGAACTAATAAATCTTCCAGACCATCGTCAGCTGAATTATTTTTATCATATATCGTGTTACCGGTAAGGATAGCCGGTATTTCCCCGTTTGAATAAGACGTGCTGATTATTTTTGCCAGACAGTCTGGCCCGAAGTCATATTCATGATTTCCAATACATGTCACATCATAACCCATCCTTTTCATGAGGCATAGCTGGAAACCCGTCTTTTCCTCAAGCGCATGAAAAAGGGTACCCATAAGGAAATCGCCGGCATCGACTACAAGAACAGAGCCCGGTTCTTTCGCTCTTTCATCTTTTATCAAAGTTGCAATACGAGAAAAACCTCCTGTAGTTTTATCGTTATCAGCAACCAGAGGAGTAAAAGCTGCTTCAGGCCCGAATCCGGTAAGCCGGGAGTGAATATCATTAGTGTGCAGTATTATAATTTCCTTTTCTGTCTGTGCATTCAGGGCAGTAAATATGATTGATAACAGGCAGCTTATAAAAAACCATCTCATATTCTTAATTCTTTTGATACCAAATATAGCAAATGCCTGATGATTATTTATGGTTCCTGCCCTTAACAGAGGGCATCAGCCACAACAAAAGTACTGCCGCCTATAAATATAAGATCATCCACGGAAGCATTTTCCCTGGCTGCACTGACAGCAGAAACAACATTTTCATATACTGTGCCGTTTAATCCATAAGGGATGGCTTGTCGTCGTAGTAATGCCGGATTCAGTGCCCTGGGTACTGAAGAACGTGTAAAGTAATAGATTGCATTTGCAGGAAGCAATGGAAGGATAAGGGTAAGGTCCTTATCATTAACAAAACCGACCACCATATGCAGGTTCTTAACTTTGTACGAGGTCAGCTGTGTTACAATATGTTCCAGCCCGTCCCTGTTATGCCCTGTATCGCAGATAACAAGAGGATCTTTACCCAGCACCTGCCATCTTCCATAAAGTCCGGTATTCTGGACAACCTTCATGAGTCCATCTTTGAAATGCCTGAAGTTCAGTTCGTATCTTCCTGACAGCATCTCAAATATTTTAGCTGAAGTCTGAATGTTTGTGGTCTGATAATCACCCCCAACCGACGAAAGAAGATCAGTTTCCATATTTGTTCTCAGGTCACGCAGACGGAATTTGCGGGTGCCTTTGTCAGGATCAAATTTTCCTGCAATACATAGATAATCCTCATCTGCGAACACCACAGGGCTGGAAAAAGCGGCTCCCCTCGAGATGAATATCTCTTTTGTTTCTTCCTGGTTTCTGCCAATTATCACAGGGGTTGCACGTTTAATTATTCCTGCCTTTTCCCCGGCAATTTTTTCCAGTGTATCTCCCAGAAGATCCATGTGATCATAACCTATATTTGTAATTACTGACAATATAGGTGAAATAATATTAGTTGAATCGAGCCGACCTCCCAGTCCGGTTTCAATTATTGCAATATCAACATTCTCCCTTGAAAAATAATCAAACGCCATGGCAACCGACATTTCAAAAAAGGAAGGGCCGACAGACTCTATCAACTCCCAGTTCTTTTCGATAAATGATACAACCTTTTCTTCAGGTATCATTTCTCCGTTCACCCTGATCCTTTCCCTGTAATCCTTCAGATGAGGCGATGTGTATAATGCAGTTCTGTATCCTGCTTCCTGTAATGCAGATGCTACAATATGGGAAACAGAACCTTTTCCATTCGTTCCGGCAATATGAACAGAGCTGAATCTCCTGTGCGGAGAACCTAAGTAATTATCAAGAGCCAGGCTATTGCTGAGATCAGACTTGTAAGCAGCTTTTCCGATACGGTGGTATACAGGCAAACGGCTGTAAAGGAAGTCGATGGTCTCCTGGTAGTCCATTACGTGCTGATATTTGATTGTATAATCGACAGTTCTATCCTGTTATTAACTTTGTGTTACAAATTAACAACTTTATTATCAGGCGGCAATTGATGCTGATATTTTCTTTAATTTTGTACGGTTCAATGAAAGACTGCTACCCGGTTAAAGGGTTAGTTTTTAAAACGCTTAAGAATGAAGAAAAAGCACAATAAGAAATTATTTGTAATTGACACAAATGTTCTGCTTCACGATTATAAATGCATATACAATTTTGAGGAAAATGATGTAATTATACCGATAGTTGTACTTGAAGAACTCGACAGGTTTAAAAGAGGTAACGACCTGATAAATTTCCATGCAAGGGAATTTACACGCGAACTTGACAAGTTATCAGGTGATATGCTTCTTACCTCAAATATCCCTCTGGGTGATAACCTTGGAAATCTGCATATAGAAACAGGCAGGGAATTTTCTGAGAAAGTCAACCAGTCATTTCCTGAAAAAACATCCGATCACAGGATATTGGCGATAACCGATTATGTCTGTACCACAAATAAAGACAAGTCAGTAGTACTGATAACAAAAGACATTAATCTCAGGATGAAGGCCAAATCACTGGGAATCCCTGCCCAGGATTACCAGAATGACAAAGTGGCAAATATTGATGATCTTTATAAGGGGATTAAGACCATAGAGGGAATTGACCCGTCACTTATTAACAAGCTATATGAGAATCCCGAAGGTGTAATCCACACTGAGTTTGATCTTGAATCGGAATTGAATGGCCATAAGTTCTTTATCCTGAAAAACAACGGGGCCAGTGCACTGGCTCATTTTAATCCGGTTACGGGAACGCTGAACAGGGTTATAAAACAGGCCACCTATGGGATAGAACCCAGAAATGCGGAACAGACATTTGCATTTGAAGTGCTTTCAAATCCCGACATTCAGCTTGTATCGCTTACCGGTAAAGCGGGTACAGGGAAAACTCTGCTGGCCCTGGCTGCCGCACTTCAACAGCATAAAAGGTACAAACAGATATTTCTCGCCCGCCCGATAGTGCCTCTTGCAAACCGCGATCTGGGGTATCTCCCGGGGGATGTTAAAGAAAAAATGGATCCCTATATGCAGCCATTATTTGACAATCTTACAGTAATAAAACATAAATTCAGTCACCAGAGTCCGGAGTTTATCAGGATAAACGATATGATGAAAGAGGAAAAACTGGTGATAACACCACTGGCTTATATCAGGGGAAGAAGCCTCTCAAGTATCTTTTTCATCGTGGATGAGGCACAGAACCTGACACCACATGAAATAAAGACAATTATAACCCGCGCTGGTGAAGGAACAAAAATGGTTTTCACCGGCGACATAGAGCAGATAGACTCACCCTACCTCGACACAGCATCCAATGGACTGAGCTATCTCTCCGATAAAATGAAAGGACAGGATATTTTTGCGCATGTAAACCTGGTAAAGGGAGAACGGAGTTTTCTTGCAGAACTGGCAAGCAAGCTGCTGTAAATATTAAACTGAAACTAATTATAACTGATATCATGAAAAAGCTGATCCAATTCACTTTAGCATTTATTCTATGCTTTGTAATTCTTCCCGACATGAGAGCGCAGTCGGGTAAAACTATTAGCCTGTTCAATGGCAAAGACCTTTCAGACTGGGCATTTTGCCTTAGGGATAAATCAGTTGATCCTGCCACTGTGTTTACAGTCAGGAACGGCCTGATACATATATCCGGAAATCCCTTCGGTTATATGAGAACGAAGGATACTTATTCTGATTATAAGCTGCATGTTGAGTGGAGATGGCCGTCAGAAGCAACCAACAGCGGTGTATTCATTCATGGACAGGCGCCCGATTCTATCTGGCTCAGATGCATCGAATGCCAGTTAAAAGCCGGTAGCGCCGGGGATTTTATCTTCATGAGTGGTTCTGACGCTAAGGAACATACCGATAAGTCAAATATTTCTATGGCCAAGATGCATGAATCAAACGAGAAACCCGTTGGACAATGGAATACTATGGAAGTGATCTGCAGGGGTAACTCTGTTGAGGTATATGTGAATGGTACAATGCAGAACAGGATCACGGAATCAAATATCTCAAGCGGATATATTTGTCTTCAGAGCGAAGGTAAAGACATTGAGTTCCGGAACGTGACCGTTACAAAGTATTAATGTCGGCCCGGAAGAAAAAAGTCGCTTTCCATACATTGGGATGCAAGCTTAATTTTGCTGAAACATCGACCATGGCAAGATCTTTGCCACCTGAAGCGTTTACCATTGTTAAACCTGATGAAGAGGCTGATATATATATAATTAACACTTGCTCTGTAACTGATGCAGCCGACAGGAAATGCAGACAGACAATAAAAAAATTCATCCACCGCTCCCCGGGTGCGTTTATTGCAGTGGTAGGATGCTACGCCCAGTTAAGACCACAGGACATCGCAAACATCCCCGGAGTAGACCTGGTCCTTGGTTCCAATGAAAAATTCAACATTTCAAGATTCATTACCGGGTTTACAAAAAAAGAGCGGCCGGAAGTCCATTCGGAAGCGATTTCCACAGGAGATCCTTTCCATACTTCTTGGTCGTTGGGCGACAGGACAAGATCATTTCTTAAGATACAGGACGGTTGTGACTACGGATGCTCTTACTGCACTATTCCACTGGCAAGGGGAAAGAGCAGGAATCCCCCGTTGAGCCTTCTTGCTGAAGAAGCACATAAGATTGCACAGAACGGCATCAGGGAAATAGTACTTACAGGCGTCAATACAGGCGATTTTGGCAAATCGACAGGGGAAAGCTTCATTGATCTGCTGGCGAGGCTTGCTGAAATAGATGGGATTGAGAGGATCAGGCTTTCATCTGTAGAGCCAAACCTTTTATCGGATGAACTCATTCATTTTGTGTCAGACAACAGCAAAATGCTTCCTCATTTCCATATACCGCTGCAAAGCGGAAATGACAAAATATTAAGCCTTATGAGGAGAAGATACAAGAGAGAACTATTTGCTGACAGGGTATATAAGATAAAGGATAGAATGCCATTAGCAGGTATAGGGGCAGATATAATAGCCGGCTTTCCCGGCGAAACGTACGAGGATTTTAACGATGCTGCTGAATTCATTGACAACCTGCCTCTATCATATCTCCATGTATTTTCATATTCAGAGAGGCCTCGAACACCGGCGAAATCACTGGTCCCAAAAGTTGATCCCGGCACCAGGGAAAAACGCAGAAGAGTACTCACAAGAATTAGTGAGATTAAGCACATGGAATTTCAAAATTCCAATATCGGGACTGAAAATGAAGTACTATTTGAAAAAGAGAAATACAGCGGCCTGATATGTGGTTTCACCAAGAACTATCTAAGGGTCGAATCGCCCTGGCAATCAGGACTCACAGGCCGGGTAGTAAAAGTCAGGCTTACAGGTATAACAGGCTCGGGGAATATGTCTGCAGAGTTGATTGCCTGACATTTTATAAATCCGTCATACTATATATATTAACCTGATGGCTATTTTACCGAAAATGTAAGTAAATTTGTCATTCACAGCATGTCGCATAACATGTCAGCTATTAGTTATTATCTTTTCTATGCCGCCAACTGGGTGATGACATTACTCCCACTCAGGGTTTTATATATTTTTTCAGATTTTATATACCTGATCTTCTGCTATGTTGCCAGGTACAGGAAGAATGTAATCAGGACAAACCTGAAAAATGCATTTCCTGAAAAATCAGAAGAGGAGATAATGGCAATTAATAAGAAATTCTACAGGCATCTATCCGACCTGTTCATCGAGACACTGAAACTGACTCACATGAGCTCCCGCCAACTTAAACGCAGGTTTATTGTGGAAAACCCGGAACTGCTAGACAATCTTAAGGCCCAGGGAAGAGATATTGTGGCTATTACAGGTCATTATAACAACTGGGAATGGATGGCCGGAATTCCACTTTACACTGATTATAAATGTATTTCAATATACAAACCGTTAAAGAATAAATACTTCAATGGCTTCATTAATATATTAAGAGGCAAACACGGCATGAACCTCACTCCTATGTCGCTGATTATCCGCGAATTTATTAAGAACAAAAATGAAGGGATAAACACTCTGTCTGCATTTATTGCCGACCAGATACCGGCCAGGGGAGACATCAATTACTGGACCAATTTCCTGAATCAGGAAACCGCCGTTTATCTTGGAGCTGAGAAAATAGCTGTTAAATATAATATGGCTGTGGTCTTTTTTAATCTGCAAAAACCTAAAAGGGGCCATTACAGGCTCAAGATGGAACTGCTCACCGACGACCCCCGAAGCCTGAAAGAATATGTAATAACTGAAATGCATGTTAAAAGGCTTGATGAAATAATTAAAGAAAAGCCTGAATTCTGGATCTGGAGTCATAGAAGATGGAAACACAAAAGGGAGCATAATGAGGGATAAGCTGGCAGTAGTAATACTCAACTGGAACGGACTGGAATTCCTCAGGCAGTTCCTTTGTAAAGTCATCGAGTACACTCTCAATCCCGGCATTTCCGTCTATCTTGCAGATAACGGATCAACAGACGGGTCAGCCGGCTGGGTCGCCAGTAACTTTCCTGAGATCAGCATTGTAAGTCTTGACAAGAACTACGGATTTGCGGAAGGATACAACCTTGCCCTGGCTCAGATAACTGCCGAATACTACCTTTTGCTCAATTCAGATATTGAGGTGACGCCGGGCTGGACTGAACCACTTACCAGATTCATGGATGAAAATCCTGAAGTTGCCGCCTGCCAGCCGAAAATACTATCCTTCCAATCAAGGGATAATTTTGAATATGCCGGAGCAGCAGGAGGCTTCATTGATAAGTACGGTTACCCGTTTTGCAGGGGAAGAGTATTTAATGTTGTAGAACCGGATAGAACGCAGTATGATAACATTGAAGATGTTTTCTGGACCAGTGGAGCGTGCATGGCAGTAAGAGCAGAGGCCTGGAAGAAATGCGGCGGATTCGATGCTGATTTCTTTGCACACATGGAGGAAATAGACCTTTGCTGGCGGTTTAACTCATCAGGTTACAGGTTGACATATATACCCCACTCAAAAGTCTATCATATAGGTGGAGGGTCACTTCCATACAGTTCACCATTCAAGACATTTCTCAATTTCAGGAACAGCCTTTATCTTTTGTATAAAAACCTGCCTCCTGAAAGCCTGCACAGGATATTGTTCATAAGGAAGCTTATGGATGGACTGGCAGCAATGTTCTTCCTTTTTACCGGCAAAATCAGGCATTCCCGGTCAGTATGGAAGGCTCACATGGAATATTACAGGAACGTTGAATCACTAAAGAAAAAGAGAAACCTGCTAAATAATCAAAGTAAAGAAAAAGCTGCCGGTCTTATATTGAACAAGAGCATAGTTTTTGAGTTTTATATAAAGGGTAATAAAACCTTTGCACGACTTAAACCATTTTTTCGCAAATGAAAAGATCCAACATGCTGATTTTCTTTATAATTGTTTTTACGGTATATTTTCTTACAAACTTATATCTTTTCCTTAAGGGCTACAGGATAATGCCTGATACAGGTAATCTTAAAAGACTTTATTTAATAATATACGTACTGCTGGCGGCGACATTTATTGCAGGTAAGATCCTCGAGAGGAATCACTCCACCATCCTTTCTGACATTATGAACATCATTGGAGGATTCTGGCTCGCATTTATGCTCTACGGCTTCCTCTTCTTTCTTCTTTCCGACATATTGTTGCCTGTTCTCAGGGTCACCGGGATTATTTCTGCTGAGAGCATACCAATTTACCGAAAGTGGTCATATATTGTGGTTATCACATTATCCGCGCTATTTATTACCGGAGGATTTATCAATGCTATTATACCAGTTGTAAGGGAGTATAATATTGAAATAAATAAGCCTGCCGGTGATTTGAAGAGTTTCAGGATTGCAGCTGTATCAGACATCCACCTGGGCAGTATTATCCGGAAAAGGAGTATAAAGAAACTATCGAAAATGCTCAGGGATGCTGATCCTGACATAGTACTTCTCCTTGGAGATATTATTGACGGAGAAATAGGTCCTGTTCTGAGGGACGATCTGCTGAGCTATTTTTCATGCCCTGAATGCAGGCACGGTGTTCTGGCTATAACCGGCAATCATGAATATATTGGAGGTGCGGAAATTACTATTCCATATATTGAAAAGAATGGTATAAGGATACTGAAAGACGAGATTACTGAAGTTGAAGGAGGGATACAGATAATTGGCAGGCTTGACCGCGACGGGGCAAAGTTTACCGGGAACAGCCGCATGCCGCTCGACAGCCTGATGTCACTTGCCGATGCATCACGCCCTGTCATACTGCTGGATCATCAGCCTTTGCATATTGATGAATCAGCCAGGCTGGGTGTTGATCTCCAGCTTTCAGGACATACTCATAATGGCCAAATGTGGCCACTGAATTATTTTACCGGGCTGATATATGATGTCAGTTATGGTTATGTACGAAGGGGAAATTACAATATTATTGTCTCGTCAGGATTTGGTTTATGGGGACCAAGGGTAAGGTTGGGCAGCAGATCTGAAATCCTTGTAATCAATCTCAACTTCAGCGATGGCAAGTCCATCTAGAGCAGTTCATATGTCTTTTCCAGGGTCATTGCCCTGGACCCTTTAATAAGTATGTGAAATCCCTTAACAGGATTTTTTTTCAGATGACCGCATAATTCCTCAGTAGTCTCGAAAGCCTTATAACCGAATCCGGAGCAAACGCTTTTAAAGACAGGACCGGCAAGGAGTATATTCGTCACACCTTTTGAATTAAGGAATTTCAGCAGGTTAAAATGTTCCTCATTTGTTTTTTCACCCAGTTCAAACATATCGCCCAGTATTAAAAGCTTATCTTCTGCCTGCATATCCAGGAAAGATTCAACAGCCCTTCTCATACTTTCCGGATTGGCATTATATGAATCACATATCAGGGTGTTGTTTTCTGTGGTTCGCATCTCCGACCTGTTATCGCCAAGGGTAAAGTATTTTATAGCTTCAAGAATATCTTTAAAATCGATTTCAAAGAAGAGGCCGGTGGCAATTGCAGCCCTGATGTTTTCAAAGTTATATTTCCCAATCATCTTAGTCCTGATGATGTATCTCTTCTCAAGGTATTCAGCCTTAAAAGTAATGAGATCCTCATCAGGTACAAGTGACATCTTCAGGGATGTCCCGATTGGATCAGAATAAGGTACTGCCCTGTTAACAAGCCTGAAGATCTTTTCCGTAAGAAGTGGATTCAGGTCATTATAGAAAGCAATGCCATTTACTTTTCTGAGGTATTCGTACATTTCAATCTTTGCCCTGACCACACCCTCAAAAGAACCAAATCCTTCAATGTGTGCCGTGCCGATATTCGTAACAAGACCGAAGTCGGGTCGCGCTATAAGGCATAGCGTTCTTATTTCCCCGATATGGTTAGCTCCCATTTCGATTATCATAAGTTCCGTGTCTGCGGGAGCTGAAAGGATGGTCAGAGGTACTCCGATATGATTATTCAGGTTTCCCTGGGTTGAATGTACTTTCATTTTCTTTGACAGCACCTCGGCAATAAGTTCACGGGTGGTGGTCTTTCCGTTAGATCCGGTTATTGCCAGCACGGGAACCTTAAGCTCTTTCCTGTGGTGTGTTGCCAGTGCCTGAAGCTCAAAAAGACAGTCGTCGACCAGCACAGTCTTTTCAGTCTCAAATTCGTGGTCATCAATAACTGCACACGAAGCTCCTTTTTTAAGAGCCTCTGCAGCATAATGATTTCCGTTATAGTTATTTCCCCAGAGAGCAAAAAACATCTCTCCTTTCCTGATAGTCCTTGAATCAACAGAGATCCCGGAAGACTTCTTGTACAGGTTGTAGAGCAGTTCTGTTTTCATAATCTTGTAAAAAAATGCCTCATTATGAAACCATAATGAGGCAGGTTCAATAATGTCTTGATGTGTTAAAATCCTGAAGGTGAACCCACCCTGATCATTGCACACCTGAAGCCAAGATCATCGCGGGAAGCATCCTGGTCGAGAAATCTTCTTGTTGAAGGGTTCAGCCAGTAAGCCCGGTCTTTCCAGGAACCTCCTTTATAGACTCTTGCATTATCATTTATGAGAGTTGTAAAGTCGTCACCGCTTTGTGCGTACATCTGCTGTGTGCTTTGAGCAGTAGATTCATCGCCGGCAAGCCAGTTCTGCTGTTCAAGGCTCGACTTAGAATCGCCATCGCGGTAATTTCTGTAATCACCTCTCCTGTAGTTATATCTGTCGGCAACATTTTCAGGTTTTACAGTATCAATTATCAGCCTTCCAAGCCTGTCTTTCTGTACAACCTGTCCGTTAGCATCCCTTTTCAGGTCGGTATAAACGTTACCCCTGAACGGGTTAAACTCGTCTTCGTCAATGGAAGTAAGAGGCCTGTAAACATCCAGGACCCACTCATTCACATTTCCTGCCATGCAATAAAGACCGTAATCGTTTGGCCAGTATGATTTAACATCTACCGTAATAGAACCGTTATCGTTAAGGCTACCTGCTACACCCATCAAATCACCCCTGCCTCTTACGAAGTTGGCCATCATCATACCGCGGTTCTTATTGCTGGAGTTTCTTACATTATGTCCGTCCCACGGATATATACGTCTTTCGTATATACGTTCCTCGAAAGTGTTACCGCGTAGGCCATAAGCTGCAAACTCCCACTCAGCTTCGGTAGGGAGCCTGTACCTGGGAAGGAGGATACCATCTTCAAAGGTGGTCCTTCGTTCTGTCTGATCGCCGCTTAGGCTTGGACGAAGCTGATTTACTACACCTTCATACTGACCTGCAAGGTAAGCTTCGGTATTGAAATTCTTTTCATCGACCTGATTTGGGTCAGGATTAAGTTCGCCTTCATCAATCAGTATTTGTTCGTTAACCCTGTCGGTCCTCCACAGGCAGTAGTCGTTAGCCTGGGTCCAGCTTACACCAACAACGGGATACTGGTTATAAGACGGGTGACGGAAGTAATACTGTACATAGGGATCGTTGAATCCCATCGGGCTTCTCCAGACAAGTGTATCCGGCAGAGCTCTCCTGTAAACCTCCGGATAGCTTACATATACCCTCCTGAGCCAGAAAAGATATTCACGATAGTCCACATTTCTGACTTCAGTCTCATCCATATAAAATGAAGAAACAGTAACGGTCCTCGGTATATTGTTCCAGTCAAACATCACATCCTCCTGGACACGTCCCATGCGAAATACTCCACCCTCGATCAGAACCAGCCCCGGACCTGTAGCCTGTTCAACTCCTGCTACAACTTCAAACCCGCCATTGTCAGGATTATTATACTCCCATCCGGTGGTTGATGATACATTCGGGTTATCCCTCTTGTGAAACAAGCTGCACGATGAAAGCAACAAAGTTGCAAGTAAAACAATTACCAAAGTTCTGGATCTATTCATAACTTCTTTTGTTTTATAGCCTTAATTAAATTCAAATATACAAAAATAGTAATAACTTAAGATTTCAATCATCAAATATAACTACAAATTAGGAAATTTTATTGTTTTGATTGTTTTTCTTTTATCAACATTGTATAAACTTATTGACAATCCGGCCTGGTGCATTAGCGAGAATGGCAGCAGCTTATTTTTTGAAGATATATTAAAGTTATAGTTATAAAAAATACCGGTAGTTCCCTTCATTAATGAGAACCCTGTCCGTAAGTTCAGATCACCGCCGCTACCGGTAACTATAAAAGCATTTACAGATACTATGCTTAAAGTTAAAGCACCCCCGGCTCCCCCAACTATCCTGCCGTCCTGCAATTCCCACGATATTACCGGGGTAATAATCAGTTCCTTGTTTTTGCCCAGACTGTAGTTACCTGCAATGCTGGCAAGGTACTTCCTCTTTAGCCTTTCCGTATCAGATCCGCTTCCTGTAAGATCAGGTTGTGCCAGGTGGCTTATAGATAATCCGCCAAAATATCTGCCCACAAACAGCATAATCCCTGTTGCGACATCAAATACAGTTCGGCCATTGATATCGACTATTTCTGCAGATGGTACAGCAATACCGCTGACAGGATCTATCTGGTCGGGAAGAATTATGTTCTGCAGGTTCAGCCCCCTGTGAAAGAAAGAAGCACCAAGTCCTGCATTTATGAAAATGTCCCTGTCTGCCTGAAGATGATAGGAATAAGAAAAACCTCCTCTCAGGTCGTTGATTATACCACCAAGGTAGTCATTTGAAAGGTAAGCACCTATACCACCGTGTAATCCTGAAATAAAAGAATCGTACGACAGGAAGAATGATTGCAGGTTGAAGTTCTTGCCAGGGTAATGATTCATAAACGAAAGTCTTAAGACTGCATTGCCCTCACTTCCTGAAAATGCGGGGTTATCCTTTATAATTGTATGATATCCAAAGCCATAATCTGCCTCCTGCCCTATAAGCATAAAACTGATCAGCAAAGTACAAGTCAGATATAGAATTACTCTTCGTATCATTTAACTCCGGCTGCAATATCAAACGCCCCGGCTCCGTTATTATTTCATTCCGCAATTTAATTTACCTGCACACTAAAAAAAAGTACTTTCCTATATTTGTCAGGCAAATGAAGGAGTTATACAAGACAGGGCTTATATTATTCTTAACGGTACTTCACTATATTTCCGGTACTGTTGCAGCCCAGGAGGTCTGGGTCCAGTCGTCAGTACTCTCTGCAGGTGTTTGGTATAAAATGGGTGTGATTGATGAAGGAATTTACCGGATAGATTATTCAACTTTGAAGCAACTTGGGCTGAATAATTTATCAAACCCCCGGATTTTCGGAAATAATTTCGGCCAGCTTTCATATTATAATGATGATGATAAACCTGACGATCTGGAGGAGATACCTGTATTTTTAAATAAGGGTAGTGATAATGTTTTCAATGAAGGTGATTACCTCCTATTCTATGCAAATGGGACTCACAGGTGGAAATACAACTATTCCACTGGTAGTTACGAATTTTCGCGGCATAATTATTCAGATACAGCCTTTTATTTTCTAACCACCTCGGTTTCCGGTGGCAGGCTGATCACAACAGCACCGGAAATCACACAGAATTCAGATTACAGCACTTCATCATGTGATGTACTTTTTATCCATGAAAATGAAACGGAAAACCTTATTAAATCAGGAAGAGAATGGTTTCAGCCTGTCTCTTCTCTTAGCGGATTAACAATAGATCCCGGATTTATTGACCTTATAACATCTGAACCTGTGATATACAACATTAAAGTACTTGGACGGGCATCTATTCCGACAATATTCAGATTATATGAAAATGATAGCATACTTGAAGGAATACTTGTTCCAGAGGTCAGTATCCTGTCAACAACAGGAACCTATGCCAGGGATGTTACGGTAGCAGGTTCTTCACTGCCCCAGGCATCATCGCCATCATATATCGTGAGATTTTACAATTACGGTGAGCAGGCAGCTAAAGGCTGGCTCGACTACCTTACACTTCAGGGACGATCGCTCATACATTACACGGACAAATTCCTTAAGTTCTCCGATAGCCGATCGGTATCGCCCGGAAAAATAACGGAATTTACCCTCAGGAGCTCTCTCCCCGGCATCAATATCTGGGACATCACAGACCCGCATAATCCGTCAATAATACAATACAGCAGGACCGGAGAAAGCGATATCTTCACCGCAAAGACAGACTCTCTGAGAATATATGCAGCTTTCTCTGCCGATGACGCACTTGTGCCCCACATCAGGGAAAATCCTGTTCCTAACCAGGATCTTCACGGATCATCTCCGGCCGATATGGTGATAGTGTCACATCCATTGTTCCTTAAATATGCTCACAAGCTCGCTGATTTCCATGCCGGAAACAGCGGACTAATTACAATTGTTGTCACTCCTGAGGAGATCTACAATGAATTTTCCGGGGGAGTACCTGATATAGCCGCCATCAGAAATTTCCTGAGGATGAAGTTTTTTAACCAGAACGGCACGGAACATCCTTTGAAATACCTGCTCCTGTTTGGCGACGGATCTATTGAGAACAAGACTCTGCCACCTGCAAACCCTAATTTCGTTCCTACTTACCAGTCGCAGAATTCAACTGTTGTCGTTTCTTCGTTCACATCCGACGATTTTTACGGACTGCTGGAGGATGGAGAAGGTGAGGCTGAAGGCACTGAAGACATAGGAATTGGACGGTTTCCTGTCTCAGACACTGGTCAGGCTGCCATTATGGTATCAAAGGTTATCAGGTACATGAGTCCGGAAAGTAAAGGCAGCTGGAAAAATGTAGTGGCAATAGCTGCAGATGATGAGGATGGCAATACTCATATGATAGACGCTGAAGGGTTATATACTTTGCTTAATACCAAGTATCCCTGCTTCAATGTAGATAAAATATACCTTGATGCATTTAAACAGGTTACTTCTGTAAACGGTCAGTCTTACCCTGATGCCACAAAGAAAATTGATGACCGAATCAATGCGGGATGTCTTATTTTCGATTACCTGGGACACGGGAACGAAATAGGACTGGCTCATGAAAGAGTGGTAAAAACAGAGAACATCAACTCATGGAGGAACGGGGCCAGGATGCCACTCTTCATAACCGCTACATGTGAATTCAGCAGGTTCGATGATATTGAAACAGACCCGCTTTCAAAACAGATGACAGGTAAGACATCCGCCGGGGAAATGGTTCTGCTCAACCAGGATGGCGGCGGAATTGCACTTATGACCACAACGCGGGTGGTCTACTCAGCCCCGAACTATACACTGAACCGGAACATATTAAATTATGCCTTCACCCTTGATTCCATGGGAAATGCACTCTGCCTGGGCGACATAATAAGGATTGCAAAAATCAATTCGGGTAGTGGCCTTAACAAAAGGAATTTCTCGCTTCTCGGGGATCCTGCGGTTCAGCTTGCTTATCCCTGGCATGGAAGGGTTGTAACCGATTCTTTAAACAACATTCCCGTAACCGAACCATCTGACAGTATCAAGGCACTGTCGTTAATAACAATAGCCGGGCATATTGAAGATAATACCGGCACTCCTATGGATGATTTTAATGGTGTTGTATACCCACTGGTATATGATAAGTATTCCAGGATAAGTACTTTAGCAAATGACGGCGGACAGGTAATGGAATTTGATCTTCGGAACAACGTTATATTCAGTGGTAAAACGATCGCAGAAAACGGCAGGTTCAGATTCACATTTATTGTCCCGAAAGACATAAATTATTCCTATGGCTCAGGCAAGATAAGCTATTATGCAACGGAAGGAACACTGGATATGGGAGGAAGTTATGATGGAATAATCGTGGGTGGATTCAGTAATGTATCCGTGGAAGATACTTCAGGTCCGTCAATAAGACTTTTTCTCAACGACACCCTGTTCAGGGATGGAGGTATTTGCGATGATAATCCTCTTTTACTCGCAGTCATTGAAGATTCCGGAGGCATCAATACCACCGGATCAGGTATTGGCCACGACCTTACTGCTTTCGTTGATGACAACAGGAGTAATCCTTTCATACTGAATAATTATTATGAAAGCGACCTCGACAATTACATGAGAGGAAGAGTCTACTACCCCATTGGAGAAATTGATGCCGGGCAGCATACCTTAACTATGAAGGCGTGGGATAATTTTAACAACTCCACTTCGAAAACACTGAACTTTGTGGTTAAAGGCGAAGAAGGATTCTTAATAACTAACCTGATCAATTACCCTAATCCTGTAGTAAATGAGACAAGAATAACTGCCGAACACAACAGGCCTGACGATGAACTTACTATAAATATCGCCATTTTCAGCATGAACGGTAAAATAATACAATCGATTGACCTTACTATGCCATCAACTGGATACAGGTTGCAGCCAATCCTGTGGGATGGAAATGATGACGGAGGAAAAAGGGTTGCCAGGGGTGTCTATCTTTACAGTGTTACAATAAGGACATCAGGAGGTGAAATTTCAAGAGCCACCGGCAGAATGATAATTTTGTGAAAATTAAACAATAACACTTGTCAAAATAAGTTTTATATTTGTAATACCCACGAGAGATAAATAATAATATGAACAAAAGACCTATTGCCCTGTTATTGATTATCCTGGCTTTTGGAATTCATAGTACAGCGCTTTCACAGGATACTTCAGATGAATTGAATGCGATCCAGACCGTGGTTCCTTTTCTATTAATTGCTCCTGATTCAAGGGCCGGTGCCATGGGTGATGCAGGTGTTGCTACTGACCCTGATGCTTACAGTATGCACTGGAATCCGGCTAAATTTGCATTTATCGACGGAAAGGGGGGAGTCGGTATCTCGTATTCACCATGGCTCAGAACACTGGTCCCTGATATAAATCTTGCATACCTGTCGGGGTATAAAAGGATTGATTCCAAGCAGGTTGTGGCAGCCAGCCTCTTTTACTCCTCTCTGGGGGATATACCTTTCACTGATGATTTCGGAAATTTTGAACGGAATTTCACTCCATCTGAATTTTCAGCTGATGTCGGCTATTCAAGAATATTCGGCACTCATTTTTCAGGCGGAGTTGCATTCAGATTCATATACTCCAACCTGACAGGTGGTTCCTATGCTGGAGGCACAGCTACCAAACCCGGAATTTCATTTGCAGCCGACATTTCATCCTATTACCAGAATGATATTGACATTGGAGATAGAGATGGCCACATAGGATTCGGAATAAATATTTCCAATATAGGTTCAAAAATGACTTATACCGATTCAAAAGAGCCTGATTTTATTCCAATGAACATGAAGATTGGCAGTGCCGGGACAATTGAACTTGATAACTATAATAAAATCACCCTTGCAGTTGATTTTAACAAGTTACTGGTTCCAACACCTCCTAAATATGACCTTGACAGGCAGATAATTGATGGAAAGGATCCCAATGTCTCAGTACCTCTTGCAATTTTCCAGTCATTCTATGATGCTCCCGGGGGATTTATGGAGGAATTACGAGAGATATCGTGTTCATTTGGAGCTGAATACTGGTATAACGACCAGTTCGCCTTAAGGGGAGGCTACTTCTATGAGAATGAGACAAAGGGTAACAGGAAGTACTTCACCGCCGGTGCAGGTTTCAGAATGAATATCTTCGCTCTTGATATCTCATACCTTATGCCGCTGGCACAAAATCATCCCCTGGCAAGGACTCTGAGATTTTCTCTCTCCTTCGACTTCAATTCCTTCAGGAACGTTTCAAGAGGATGACAAAAATCAGGATCGGGCAGGGAATCGACTTTCATAAATTCAAAGAAGGACTCGATCTCTGGATCGGCGGAGTCAAAATACCCTGGAATAAAGGCTGTATTGCACATTCTGACGGCGATGTTCTTCTACATGCAATATGTGACGCAATGCTTGGTGCAGCCGGCCTGAATGATATCGGACATTATTTTCCTGATTCAAGTCCCGAATTTGAAAACATAAGAAGTACTGATCTGCTAAAGCGCACATATTTAATAATACGTGAAAAAGGCTACCATCTTGTGAACATCGACTCAACTGTATGCCTCGAAAAACCAAAAATTGCCGCTCTAATTCCAGGAATGAAAGAAATTATTGCAGGTATTATCGAAACTACCACTGAATCTGTTTCAATAAAGGCCACCACAACGGAAAAGATGGGGTTTACCGGCCGTGAAGAAGGTATCGTTGCCCTTGCATCAGTCCTCCTGGAAGAAGCTTAAAACAATGATTATTTAAGTAATGACCGATAATCAGAATGAAAAACTGACACTGCTTCTGGGCGCAAGTACTAATCCTGATCGTGCCTCATATGATGTTCTTAAAACCCTTATTTTAAAAGGCATCCCGGTTATTGCCATAGGAAGAAGGGAATATGAACTCGAGGATATCAGGATTCTGAAACATATCCCTGCAGATCATGGCAGTATCCATACTGTAACACTCTACCTGAGCGCTTCAAACCAGGCAGAGTTCGTCAACGATATCCTTGCTTTACGTCCTGAAAGGATAATCTTTAATCCCGGCACAAGGAATCCCGGGTTTGCAGCCATGGCCAGGAACAAGGGTATTGAGGTGATAGAGGATTGTACCCTTGTAATGCTGAAAATGGGCCGGTTCTGAACAGCTATTTCTCTCGCTTGTTTATAAGGGCGTTATCAATAACATCGTCATCTGCTATGAACGGGATCGTTACCCAAAGGCCAGGAGTCCTGTTCATCTCCCTTTTGATTGTTACGAGGGCTCCATTGTTCCTTGCCCAGCTGCGGCGGGCTATCCCATTATTGACGTCCCAGTGCAGCATCATCGACAGTCTCTTTTCTGCATCGTCACTCCCATCAAGTACCAACCCGAATCCTCCATTTATAACTTCACCCCATCCGACTCCGCCGCCGTTATGAAGTGAGACCCATGTTGCTCCCCTGAAAGCGTCGCCAATAACATTCTGGACAGCCATGTCAGCCGTGTACTTCGAACCGTCGGTAATATTTGATGTTTCCCTGAAAGGAGAGTCAGTACCGGAAACATCGTGGTGATCCCTTCCAAGGACAACCGGTGCACTTATCCTTCCATTTGCGATTGCTTTATTGAATGCACGTGCAATAGAGATTCTACCTTCAGCGTCCGCATAAAGGATACGTGCCTGCGAACCGACAACAAGGCTGTTTCTCCCGGCTTCCTTGATCCAGTGAATATTATCTTCCATCTGCATTCTGATATCCCTCGGAGAGCTCTTCATGATTTCTTCCAGTTGTTGTGCCGCAATTTCATCCGTCGTCTTCAGGTCTTCCGGATCGTTAGAGCAGCAAACCCACCTGAACGGGCCGAATCCATAATCGAAGAAAAGAGGACCCATGATATCCTGGACATAGGATGGATATTTGAAATCCCCCTTTTCATCCAGTATATCTGCACCCGCCCTCGAAGCTTCAAGCAGGAATGCGTTTCCATAATCAAAAAAATATGTACCCCTGTCGGTGTGAGCGTTTATTGCTTTAACCTGCCTCCTGAGTGATTCCCTGACATACTCCCTGAATCTTTCACTATCGAATGAGATCATCCTGTTTGCCTCATCGAATGACAGGCCCACGGGATAATAACCACCAGCCCATGGATTATGAAGTGATGTCTGGTCGGACCCGATATCAACCCTGATGCCCTCGCTGGCAAAAATTTCCCATACATTAACAATATTTCCGTGATAAGCAATAGAAACAACCTCTCTCCCGCCCCTTGCTTCTTTAATCCTTGATACAAGCTTTCCCGGTTCGGATATGACCTCATCAACCCAACCCTGAGAGAATCGTTTCTCTATAGCTTTTGGATTTACTTCCGCAACTACCGATATTACTCCCGAAATCTTTGCTGCCCTGGGCTGTGCTCCCGACATACCTCCCAATCCTGATGAAACAAAAAGCTTTATATCTTCCCTGCCGGATTGTCCGTTAATCTTTCTTACCGCGTTGAGTACGGTGATCGTTGTACCATGAACGATTCCCTGCGGACCGATATACATATATGATCCAGCGGTCATCTGGCCGTACTGTGAAACACCCAGGGCATTAAACCTCTCCCAGTGGTCCTGCGACGAATAATTAGGAATCACCATACCGTTGGTCACTACCAGCCTCGGAGCGGAAGGAGAGGAAGGGAACAAACCGAGTGGATGTCCGGAATAAACTGCAAGAGTCTGCTCGTCTGTCATCTCAGAGAGATACTTCATTGTGATCCTGTATTGAGCCCAGTTCTGGAATACGGCCCCGTTACCGCCGTAAGTAATTAGCTCATCGGGATGCTGGGCAACTGCCCGATCGAGATTATTGGATATCATAAGCATAATCGCTGCAGCATTTTCAGATCTGTGGGGATATTCATCAATATGCCTGGCCCGGATATCATAACCGGGTTTAAACCTGTACATATAAATCCTTCCGAATTCTTCCAGCTCACAAACAAATTCTGCAGCAAGCTCGTCGTGGAATTTCTCAGGGAAATATCTTAAAGCATTCTTCAGTGCCAGCTTCTTCTCCTCAAAGGTTAGTATATCCTTGCGTCTGGGCGCATGGTTTACTGATGGATCAGGTTTATATGACGGAGGGAGAGTGTCAGGAATTCCCTCAGCAACAAGTTTACGAAAATCTGCTGAATTCATGACCGATAATTCTGTTTCAAAAACAAATTTACGTAAATCAAAAAAAGAGGGCACCGTTGATGCCCTCTTATTTATTTTCCTACAGGTGACTGTCCTGGATTATTTCGTCGTCGACAAGTATGCGTCCGCAATATTCACAGACAATTATTTTTTTTCGCGACTTAATATCAAGCTGACGCTGGGGAGGAATCTGGTTAAAGCAACCCCCACATGCATCCCTCTGAATTGAAACCACTGCCAGTCCGTTCCTGGCATTGGAGCGTATCCTTTTATAAGCAGTAAGAAGTCTTTCCTCGATCAAGGCCTCTATTTTCTCCGATTTCTTGTAAAGGCCCTCTTCTTCCTTCTGTGTGTCAGCCACTATCTCATCAAGTTCTTTTCTTTTATTTTCAAGATCTGCCTTGCGCTCACCAAGAGTTGTATCCGAATCAGTAATAACCAGCTTCTTCTCGTCTATAAGCGAGTTAAACTCCCTTATCTTCTTATTGCATAGTTCAATTTCCAGATTCTGATATTCAATTTCCTTTGACAGAGAGTCGAATTCCCTGTTGTTCCTTACATTCTTCTGTTGTTCCTCGTATTTTTTTATCAGGGCCTGGGCATCCACTATCTCATTATTCTTCTGTGCAACAGACTTTTCAAGATTTTCAACCTCCTCTTTGAGGTTAGAAAGCCTGGTTTCAAGCCCTGCAATCTCATCCTCCAGGTCCTGAACTTCAAGTGGGAGCTCACCGCGAAGTGTCTTAATCTTATCTATTTCTGAGTCAACAAGCTGAAGACTGTAAAGTGCTCTCAGTCTCTCTTCTATTGAAATTTCAGCTTCGTGTGTTTTTGCTTTTTCCATCTTTACAGATAATTTATCGGATTCGTATTTTTTTCGGAAAACCGGAGTGCAAATGTAGGGAATTTTTTAATAATTAGTTCGTATAATATCTCTATGGAGAATTTTTCACTTTCATAGTGGCCTATATCAACAAACAGCAGTCTGCCATCAGTATTGAAGAAGTCATGGTATTTAATGTCACCTGTGACAAAAGCATCACATCTCGCCCTTATTGCATCACCCAGGAGCCCGGCTCCTGATCCGCCACATAAAGCGACTTTTTCTATAAAAGCATCGGTATTACCGGCATAACGGATCCCCCCTGTCCCGAAAACTGTTACCAGCAATTCAAGAAACTCTCTGGTTTTAACCTTTTGTGGCAATGTACCTTTACAGCCCAATCCTGAACTATACAACTCATTATCCAGCCTGTAAATATCATATGCCACTTCTTCATAGGGATGAGATTCCATTAGTGCTTCCAGAACAGCTGATTTCAGGTGAGAAAGAAATACCGTCTCAAAACGGATCTCCCTTTCTGTATGGAATTCACCTTTTGCTCCCCTGAAGGGAGAGGTATCTTCGCCTGCCCTGTAGGTTCCCGATCCATCTGCATTAAAGCTGCACCTGTCGTAATTGCCTATAACACCTGCCCCGGCTTCAAAAATCGCATTTCTTACTTTGTCGATATGATCTTCGGGCACAAAAGCAACCAGCTTACAGACTTTTTCTTTGGCCGGGGACAGCACTGCAATATTTTGCAGTGAAATTTTCTCTGCCATTTTCCTGCTAACCGCATAATTATAAGTATCCAGGTTCGTGTGGGAGGCGTAAATTGCAATATTCTCCTTAATAGCCTTCGAGATTATTCGTTCCTGGTAAGTCCTTCCCGTCAACTTCTTCAGTGGAGCAAAGATGAGAGGGTGATGAGCAATTATTATTCCGCATCCTGATCCTGCAGCCTCCTCCAGGATCTCTTCGGTAACATCGAGCGTTATCAGTGCCGAACTGATATCATTTTCAGGGTCACCTACCTGCAATCCAGCATTGTCATAGCTCTCCTGGAACGAAAGGGGAATTGCATTATCGAGAAAAGATGTTATATCCTTTACTTTCATATCCGGGTAATTTCAGAAGCTGTCTTTTATTTCGCCCAGCATCCCCTTGATATTAAGCAACGATTGCCGGATCTCAAACCTGTAGTCCGTGTCCTCCCACTTTTCAGACAGCTGCTTCCTGGCACCTGCTATCGTCATCCCCTTTTCCTTGAGCAGGTGATGAATTATCCTGATGTTCTTAAGGTCATCGGGCATAAAAAGCCTGTTGCCTTTCTTGTTTTTCTTCGGCTTGAGGATTTCAAATTCATTTTCCCAGAACCTTACTGTTGAGACCGGGACATTCAATATCTCTGCCACTTCTCCTATAGAGTAGTAGAGCTTTTCAATTTCTTTCTCCCTGTATGGCATATCTATCGTTTTTGAAATATTTCACCTTCATCTGTTATCACCAGGCCGGTCTCGGGGAAATCAAGTGCTGTCAGCTCTTTTATCTTTCCGATCACCCTCTGCTGGTTATCGACCCTCACAACACCGTCACTTCCCTGGTAAACAGGCACTATTCGTCCGGAAATAAATTTGCCGGCCAGATCAACAGTCACCTTAATCAGTGGTGCAATCCCGTTTGGCCCTGTAATATTAAACCTCCCATAGGTACAGAAGTTACCCAGGCTGTAACAAATAAACCTGTCATTATATAATTCGACTGCCCTGCTGACATGCGGTCCGTGTCCGAATATAATATCAGCCCCGCTATCGATCATCTTATGAGAAAAATCATATACATTACCCCTGTTTTCCCCGTAAAAAATTTCATCCTCCCTTGTAACCCTCTGATAGTCGCTTCCTTCGGCACCTCCATGAAAAGATACTATAACGATATCGCATGTATCTTTAAGATATCTGACTATTAAAGCCGCCTTCTCTGACTCTCCCATGCTGTTGGATCCGACAGTGTTGGAGAAAGCACAGAATCCGTAAGTTACTGAATCTTTTTCGATTATCGAAAATGGATTTTCGACAGGGCCTGCGTATCCTATCCCAAGCGAATCGAATAACTCTCTTGTCCTGTCAGCGCCCTGCGGTCCAAAATCACCGAAATGGTTGTTCGCCAGGCTGATAAAATCAAATCCTGCCGTATCCAGTACCGATGCATATGACTCAGGCATCCTGAAGAGGTAGCAGATATTGGTATCGCGGCATTGCTTAAAGGCTTCTCCATTATTAAGGAATGATCCTTCCAGGTTTCCGAAAGTAATATCCGGTTTACTCAGGGAATCCAGGAGTGTACTGATAAGATGCAACGGATTGTTACCAGGAGGCAGGTATCTTTTCGAAGGGAAGGAAGTTCCCAGCATGATATCCCCTACACCAGCTACTGTTACTCTCTTTGATACCAGAACTGTATCATCTGTTTGCCGGTCATTTGAAACTGTGCGAACGACACTTGCCAATCCCTCTGAAAGGCCAGATGCTAAAAACAATAAGGAAAATGTAAGAATTACGATCCTCATATAATGCCTGGCTGTTTAATCAAATGACTGTCCGCTCTTTGAGGCGATCTCAATCATCTTTTCATACTGCTCAGGTGTAAGATCGTTGAAATAATAGTTGGCCGGATCGACCTTCTGCCCGTTCAGTTCCACTTCATAGTGGAGGTGAGGTGCCAGTGATGCGCCGGTGCTGCCTACAAAACCTATTACATCGCCCCTGCTGACCTTCTGCCCGACACGAACATTGGACCTGTCCAGGTGTGCATAGAGAGTTTTGTATCCATAACCATGGTTAATAATTATATGGTTGCCATACCCGCGCAGCGAAGTAATGACTCTCTCAACCGTCCCGTCGCCGGTGGCATAAATATCGGTACCCATTGGTGCAGTAAAATCCATCCCGTAATGGAATTTCACGATCTTATAGATCGGGTGCACCCTGAGCCCCCATCCCGCACCGGTCCTGGTCAGGTCTTTGTTGTATATTGGCATAACTGCAGGAATGCAGCTAAGCATTTTTTCCTTTTCTTTTGCCTTATCGATCAGCTCGTCGAATGATTTCGACTGGACATACATTTTCTTCCTGATCTTATCGAGCTTTGTTGCTGTTTCTATAACAAGGGCAGCATTGTCATAGCCTTCAAGTTCCTTGTACCGGTTAATACCGCCTATTCCTCCGTCGCGTACTGATGTCGGTATCGGCTCGGCTTCAAATATTGACCTGTACAAGTTCTCATCTGTCTGTTCAAGATGAGAGAGCACTTTGTCAACATTGTCCATTTCCTTGTTCATAAGCTCATACTGAATGGTCAGCTGTTCTATTTCACGTTTAAGGACTTTTTCTTTTGGTGAGTCAACAAAGGCTGCAAGGATAAGACCATAGACTGCAGCAATTATGACAGATCCGACAAAATAAGCCAGGAACCTCAGGACAATATCCCTGAAGCCAAGTTTCACCTTGTCGAAGCTAAGCGATTCCGGATTGAACTTATACCTGGTTTTTCCCATAATTGACAAAGATAGTAATTTTAGCAAAAGTCAGAATCCGGCAAGATATCAACGTTAAATGCAGTCATTTCTTTCATAAAAGGACCGGGTATTACTAACGGTATACCATTTTGGAGCTAAGCTCCATAATCATCTCACGATATTCATCAGGAGTCAGATCGTCTCTGAAGAAGTTTAGCGGATTTTTATGTGAACCGTATAAATCAATCTGGTAGTGAAGGTGGGGACCAGATGATGTCCCTGTGCTACCACTGAGACCAATAAGTTTCCCTCGTCTCACGTTGATGCCGATGGGTACTTCTATTTTACTCAGATGCCCGTATATTGTCCTGTAGCCATTCTGGTGGTCAATTATTACATGATATCCGAAGCCGTCGTTGCTCCATCCTGCAAAAATCACCTTTCCGGCACCGGTAGCGTAAACTTCAGTTCCTGAAGGGCACGTGAAATCCTGACCGAAATGCCACTTGGGAGTACCAAGAACCGGATGTTCTTCCCTGAACTTTAAACCATCGCCCTTTGGCCATTTGGGATCAACCGGGCATATCTTTGGGAGATGATCATTTTCGAATATCCACTCATCACGCTTTTCAGCAACTGCATTAAAAGATTCCTCCTGGACAATTGCCATGTTCTTAATCGCATCCAGTTTTTCATGAGAACTGATAAGGAGTGATGAATTCAGTAATCCTGTATATGCTCTGTACCGGTCAACACCACCGTAACCGGGATTCCTTATGGATGAAGGAATGCTGTCCATCGTGAGTATCGGGCGGTATCTTACTTCATCTGATTGCTTCAGGTTGTCAATCACATTGAAAGCATCTGCAAACTTACGGTTTAGCAGGCTGTATTGAAGCTTTATATTGGCTATTTCCTGCTCAAGGTGCTTCTCTTTCGGGGAGCCGAACTTGGTTTCAAAAACCTTTACATAGAGTATTGATACGACTACGGATAAAGCTGTCCAAAGAATGAATCTCAGGATTTTATGTCTCCACGGCAGTCTGACCAGTTTATACTGCAGATCAGATGGATCGAGGATATATTTTCTTCTGGGCATCAATAATAATTATGCCGATTTTTTACAGGCAACCGACAAATCTAAAGTAAATAAATTAATTTTACAAACCTAATATACGCATATTTATTTAATTATATGTCAATTAATATGAAGTCCGGTGAACTCAGGAAGCAATTTTTCGATTTTTTCAGATCAAAAGGTCATACCATAATACCATCTGCCAGTATGGTCGTAAAGGACGATCCCACATTGATGTTCACAAATGCCGGAATGAATCAGTTCAAAGATATTTTCCTGGGAAGCAGCCAGCCGGCTGACAGGCGTATTGCCAATTCGCAGAAATGCCTCCGGGTGTCGGGAAAGCATAATGATCTTGAAGAGGTA
Source organism: uncultured Rikenellaceae bacterium (assembly GCA_964595725.1). Taxonomy (GTDB): domain Bacteria; phylum Bacteroidota; class Bacteroidia; order Bacteroidales; family VadinHA17; genus LD21. The sequence goes on along the minus strand of CAZQRQ010000022.1, from coordinate 6,938 downwards.
GGCCATGATACGTACCATCATACGATGTTCGAGATGCTCGGCAACTGGTCCTTCGGAGACTATTTCAAGAAAGAAGCAATCGACTGGGGATGGGAATTCCTTACCGGTGTGCTTAAAATTGATAAAGACAGGCTCTATACCACTATATTTGAGGGATATAAACAGGAAAATCTTGAACGTGACACTGAATCCTTCAATTACTGGTTATCCAATATTGATAAAGCCAGGATACTAGAAGGATCCAAGAAAGATAATTTCTGGGAAATGGGGGAAACAGGTCCATGCGGACCATGTTCCGAGATACACATTGACCTCCGGAATGATGAAGAAAGAGCTAAGTTGCCCGGACACCTTCTTGTTAACAAAGGACATCCCCTTGTGATCGAGATCTGGAACCTGGTGTTCATACAGTATAACAGGATGTCGGACGGAAAGCTTGAGCAGCTGCCGGCTAAACATGTTGATACAGGGATGGGATTTGAAAGGCTAGCGATGATTGTGCAGGGCAAAAAATCAAATTATGATACCGATATATTTCAGTCGATAATATCTGATATTTCGGAGATCACCGGAAGGAACTATGGCTCCGACGAAAAATGGGATGTCGCTATGCGTGTTATCGCAGACCATCTGAGGGCTGTCGCCTTTTCAATTGCCGACGGACAGCTACCTTCTAATAACAAAGCAGGATATGTCATAAGAAGAATCCTGAGACGGGCCGTCAGGTACGGTTATAATCACCTCGGCATGGAGGAGCCATTCATATACAGGCTGGTACCGGGGCTGATTAAGGTAATGGGAAACCAGTACCCGGAACTTGCATCATCGGAGGAACATATCTCGAAGGTTATTAATGAAGAAGAGAGCTCGTTCCTTAAAACCCTCGGCAAAGGTCTCAGGATGATCGACAGGAAAATCGGGGAACTTAAAAACTCGGGAAAGGATGTTCTTCCGGGTAATATTGCTTTCGAATTGTATGATACTTACGGATTCCCTGCAGATCTTACATCCCTCATACTTAACGAAAATGGAATGAAATTCGATTCTGAAGGATTTGAAACATCCATGAGTAACCAGAAGGCAAGATCGAGGGAAGATGCCAGTGTTGAAGCTGGCGACTGGCATATTCTTATGGATTCTGAAAGAACGGTCTTCACAGGCTACCACGAAACGGAATCTGATGTGCGGATTGTGAAATACCGGAAGGTTCTTGAAAGGGGAAAGGAATCATTCCAGCTCGTTTTCGACAGAACGCCATTCTATGCTGAGTCTGGTGGACAGGTGGGCGACACGGGATGGCTGACCGGCGGTAAACGGAGGATAACTATTTCAAATACTATCAGGGAGAACAACCAGATAATACATGTCTCCAGCGACCTGCCCGGGGATACCGGCGAGACGCTACATGCAGTCATCGATCTTGAAAAAAGACTTATGACGGCAAACAATCACACTGCAACGCACCTTATTCACTTTGCATTAAGATCAGTACTGGGACCGCATGTAGAACAGAAGGGATCACTGGTAACGCCTGAAAGGCTAAGGTTCGATTTCAGCCATTTTTCCAAAATGACAAAAGAGGAGATACTTGAAGTTGAACATATCGTAAACAGGATGATAAGGGAGAATCATACGGTGAATATTCACGACGGAATCTCTTTTAATGAAGCTGTTGGCATGGGGGCGATGGCCCTGTTTGGTGAAAAATACGGTGAAAAGGTTAGAGTTGTCGGCTTTGGCGATTCTGTTGAATTATGCGGGGGAACTCATGTCGACTCTACCGGAACCATAGGCTTTGTCAAGATAGTGTCAGAAAGTGCCATTGCTGCAGGAATCCGAAGGCTGGAAGCCGTTTCCGGTGCAAAGGCAGAAGAATATGTAAACGAAAAATTACTTTCTGTTGATAAGATAAGTTCACTCTTTAAGAGTACAGGTGATATTGCAGATAATGTTGCGAAACTGGTCTCAGAAAATCTTGCACTGAAAAAAAGCCTTGAAAAAATGACAGCTGAAAAAGCTGTAATTATTCGAAAAAAACTGGAGGATGAAGCCGTGAGAATAAGAGACTTCCGATTCATCAAAGGTGTGATTGATGCAAATTCCCCCGAAATGCTTAAGAATATAGCACACCAGATCAGGGGCTCCCACGATGATATTGTACTCGTATTAGGTGCATCAACAGGAGGCAAAGCCAGTTTAGTGGTAATGGTCAGTGACAGACTTGTGAAAGATAAAAGCATCGACGCAGTAAAAATAACAAGGGAGATTGCACCGTTTATCGAAGGAGGAGGAGGAGGGCAATCTTTTCTTGCAACTGCAGGAGGAAAGAATCCCGGAGGTTTACAGAAAGCCCTGGATAAAGCGGAAGTATACTTAAAAAGTCTATGATGAATCGAAAAACAGCCTGCCATTCATTATTGCTTTTCCTGTTGTCACTTTCAATAGTACAGGTTTCCTGTACACCAGAATCATGTCTGGAAGAGACTGCGGCAACAGTTAATGCAGTGTTCTACAGGACCGGGACAGGAGATGCAGAGGCTCCCGATAGTGTGACTTTATATGGCATCGGTAACGAACAAAATAAAATATATAACGCAACAGGGAAACTAAAAGTAGCCAGGATACCCTTGAACGCTTCAGAAAACTCATGTTCTTTCTATATCAAGGTTAACAATATTACAGATACACTCTTTTTCAGCTATAGCAGTTACCCACACCTGGTTTCAAAAGAATGCGGCTTTACAGTCTATCACGCTGTCGAAAGTGTCAGCAACAGGGCGGAAGCAATTGATGTTCTGCTAATAAACGGGAGTATTACAACATCAAATGAAGAGAATATCCGTATATTTTATTAGCATTTTCCTGTCAGGATTTTTCATCCGTGCTGCAGGCCAGGATACAATCCGGTTTCCGCTTACAATGAAGATTGGTGCCGATCTGTTCGGACCTGCCAGCTATTTTGCTGATAAAAACACCCTGGCTGTAGAAGGTTTTTTTTCCTTAGACAGGGACACATCAAAAGCCCTGGTGCTGGAAACAGGATATCTTAATTTCAGATACTCACAGTATAACTACGACTTCAAGAGCCAGGGAGGATTTATTAAACTGGGAGTCGACTTTAACCTCCTTTCCCCATTTGTTTCAAAAGGGAAATATTATGCAGGTGTGGGATTGAGATATGGCCTTGGCATTTTCAAGTATGAGATCCCTTATTATGAACGTGAGAACTATTGGGGCATTTACACCGGTAATATACCCTCCTCAACACATATGGCTCACTTCCTTGAAGTATCTCCGGGAATAAGGAGCGAAATCATTAAAAACATAACTATCGGGTGGACCGTCAGGTTGCGACTTCTTATCTATTCGGGAGCCGGAAAGGATATTAAGGCAATCTGCATTCCCGGTTTCGGTAACGGATCAAAATCTTTCAGCCCCGGTTTCAACTATTATCTTATTTTCAATATCCCCTATAAAACTATTGAGGTCAGATAGAATCCGGCAAAGAAGGCTGTATCTTCCTGGTACTTAAAATCCATAAGCCGGTGAAAGTAAGTAAACCATTGAGCAGAAGAAGCTCAAATCCGAACTTATAGCCGTTGAAAAGCTGAACAGAATACTTACTCAGGAAAAAGCATATTACTGGCGACAATATAGCTACAAAAGGAGTGAATTTATCTTTTACTATTCTCTTTGTGAAGAGCCCAAAAGAATAAAAGCCAAGAAGAGGACCGTATGTATAACCGGCTATCGTGAAAAGTTTGTCGATTACAGCTTCGTCATTAACTGCCCTGAAAACCAGGATACAGATAAAAAATACCACGGCTATGCTGACATGAACCATGTACCTGATCCTGGTACGTTGCCTTTCAGTAAGACTCTCCCTCCTGTCTATTCCAAGAAAATCGATACTGAAGGATGTAGTCAGTGATGTAAGAGCTCCGTCTGCACTGGGAAAAGCAGCAGAAATAAGGCCGACAAGGAATACTACACCTGCTACCGGGCTAAGGTATCTGAGGGCTATCGCCGGGAACAGGTCATCAGTTGAGGCTACCTGTACAGCCATGTTCTGTGAATAAATTAACAGAATAGCTCCAAGGAACAGGAAGAGAAGGTTGACTATCACCAGTATTCCGCTGAAAGTAAACATATTTTTCTGGGCCTCATGTATATTTTTGCAACTCAGGTTCTTCTGCATCATTTCCTGGTCAAGACCAGTCATCACAATAGTAATGAACATGCCACTTATAAACTGCTTAAGGAAGAATCTCTCATGATGCCAGTCGGTAATGAACATTTTTCCTATCCCCTGCTCCTTTATTACAGGTATAAGATCGGACACCGGTTTGCCAAGATCCCTGCTGATATACACAATTGAAAGAATAACTGCAAGAAGCATAAATGTTGTCTGGAGAGTATCGGTCCAGACAATGGTCCTGATCCCTCCTTTCATTGTATAAAGGATTATCAGGATAATGAATACAAGGACATTGATCCAGAACGGGACATTCCATGCATCGAAAACAAATACCTGCAAAACATTAATTACAAGGAACATACGAAGAGAAGCTCCTAGTGTCCTTGACAACAGGAAGAATCCTGCACCGGTCTTATACGACCAGAATCCGAAACGCTGATCTAGGTATGTATAAATTGATGTCAGTTTAAGCCTGTAATAAAGAGGAAGGAGAACCAGGGCTATGACAAAATATCCAAAAAGATATCCGAATACAACAACCATATAGCTGAACTGTGTATCTGTCACCCAGCCTGGCACCGACATGAATGTGACACCAGATAAAGATGCACCGATCATTCCGTAGGCAACCACAAACCATGGAGAGATTCTATTCCCGATAAAGAATGACTGGTTGTTTGCTCTCCTGGCGGTTATCCACGTTACTGTAAAAAGCAGGGCTGTGTACAGGAAAAATATTAATAGTATCAGAGTTGGTGACATTCCGTTGAAATTTTTGCAAGGATAACAAAAAGAAATCAAGGCGAAAAAAAAGTCTCTCTTTTTTCTTTCGCAGATAAATGAGCTATTTTTACAAAAAAATCCAGGATGAGCTTTATTGAATATACCTCAAAGCTGCTTGAAGATGCAGTAAATGAGTTTGCCTCTCTCCCGGGAATAGGGAGGAAAACGGCTTTCCGTCTGGTCATGAACCTCCTGAGAAGGAATAGCGACGAGGTCAGGCGATTCGGCGATACAATAGCGAGGCTGCATTCAGAAATTCATTATTGCAGGGTCTGTCACAATATATCCGACAGTGAGATCTGTGGCATTTGCAGTGATAAGAGCAGGGATAAGACCACAGTATGTGTTGTCGAGAACATCCAGGATGTAATGGCTATTGAAAACACCCGGCAATTCAGGGGCTTATATCATGTTCTTGGAGGAATAATATCCCCTGTAGACGGAGTCGGACCCGGTGACCTTACTATTGACAGTCTTGAGGATAAGGTCAGGAACGGCGGAATAAATGAAATAATATTTGCCCTCAGCACCACGATGGAAGGAGATACCACCAACTTCTATCTTTTCAAAAGACTGAGCAGGTACAACCTCAAGATTTCGATGCTTGCCCGCGGAGTCGCAATAGGCGACGAACTTGAATATACTGATGAGATAACACTCGGCCGGTCGATTCTTAACAGAACACCATTTATTTCACCGGTTTGAAATTTGGAAAGTTCCCCTCTTTATTATAACTTGGTTACCTTGGTCCCTCCTGATTCCTGATTCATAATAATATAATGAAATCAATCGGAAAATTTCTTTCTCACTCTGCCAGAACCATGAAAAGGTCGGCTATAAGAGAGATACTTAAGCTGCTCGACAAACCCGGTATGATCTCATTTGCCGGCGGTCTGCCGGCTCCTGAAACATTTCCGGTCAATGATCTTAAGGGTATTGTTGCTGAAGTACTTGAAAAAGAAGGCCAGTCCTCTCTTCAGTACAGTACTACTGAAGGTGATCCGCTGCTCAGAAAGCTGCTTGTTGAAAGATACACCAGAGAAGGTGTCAGTCTGGGTATGGAAAACCTGGTGATAATAACGGGCTCGCAGCAGGGACTGGATATACTGGCCAGGATTTTAATCGATCCCGGAGATTACATCTTATGCGGATTGCCTTCATACCTGGGTGGAATTAATGCATTTCTTACCTATGGCGCGAAAATAAAAGGCATTCCACTTGACCATGATGGCATGATACCTTCTGAGCTTGAAAAATCAATAAGCACTCTCCAGGCACTCGACCGGAAGGTTAAATTCATCTATGTCATACCCGATTTTCAGAATCCGGCAGGAATCACAATGCCGGAATTAAGAAGACTCGAAATTATCCGGATCGCAGAAAAATATGACATTCTGGTAATTGAGGACAGTCCTTACAGGGAAATCAGGTTTGAGGGTGAACCACAACGTCTGATGTTCGATCTCGATAACTATGGAAGAGTAATTACTCTTGGTACATTTTCAAAGATCTTTGCACCGGGATTTCGTGTTGGCTGGGTCATGGCTGATCACACAATAATCGACAGGATAGTTATGGCCAAGCAGACTGCCGATCTGTGCACTTCGGCATTTGTCCAGAGGATTCTCGCAAGATATATTGAAAAGGGATTTCTGGATAAGAACATACCTAAAACCGTGAAATTATACAGGACAAAAAGAGACCACATGCTAAGCTGTTTCATGAAATACCTTCCCGGTGAAATCAAATGGACAGAACCTCACGGAGGACTGTTCATTTTCCTGACACTGCCTCAAGGAATTGACACTGATAAGGTACTTAAGAAAGCTGTAGAAAAGAATGTCGCATTTGTATCCGGGGCAACGTTTTATTGCAATGATGCAGGACATAATACAATGAGAATTAACTTTTCCTACTCTTCCCTGGACGATATTAAAAAAGGCGTTGAGAGGCTGTC
>CAZQRQ010000021.1:43056-48884 GCA_964595725.1 uncultured Rikenellaceae bacterium | reverse complement strand
TTGTTGATATTATCAAGAAGAAGGCTGCTCTGATCACAGTACCTGGTCATTATTCCGAAGGCGAAGTTACCGTCGGCAGTTACGAGTTTTTTCAGCACTTCTTTTTCAACGAGGAATGCCCTAGTTTCTGTTATTGCAACTGCTGAATAATCGAAAGTGTTTCTCCCGAATACCGAGGATAGACCCAGAAATTCTCCGGGACGTATTATTTTCAGGTTATAGCCGCTGCTTCTCTCCCCTTCAATAAATTGCTTTACATATCCCGTTACTATAAAAAGAACGTACGATGCAAAAGCTCCCTGTTTTGTGAGATTTTCTCCCTTCCTGAACAACACCTGTGTTCTGCTCGACTGGATTTGTTCTATCTCTTCCCTGGTAAGCAACTGGAAGCACGGTGCATCAATATCGCAGATAAAATCCCTGTCAGTATCAGTAATTGTCTTCATTAATCTGTGTTCTGGCACAAATTTAGAACAAAATCAATAAAAAAGTTAAGCTATTTCAATCAGGATGTTGAACAGCCCGGTTTGATAATGCTGATGATGTATTATTTCCCTGACTAATTTTGTGGCATTATAAATTAAATCAGAAATCATGTTATACACAAATTTAGATCACATTGAATCTGCTGCTGAGCATCAGAGGATTATCAAAGAAAATGAAAATGTAATGGTTTGCTGCGGGAGGATGGGCCCGATGTGTATACCCGTTTATGGAATTATGGAAGAGCTTGAAGATAAGTACAAGCATGTTAAATTCTGCGATATGGAATTTGACAACCCTGAGGCACATGTAATACGCAATGCACCGGAATGCAGCGGTTTCATGGGTTTGCCTTTCACCGTATATTATAAAAACGGAAAACTCGTTAAAGCGACTTCCAGCATACAGTCAATGGAACAGGTAAGGAAAATCCTGGATACACAGTTATCTGTAGCTGTAAATGTCTGACAGTATGAATTATTTGCGCAAGTATGATGCGATTGTGATCGGAGGTGGTCCTGCAGGATTAACTGCAGGCATATACCTTTCAAGGGCAAGACTAAACACTCTTATTCTGAATGAGGGTACTGTTGGCGGACAGATGATACTTACTCATGAAGTGGCTAATTACCCGGGAGTTGAGAAAACTTCCGGATACCAGCTTTCAAACATCATGAAGAAACAGGCGATTGAATTCGGTTGTGAAATCAGATCGAATATTAGGATAGCTGACCTCAGCCTGGAAAATGAAGAAAAGGCAATTACACTTGATAACGGCGAAACCTTTCTGTCACATTCAGTAATTCTGGCTCCCGGAGGAAGGTCAAGAACCCTTGAAATACCGGGTGAGAATGAGTTGAAAGGCAGGGGTATCTCATATTGCGCCACATGTGACGGCGATTTTTTTACAGGGAAGGAGATAGTTGTTGTGGGCGGCGGTAATTCAGCACTCGAAGAAGCTGTCTCACTTACACATTACGCATCTATAGTAACTGTTGTTCATCAGTTTGACCATTTCCAGGCCTTCAGTCATGCAGTAGAGGAAGCAAAACAGAATCCAAAGATAAATTTCATGATGGAGTCAGTCCTGACGAGATATAATGGAGATGAAAAACTGGAAAGCGTCGATATTCGTGATTTAAAAACCGGTAATACTATAAACTACAGGACGGACGGGGTTTTCGTGTTTATTGGTTATATCCCCAACACTTCTTTATTGGAGGGGAAAGTGCAGCTAAACCCAAGGAAAGAGATTGTGGTTTCAAAAGATATGGAGACAAATATAAAAGGTGTATTTGCTGCCGGCGATTCCATTGCGAAAAAGTACAGGCAGATATCAACAGCAGTGGGAGATGCCACAATTGCTGCAATGGCTGCAAGCGAATACACATATGCAGTAAGAGAAAAACAAATACATGAACCGATAAATTTCTAAAGATGAGCACTACTCTAATTATAATTGCAGGTGTTATAGGTTTGTTTGTGATCTACAGCATATTTAATTACCGGAGAATCAAAAATACTCCAGAGGTCGCCAACAGTCCTAGTGTTAAAGTACTTTCAGATAAGAATTTCAGTCACCAGATTAAAAATGGAGTCACACTGGTTGATTTCTGGGCATCATGGTGTATCCCATGTAAGATGATGGCTCCTGTTATAAATGATGTGGCAGAGTCTGTTAACGGATCAGCTTCAGTCGGTAAGGTGGATGTTGAGAAGTACAGTTCAATTGCAGCCAGTTACAAAATCAGGAACATTCCAACAATGGTCTTGTTCAGGAATGGAAAGGAAATCGACCGTTTCGTCGGTGCAAAAAGCAAAGATTTTCTTATTAAACAAATCAAAATGGCAAATTAAATGATGGAAAGAATTAAATCATATGATCATTTGACAGAAAGGATAGGCAATTCAGGCAAATCAATGCTGTTTTTCTATAAGACTGACAACGATCAGAGTAACTGTGCCATGAAAAACCTTCAGGATGCCCTGAAGAGAAATGATTCCTTAAATATATTCACCATCGAAGTACAAGAAGTCACAGATGTTCATAGCCGCTACGGGGTGAACTCTGTACCTGCACTTGTGCTGGTTGAATCCGGTAAGTCGCAGGGTATCGTTAAAGGCTGCCATGACCCGGCTTTTTACCTAAGCCTGGCTAAGGGCGAAGGCATGACATTCACACTTCAGCCTGGTACTGAAAAGCCTGCTAAGAGAGTAACTGTGTTCTCCACTCCTACCTGTTCATGGTGCAACACTCTTAAAACATGGCTGAACAAGAACAATATACGATACACCGATATTGATATATCAGCTGATCAAAAGGCTGCAGAAGAGCTTGTTAAAAGATCTGGTCAGCAGGGTGTTCCGCAGACTGATATAAACGGAAAGATTATAGTTGGTTTTGACCAGGATAAGCTGAAAGAACTTTTGGAAATAAGATAAAGCATTATTAATATTGAAACCATTTTTTTATAACACTATTAATATTCAAAATGAAAGAATTACAACCAGTTAACCAGCAGGTGATACTTGATATCACAGAAGATACATCGGAAAAAAGGACTGCATCAGGATTAATTATACCTGGAACTGCTTCGGAAAAGCCAAAGCAGGCAAGAGTGGCATGGACCAGTCCGGCTGAGAAACCTGAGTTTCAACCGGGGGATACTGTCCTTTTCAAACCGTTCAGTGGAACAGAAGTAGAGTTTGAAGGAAAAAATTACCTTATCCTTCCATATGCTGATGTGCTTGCCAAAGTAGTTGAGACGGAGGCTATCTGATCATAAGTTTCACGGGATCATCGTGAAAATCTAACCAAATTCGGTTATTTCTTCGTGTTCAGAAAACTCGTTCCCTATACTCCCTTCTCTTTTGAGATAAGAGATAATAATCTGTTTATAAAAATGTTAAGTCCCCTTCTCCTAAAGGAGAGGGGGATATAGGGGGGTGAGGTAAATTACGGGTGTACATATTTGCCCCTGTACTCTCTCTTTAAAAGAGCTGAAGCAACAGGGTTTCCAATGATTTCCTTCTTCTGTTCATCCCATTTAACCTGTGTGCCCGTATAATATGCGATCATTGCAAGCTGAACTGTGGCAGTTGACATAAAGGCATCTTCAGGAGTACAGGTTATGAGGCTTTTATCCTTGTTTCTCACCGCATTAATGAAGGCACCTACCTGCTCCTCCTGCATAGTCGGTGAAGGAAGGGAAATATCTTCTCTCTGGGCATTCCTGCCCATCGGAAAAATACTTACCTTGTTTTCTGTTGAAAATATACTGCCTGCATCACCGTATAAGAATATCCCGTTATTGAATTCCCTGGTAACGTCACCGTTGCCCCACATCCTGTGTTGCCATATAACCGGTGCCTTTTTAAATTTCATGTAGGCCGTCAGTGTATCCGGCGTAGTAATTTTGTCCTTGAAGTAATTCAGGCCACCAGATGTCTGAAACTCTGTCGGCATGGTCTCTCCCATTATTTTCCTGATAACATCTATATGGTGAATGCCCCAGTCCACCAGATGCCCATTCCCGTATTCCTTTTCAAGCCTCCATGCGAAATGTCCAATATTTGGCCTGTATGGCAGTTTCGGGGCCGGTCCGCACCACAATTCCCAGTCAAGGGATGCTGGCGGTTCCTGTATGGTGTTATCCTGTGCACCCGGATCGTAATGTATCTGGGCACCAATCTGGTAGACATTTCCTATCTTTCCTTCTTCAACCAGGTCTTTTACTTTCGCGAATGCTTTACTGTTGCGTCGCTGGAAACCTAACTGCACAATATTACCTGCTTTTTTCCAGGCATCTACCATTGCGCTTCCCTCCATAATGTCATAGGCAAGGGGTTTTTCACAATAAATATCAAGCCCCTTCTTGCAGGCGTCAATAAAGATCAGGGCGTGCCAGTGTGGCATTGTTCCTATAATAACGGCTTCAAGTCCTTTCATTTCAAGAAGTTTATTATAGTACTTGAAAGTTTCAGGCCTGTATCCCTGTAGTTTTTCAATTTCATCTGCACTTGTATTGAGATGCTCTGTATCAACATCGCATATACCAATGAATTCGACGCCACCAAGCTTCAGGGCTGCTGTGGTATCAATCATACCATACCATCCTGCACCGATTAGTCCTAATCTCAGTTTCCTGTCCTGGGGGGAACCGGGCAGGTGCAGCGATGTAACCAGTGCTGCTGAACCCATGGCTGACTTTTTAATAAAATCTCTTCTTTCCATGATTTGTGATTTTTGTTATTATATTGATTATGGTTCTTCATTGAACAAGAAGCGAGCTTATTCCGGGAGTTTTTATCACGGTAACACAATTCAGATTCATAACGAACTGGATAAGTTATGTAAAAATAGTTTTATTTTTGGGTATGGCAAACCAGGGAATGAAAACCAGCCTGCTGTTTACTGATGCGCTAAAGCTTAAGAGGCCCACCGCTTTTCATGTAATGCTTAAACCAGCAGGACCAGTATGTAACCTTAATTGTACTTATTGCTATTATCTTGAAAAAACAAAACTCTATCCCGGAAAGAGTGATTTCAGGATGACTGAAGATCTTCTCGAGGAATACACTCGACAGTATATTGAAGCTCAGCAGGTCCCAGTTGTCTCCTTCACCTGGCAGGGAGGTGAACCCACGCTTATGGGCCTCGACTTCTACAGGAAGGCAATCGAATTGCAGAAAAAGTATGCAGGCGGGAAAAAAATTGAAAACTCATTCCAGACAAACGGAACAAGGCTGAACGATGATTGGTGTAAGTTTTTCAATGACAACAATATACTTGTCGGGATATCAATTGATGGTCCAGAGCATAATCATGACCATTACCGAATGACACCTTCAGGAGGAGTTACATTTAAAAGGGTCATGAAAGGAATTGAGCTTCTTCAGAAATACAGGGTCGAGTTCAACACACTCAGTGTTGTAAATGATTATAATGTAAATTATGCTTCTGAGACCTACCGGTTCCTGAAGAGCATCGGCAGTGTATTTCTCCAGTTTCTCCCGGTTGTCGAAAGGGTTGCCACGAAAGTGCCAGATAATATGCTTTCACTTGTTGCCAACGATTTTACAGGTAAGACAGTTGTTTCAGAATGTACAGTAGGGGCATCCGATTTTGGAAAATTTCTTGTTACGATCTTTGATGAATGGGTAAGAAAGGATGTCGGAAGGACCTTTGTTCAGATATTTGATGCCACCCTGGCCAACTGGGTAGGTGAAATGTCAGGTATTTGTGTTTTTGCTGAGACTTGCGGTGATGCCCTGGTACTGGAACATAACGGTGATTTATTCTCGTGTGATCATTACGTGTTTCCTGAATACTATCTGGGTAACAT
>CAZQRQ010000021.1:0-43046 GCA_964595725.1 uncultured Rikenellaceae bacterium | reverse complement strand
AACATTAGGGAAACACCGATGATAGATCTGGTCAGGTCGCAACGGCAATTCGACTTCGGGATAAATAAGAGAAATGACCTTCCCGTTTACTGTCTCAGGTGCAATGTAAGGTTTGCCTGTCACGGTGAATGTCCCAAGCACCGGATAATAAATACTCCCGACGGCAAGCCAGGCCTTAATTACCTATGCGAAGGATATAAGATGTTCTTCAATCACGTTCAGCCCTATATGGACTTTATGGCAAAAGAGCTCAAAAACAAAAGGGCTCCTGCCAGCGTTATGGACTGGATAAGGAACAGGGAGACCCAGGCGTTCAAACCGCAAATTCCGGAACGTAATGACCCGTGCCCCTGCGGCAGCGGCAAGAAGTTCAAGAACTGCTGTGCAGGAAAACCCCTGTACAGGCATTAAAGGCAATATATTCCCAATTCATTATGCATTAATTATGAAGCCACCCATATGGCGGGTTGGGGGGTAAAAAGAGGAATCAATAGTCAAGCGTGATTATCCGTCCTTTTGTGAAATTGAAGAATTTATCCTTCTGGGCGACCTGTATGCCTTCCATCAGATCTGAGGGCTCATAGCCTGCAATACCCAGACAAGTCGGGCATGCATATATACCCACATTCATTTTAAGAAGTCTCCTGATATAGGTATGTCCAGATTCAAAATCGGCAAATTCAATATCTTCCGCACCTTTTACCAGAAGATGGACCGCGTGGATATCCATATAGATTAATACATCTTTGTCTTCTGCCATCATCGTGGCCATTTTTAGAGGCATGAGAACCCGGTGCGGATTGTCATAGCATTCCGTTATATGAATAAAGACGCCATCCCGGACATTTCCCCCGGGCGTTGCTGTTGCCTGTGTCGATGTACCTGTGTTACGACAGGATGAAGCGGCTAAAAAAATAGCCATAATAATCAAAAGAGACTTTTTCATGACAGAACTGTTTGAGAGTGGTTAGATTATATTATCAAAGATAAAATCTAAATCATAAAAAGCCTAAAAAAATGCTTGCTTGTTTATTGCAGATTCAAGTAAGAATTCATATCCTGGCTGCAAAATGGCATTATCTATTCCTATTTTGTAACGGTATGCCTGAGAGGATCCATAATAATAAGGTAATATTTTACGGATGAATCCGGTTTCCTGATGAAATCCCCTGAGCCGGGATTGGAATAAAGATATGGTCGCCTGGCATAAAACCGCGAAGACCCGGGAAATTGTCTTTCAGACATATGGTCCTCAAATTCGCGCATAGCGGGCAATCCCCTGTTTATTCCTTCATTCCCGGGCAGAAATCTCCTGTCGATTTCCGGGATATCAGGCATGTCAAAGTTCCTTCTTAAGTTGAAATCAGGCCCAAGTTTTGGCGTGGAAATTAAAGAGTCAGTTACAGGTCTCTTTATTACCGAATCCTTGACCGATTCTTCCTGTGAATAGGCCTTGAGTGTGAATGTAAGTTGCATAAAGATAACAAAAATGAAAACCATTTGTATCGGTTTCATCGCTGCAGTGTTTTAATTTTCAGATTTTTATATTCAGCGCGCCTGTTTTTCCATGACAAGCTAAACACAAAAAACACCACAAAAAATGTACCGTACTGAATAATAAAAGGAAAAACTACTTATTTATTCTCAACTGAAAGGCTGGCATCTTTCTTCTTCTTTATAAAGAAACTTATCCTGCTCTTTATTTTATGCCAAAAACTGCGTCCAAGAATAGAAAGACTCATGTAGAATGTAACTTCACCTGCAATAAGCAAACCTGCAGCAATTCCCGCAGTTTTTGCCGAAGAAAATCCCAGGAATGGTACTACCGGGATAAGCAGGAACAGAACACAGGATATAGCCAGTATAGTAAATCCGATAATTTTTAAATATGATTTCATTTGTGTCATGTTATCATGTAATTAAAAGAGGGCAAATCAATTGCCCCCTTTCTGCCCAGACAGAATGAACTACCCTCACCCTGTCAAAAAAAATGTACTATTCTTAACCTCTATTCCATTTAATCGTACATCCTATTGCTTTGGTACCCGCAACAGGTACCTCGCTGCCATTAAGAAGTGCATTGACAACATCTTTAACATAATGCTTGTCGGCCATCGATGCATCATCAGCATTATTATCTATTGCACCCACATATTCTACTTTAAGATCTTTACCTTCCTTTGACAGTACATAAACATGGGGTGTATTTGTTGCTCCATATTCCTTCGCCACATCCTGCGATTCATCATAAAGATATTCAAACCGGTAACCTTTACTTGCGGCAACTTTTTTCATTTCTTCATATGAATCGCCCGGCGAAACGGACTTATCATTACTATTGATCATTACAACAGGATAACCCTTAGAACTGAATTCATCGTTTAGATCAATAATACGCTGTTCATATTTCTTAACCACAGGACATGTGTTACACCCGAATACGACTATAAATCCCTTAGCATCATCAATATTTCCTAAGGATATCATATCGCCTTTCACATTTTTAAGACTGAAATCACTGGCATAACTACCTGCTTTGTAAGGTTCCTTGGCGTTAGCAAGGGAAACAACCAGAAGCAGGCCGGCTAATAATAGCATTGTCTTATTCATAGTCTGTTTGTATTAATTATTATTTAAAAATCAAAGTGAGTTGTTTATAAGTTTACGCAGGTCCTGCTCATCAAGCTCACCTGCATGGAATTGCCTGATTTTTTTTGAATTATTGAATACAAGCGTGGAAGGTATTTCGCCCTGCCAGGAAGGATCAACTTTATCAATCCACGAATTGTAATCGAGGTCAGTCATGAGGGCAACATCGACGGATACATTGTTCTTCTCCAGGAAAGGGATCAGCTTTTCTTCGAGGTCGCTTCTGAAATCAAGGCTGATCATAATGAATTTAACCTTATCCGGATCATATTCCCCGGCAACTTTCTGGAAATCCGGGAATTCCTTTACACATGGCGGACACCATGTTGCCCAGAAATTGATGACAAAAACCTTGTTTTCAGGATTTTTAAGAATTTTTTCGAGTTCCGGCACGCGTATAAATTCGAATTTCTGTGCCTCGATCCTTTGAGCAAGTATCAGTGACAGCAGTACAAGAATAACAGGTAGTGACTTTTTACTCATTACAGACCAATTTTACAGTAAAACCTGTAACTGCATGAAAAGTTCAACTACATATTAAGATATAGCAGTTTTTAACACTTTTTTACAAATCCTGATCGGGCTGCTCAAAGCCATGCAGGGTAACTGGCCTGTTATTTTTTTCCCGGGAGAAATGATCGAGTCAGTTCATCATTGTCTTTAAATTCAGTTCTTATCTTATCGAGCCTTTTGTGAAGGTCTTCCCTTATTTCTGAGTATCCCGGGTCCTTGTATACATTATTCATCTCCATGGGATCTTTCTGCAGGTCGAATAACTCCCATTCATCAATATCATAATAGAAATGTATAAGCTTAAACCTGTCAGTACTGATACCATAGTGTCTTTTAACACTATGATAACCAGGATATTCATAATAATGATAATAGTGTTCGGTCCTCCATCCAGAGGGCTTCTTATCTTTTAAAAACGGTACCATGCTCATTCCCTGCATATCTTCCGGTATTTCAACACCCGCCAGATCAAGGATGGTTTCAGCATAGTCGAGGTTTGACACCATGTTGTTGTTGATACTGCCGGGCGTGGTTACGCCAGGCCACTGGATAAGAAGTGGCGTGCGATATGACTCCTCGAACATCCACCTTTTATCAAACCAACCGTGCTCTCCAAGGTAAAATCCCTGGTCTGATGTATAAATAACTACCGTATTCTTTTCGAGGCCATTTTCTTCCAGGTAGTCAAGTATTTCGCCAACACTTTTGTCCACAGCGGCGATGCATGCAAGGTAATCCTGCAGATATCGCTGGTACTTATAACTAACAAGTTCATTACCTTCCGGCGGTGAGTTGTAGAATTTGCGGATTATGGGATTGTAAACAGAGTCCCATGCTGCTGCCTGATCTGTATTCATTCGGGTCAGTCCGGCGTTTTTTGTTTTAGAAGGATCTTCATAGAGTTTCAGGTCTTCCCTGAGCCGCATCGTTTTTGAAATTGTCATATCCTGTGTTTTTTCTGCTGTACCCCTGCCCGAATAATCGTCAAAAAGTGTGAGTGGCTCAGGAAATATAACATCCTTATATAGTGTTAGTTTATCAGGCCCTGGCTGCCACTCTCGGTGAGGTGCCTTGTGGTGCATCATCAGCATGAAAGGGTTTCCGGAGTTTTTTGCCTCATCAAGCCATCTGATGCATTTGTCCGTGATAAGATCCGTAACGTAGCCTTCATCCTGGTGCCTGCCGTCTTTTGTCAGAAAATCCGGATTATAATAATTACCCTGACCCGGCAATATTTCCCAGTGGTCAAAACCTGTCGGATCTGATCCCAGGTGCCATTTGCCTATCATGGCAGTTAAGTATCCGGCCGATTGCAGCAATTTTGGGAAAGTCTGCTGGGTGCCATCAAATGGTCCCTGTCCTTCATTTTTAAGAAACCCGTTAAGATGGCTGTATTTTCCGGTCAGGACCACAGCACGTGACGGACCCGAAATGGAATTGGTTACCAGACATCTGTCGAATCGTATACCATTGCTTGCTACACGATCAATATTCGGTGTCGGGGCCAGGTCTTTCAGAAGGCCTCCATAGGCGCTTATTGCCTGCCATGCATGGTCATCAGCCATTATATAGACAATATTTGGTCTTGCCGGTCCGGGGTTCGTGGAGTTAGCACACGATACAGTAGCGGCTGAGAGACCAAGTATAGCCATGTGTTTGATAATTGATTGCATAGCTGGTTAGTATTTGTTATTGTGAAGTTAAGAAATCATTTCGCTCCGTTTTCCCATTACCATAAGTTAATGCCTGGCATATTGCAAATATGCTGTGCTATCTGATGACGAAAGAAGAGGTCAGTTCATCCTGGCAGCCGGCAGGGAATCCAGGTCCAGTCCGGGAACAGGGTTTTTATCTATCATGGAAACTAATTAATTCGGATTCAGTGTTTTATGCTTCTAAGAGTTACCAGGTTGTAATCGCCTTCGTCGTGTTCTGTGTTGCAGTACAGCTTATTCCTTAATAGAACCAACTCTCCGCCGGTTTGCTCCCGGGGCACCTGTGATATTGTCGCCGAGATCTTCCCTTGCTTTTTTAGCAAGTTCCAGAAGCTCTTCAACCTTTTCAGGGTAATATTCAGCAACATTATACCTTTCGCCGGGGTCACGCCTCAGATCAAAAAGAAGGTTCTCAGTAATCTCAATCTGTTTAGTCGGGCCCGGCCAGCCATCATTACCGGGCTCGAGTCCCTCATATGACTGCGTCCTGTGTGGAAGTACCAGTTTCCAGTAATCCCTTTGCACCCCTTCCAGGTTATTCTGCTGGTAGTAATAATATAGTTCATGGCGTGGAGCGGCTTCTTTATCACCTTTAAGGAGAGGCAGTATACTAACACCGTCAATCTTCTTTGCAGGCAACTCAGCGCCTGTTATTTCAGCTAAAGTTGGCAGTATATCCATAGCTGTGGCAAGTTTATTGCATATCTCCCCGGCAGGTATCACACCCGGCCATCTCATTATGCAGGGGACTCTCTGACCACCTTCCCAGCTTGTCTGTTTTCCTTCTCGCAGACCTCCTGCTGAACCGGCATGGTTTCCAAAATTAAGCCATGGACCATTATCTGTTGTGAAAATAACAAGGGTGTTTTTTTCTATCCCGTTTTCTTCAAGAGCCTTCATAACTTCTCCCACTGACCAGTCAACCTCCATTACCACATCGCCGAACATCCCCTGTTTGCTCTTACCTTTGAATTTTTCTGAAACACCAAGGGGTATATGTACCATTGAATGAGGGAAATAGAGTAAGAATGGTTTGTCTTTATTTCTTTGAATAAAAGCTACAGCTCTTTCGGTGTAGTCTGTTGTAAGCTTATCCTGGTCTGCCAGCGTAAGAACCTCTGCAACCTTATCATTACCTTCAATAAGTGGAAGGTTTGGGAATCTCATTTTACTATCGGTTGTGTCTTTCAGTCTGATTGGAACGCCATCAAAATCAACAGGCCACATGTCATTTGAATACGGAAGGCCGTAGTATTCATCAAAACCGTTTTGAAGCGGCAGGAATTTCTCATGATGGCCGAGATGCCATTTCCCGATGATGCAGGTTCTGTAGCCAACAGGCTTCAACATTTCAGCGATAGTAGTCTCTTCAGGATTGATACCAACCTGTGCCCAGGGCATAAGTGCACCTGAAATCCCTACCCTGTTGGGATAGCAGCCTGTCATCAGGCCTGCTCTTGATGCACTGCTGACAGCCTGGGGACAGTAATACCAGGTAAACTGCATTCCCTGTGTGGCCAGCCTGTTGATATTGGGTGTCTGGTACTGGTTTGCACCAGTACGGTCAATATCCCCGTAACCCATATCGTCGATCAGGAACAATACTATATTAGGTGATTTAAGCTTTGAAGCATCACCCTTCTGGGTACATCCGGTTAATGCGGCAACCGATACGACCCCGAGTCCTACCGCGTTCTGAATTTTCATTTTAATATTATTTTAATCAATTCGTTGTTTATGTTATTCAATTTTGTTCCATGCCGGATTTGGCGACATCATTTTTGCATTTGTTTTCAATCTCCATTCATATAGCAAATTATGCATTTCTTTTGTCTTTTCCGGATTTTTGGCAGATATATCTGTAGTTTCAGAAATGTCCTCCTTCAGGTTATATAGTTCCTGCCTTCCTGTTTCAAAATTATCAATAAGCTTGTAGCTTCCGTATCTTATTGCACTTCCAGGATCTCCCCCCTGGTTTGAATAGTGGGGATAGTGCCAGAAAAGAGGTCTTTCAGCTGTTTGTTCAGCTTTTAATAGTGGCACAATGCTTATACCGTCAGTCTTAATATCTGCTTTTATACCTGTCAAATCGATTATTGTGGAGAAATAATCAATGGTTGAGACAGGTACGTTGCATTCTCCTGGCATATTTCTGATTAGCGGATCATTAATAATAAGAGGTACTCTTATTCCGCCCTCATAAAGCCATCCTTTACCAGCCTTCAGCGGGTAATTGCATGTGGGAGATCCTTCAGACGTTGAAAGACCACCGTTATCTGAAGTAAAAATGATTATTGTCCTGTCGTCGATCCCGAGATCAGAGAGCGACCGGACCAGCTTCCCGATATTATCATCAACGCATTTGATCATTGCGGAATAAACCGGGTTGCTGTGAATAGTTCGTTCCCTGAAGTTGCCCGGGGGAGCAAGCTTTATCCAGGTTTTTTTTTCAGTAAAAGACTCTTGTTCTGAAACGCCCATTGAGTCCGCCTTCTCCAGAAAGTATTCAATATCATCCTGTTTTGCCTGCATCGGATTATGCACTGCATAGTATGACAGATATACAAAAAAGGGTTTGTCCTTATTATCATTTATAAAATTTATTACTTCATCTGTATTTCTATCGGTCAGGTACTCACCCGCCGGCCCGTCTTTCAGCCGTGGATTGCCATAGGGGGAAAAGTACCCGTTATACCTGTTATTCTTTGTGGGAGAACCTTTCCCATGGCCTCCTTTATTTACGTCAAAGCCCTGGTATTCAGGCCAGTATATTGTGTCTTCTCCTAGATGCCATTTGCCGGAGATCATCGTTGTGTACCCGTTTTGCTTCAAGACCTCTGCAATAGTCGTTTCCTGGAGGTCGAGCTTCTGATTAAATGGCAGGGAAAGGTTCCTGTCCTGCGGAAGACCGGGAACAGATGCCTGCCGGCCCGGAATCCAGTCGGTAACACCTGTGTTAACAGGGTATTTACCTGTCATGAGTGATGCACGGGTTGGTGACGATACAGGGCATGCCGCGTAAGCATCAGTAAATCTTATTCCACGGGCCGCCAGTTTATCGATGTTGGGAGTCTCGTAGAAATCACTACCATAACAACCCAGATCTGTATAACCGTAATCATCAACAAGTATGAAGATTATATTTGGTTTCTCAGCTTTTTGCTGACAGGCTGAAATGGCTATTGTGAGCGGGAATGTTACTTTAATACTTTTGATTATCAGAGATCTGGTATTGTTCATTATCGATAAATTTCACAGAATTCCACAGAGTATCTACAAAGTATCACTGATTTAGCCCCCTTCAGTGGGTTTGGGGGTTAATTTCTGCTCCTTCCCTTTTCTCTGATACTGTCAAGAAGTTCTGTTAATTCCTTAACAAAACCGGGATTGTCAGCAGCAAGGTTGTGTTTTTCTCCAATGTCGGTTTTCAGGTTATATAATTGAGGAACGGTGTCATTGCCAAGCTCCGTATTCGTGTTACGGTTTATCCTCGCCCCGGGCCCGGGCTCGATGAATTTCCAGTCTTCCTTTAAAATTGTCAGCCTGGACGCATGTTCTATAAGCCAGTCACGGTCCTTTTGAGATTTACCAACTAAAACATCCAGGTTATTAAAGCTGTCGGGGCCGTCATCCTCACCAAGTGGCTGGCCTGTTAGCGAGGCTAGTGATGCGACCAGATCAATCTGGCTGAACATGGCTTCGGAAACACCGGGTTTAATCCTGCCTGTCCATCTGGATATAAATGGAACCCTGGTCCCACCGTCGAAGAGGCTGTATTTCCCTCCTCTCAGTGGGCCTGCAGGTTTATGATTACCAAGCAATTCAACAGCCTCATCCCGGTAGCCGTCATCTACTACTGGTCCGTTATCGCTTGTCAGTACTATAAGTGTATTATCACTCAGGCCAAGGTCGTCAATAGTGTTAATAATTTCCCCAACCGACCAGTCAAATTCGAGTATTGCATCACCTCTTGGTCCCATGCCGCTTTTACCGGCGAATCGCTGGTTCGGCATCCTGGGGACATGTATGTCGTGAGTTGCAAAATAAAGGAAGAAAGGTCTGTCCTTGTTCGTCCTTATAAAATCTACAGCTTTCCCGGTAATCACATCAGCCATATCCTCATCAACCCACAGTGCAGATCTTCCTCCTGTCATGTACCCTATCCTGCTCACCCCGTTTACTATTGTCATATCATGACCATGGCTGGGGTGCATTTTTAGTAATTCCGGATTTTCCCTCCCTGTAGGCCAGTCTCCGACCTTTTCCAAGTAACTTACTGTAATGGGATCAGAAGAGTCAAGCCCGGCGACACGTCTGTTCTCAACATATACGCATGGCACTCTGTCACCTGTAGCCGGAACAATAAAGTTATAATCAAATCCTATGTCCATAGGTCCTCGTGCAATTTCACCGTTCCAGTCAGGACCGCCTTCAGGTCCCAGTCCAAGGTGCCATTTCCCAATCACACCGGTCGTATAGCCTGCATTGCGCAGAACGGTTGCAATAGTTGTCCTGCCTGGCTGAATTATTGCTGCAGCGTCACCAGGCGCCACACCAGTTCCTCTTCTCCTCCAGGCATATTCTCCGGTCAGAATCGAATAGCGTGAAGGAGTGCTTGTTGCAGAAGTACAATGAGCATTTGTGAACAGTAACCCTTCTGCAGCTACCCTCTCTACATTCGGTGTTGGCGGAGCTGTTTCATAATAACATCTCATGTCGCCATAACCAATGTCATCAGCATATATTATGACGATATTTGGTTTTTCAGTATTCTTTGTGCATCCGGTATGGATACTGCCCAGGGCAGATATTCCTATTATGCCTGAAATTATTTTTGATGTATTTGTATTCATTTTTATAATTTCCTGTAAGGCAGATATATGGTGGCTATTTCACGAAGATACACAGAGCTTTTTCACAGTATTATACAAAGAAGAACTTATGGTGAATCTTTCTGGTTGCTGTCTTTGTTCTCAAATGCAAAAGGAAAATCAGCAGATGGCACATGGGCTTTATTCATGATTTCCTCCATCCGTCTTACTATGTCAGGATTTGATTGTGCCACATTTCTGGTTTCACCTGTATCATTTGAAAGATCAAATAATTCCAGAATTTCTTCGAGGCCTTTGTCGACATTCAATTTCACAGCCTTCCATTTGTCCATTCTTACAGCCATTTTACCTCCCTGCTCATGGAATTCCCAGAACAGGTATTCATGCGCTGCCTGCTTCCCTCCCGTCAGTGTGGAGAGAAATGAAATACCATCAATTTCTCCTTGCACTTCAGCTCCTGCAATTTCAGCAAGAGTAGGCAGGACGTCCCAGAATGCTGAAATATGATCTGATTTCGATCCCGGCTTAACTTTCCCGGGCCATTTTACAATCATAGGTGTTCTGATTCCACCTTCATACATATCCCTTTTGTATCCTTTAAGATCACCATTGCTGTTGAAATAATCAGGATCTGCACCTCCTTCAAGATGTGGTCCATTATCCGATGCAAAGAAAATGATCGTGTTTTTATCAAGTCCCAGTTCTGTCAGCTTATTCATTAATTCCCCTACGTAATCGTCAAGCTCCTTTACCATTGCGGCAAAAGCAGCATGAGCTTCAGGTTGCGAACCGTATGCTCCCTGGCGGAAGGTTGGCCCGCTGTTCACGCCCGCATAGGATTTCTCCGGCAAATATATGCCACGGTATACTGACATGTATTTTTCTTTAGCAAACAGTTCTGCATGCGGTATTGTAGTCGGATAGAACAGGAAAAAGGGCTTACCTGAGTTTTTTTCAATGAATTCAAGAGTTGCCTTATGAATAATATCAGCACTGTAGGATCCGGTTTTCCCGCTGTCATTTTCTGTTAGCAGGAGTTTATCATGATTATACCAAAGGTGATCGGGATAATAATTATGTGCCAGGCTCTGGCAGTTATATCCGCAGAATACATCGAAGCCTTGAGAGTTTGGATCACCTTCTGTATCAATGTAACCAAGACCCCATTTGCCGAAAGCGCCTGTTGTATAACCTGCTTCTTTCAGAATTTCAGCTACTGTCAGTGAATTGCCGGGTAAAGGCCAGTTGCCCTCCGGTTTCCATCCCTTATTACCACGGATGGGGGTATGTCCGGTATGCAATCCTGTCATGAGAGCCGACCGGGATGGAGCTGATACCGTACACCCTGTGTAATGTTGTGTAAATAGCATCCCCTGTGAGGCAAGCCTGTCAATATTAGGAGTGGAAAACTTCTGCTGCCCATAGCAGCCAAGGTCACCGTAACCGAGGTCATCGGCAAGGATATATACAATATTGGGATGTATTTCATTATCATTTCCGCCAGAGCAGGAAATCAGGGTTGAAGTAGCGCAAAGCGCCAAAGGAAAGGAATATTTCAAATCAGGTTGGTTGGTTTAAACTCAATAATGTAGATGTATATAAAAGTAGAAAATTATATAAAATAATCAAACCGGTTATGATTTCATATGCGACAAGTCATCTTATTGCCTGTCTCTTAAAGAATGGAAATTTCCTATTTGTAAATAAATATGATATCTCATACAACAAGAGCCATACCAGGTAGCCAAAAAGTAAAAGTTACAAAACAGGTTAAAGTTTTGTTAAAAAATGTTAGGAAATACTCAATAAATATACTATTTGAAATACTCTGGAAGTATCTAAGCAGCATTTTAATATATTGCGCGTTCATTTTTAAATATATAAATATGAAGAGGATTATTCTTGTAATTTTCCCCGTGATTATGTTTGTCGCAATGACAGGAGGCGTGATGTCAGCCCAGAGCCTGTATGGTTTCCGTGGCGCAGATCGGACCGGTATTTACAATGAGACCGGCCTGATGAAAGAATGGCCTGAAGGAGGACCGAAAATTTTATGGGAAGCATCCGGAATAGGGATGGGTTATTCGAGTACGACAGTTACCGATGATGCTATCTACGTAACAGGTACAAGAGGAGGAAAAGATATACTTACGGCTTTTACGCTTACCGGTACTAAAAAATGGGCTGTGGAATACGGCACTATGCTTGATGTTCAGAATTACCCAGAGAGTCGTTGTACACCGACCGTTTCTGACGGAAAAATATTTGTTATAAGTGGGTCAGGCGAACTTGCCTGTGTTTCATCAGTTGGGAAAATACTATGGAAAGTTGATTACTATACTAAATACAAGGCTTCCGTACCACGTTTTGGAATATCTGAATCTCCAGCCGTGGTTGATAATAAAGTAATAGTGACACCAGGAGGCAATATAGCATCGATGGTGGCATTCAATGTTGATAATGGCAGTGTTGTGTGGGAAGCCGTGTCACTTCATGAGGGAACCATGTATGTCAACCCACTGGTAATTGAAAGAAGTGGCAAGAAGATAATTATCACACATACTCCCACATGGATTATCGGTGTTGATGCAGCAAGCGGCAAAATACTATGGAAATTTGATTTTAGTTCAGTGAATTCCGACAGGCAGGGAGGAAAGAATTACATACAGACACCAATATATAAGGATGGTTACCTGTTTGCTGCCAACGGCTATGGGCAGACTGCTGCTAAGATCAGGATATTTGATGATAAGGATCCCGAGCTGGTATGGAAAAATTCCGATATTAATCCACATGTTGGGGGAATGGTCCTGATTGGCAATTATATATACAGTTCCACTCATGACAATAATTCAATGGGCAGATGGATTTGTGTGGACTGGACTACAGGAAAAACAATGTGGATTACCAGGTGGTACAATAAAGGTTCTATCATTTCCGCCGATGGGATGCTTTACATATACGAAGAACGATGGGGTCATGTCGGGTTGGTCAGGACTGACAGCAACAAGCTGGATGTAGTAAGTGAATTACAGGTGCAGGGAGGAACAGGACCATACTGGGCACATCCTGTAATAAAAGACGGTGTTCTTTACCTGCGACATGGAGATATTATGGTAGCATATAACATAAAGAGGTAGAACAACCTGCTAATCTATCATAAAAGGTGCTTCCCGATAAAATAAATAAGAACATTATAGCAGGACTGGCAGTTGTAGTTTTTGCAGCTGTACTTATCTGGTGGTTTGCCGGTTTTCATTATCCGGCAAAGATTGATATCAGGGTCCCGGGGTTAGATAACAGGCCGAAAATAGAGCCAAGATCGGATACGGTTGTGATCGGGGAGTTTTTTGACACTCTAAACCAGTACGACGGATATAAATATGGCAGCTGGTCGCACTTCAGGGGTGAGTACTATGATAATATAAACCATGACACTGTTCCTTTGGCCGAATCATGGGACTCAACCGGCCCGCCGGTGGCATGGAAGATAAACCTTGGCGAAGGGTATGCAGGACCTGCAGTCTACAATGGCAGAGTTTATGTTATGGATTATAATGAAAGGCGTAAGGCGGATCAGTTGAGGTGTTTTTCACTAAAATCTGGAACAGAACTCTGGAGAAGGTGGTACTATGTGGATATCAAGAGAAATCACGGCTATTCCCGTACAATCCCTGCAGTTACAGATAAATATGTTGTTACCATAGGACCCAGGTCGCATGTAATGTGTGTCGATCCGTTAAACGGCGAGCTCTTCTGGACTCTCGACATGGAAAAGGAATTCGGCATACCGGGAACCGTTAAGGGTAAGATTACTCCCGACTGGTATACAGGCCAATGCCCGTTGATAGATAATGATGTTGCGGTTCTTGCCCCGGGAGGAAAAGCCCTTATGGTAGGTATTGATTGTGCTACCGGCAATGAACTCTGGAGAACACCCAACAGTGACTCTCTGAGGATGTCCCATGGATCCATTATGCCGATGGTCATTCATGGAAAGAAAATGTATGTCTATAACGCTATCGGTGGAGTATTCGGTGTTTCTGCAGAGGAGTCTGACCGAGGCAGGTTACTATGGCTTACTAAGGCGTGGAATCCTGCCACCACAGCTGCATCTCCCATATACCTTGGCAATGACGAAATAGCCGTGTTTGGCGCTTACGGGGCAGGTGGAGCGAGGTTACGAATAAATTTTGACGGAACGTCGTATTCTGTTTCAGTAGTCGAAATGCATAAGACAATGGAAGGCATATCCAGTGATCAGCATACTCCGATCATTGACGGTGATCTGGTCTGGACGGTTATGCCTGAAAATGCCGGAGCACTGAAAAAACAGCTTGTCTGCTATAATGTATCGGATCTTACTACTCCTGTATGGTCAAGCGGAAAGGAATACAGGTTTGGCCGCGGTCTTGGTCCTTATTTAATCAGCGGTGACAGGTTGTTCCTTCTTGACGATGATGCAAATCTTTATATCTTTAAGCTTGAATCATCAGGCGCCTCTCTCCTGTCTCAATATAAGATTCTCAGCGGCATCGAAGCATGGGGGCCTATGGCGATAGCGGGCGATTATCTTCTTTTAAGGGATTCAAGAAATATGGCAGCACTATATGTCGGAAAGGAGGATAACTTATGAAACGGAAGAAATACCTGGCATTCTTTTCGCTTATAATCATCCTGTCGTTTATCGGTTATATGGTTTACGATTCAGTGAGACCTGTTAATAACAGCCAGGAACCTGGTTCAATAAAAGATGATGAGAATAAGCTGCCTGATATGTGGGAGATCAAGCAGGAGGTCTTTATAAGGAAAGGCCTTAAAGCATTGGCTGTTTCAGATAATGGCAGGATCTACCTGGGCGGTGATTCTTTTATTTCCTGCTATGACGATGAAATGAATGAATTGTGGAGTCTCACAACACCTGAAAAGATAACAGCACTTGCGGTATATCGCGACACTGTTTATGCAACATCCGTTGAATTGATTTACCTGTTGGACAACGATGGTACCATGATAGGCGAATTCGGACCATACGAGGCAAATTGCCTGATAACGTCAGTATCTGCCAATAAACAGTATATTGCAGTTGCTGATGCCGGCAACAAAATTGTCTTTATAATTAATAAAGGCGGCGAGGTTATTTCAATGATAGGTCATTTCGGGGAGAAATTATTGATACCCAGTCCCTATTTCGATGTAAGTCTGACCAGCGACAACAATCTGTTCATGGCAAACACCGGAAATTTCAGGATTGAGAAACGTTCAATTGACGGAAAGATATTATCGTCATTCGGCGAATCAGGAATCACCCCGGAAGGTTTCTGCGGATGCTGTAACCCTGCTCATTTCGCAGTTATACCCCAGGGATTCGTGACAGCTGAGAAAGGAATAAACAGGATAAAGATCATGAGTCCGGAAGGAAAATTTATTGAACTTGTTTCATCAGAGAACGATTTTGTTGCCTCTGCCCCACTCGATGTGGCTTCAGCTGACGGTAAAACTATATACGGGGTAAATTCAGCTGATTCGAAATTGTATGTGTTTGCTGGTAGATAAGGGCCTTGCATGCAAGGCCCCTGACTAATATAAGGTAGATATTATGAGTAAAAACACAATTAGCAGAACAGATTTCCTGAAAAGCATGATCAGGATGATCATGGGGTCTCTTCTAATATTGATGGCTCTTGTGCTTGGCAGAAGGATCAGCACAGGAAGTGACTGCAGTAGTTGCCCGGGCCTTGGAATATGCCGGGGTGAAGACGATTGCAACAGATTTTTGGCAGAATCGAAATGAAGGAAGAAAAAAACAAATATGAATCGAGAAGGGATTTTGTTAGGAAAGCCGGCAAAATACTTGCCGCTGTACCTGTTATAGCTCTTCCCGCCGTGCTTGCCAGAAAGACATCAGCAAAGGGATATGTATGGCAGATAGATCCGTATAAGTGTACAACATGCGGAAACTGTAAGGCCGCGTGCGTTCTCACGCCTTCAGCATCCAAATGCGTTCATGCCTATGCCCTGTGTGGATATTGTGATCTGTGCGGGGGATATCTTAAAGAGGGAGCAAAAACAATAAGTACGGGAGCCGAAGTCCAGATGTGTCCTACAGGGGCTATAACCAGGCGATTTGTTGAAGAACCATTCTTTGAATATACTATCAATGAGGATCTTTGTGACGGATGTGCAAAATGTGTTAAAGGTTGTAAGGATTTCGGGAACGGGTCACTTTATATGCAGATCAAGCAGGATATTTGTGTTAACTGCAATGAATGCTCCATAGCACGCAACTGTCCCTCTGAGGCAGTATCCAGGGTGCCTTCTGATTTTCAGTATGTGGTCAAAAACAGACCGGTGTAGGAAGGAGAAGTGAGAAGTGAGAAGTGAGGATTACTAAGAATTTAGCAAGAAGATATAGTTGAATGAAAAAACGCAATATTCCATACATCCTGTTATTCCTGATGCTTCTCTGGCATGCGGTTCTATATGCCCAGGATGTAGAGAGATTTCCGCGTCCGGAATTTGAAACCGATTATATTTACCCTGAGGAACAGATGCCTTTGCAGCGTTCCCAGGCATGGGAATTCATTGATGTAGGTGTGTTGATAGCTGCATTATCGGTTACTTCCTGGCTGGCTATTAAAAAAAGATCAAGACAGGGATTGATATGGATGTCGGTTTTCTCACTTGCCTATTTCGGCTTTTTCCGCGAAGGATGTATCTGTGCTGTAGGATCTGTACAGAATGTCTCACTTGCTCTTTTTAACAGTGGTTATGCCATACCACTGACAGCATTATTGTTTTTCCTGATACCCCTTGTGTTTGCGTTGTTGTTCGGACGTGTTTTCTGTGCAGGAGTGTGCCCGCTTGGTGCTGTACAGGAGCTTACGGGATTCAGGCCCGTAAAATTCCCGAAGGCCGTTGAGGCAGTAATGGCAGCGATACCCTTTATATACCTGGCTCTGGCCATCCTCTTCGCTGCAATGGAGAGCCAGTTCATTATATGTAAGTATGATCCTTTTGTTGGATTCTTTCGCCTGGATGCACCATATACAATGATAGTGTTTGGTATCCTGCTCGTTCTCGCCGGTATATTCATCAACCGTCCATATTGCAGGTATCTCTGTCCGTACGGGGTATTACTTAATATATTTTCCAGGTTTGCCAGAAAGCATCTGACAATAACACCTGCCGAATGCACCAATTGCAGACTTTGTGAAGAGGATGCATGTCCTTATGATGCCATTCTCCCTTCAAATACTGACCAGCCAAAAGAAGACCAGGCAAGAGCCAGGAAACGATTCATCGTTTATTTTTTGTTAATTCCACTGCTGGCAGCTGCAGGCGGAATAATACTGTATAACACTGCCCCGGTACTTGCGGGATTGCACAGGGATGTGAAACTAGCCAGGGAGATAAAAACGGAACATGAGAGCGGGATTGAAGCTGTTTCCCTTGCAGCGACAGCCTTTAAGGAGTCAGGGCAAACAGAAGAAGAATTGTTTGCTAATGAGCTTGCAGTAATACAAAGGTTTCGCAGGGCAGCCCCGTGGGCCGGAATATTCCTAGGCTTATCGCTTGGCATCAGCCTTGTTGGAATGACAACCAGAAAAACCAGGACGGAGTATAAACCACACCAGGGAAAATGTTACAGCTGCGGGCGTTGTTTTAAATATTGTCCAGTTGAAGTGAAAAAACAAGTTAAATGATCATAAAACTTACACCGAAGGAAACTGATATTCTAAAAAGAGTCAGCTATATAGCCGGGGTCTTTACCCTGATAGTGGCTCTGACGATGTTATTCAGTCTTATTCAGCTAAAGACAATTAATCCGCTTGATAATCCTGCACTTGTTTCATTAAAAGAGGAGTATGACAAAGACCCGGAGAATGCCAATAAGATTGAGCAGGTAAGGGCAATGGACCTTATGGCACGAAAAGCATACTTTGCCACAAGAAGGCAGATTGAGACCGGAGCATACCTGCTACTTGCCGGTGCTGTTGTTTTTATATTTTGCCAGCGCCTGGTAGCGGGAAATGAGAAGATAATACCTCCTGTGCCTGGTGAAAAACCCGATCCTGTGGTTAAACAGAAGCTTGGAAGACAGTTGCTTATGATATCTGCTTCAATAATTACTGCAGGTGCTCTTGTATCATCCTTCCTGCTGAAGGACAATCTGCCAGACCTGAATTCGGACAGGAGACAAAGGACCGGCAAAGCAGCTGCAAATGAAGAACAGGCAGCTTCAATTACCAGCAGTATGAGTGACAGGACCGCTGCAGCTGAGTTTAAACCGGATCCCACAAATTACCCGTTTTTCAGGGGGCAGGACAGCAGGGGAATTGCGGGTGGTGAAGATTATCCTTCTGAATGGAACGCCGAGACAGGATTAAATATCAGGTGGAAATTCCAGGTGCCGGGAATGGGGAAAAGCTCTCCGGTAATCTGGGGTGACAAGATCTTTCTGACCGGGGCAAATGGGAATACCGGGGAAGTATACTGCATCGACAAAAACACCGGTAACCTGCTATGGACAGCCTCAGCTTCTGGAATTGAGGGTGAACCCACGGAACTCCCCGAAATGGATCCTGAAGCCGGTCTTGCAGTATCGACAGCAGCAGTTAATGACAACTCCGTTTGTGCTATCTTTTCGAACGGGAATTTAATTTGTCTTGACCACGACGGTAACAAAAAATGGACACTGAATGTGGGAGTCCTCGATAACATCTACGGATATTCGAGCTCACTTATAATTCATAATAACACCCTCATTTTACAGCATGATTCCAACGAAGACCTGTCGATCATGGGCTACGATATCAGTACAGGTGATAAGGCATGGGAGACTGCAAGGACAGGTCGTCCGGTCTGGTCTTCCCCTATCATTGCCACATTTGATGGCAAGCCACAGGTGATGATCAATGGTAATCCCGACGTGACCGCCTTTGACCCGGATGACGGGAAAAAACTATGGTCAGTTGAATGTCTGACCGGTGATGTCGCCCCGTCGCTTGCAGCAAACAGCTCGTTGGTATTTGCAGTAACCGATTACCAGAAGCTGGCCGCAATAAGGCCCGGAACCGGAGCCTCAATTGTATGGGAAGATAATATGTATACTTCGGACGTATCAAGTCCTGTAGCAAACAATGACATACTTGTTATCGCAACAGGTTATGGTGATGTCGCCTGCTATAACGCACAGGCAGGTGATACGTTGTGGACACATTATTTTATGGAGCAGTTTTATTCATCTCCGGTTATAGCAGGAGATTTGGTATTTCTTACTGACAGGACCGGCACAACACATGTTATGAAGGCGGCAGACACATTTGAACTTGTCTCAGCATCTCCACTGAATGAACCTGTCGACTGCACACCGGCATTTTCGGATAAGATGATATACATACGAGGCAGAGATAATATTTATTGTATTGCAAACGAGTGAATAAGGAAAAGACATATAGCGAAACTACGGAATGCGAAAATTGTAAACCAGCAGATATTAATGAGATTAAATCTGCTGTTGATGAAGTCATAAGCCGTACAGGAGGTGAAAAGGAAAAAGTAATTCTAATCCTCCAGGAGGTACAGAAGAAGCTGAATTATTTACCTTCTGAAGCACTCAGGCGTATATACGAAACAACTGAAATAACACCCGGACAGTTGTCAGGGGTTTCGACATTTTACTCACAATTCCGTCATCTTCCTGTTGGAAAGCATACTATAAAGATATGTACCGGCACAGCATGCCATGTAAAGGGATCCCAGCTGATTACAGAGGCTTTCCAGAGGGAACTTAAAATAGATGACATGCATAATGTGTCTGATGATAACCTTTTCTCAATAGAGGAGGTTGCTTGCCTGGGATGCTGCACACTTGCTCCGGTGGTTCAGATTGATGGAAAAACATACGGACACGTCAAATCCAATATGACGGGTGAGATACTTAAGGATTTCCTGACATCCTATCATGGGGAATCGCAACCTGAAAAAGAAGAAGAAGGTAACGATCATGATGCAGAAGTCAGGATTGGCCTTGGATCGTGTTGCGTGGCTGGTGGCAGCAAGGAAATACTTTCAAGCCTGGTAGCTGTCAGGGAGGGTTATAATCTCAATATTAAGGTTAAACCGGTAGGATGTGTCGGTGTGTGTAACCAGACTCCTCTCCTGGAAATAGTGACAAAAGAAAATGTTCATCACAGGTATACCAACGTCAGAAAGGAACAGGTAGAAGAAATTCTTCTCAAACATATCAAGCCGGGTTCACTTAATAAGAGGATACTTTTCAGGCTGAATGATCTAGCTGATTCTTTTATATCTGACGAGAAGAGCTTCAGCCCGGTGAACCTTGCAGGAGAAGTAAGGGAGAAATACCTCAACAATTTTCTTAATCTTCAATTGCACCTTGCAACGCTTCACAGCGGTATATTATCCCCGGAATCGCTTGAGGAATACCAGATGCTGGGCGGATTTAATGCATTCAGGAAAGTTATCCTGTCCCTAATACCGGAGGATGTAACAGGGCTAATACTTGATAGTGGCCTGAGGGGACGTGGTGGAGCAGGCTTCCTGACGGGAAGGAAATGGAAGATATTTACCGAAGCTTCCGGAAGTCCCAAATATATTGTTTGTAACGGAGACGAAGGTGACCCCGGCGCATTCATGGACAGGATGCTCCTGGAATCATTCCCATACAGAATTGTAGAGGGTATGCTCATTGCCGGTTACGCAACAGGTGCACGTGAAGGAATTTTCTATATCAGGGCCGAGTATCCTTTAGCAGTGACGAGGATAAGAAATGCAATAAAAGAATGTTATAGTAATGGTATACTGGGATCTGAGACAAGTAAGTCCCGGTTTGCATTTGATATAAGGATCTTTGAAGGAGCGGGAGCATTCGTTTGTGGTGAGGAAACGGCCCTTATAGCGTCTCTGGAAGGCAAACGCGGTACTCCACATTTCAGACCTCCTTACCCTGCATTAAAAGGTTACAGAGGTAAGCCGACTCTTGTAAATAATGTGGAAACATTATCACTTATCCCCTGGATTATTAATAACGGCAGTAGTGCTTTCAGCGAAATTGGAACACTGAAGAGCAAGGGAACTAAAGTATTTGCCCTTGCAGGTAAAATATCCAAAGGAGGCCTGATTGAGGTCCCGATGGGAATTACAGTAAGAGAAATAGTCGAAAGCATAGGAAACGGAGTCGCAGAAGGTAGGAGCTTTAAAGCCGTGCAGATAGGTGGTCCTTCGGGTGGATGTATTCCGGCAAGCCTTGCTGATACACCGGTCGATTACGAGAAGCTCACCGAGATGGGCGCAATGATGGGTTCAGGAGGGATGGTAGTACTTGACGATGCCGACTGCATGGTCGACATAGCAAAATACTTCCTGACATTTACACATAAGCAATCATGCGGTAAGTGCACATTTTGCAGGGTTGGCACCAGGCAAATGCTGAATATTATCACAAGGTTAAGTGAAGGCAAAGCTTCGTTAGCCGAGATCGATGAACTTGAGAAGCTGTGTCACGATATAAAGAACGGCAGTTTATGCGGATTGGGGAAGACTGCCCCTAACCCCGTGCTAACCGGTCTGATGTATTTCAGAGACGAATATGAAGCACACACTAAAGGAATATGCCCGGCCAGGAAGTGCAGGGATCTTGTAAAATATGTTATAAATGACAATTGTACAGGCTGTACGAAATGTTTCCAGGAATGCCCGGTCGATGCCATAGCATTCAAACCTTATGAGAAGCATGAAATCGACCAGGATGCCTGCACCAAATGTGATAATTGCAGGATAGTATGTCCGGATGATGCTGTTGAAATTGTAAGCATAAATGAAAATCAAGATTGATAATATAGAGATCATTACCGAAGAGAACCAGACCATCCTGGAAGCTGCAAAAGAAGCGGGAATTGTTATTCCGACACTTTGCCACCGAGATGATATTGAGCCATATTCATCCTGTATGGTATGTATGGTAAAGGATTTAAATTCTGGTAATTATATACCATCATGCTCAGCGTTGGTTGAGGAAGGCATGGAAATTGATTACTCGGGAAAAGAGGTAACCGAACTCCGGAAAAAAGCTGTTGAACTGCTTCTAATAGAGCACAGGGCAGAATGCGAAGCACCCTGCCGTATAGTTTGTCCTGCAGGTTATAATATTCCTGAAATGAACAGGCTGCTTCAGTCAGGCCTTACTGATGAAGCAATGGTACTGGCCGAAAGGGAGGTAACCACTCATGAAATAATATGTATTGATTGTCCCGGCTATTGTGAGAATGCATGCAGGAGAAAGAAGATTGATGAGCCGGTTTCAATACGAAATATAATGCTGCATGTTGCGCAAAGCATTAATAAATATATGCCAGCTGATGATCCAGATAATGAGAATGTTAAGTTAAATACTTCAGACTTTAAGAAATCAGTGACGAATCCGGTGCGAAAAAAGTTTTCATCCAGAACAGGGAAACTTGAAGAATTTGAACAGAAGGAGTGGTTAAAGGAGTGTTCAGGCGATGGAATACGTTACAGAGAGATTGGTGACTTCAAAACAGCCGGCGCTGAAGCTGAAAACTGTATGCATTGTGATTGCCGGGCAGCCAATAATTGCAAACTCAGGGATATAGCAATCTCAATGGAAGTAAAAGATCCTTCAGGAAAACTTACTAATTCACCGGCTGTTAAGAAAATAAATCGCAAAACCGGCCTGATTTTTGAACATGCAAAATGTATAAAGTGCGGACTATGTGTGAGAATTTGCGAGGACACTAAAGATGAGCCTTCATTATGCTTCATTAACAGGGGCTTTGTTTCAATCATTTCAGAACCTCTCACTGAAGGATTTGAGGATATTCTGCAAACAAAGGCTGATCAGTGTGTTGAGGTATGTCCAACCGGAGCTTTGAGTAAAATTGAATAAGGTGATGAATATGAGATATATATCCAGCATATTTTTAGTATTTATTTATCCGGCTCTGTTCTGTCAGACATCAGATAATGAATGGCCTGTCTTCAGGGGCACCAGTGATCTCAGCGGGAGTACTGATATCGAAATTACTGATACTCCGACACTATTATGGAGTGTATCGACAGATGGCAGAACAAAATCATCTCCCGTAATTGGAGAAGGCACGATATACTTTGGAAATGAGAAAGGTACACTCTATGCAATTAGTGAAACCGGAAGGAAGCAATGGCAGAAGGACACAGGATCGGGTATTGAAGCCCCTCCCCTTTTATTCGGAGGCAATGTTTTTATTGGTTCTTCTGATGGCTCCTTCAGTGCCTTTAATAAGACCAACGGAAGAATTATGTGGTCGTATACGACAGAGAACCAGATCATCGGATCGGGTAATGCATGGACATCCGGAAGGTATGCCGGCATAGTAGTAGGGAGCTATGATTTTTACCTGCACTGTGTTGATCCGGAAACCGGCAGACTGATGTGGAAAGTTGAAACTGAAAATTATGTGAACGGAACCCCATCAGTTTCAAACAACAAGATCATATTCGGCGGATGTGATGGCATTTTGAGGGTTACCGATCCCAGGACAGGTACGCAGAGAGAAACTATTGAAATAGGTTCCTATATAGCTGCTTCTCCGGCTGTTGTAAATAACATGGCCTACGTTGGTGATTACGACGGTGCACTTTTCTGTATTGACCTTTCAGCAAAAGATATTAAGTGGTCTATACCGGCAGGTAAGATGGAAGGATCGATACTTGGGATCCCCGCTGTAGGAAGTAATTCAGTTATTATCGGCAACGAAGACATGTATCTTTATTGCTATGATTCCGATGATGGCAGTTTGATCTGGAAATACAGGACAAATGGCCGTATAATCGGTTCAGCCGTTATAACACCCACAAAAACTGTTTTCGGAAGCATGGACGGGTATATTTATATGCTTGATCTTAAAAGCGGGGAGAAACTCTGGAGTTTTAACGCCGGGGCACCGATCAGCAGTTCGCCGGCCGTTACAGACAGCAGGTTTTATATCCTGACCGAAGACGGCAGGATACTTGCATTCGGGAAAAAATAGACAAATATGAGGATACTTTATTTAATCACAGGTTCAGGTGGTTCATTTTATTGCACCAATTGCTACCGTGACATGATTTATGTAAGGGCAATTAAAAAGCTTAAAGGTGTGGAAGCAAATGCGATACCACTTTACCTCCCGCCCGACACCCTTGAAGATAAGGCAGAGGTAGACCCGCATGTGTTTTTTGGGGCTATCAGCCTGTTCTTAAGAGAAAAAGTCAGGTTTCTGCGTAACATGCCGGCATTTTTTGATAAGATCCTGGATTCTGCCCCTCTGCTGAAGATTGCAGCAAGACAGGCTGGTTCAACAAGGACGGAAGGTCTTGAGGATCTTACTCTCGACATGATCAAAGGAGATAACAAGTTCAGGGAACGTGAGATGAACAGGATGGTCAGATACCTTACAAAAACAGGGATGCCTGATGTAGTGCATCTTTCAAATGCCCTTATAATAGGGCTTGCTTACCAGCTTAAAAAGAAACTCAATGTTAAAGTAGTATGTTCTTTACAAAATGAAGACGACTGGATAAACGAAATGGCAGAACCTTTTCAGTCGAAGGCATGGGAAATGATCGCTGAAGAATCGGTAAACATCGATGCATTCGTATCACCAAGCGTATATTACAAGGAGTTCTTCATCAGCAAAACAGGGATAAAGGGGGACCGAATACATGTTGTTCCTTCAGGCTTTGAACCCCAGCCCGAAAAAGAACCCCGTGACTTTCAAAGGGCCCCTGCTGTAGGATACTTTTCCAGGGTAAGCATTCATAACGGGTTTGACAAGCTGACGGATGCATTTATAAAATTAAAATCTGGCGATTTTCCTGATCTTACACTTCATGTTTGCGGCGGTTATACAGGTGATGACAAACCATTTGTCAGGGATCAGATAAAGAAGATCAGGGAAAATGGCTTTAAAAGCTCAGTAAAGATCTATCCTGAATTTATCGGTAACTCCAAGGAAGAGTTTTTTGCTAATATTGACCTTATGAGCGTCCCGGTGAGAAAGTACGACGGCTACGGATTATATATCCTGGAAGCAAACGCTGCAAGAGTGCCGGTGGTGCAACCGGCTACAGGTTCTTTTCCTGAGATCATTAACCGCACCGGTGGCGGACTCATATATTCACCGGATACTGTTGATGAACTTGCAGCTGCGATTGTGAAGCTGATAAGTGATAAAACCCTCAGAACAGAACTCGGGAACAAAGGAAACTCTGTGGTGAGAAAGGAGTTCACTACAGGTAAAATGGCCGAAAGGTTGGCTTTAATTTATAAGAAACTAAATTATCTATAAATGCTTAGTATTCAGAATATTTCAAAGTCATTTACAGGACGCGGCGTGGTCCTGGACAATCTTGATCTTGAGATCAGCGCCGGCGATTTAATATCGATCACAGGTCCTTCCGGGTCAGGCAAGACAACATTAATGAATATTATAGGTTTGCTTGACAGGCCCGATTCTGGAGCGATATTTTTTATGGACAGGTCTATCCAGGACCTGGATAATGAAGAAGCGGCTTTGTACAGGAACCGAAATATTGGTTTTGTATTTCAGGAGCATCTTCTTCTTCCGCATCTGACAGTCATCGAGAACATTGTTCTCCCTCTTATGGCTTCAAAGATCAGTGATGAGGTTTACAGGGAAAAGTATGATTATGGCCTTTCGCTTATGGAAAAGACTTCAATAAGTGATCTTAGAGATAAATTTCCTTACCAGATTTCGGGTGGTGAGGCGCAGCGGGCGACGGTAGTGAGGGCGCTGATAAATAAACCATCAATTCTACTGGCCGATGAACCAACGGGCTCACTTGATCATAAGAACTCGGAAGTACTGGGGGAAATGCTCAGGGAAATAAACAATGAGCTCGGAATTGCCCTGTTACTTGCCACTCACTCAACGGACCTGGCAAAAAAAATGAACCTGCATCTGAAACTAATTGATGGCAAACTGGTTAATTAATCTGACCGATATGTTCGTATCAAATCAGAAACATAAAATATGAAACCAAGTATTACTCGTATAGTAGTTCGCTCATTGTCCTTCAATAGAAAACGTGCAATATACCTGATATTGATTATAGGATTGCTTTCATCGGTGATCACAGCCTCTCTTTTGACAGGGTTTTCTGTACGCCAGAGCTTGAGGAAGATGGCGGGAGAAAAGCTTGGAAAGACCGGCATTCTTGTCAGCTCGGGCCCCAGGTTTTTCAGCACAGGCCTGTCAGAAAGAGTCAGTAATGCATCAGGACTGGAAAGCACAGACTTCCTTGAGATAAAAGGTTACTGCAGTAATTTTGCCACCGGGAAGAATGCACTTGATGTAATATTTTATGGTGTCAGTGATGACTTTTTTAGTTTTCATGGTTCTGCCGGCATCAAAATTGAGCCGGGAACGGCGGCAATTAATGAGAAGCTTGCCAACCAGCTGGAAATAAATCCTGGCGACCAGATTATCATCACATACAAAAGGCTCTCCACTATCCCCTCAAGTTTACCTTTTGCCCCCGATGTGGAAGCAGGCAATTCAAAAGTTCTGACAGTCTCCCGGATAATCACAAAAGAAGAAACGGGAAATTTTTCGCTTGGTATAAGCCAGCTGGTCCCTTTTAATGTATTCCTCGACCTTCAGGATATAACTTATGAAGAGACCGGCAGGACTCTTGTAAACAGGTTTATCCTGGCTCCTGATAAGGATATGACTATTAACCATCTGAGGGATATTCTTGAACAATCAGTTTCACCAGAAGATATAGGATTGGAAGTCAGGCAGTCTCCGGTTACAGGTAATATGGAAATAATTTCCGACAGGATCTTTATAGACCACGATATTCTTGAAATTGTCATGAGTAATTTCCCGGGGGCAGGTCCTGTAATAACATACCTGGTAAACAGCCTGTCGTTTAATGGAATGTCTGCTCCGTATTCATTCGTATCAGGCCTTCCCGGCACCCTTTACCCCATCGACACGGAACCCGGCACAATATACATAAATAAGTGGCTTTCAGCTGATATAGGAGCTTCTGCAGGCGATACCGTGGAAATGACCTGGTATTCCCCGGATTCTTTCGGAAAGCTTGAGGAAACGGGTGGTAAATTCAGAGTATCACAGGTAGAGGAGATGAAGGATATCTGGTCAGACAGGTCGCTGATGCCCGAATTTCCAGGGATCAGCGGCAGCAAAACCTGTTCTGAATGGGATGCTGGTGTGGCACTTGATATGAACCGTATCAGGGATAAGGATGAAGAATACTGGAATGAATTTAAAGGAACTCCGAAAGCATTTATTTCCTATGAATCGGCAAAACAGCTCTGGGGTAACAATTTTGGACCGGCTACTGCGATAAGATTCCCTGCGGGAACAGAAAAACAGGACATTGTTAATAAATTAACAGGAAGCTTCATTCCGGAAAGATCGGGGTTTGTTATCTCAGTCCCGGTTGAAGTTGCAGAGAAAGCAGCGGGCGAAAGCGTCGATTTCAGCACACTATTCCTGAGCCTCGGTTTTTTCATTATAGTATCCTGCATTGTGTTGCTTCTCCTGTCCGTTTCATCCTATTTTGATGCACGAATAACAGAAATAAGAACACTTTACGGGCTGGGATTCACTAACAGGTGGATTGGAAAATACCTCCTTGCTGAAATGTTTTTTATCTCAATAGTGGCTTCACTACCAGGAATACTGGCCGGAATTGCTTTCAACTACCTCCTGATATCTGCTTTAAACTCTGTATGGACAGGGGCAGTTCAGACCGATACACTTGGAGGTTATATAGGCGTTATGCCTTTGATATACAGTATGCTTGCAACTGTAATCGTTTCAGCAGGAATACTCCTGTTCAAAACAATTCGTTTCCTTAAAAGCCAGCAAAGTATAAAAAGTGGAAGGCATGTAGTTCTTTCACCCCGACTCAGCCTTATCTTTCTGATAGTCTCTTCTGCTTCGTCACTCCTGCTGCTGGTCCTGTCATTTATGAAATCAGGGAATTCGATGATATATGCTTTTTCAGGCGGAGGGTTACTTTTTGTTGCCATGCTGTTATTATTCAGGGTGGCATTGGCAAGGTCATCCCGGAGATCCGATAACCGTGACAGGAAGATAAGCCTTACAAAATTATATTATTCATACAGTCCCTCACACGCCCTGACTCCTGTAATGTTTATTGCCGCCGGACTTTTTGCAGTCTTCATAACAGGAAGCAACAGGTCGAAAATAACCGATTCCATGAACCTGCCATCATCAGGTACCGGTGGATATCTTCTCTGGGGTGAAACAGCAGTACCTGTGCCAAGAAATCTGGGAACACGGGCAGCTATCAATGAATTCGGACTTGATGATGATGGGCTTAAAGATCTTGAATTTGTCCAGGGAAAGGTAAAGCCAGGAAATGATGCCAGTTGCCTTAATCTTAACCACATTGTCTCTCCCCCGCTTCTCGGAATTGACCCTGATGATTTCATAAAAAGAGGTTCATTTTCTTTTGCTTCATCTATTGAGAAGCAGGTTACCGGTAATGAATGGGAACTATTGACAAGACCTGCCGAGAACGGGACAATATATGGCATTGCAGACCAGACCGTTCTTGACTGGGGACTGATGCTCAAAACAGGTGATACCCTTATAATGGAAACAGAGAATGGTCAAAGACTTAACATAATAATGGCTGCCGGCCTTAAATCATCACTGTTCCAGGGCTATGTTCTTATAGGTGAGAATAATTTTGACAGGTTTTATCCTTCAATATCAGGGTATTCGGTTTTCCTGGCTGATGGTCCTGACAGCCAGATGGATAAAAGCAGAGAACTGCTTGAATCAAGATTTTCAGTTTTTGGTGTATTTGTGGAGCCTGCCAGGGATAAGCTTGCTTCATTCTTTGAAGTAACCAATACATACCTGTCAGTTTTTGAAATACTTGGTGCTCTCGGTGTCTTTATAGGCGTTTTCGGGCTGGGATTTGTTCTTAT
Organism: uncultured Rikenellaceae bacterium; assembly: GCA_964595725.1. Taxonomy (GTDB): domain Bacteria; phylum Bacteroidota; class Bacteroidia; order Bacteroidales; family VadinHA17; genus LD21. The sequence goes on along the minus strand of CAZQRQ010000021.1, from coordinate 14,316 downwards.
GAGGAATTACCAGGTCAGAAAACGGGAATTTGCCCTCATGCTTGCAACAGGATTTTCTATAGGCTATATCAAACGGATGATATTCAGGGAACAGATAATCATATTACTTGCCGGGCTTTTTACAGGAATACTCTCTGCAATTATGGCCACGCTGCCATCGGTAAGGAGTGGTTCTGAAATGCCATGGCTTTTTATTACAGTTGTTGCTGCAGCCATTTTCGCTGCCGGTGCAGTCACGCTTCTTTTTGTCACACGGAACATAGCGGCAGCACCGGTAATATCAGCCCTGAGAAGAGAATAGGAAACACCTTGCGGATTTCCTCCGTGCACTCGTCTGCTTTAAGTTTTAAGATCATTCACCGAATTTTAATCGCTATATTGCATATTATAGCGTTTTAATACGTTATTTTTACGGAGATTATAGAGGGCACTGAGTAAAAGACATCTCTTACTTCTTTCCTACTGCGTAAAGATGGTTCTGGGTTCTGAAATATATCATCCCGTCTGTTATAGAAGGTGCAGTTGTACAATTCTCCCCCATCGGTATCTCAGCAAGCACCTGGAATGTATTCCCATCGCCGATAATGAAGATATTGCCTTCTTCATCAACTATATAAATTCTACCGTCTGAGGCTACAGGTGAAGCCGTAAAACTGTTTGTCCTGCCCAGCTTACCAGTATAAATCTCATTACCTGTTTCAGGGTCGTAACATTGAACCATTCCGTTCCAGTTCACGTTGTAGAGCTTATTACGATATAGAAGCATTGTATGAATGTACGATCCCCCTCTTGGAATGCTCCACTGAACGTATGTATTCGACGTTTCACCCTCTTTTAGAGTGATATCGCCCGAGGCGCTGGTCTTTATTGCCATTATAGGCGAACTTCGTCCATGTGCGCTGTTAAAAAACACGAGATCCTTTCCAATAACAGGTGATGGGATCTGGATATCACCGCCACCTGCCATCCTCCATATCTCCTTACCTGTTTCAAAATCATACCCGCCTCTGTGTTTAAAACCATTTACAGCAATACACGTTTTTCCGTTATTTGTGTATATATTGGGAGTACACCATCCCGGGTATTCATCACGGGATGTTTTCCATACTTCCCTGCCTGTATCCGCATCGTATGAAGCAATGAATGAATTTTCAAGCACATCGCACTGTATTATCACCTTCCCGTCATAAATTATGGGTGAACTGGCGAATTCCCATTGAGCCTCAGGCATTGTGAAAAATACAGATTTGAGAATACCGAAGTCTTTTTTCCAGATCAGCTTACCGTCCATATCGTAACAGTACAGACCTTCCGAGCCAAAGAATGCAACAACATGTTTACCATCTGTGGCAACTGTCGGATTCGCATGAGATGATTTGGGATGTCTTTTAATCGCCGGGACCCCGGTAGTTGAGGTTCTTTCCCATATCATATTTCCATTATTTTTATCGTAACATATTACCTTCCATTCATGTTCAGATTCATCATTTACAGAGCCAACATCACCATAAATACCTGGCTTAAAACCTGAATTGTCAGATTTACTTACGGCTGTGGTAATAAACAGCTTGTTGTCCCAAATCACCGGACTGGAAAGACCCAGTCCAGGTACCGCAACCTTCCATTTTATATTTGTGCCTTTCCCAAAGTCAAAATCCAGGGGCAGATTCGCATTGTCAAGTACTCCTGAAATCATATAGCCCCTGTAACCAGGCCATTGCCGCGATATATCAGCCTGGCCCTCAACAGCTGAAAATTGTATAAAAACAAGAATGATACAAACAGACACCAGCCTCAAATGGTTATTTTTCATAGCTTTTATAATAATGAATATTGATATAAAAATAAAAAATTATGCGGGATGTTGTGGCATAAGGTAATTTATATAATTTTGACCTTTCAAACAAAATGGTCAGTTAGTTTGTTTTGTACATTAAACAGAATAAAATTTAACGGGTGAAAAACAAGGATGAACTGAACTTTAAACCAGAAAAAAAGGACACCATCATCGGTGCCGCTCAGAAGCTATTCGGTATATACGGGTTGGAGAAAGTCAGTATGAGGGAGATTGCAAATGAACTGGGCCTTTCAAAAGCATCGTTATACTACTATTTTCCAGATAAGGAGAGCCTGTATATTGCTGTTGTGGAAAAGGAGCAGGCAGAATTTCTTTCCGGTCTTGAGAATCTCATTTCAAAGATTAACAGGCCTGATGAATTTTTAATTGACTATGCAAGCCGTCGGCTTTCATTTTTCAGAAATCTATTGAATCTAAGTATGTTAAGGGCTGAGTATTATTACAGCCTGAGGCCTGCTTTCCGGGATACTTTCAGCAATTTCAGGGAAAAAGAGAGGGAGATAATAACCGGCATACTTGAAAAAGGTAAAAAAGATGATGTATTCGTTGAAATTGATTCTGCCCTGGTGGCTTCAATATACCTGGATGTTCTGAGGGGTTTGAGAATATCTATGGTCAACACCAAGATCAATATGTTGTATATCTCAGAGGATGAATATGATGAACTTCGCAGGAAAACAATAGAATTTTCCAGGATATTCAGCAGGGGCATAAGTAAAGACGCATAATAATAAACAAAATAAGTAAATCAAAGTAATTCTAAGACCTTATGAAACACGAATCCATAACAAGAAAACTTAAGGTATATATACCGTTGGCTGTTATTATAATAATTGTGCTTGCAGGTGCCATATATTGGTATCGCGATTATTCAAGATACATAACAACAGATGATTCACATGTGGATGCCGATAACGTGACTGTCAGTTCCAGGATGCTGGGCAGGATTGCCGCCATTTATGCAGAAGAGGGGGATGCCGTTAATGAAGGTATGCTTCTGGCAGTTCTGGACAGCACTGATCTTGCTGCCCAGAAGAACCAGTCAGTTGCGTTAAGGTCACAGGCATTGTCAGTACTGAATCAGTCGGAGATAAAATACAGGTCTGACGAGAAAGGTATCAGGGTACTTGAGATAAATCTCGGGCGTGCGGAGAATGATCTAAAACGAGCTGAAAATCAAATGTCAGGAGGAGTAATAACACTGGAGCAGTATGATCATATAAGGTCAGCATATGAGACAGCAAAGGCCCAGCTTGAATCTTCAAAGGCACTGCTTGATGTTTCTATGGCTCAGATTAGTACTGCACGGGCTGCTGTTCAGTCTGCTGAAGCACAGATAAAGGTTATTGAGGCACAACTCAGGAATACGATGCTGTACTCTCCTATTGACGGGATAGTGGCAAAGAGGTGGCTGTTGCCTGGCGATGTGATATCACCGGGCCAATCTGTCTTCACCATTACTGATAATAAAGAGAAGTGGATAGTGGCCTACCTGGAGGAAACAAAGATCGGTGATGTACATAAAGGCCAGGACGTGAAATTTACCATTGATGCCTTTCCGGGAGTAAAATTTTATGGGAAGGTCTTCCTGACAGGATCCAGTACGGCATCTGTATTCTCACTCATACCTCCGAGCAATGCATCGGGTAACTTTACGAAGGTAACCCAGAGAATTCCTGTCAGGATATCGATCGACAGGACTGAAAATGGAGAAGATCTGTCGGGTTTTAATATTCTGTCGGGGATGTCATCGGTGGTTAAAATTATCAGGTGAAAGGATGAATAAGAAAAGGACTCCATCACACCGGATTAGAAAATACATCAGGCAAAATAATCTTGCTTTTCATCCAAAGCATCAGTCTTATAAGTGGATATTGCTGGCTAATGTTATGCTGGGGACCTTTATGGCTGTTCTTGATGCCACGATAGTAAATGTGGGCCTTCCAAAAATAATGGCTTCTTTCGGTGTAGGACTCGATAAAATAGAATGGGTCATAACTGCGTACATGTTATCCATGGCGGTCATGCTGCCAACATCAGGATGGCTTGCTGATAAGTTCGGTTATAAGAGGATGTATTTCACCGGCTTATTCCTGTTCACTTTTGGCTCAATGCTTTGCGGTATGTCGGTAAATGAGAATATGCTTATTACATCAAGGGTTATACAGGGTCTTGGTGCAGGGACAATACAGCCTCTTGGCATGGCTATTATAACAAGGGAGTTTCCTCCCAGTCAGAGGGGTGTTGCCCTTGGTTTCTGGGCAATTGCAGCAGCAGCTTCAATATCTTTTGGCCCGCTGATTGGTGGATTTCTCATTGACAGCTTCAACTGGCAGCTTATTTTTGATGTAAACATTCCAATAGGAATAGTTGCAATGATTGCAACTATTATTATCCAGGCAGAGTATAAGAACAAGCGGATACGAAAATTTGATTTTGTTGGCTTTATTTCGATTACTATTTTTCTCCCGCTTTCCCTTTTCGCACTTTCGGAGGGAAATTCGGCAACCAACTCTGCCGGCTGGCATGCACCATATATCCTGGCATTTGCAGCAATAGCTCTGATTGCACTTGTGGTCTTTATTACGACAGAACTGACAGTCAAAGAACCTTTGATTGATCTCAGGTTGCTCAGCGATCATAATTTCGGAATCGCAAATATCATCATGATAATTTTTTCCATTGGGATGTTCGGAAGTACTTTCCTGATGCCGGTCTATCTTCAGAACAGTCTCGGATATACCGCCTTACAGGCTGGAAGTGTTTTTCTGCCTGTTGGGATAATACAGGGTATAGTTGCCCCTATTTCAGGCAGGATTTCTGATAAAATCAATCCTAAGCTGCCCAGTTTAGTTGGTGTGATTCTGATGGCCTTCAGTTTTTTCCTTAACTCCAGGCTCTCTCATCTTACTGAACTGAGGTATATCATGATTTCGCTTTATATCAGGGGGTTTGCAATGGGACTTATGTTCACAGCCCTGAGTACTATTTCGCTTCTCGAGATACCACGCGAGAAGATGGCCCAGGCATCCGGAATTACCAATTCAATCCGCCAGCTAGGAGGAAGCCTTGGAGTAGCGATCCTGGCGACTCTCCTGACGTCGAGGGTAAGTTATCATATCCAGGATTATGGGAGCTCCATTAATGTAAATTCTCCAGCATATACCGGAACACTTGCAAACATCAGGTCATATGCCCTTCATCAGGCTGGCAGCTCCCCGTCTGATGCCGCACGTCAGGGTCAGGCCTTACTATATTCCAACCTTACCAAGCAGGCTTATATCCAGGGTATAAATGATGACTTTCTGCTTGCCGGTGTAATTACTCTTATTGGTGGTATACCCATTTTATTCCTGCGAAATAAAAAAAGAAAACTTCAAAATATTCCAACTCAACATGAACAGCAACATACTTAAGAAAACGGCAATCCTTTCAGTGGTTCTGCTGATGGCCTGTCACCGGGCATTTACATCTCCTTGTACCTATGTGTCACATTATCAAGTTGATTCCCTGAGGCTGGATGATATAATAGCCGAAGTTATTAGGGACCATCCAACGATAAAGGAGGTTAATGAGGCTATAGAGGCAGCGGATGCACGTATCGGCCTGGCGAGGACCGGCTACAATCCGGAAATGGATGCTGCCGTCAATTATTCGAATATGGGACCTGTAATAAAGCTGACAATACCATCTATGGGTACTTTTCAACTTTTCCCGGAAAATAACTATTCGGCAGCAATTAACTACAGGCAGACTATTTATGATTTTGGCAGAACGAAGCAAAATATTGCAGTTGAAACAGAAAACAAGGCAGTTGGTGAACAGATGCTTGAACAGGCTAAGCAGAGACTTGCTCTTGCAACTATCAATAACTATTTCACTCTTGCATTTCTTCAGTCTGTAATACAGATCAAAGAGCAGCAGCTGATATCATTGGGAGAGCACCTGAAATATATCGAGACAAAGCTGGCTACCGGCTCCGCAACGGAGTACCAGGTGTTATCAACAAAAGTGAAAATATCAGCCGTTAACAGTCAGAAGGTAGATCTAGAAGCTGCACTAAAATATCAGCAGGCTTGCCTGAATTCTCTTCTTGGTTTGCCTGATAATAATATACCAGTGGTCAGCAATGATTTTTCAGTTGAAGTACCGGTAGTTTCGAAGGATTCACTGATATCGTATGCATTCCATAACAGGAATGAAATATTATTGAATGAAATGAAAGCTTCAGTTGCAGGACTTAAGTATGATCTCCTGAAAACGATGAACAGGCCTGTTATAAGTTTAATGGCGACCGGTGGTGCAAAGAATGGGTATGTACCTGAGCTCAACAAGATCAAACCTAACTATGTTGTTGGTGTCGGAGTAAGGATACCTCTGTATGACGGTTCAAAGACAAAGTACAATCTGCTTCAGGCGCAATCCTCAATTAATGCAATTAATTACGAGACTGAGACTTCCAAACGGGTAATTACAAGCGAGATTAAGGAAGCTGAAGCATACATGGATGCTGCATATGAAAAGATCAGCCAGTTCAGGTTGCAGCTGGAGCAGGCCCTGAAGGCATTTTCCCTGGCACAGGTGAGTTTTGAATCAGGCACTATAACTAACCTGGATCTGCTGGATTCCAATAATGCAGTATCAGAAAGCAGGCTTATGCTTATGAAGGCCATTATTGACTATACTGCAAGTGTTTACAGGTTAAAAGCTGCCATAGGTGAAAAGGTATACTGATGTTTAACAAAAAAAATATTGAGTACAGGCGGATGCTCTATAGCTTCAGATTGTAGCTAAGTTCAATTATGCTTATGTCTGACAGGTGTGGCTGATGGTCCCTCTGGAAGAGATATCCGAGTTCTGCCGATTGTCTTTTACCGATCTTATATTCAAAGCCGATTCCCAGCCTGTATTTTTCTATTGTCATGTCAGCCTGCTCAAATACGCGGCTGAATGTTTCAAATGAAGCATACGGATTAATTGGGAATGAGGGAGTTTTATATTCTGTCTTAAGCTTAAACCTGGTATAATAGTCAGGAATTTCGTCATCCTCATCTTCAAAGTAAGTTTTATCCTGCCTCTGAAAACGAATCCTGCCGGTGAATTCAAGACGGCCCAACTCCGTTTTGGCCTTAATATCCCCGATCCATTTATGCCTTGGATGGTAAATATCATCATCTTCCAGTTGCATTGTGAAACGATATTTTCCACCGATCGATAAATTCTTCAGGATTTTATAAGTCAGACCTGCTTCACCATATCCTTCGTCGATTTTTGATGCATTCCGGAACGTCCTCAAGTTTCCCCAGAAGTCAATCTCTAGTTTTTTGGCCAGTTCCATCTCAGCATTGAAGCCGTACCACAAGCCAAAATCCTTTTCCTGAGAATAAGAGTTCTGAAAAACAAGCAGGATCGGAAGTATAACAGGCAGAAGCCTTCTAATCGTCATCATCCTGAATGTTTTCCATCGAATTTGTCTCATCATCAGGGATTCCCGGTATATCGAAATAGACTTTAAGGTTACACTGATTTCTAGGAAAATCTATTTTCCCGATCCCTATCCTTGTAATTTTATTTATCCCTGTTCTTTCCCTGATATCATTAACCAGCTCATCGTATCGTTCCGGTTTGATAAGCTCAAGCCGGTCATAAACGATCGTTTTCTCTTCAATATGTCTGATGAGCCATACTTTTTCAAGCCCGAAAGTAACAGCAATTATTACAGCATTTGAAAAAAGGATCTCAGCAATATTTATTGTAACATCAGCCAGTGAGTTAATCACCGAAACTCCAATAATCAGGAACAAATACGTCATTTCCTTTATGGAGATAGCATTGGTCCGGTATCTGATTATGCCGAATATAGCAAATAAGCCAAGAGCAAATCCGACCTGGAGTGTCACATTTTCAAGAAGGTAGCAAAGAAGAAAAACGATGCTTGAGATAAGTATGTAGGTGAAAAGATAGTTCTTTTTTCTGGTTCTGGTATAATACAACCATCTCACAAGAACCATAATTACAGCTATATTAAGGCTGAATCGCCAGAATATTTCAAATAAGCCTGAAAAGTTGAACATAACGGGGTGGTTTAATCAGTATTTTACTTCAATCAGTCCGATATCCGGTGTTACCTGACTGTCGGCTGATAACGAGCTGATGGTTATTAAAGCTGCACCAAGTGCTGTAGCATTTCCAATCTCTGAAGTAAACACCTTCTTGTCCGGAAATGAGCTGGCGACAAGCCGTATGAAAAGAGGATTCTTTGAAAAACCTCCTGTTATATAGATTATTTCAATATCATCATTTTCAGGGATGACAAGTTGCACAGCCTGGACCGTGAGATCTGACAGTTCGATCATCAATTTATGGTATCCCTCTATGAAGTTGTCAAAGACAAATAACTCGGGATCTTCAACCAATGCGGGCACCATATTAGAAGAATCGATAAAAACTGCTTCCGATTCGTACTTTGCAATTATTTTATTAAGCAGCTTCGTATCGGGCTTCACCAGCCTGAAGGAATTTTCATGAATTTTAAAATATTCACTCATAGTCTTTACAGCAGCGTCGTGCAAATGCCCAAGAAACAAGCGTGATGACTTTACCGGATTTTTTGTGATGCTGAGATAGCAAAGGCAGTCTCGTGAGAGTTCTTCTGCTGTTAGTATTTCTTCATTAAAGGGATTCATATTAATGCACCAGGTGCCAGTAGATACAAGCAGGAATCTGGACGGCCCGGTGTTGAAGTATGGTGCAAGGGATGCAGAACTGTCGTGTAATCCTGTGCCAACCAGGATTTTTTTACCAGATATAACTGTTTCTGTATGGGTATCCACCGGTAAAGGTTCAGGAAGCTGTATCCCTTCATCTGCAAGCCATTTATGATATTGCATATTGTCGAAGTCCCACATTGCTGTATGACATCCTATTGAAGTATGTTCCGATGCTATCTTCCCGGTAAGAAGATACGACAGGTATTGCGGAAAATGCAGGATGTGCTTTACCTTTGCGAATATATCCGGCTTTTTTAATTTTAACCATAGCACCTGAAGTCCAGAGTTTAGCATTCCCAGAGCAGGAGATGCTGTCTGCCTGCTGAACTCATCTCTGCCTCCGTACTTGCTGTACAGATACTCAGGTATTGCTTCATCAATAGGCTTAAGGTAATTATATAGAGGTGTGAGCCTTCGTCCATGTGTATCAAGGTATACAAGTGTTGCCCCGTAAGTAGCAATGTTAACAGCACGCAGATCGTATTTATCCGACTTTGCCAGCTCTGAACAGCTTTTCCTGATCCAGGATTCAATCTTCTCGATATCATCACATTCGAAACCGTCGTCATCTTTTACTTCATCGAAGATCTCTTCCTCCTCCGAAAGCCGGTTAAGATCCATGTCGAAAAGGAGAAGATTTTTATTGGTTTTGCCTATATCATATATTGCAATTACCTCTTCCTTCATTTAAATACCTGATTCGTTTACTTTCCTATTCAATAACACAAGACCGATCTCATCTCTGCACCAAAGGTGTAAATGTAATATTATTACCACAGAGATGAACTGATTATCTCTTCCTCAGAACATTTTTTTCGTATTTCTGTATCTCTTTTATATAATCTTCACCGGCAGGGACATCATTTATCATGCAATAATAATCATATACTGCGCCCCAAGGTTTCGATTTGAGCAGTTCGAGGTATGCCAGCCTTTCAAAGTTCCTGCCTGAATTTTCAAATTCGAGAAGCATGTTATGGGGTTCAAGAAGAGCATACAGGAATGCCATCTGTGCCGATCTCGTACCTATCACATAGGCTCCGATCCTGTTAAGGCTTGCGTCAAAGAAGTCCAGCCCTACATATACCCGCTTAAGTGCCTTTGCCCTGATAATCTCCTGTACTATCAACATCATCTCATCATTTACAGTCAGCACATGATCAGAATCCCACCTTACTCCTCTGGTCAGGTGAAGCAGTATCTCATCCACAAACTGAAGTATAGCTGATATTTTGTCTCCCACCTGTTCCGTTGGATGAAAATGACCATTATCAAGAGTGATCAGCTTATTATTCTTAATTGCATACCCAAGGTAAAAGTCGTGAGAGCCTACAACCATCGATTCTGAACCAATGCCGAATAATTTACTCTCGATGGCGTCCTTAATGTATTTGCCCGGCAATTCAACTGAAAAAATCTCATCCAGAGATTCCTTCAGTATCTTTCTAAGTGTAAACCTGTCGACCGGAGTATCTTTTGAGCCGTCCGGGATCCAGATGTTGTGTACTGATGGTGATCCCAGCTGCTTGCCCATATCTGCAGTTATTGTCCGGCACCTTTTTGTGTGTTCAATCCAGAAGTCCCTGTATTTCTTGTTTTTGCTTGCGAGCGTAAAACCATCGTCGGCATATGGATGTGAGAAACATGTGCAATTAAAATCCAGACCTATCTTTCTCTCTTTAGCCCAGTTAATCCATCCCTGAAAGTGCTTTGTTTCTATTTCATCGCGATCGACCAGCTTACCTTCGAACTCACCATATATTGCGTGCAGATTCAATCTCTGTTTCCCCGGGAGCAGGCTCATTACCTTATCCAGGTCCTGCCTCATCTGACTGATAGTTTTTGCTTTACCCGGGAAGTTTCCTGTAACCTGTATGCCTCCTCCCCCCAGCTCAGCGTCAGGTTTTTCAAAACCTCCGACATCATCCGTCTGCCAGCAATGCAGGCTGATGTTCACCGATTCCATATCTGAGATTACCCTGTCAGTATCAATTCCCAGTTCCGCATACTGCTCTTTTGCAATCTGGTATGCTTTCTCAATATTTGATTTTTCCATGAAATGATTATTTATAGCATTAGAAATTATTCATTAACTGTTATTCCATATAAAATAGGTGCTCAAGAGGTGTTGTAACCGGAGAATTATCAGGATTGATCTCCATAATATCAGCCATGTATTTCCACCATTTTTTCACTATTTCAGTTGTTCCCAGATCCTGAGAGGAAGATTCACCCTCCTGTTCCTGGTATGCAAACAGGAAATTTGTTTCCTTATCGAGGAATATGGAATAATTCTTAATCCCTTTCTCCTTAAGAAGAGATTTAATTTCGGGCCAGATTTCATCGTGCCTTTTCATGTATTCTTCTTTCATACCCGGATTAAGCTTCATTTTGAAACCGAACCTTTTCATAAGACCTGTTATCCTAGTTTAACGATAAAAGTAGACATTATCAGCACAATGATCCCGGTGATCAGTACCAGTATCGTTTTTGTTCTCACACCTTTCCATTCATTAAGTAATATTCCCCAGATATTGCTGATAGCTATATTAAGTGCCATAAGAATGCTCCACCCGAAAACTGCCATCCCGGCGGGCAGCTTACTCGATCCCATTCCAAAGAAATGAAACTGGAGAAACCAGAGTAATCCTGCAAGGAAAGTAAAGAAGATGTTATTCAGGAAGATGCTTCCTGAAACAGTATAATAATCCCTGTAAGTCTTATTCTTTATATTGAGATAGACGCAATAGACAAGGTTTGTTATGAATCCGCCGAGAAGTATGAAAATAAGTGTGGGATTTTTCTGAAACAGAGGATTTGTCCCATGGGCAAGGGCAATGGTCTCAATAGGCTTACCGGATTCGAATCCGAAATTAAAACAGGCGCTCATTACTCCTGCAAAAATCGCTATCAGAATTCCTTTCTTCAGCGCAAATTCCTTTACAGCTGCTTTTTTCTCATCCTCCGACATTTCGTCACTCTTCAGTGAGCCTGCATAGCCTATAATGGCTATACCTGCCACGGTAATAGCTACACCCACCACTGTTAGTATTCCAGCTGTGGAGCCGAAAAGATTATCTCCTGCCACAACAGGAGGTATTAAAGTTCCGAAGGCAGCACATAATCCAAGTGCGATGCTCTGCCCAAGAGCTATTCCCAGATATCTTATGCTAAGCCCGAAGGTAAGGCCTCCAAATCCCCAGAGGACTCCAAAAAACATTGCCGTCAGCTTGGCGGATGACGGAGCTTCGCGTATGATGGCAAAAAGTTCACCTCTCGGTACGAATATAAGTGCAAAGACTATCGGGGCAATTATCCAGGCAGCAACACCCTGGCTTATCCAGTATGATTCCCATGCCCATGTTTTAACTCTTTTGAAAGGCACATAGAAACTTGCCGCACCAATGCTTCCAAGTGCGATAAGGAATATTCCTGCTATCGGATGCATTTTATCAGGCTGGTATATTAAAGGTTAATAATAATCTGAAATAAAATTAACGATTTTACTGGACAAGTTTCAAGTTAACACGCTTTTTTCTCAAATTTGCGCAACTGGTTTTTATGTAATAATAACTATCTTAATGTTACAACTCATTTTCAAAGAATCATCGTTATGAAAAGATTCACAGCTTTTTACGTATTAATTATGCTCTTGACGGGTCTCCGGGCTCAGGATATAACACCGGGCATGCTCACCTGCGAACACAAACAAAATCCTCTAGGAATTGGTGCTGAAAAACCAAGGTTCTCATGGATAATAGTGGGAACTGGCCGAAACGTAATGCAAAGTGCCTATTCCGTGCAGGTTGCGACAGAAGACAGGTTCTCATCAAAGAACATGGTCTGGCAATCAGGCAAAGTTCAATCTGACGAATCAGTCCTTATTCCATATAGAGGATCAACTTTAAAATCCGGAGAAAAGTATTTCTGGCGAGTGAAAGTATGGAATGGTAATGGAAAAGAATCGAAATGGAGCTCTGTTGCAACTTTTGAGATGGGCCTGTTGTCACAGGCTGATTGGAAGGCGAAGTGGATAGAGCTGGAAAACGATACTGCAAGGTATGCCCCGTCACCGCATTTCAGGAAAGAATTCAACCTGGCAAAGCAGGTTGCTCAGGCCAGGATCTATGTGACATCTCATGGTTATTATGAGCTGAGCCTCAACGGAAGCAAAGTTGGTGACGAGGTACTTACTCCCGGCTGGACTTCGTACAGCAAAAGGCTCCAGTACCAGGTATATGACGTCACAAGAAAGGTTGTAAGGGGGAACAATGCTGTGGGTGCCGTTCTTGGTGACGGATGGTACAGAGGAACTCTTGCATGGGGTAACAACTGGCATATTTATGGGAAAAGACTGGGACTCCTGTTCCAGATGAAAATTATATACACCGATGGCACCGAAGAACTGATCATATCTGATGGCACCTGGAAAGGATATAATGATGGTGCAATAAGAAGCAACGATAACTACAACGGTGAAATTTATGACGCCAGGAAGAAGCTGACCGGATGGAATTTACCAGGATATGATGAAAGTGCCTGGTTACCTGTGAGTATCGGAAAATATCCGAACGATAATCTTATTGCATCAGAGGGCGTGCCGGTAAGAAAAATACAGGAGATTAAACCGGTTAAAATATTCAGGACACCCAGGGGAAATCTTATTGTTGACATGGGACAGAATATGGTCGGATGGGTAAGGCTTAAAGTATCCGGTCCAAGGGGCACCGAGGTAATCCTGAGGCATGCTGAAGTTATGGATAAATATGGCGAGTTTTACACTGAAAACCTGAGGGCCGCAAAATGCCAGATTAATTATACTCTGGCAGGAAATGGACAGGAAGTGTATGAGCCCAGGTTCACATTTATGGGCTTCAGGTATGTGGAAGTTACCGGTTTTCCTGGCGAGCTCAAACCGGAAAATATTACAGGGATTGTAGTTCATTCAGATATGACACCAACAGGAACATACGAATGTTCAAACCAAATGGTTAACCAGTTGCAGCATAATATCCTGTGGGGAATGAAGGGAAATTTTGTTGATGTCCCGACTGATTGTCCGCAAAGAGATGAAAGACTTGGCTGGACAGGAGATGCACAGGTCTTCTGCCGGACTGCTGCTTTCAATATGAATGTTGCTTCTTTCTTTACTAAATGGATGAATGATATTGCTGCTGATCAGAAGCCGGGCGGCGAAGTGCCGGATGTGATACCTGATGTGCTTAATGCACAGAATGCCACAACTGCAGCACCTTCAGCTGGCTGGGGAGATGTTGCTGTTATTTCTCCCTGGACGATGTACCTGGTCTATGGTGATAAGCGGATACTCGAAACTCAGTATCCGAGCATGAAGGCCTGGGTGGAATATATAAGGAAAAAGGCCGGGAATTCTTATATCTGGCACGGAGGTAGCAAATATGGAGACTGGTTGTTCTATCATCCACCTGATAATAATCACCAGGAAGCTGACGGTCATACCGAAAAGGATTTCATTGCGACTGCTTATTACGCCTATTCGACGAGGCTACTTGCGCTCGCAGCCAGGGAACTTGGTAAGACAGATGACCGGAAATTCTATGAAGACCTCTTTGCTAAAATAAAAGAAGTATTTATAAATGAATACATTACGCCTGTCGGCAGGATCGGTACCAATTCCCAGACATCATACGTCCTTGCCTTGTTTTTTGA
>CAZQRQ010000020.1:35868-50453 GCA_964595725.1 uncultured Rikenellaceae bacterium | reverse complement strand
AATACTTTTCTTTTATTGCCATTTTTATTTCCTGTATTGGTTTGTTCGGGCTATCTCTTTTTGTGATCGAACTCAAAAGAAAAGAAATCGGTATACGAAAAATTAACGGCGCGAAAATTGGCGAAGTAATATTCCTGCTCAACAAAGACTTTATTCGCTGGGTAATTATTGCCTTTATTATTGCATGCCCTGTCGCCTGGCTGGTAATGAGTAAGTGGCTCGAAAACTTTGCCTGCAAAACCAACCTGAGTTTGTGGATATTTGCTTTGGCAGGAATAATGGCACTGGGAATCGCACTACTCACGGTTAGTTGGCAAAGCTGGAAGGCAGCGACCAGGAATCCTGTGGAAGCGTTGCGATATGAATAAAGTAATACAGGAGGTAACAAGGTTCCGAATGGTAAATATTTTCACTATCCTTTTCACTGACAAGGGCATATACATAAAATCCGGCCATTTTTTATTATATCCCGTGTGTGTGTGAGGGAGTGTGAGAGCGAGACAAGTAACAGCCTGCCAGATCTATCGGGGAAGTGACGCAGTTCCGCGCAGCCACCAGAACTACAAATCTGATATGAATGACATTATTCGATCATATGATTCATCTTCAAATTCTTTCAGCCTAGTTCAAGATTCGTTTGAAATGATAATTATACCTGTCGCAACATGGTGAATCAAGAATTATGGTATCATTTCCAATAAAATTAATATACTTTTCAGAATCATTCATAAATACTTCTGAATTATCATCAGGCATAAAGTTAATTAGCAAATCCTCATTCACTTGGTCATTAATATTAATCCTGCCAAACTCAAGGATGCTTCCATCTCTGATGAATCCATAAATCCCAAATTTATGTACTTCTAAATAATCAAGATTTAATTCATGACCGTCACCATGAATTCCACCTGATACACTATACAACTTCCATTTTCCATAGATATCAAGATTTGATTCATCGAATATTTCGGAATCATAATATTTGTCCTCTGATATGTCATCCAATGTAAAATCAATTTTGTCAGTAGCTTTTTCACAGCTAAATATTCCTGTTAATAAGATAAGACTTAAAAACAAAATGCTATTTATTATTTTCATGGCTTTAAAAATTAATTGAAAACACTATTGGTTATAAACCCATATCTTTATTCAATACGTAAAAACCATCTGAAACGCTGCTTTAAGTGACCTCTCCCCTGAAAGTCGCTGCCATCTAAACCAGAAAACCGGGCAATTTCTAATACAATAAAAAATATAGAAACTGGAAAGAAAAATGTAACTCAATCAGGCTACACAGTTCATCAGGCGATTTAACTTCTGATGAGTTCATTGAAAAAAGAAAATGAATCCCGGATTCTCTGCTTTTGGGTTTAGTTAAAGAAGGGAAGAGCTCATCACAACTATGTATTACAAATGTAAATAATTACAAAGGTTGGGGATTCAGATTTTATCGGTCAGATGAAAGGTTGTTCTGCAAATTTTTGCTAAATTAGGCTTAAATGGCTAAGACAAATAAGTTCGGTACTTTCGCTGGTGTTTTCACACCTTCTTTACTTACAATTCTTGGTGTGATAATGTACATGCGTTTAGGATGGGTTGTAGGTCAGGCCGGATTGATTGCTGCAGTGGGAATAATTCTTGTTGCCCATATTATTTCAGTTACAACCGGACTATCTATTGCGTCCATAGCCACCGATAAAAAAATAAAAGGCGGTGGTATCTACTATATGCTTTCCAGGACCCTGGGTTTGCCTATGGGTGGTGCAATTGGCATTGCTCTGTTTCTAGGAACAGCTTTAAGCATTTCATTATACATTATCGGCTTTGCTGAGAGTTTTCTTAGTATTCCTTTTGTTGCCAGATTTTTGAATCTGCAACCGGGTGTTGAAGGTTATCGAATTGTTGGAACAGCAGTAATAATTATCCTGGTGATCCTCGCTTTTATCAGCACTTCTTTGGCTATCAAAGCACAATTTTTGATCCTGGGTGCCATCCTCCTTTCGCTTGTTTCAATCTTTGCAGGTTATTTTATTCATCCTGAATTAGCGCCTGCAGAACCGCTCCTCGGTATTGCTGAAGGCGATGTATCATTAGAAATGGTTTTTGCTATATTTTTCCCTGCAGTAACAGGTTTTACTGCAGGAGTAGCTATGTCAGGAGATCTTAAAGATCCGAAAAAGAGCATTCCCCTTGGAACTATCCTTGCTATCGCAGTTGGATTTTTAGTTTACATGTTACTGGCAATTTCATTAGCCTTCTTCGTAAAAAGAGACTATCTGATAAATGATACCAACATCCTGCAAAAAGTTTCATGGATTCCTGCACTTCTTTTTGCCGGCATCTGGGGAGCAACACTTTCATCAGCTCTTGGAGGAATTCTTGGTGGACCAAGAATTTTACAGGCACTTTCGAAGGATAAGGTGATGCCCGGGATTTTCAGAAAGGGATATGGGGCCAGTAACGAGCCCAGAAATGCACTCATATTTATCTTTCTGATTGCCGAAGGAGGCATATTGATCGGGGAATTGAATTTAATTGCAGGGATAGTCACAATGTTTTACCTGGCCTCGTATGGATTTATTAATCTGGCCTATATACTCGAGAGCTGGGCCAGTACAGACTTCAGACCTTCTTTTAAAGTATCACGGATTTTTGGAGTAGCTGGTTTCTTATTTGCTTTTGGCATAATGTTCAAACTCGACTTTGTTTCGATGCTGGCCTCCCTTGTCATTATGGGTTGTATCTATTTCATTTTGAAAAAGAAGCACCTAAACCTCGATTTTGGGGATGTCTGGCAGAGTGTTTGGAACTCAGTTGTTAGAAGAGGTCTCCATCGCCTCAGTTCAAGAACCATTGAAGAGAGGAACTGGCAACCTAATATTATCCTTTTCAGTGGAGGTTCCGAATTTCGTCCTTATCTGATAGAATTTGGAAAATCACTTGTGGGAAAATTCGGATTTCTATCCAATTTTGATTTAATAGAGGCACCTTCAGCCAAGGTATTGTTTCCAAAACTTAAGCAGCAACAATTAGTCAGGGATGAAGATACTCAGGGGATATTTACCCGAAGGCAAACATGTAAGGATATTTATGAAGGGATTGAAACTATTGCCCGTACTTACGGATTCTCAGGTATCGAACCCAATACTATCATTTTAGGCTGGGCAAGGCAAACCAAGAACCCTAAACGGTTTCAGCAGCTGTTAACGATCATGGACGAGCTCGATTATAATATCCTGCTTATCGATTATGATAAAAGGTATGGGTATGGTAAATATCAACAGATAGATATCTGGTGGCAGGGTGAAGGCAATGACGGTAATCTTGCTTTGACCCTGGCAAAACTTATGATTACTTCTATATATTGGGAAAAAGCCAGAATACGTCTGCTGGTTGTAAATTTTGAAAATGATAAAGACTCATATATTCATCATCGTGCTGACGAGATATTGGCATCCATGAGGCTCGATGCAGAAGTTAAAGTTATTAATAACCAGATTGAACATAAGGCAATTTACGATATAATCCGTACCGAATCACGAAGCGCTGATATTGTATTTGTAGAAATTCCTGAAATCAAAGAAACAGATGAAGATGACTATGTTGAGAAGACAAATATTTTACTCAGGGAAATCGGTACTGTAGTTCTTATTAAGGCATCTTCTGGCTTTACTGAACTGAGCCTGGGCGTAAGCAAAGATCAAAAATCAGTGTCCGGATTAACTTCGGCCGAAACATCCGCTCCTGAAGAAATAGACTTTAATCCATCACCTCATAATCAGTTAAACGATCTCTTGAGAGAATTGTCACTGAAAATATTAAATAATTACAAGACAACTTATCAGGTTTTTATCCTTGTCCAGCAAGACAGTTTTTCCAATTTCCTGAATGAGCTCAGGGAGAAGTTAATTGAAAATTTTGATACACTTGACCTTAATATCAATCATTTGTCTGATGAACGGATTAGTCGTTTTGTTGCAAATAATCTCCAGGGATTTTTTAACCTCCTGAATACCAGGCTTTCAGAATTTAAAAGTGGGCAAACCGAACAGTTAAAGACCTTGCTGGATACTGTAATAAAAGAATATGATTTAGGGCAGAAAAATATCATGGATCAGGTCCCTGATCAATTAATACTTTATTTTTCATCCGGAGAATTCAAAGTGCTAAAAGGCGATCTTCCTGGTTTTATATTATTTAAAAAGTTTAAAAGATTCCTTAAGAAAAAACAAGATCACCTGCAAGTTCCTTTTGCTTTTAAGGCTTATTATTATGATCTGCATACGGCAGTCTATAAGAATTTTATAGAGACTTTTGAACAAACAGTTAAAACCACATTCTTCTTCTTAAAAGAGTTGCAAAAACTACTGAAAAGAATTTCATCAGAATATTACAGTTTCAGGAAATTATCATCAGAGAAGGATCTTTCTTCGATAAATATCAGCGAAACCCGACAAACTTTTTTAAGAAAAGTTGATGAACTGGATTTGCTTCTCAAGAACCTCCCGATAAAACTTTCTGCATATTATTCGAATGCATTGACAAGAGAAATCAATGCTTCAGTCAGGATCGCTGATACATTAAAAACTGTTTATTATTTTTCAGGCCAAAAAGATAACACCAGCAAAATAAAAGTTATTCAAAGCAAATTAAATGAAAGTGCTGAATCATACTTTTCAAACCTTACGTTATTGCTTAATGCCAATGAAGCTGAAAATTGGTTATTGCAGTTTGATAATGTTGTAAATTATGAACTAAATGAGATAATAAGAAACACCAATAATTTCATTTCGAATGAAATAACCGATAAACTTAATATACTTATTGGCTCCCTCAATGAAATGGTTGAATCAGGAAAACAAAAAGAGACCGGAATCGAAAATCTCTTTCCATCCAATGATATGCTCAGGAAGAAAATTAGCACTTTAAATACTGCCACGGTAAGAAAAATAAGCCGCATTCTTCCCCTCCTTCCAACAGAAATGACCTTGATGGATGAAATCAGCTTCAATGATTTTTCTGAAAACAAGCTTGATGATATAAAGGCCGTTAAAATCTACTTTTCTCAAATGGTGGAATCTTTGATTGAAAACAAGATCTCAGTTCAGCTTAATCAATATGGTATTGCATTGCGGCAGTTTATTGATGAGCAATTAATTAAAACAAAAGAATATTATCTATCATACCTTCTTACATTTAATGAATTTTCGAATAAGGATAATGAAGAGATTTATTCTCTTAATAACTTTCTGCTCAACCAGATCAATAAAATATCAAACTCCAGGGACGAGATATTAAGGAGTTTTGAGAAGTATTATTCACAGGTTTCCGGACTTAAATCAGAAATTTCTGGTCATCTGACTCTTTATGGTATAACAAAGCAGGGAGGTCAACTTAAACATTATATTCACAGTCAGGCTGAGCAAGAAAATATTTCGTGGTTGAAAAAGAGATCCCGGGATTTCATAAACAGGTACTCAGAGCAGGCGGTTAGATTCAAATATGGAAAAACTCAGGCTATTTCTTATGCCAGGATTATGCAAAAGGATGGTAATACACCAGGCATGAGCAATCAGTTTCTGGAAATAAGCAAGAAAATAAAACCTTCACCGGATATTCTTAAACAGATTCCATTTTACTATAAGCAACTTTTCCCTATCAGACAGGCTTTTCATAAAGATTTCTGGGTTCCATTGACAAAAGAAACAGAACAATCTGAGATCATCTTTTCACAATCCCGCAATTTAAATGAAGGAGTCTTGCTGATAACCGGTGATCACCACAGCGGTAAATCATTCCTGTCATATATTTTAGCTCATAGATGGAATCGTTCGGGGAGGGTTGTATTTTTAAATCCTCCGTCAGGAGGCAGTACTGATTTAAAGATATTTGAGGATATAATTACTGAAACATTTCAACAGGAGAATTACTCTGATTCTATTTTTGAATTGTTGCCCCAGGATTCAATTTTAATTTTCGATGATATTGAATTGTGGTGGCAACGCACTGAAGACGGCCTTATTATACTGGATAACATTCTGAGAATTATTTCATTATACCGGAATCGCTTTTTTTTCATCCTTAACGTTAATACCTATGCTTATAAACTAATTGACAAGCTTTTACCGTTGAGCAGCTATCTCCTCGGGGTAATAAAGTTAAATCCCATGTCGGTCAAATCAATGAAAGAGATGATAACACTCAGGCACCATGGTGCAGGTCTGGATCTTATTTACAAAAACAAAAGGGAATATGAACTGAGTGTTACAAAACTTGCCGATTTATATATAAAGATTTACAAGTTTTCCAATGGAAATCCCGGAGTTGCACTTTCGACATGGATAAGCAGTATTAATAAAGTTGACAAAAACAGTCTCACAATTGAACCAATTGAGATGCCACATATCGATTTTATTAATAAGTTTCAGCCAAATACAATACTCCTGATTATTCAACTACTCGTTCATCGCCAAATTACCCTGAAACGATTAATCTCTGTCCTGGAAATAGAGCCACAGGTTGTGGAAAGAGAGTTACAGTTCCTGTATCGGATGGGAATAGTAAACAGGTTGCATATCGATGTGTACGAAATAAACATATACTGGTATCCTGTTTTAAGTCAGTATCTTGTAAATAAAAATTATATTTAATGGATCTCTCAGAATATATATCAGAAGGGTATCTCATTTCCTTGTTTTTAGTACTTACAGCAGGTATATTTATAATATTATATCTTTTCAGGATTATAATCCCTCTGATTTCCCACAGGATATTTAATATTAACAGAGTCCGAAAGTATTTTACAATTGTTGAAGGGATTATATGGTTCGTCTATCTTCTGACTTCTGCAGTCTTCTTCCTTAAACATAATATTGTTTTTTCAGCCCTCTTGTTTATATTTTTATCGTTGCTATTTTACTGGTATTCAAGGTTTGCCTTTCGTGATTTCGTTGCAGGCCTGGTATTCAAATCTGAAAATCAGTTTTTAATAAGTGACGTAATTGAAGTTGGGGAAATCAGAGGAGAGATCAAAAAATTTCATTACAGGAATATTGAGATTGAAACTGAAAAGGGTAAGCTGATACTCATACCCTATTCTGCTCTTCTGGGAATTACAGGTTCTCCAAGGAATATAAGTGATACAGTTCTAAATTACAGTTTTGAAATCACCATTCCAGGTAAACAGCCTTTCTATAAAATCACTGAAAATTTAAAAAAATATATTTACTCTCTCCCCTGGGCTACTTTGAAAAATGAACCAAAAATTCAACTAGTTAAGGAAATTGATAATAACTTTCTGGTTAAAATAACTATATTCTCTTTCGATGAGACCTATTTCCAGAACATGCGCAAACGGATAGAAAACTATATCTTAAAGAATTTCTGACATCTTCATGTCGGCTTCACCTGAATACGGTCCAATGAAAATTGGAGTCCGCCCTCTGGATGCTCTTGAATAGCACTGACAAATAGTTCGTTGAAAAAAGCAGGACTAATGCCGTCACGGAGGAAAAAAGACCGTTGCATGTTATTAATTTACAGCGGTCTGCGATACAAGGTTGTGGTGCCACTCGGAATCCCTGCCTGACTGACTGCGTCAGCAGGCAGGCAGGGAACCAAGGACCTATTTTAATTCTTTCAGTATTGCTTTTAACCTACGCTTGCCCGCTGCAGTCTTAAAATACTTTTCCCTTTCTCTTGCCAATTGTGCATCACCTGCCATTTCTGTATAAAATAGCCTCCAGGGTATATGCCCGCTTGTATATTTAGACTTTCCCGAATTATGTTCTTTTAACCTTGTCTCAAAATCTGTCGCCATTCCAACATATATCACCCCATCCTTCTCGCTAACAATGGCATATACATAAAATCCATCCATTTTAACTAACTCTGTGTGTGTGGAAAAAAGATCGAGAGTGTTCGTTCGAGCAATCACGCTTTCACTCTCACTCTCGCTCTTTTTCCAGTGGTGCCACTCGGAATCCCTGCCTGACTGACTGCGTCAGCAGGCAGGCAGGGAACCAAGGACCTATTTTAATTCTTTCAGTATTGCTTTTAACCTACGCTTGCCCGCTGCAGTCTTAAAATACTTTTCCCTTTCTCTTGCCAATTGTGCATCACCTGCCATTTCTGTATAAAATAGCCTCCAGGGTATATGCCCGCTTGTATATTTAGACTTTCCCGAATTATGTTCTTTTAACCTTGTCTCAAAATCTGTCGCCATTCCAACATATATCACCCCATCCTTCTCGCTAACAATGGCATATACATAAAATCCATCCATTTTAACTAACTCTGTGTGTGTGGAAAAAAGATCGAGAGTGTTCGTTCGAGCAATCACGCTTTCACTCTCACTCTCGCTCTTTTTCCAGTGGTGCCACTCGGAATCGAACCAAGGACACACGGATTTTCAGTCCGTTGCTCTACCTACTGAGCTATGGCACCTTAGTTTGGGATTGCAAATATATAACCCAATTCCTGTTTAGCAAATAGTTTCACTGAAAAATTTCCGTTGGGAATCATTTTACCTATGCGTAACTTTGCCCCCTGATCGTAATATATGGAACTGCTCTATCATACATTGAAAAACGGGATCAGGCTTGTTCACCACCCGGTACCGGGATTGGTGGCTCACTGCGGACTCATTATAAATACTGGATCACGTAATGAATTTGAAAGGGAACATGGTATTGCGCATTTTATCGAACATATGCTATTCAAGGGGACAAAGACCCGGAAAGCGTATCATATACTCAGCCGCATGGAAGATGTCGGAGGTGAACTCAATGCCTACACCACCAAAGAGGAAACAGCGATCCATGCTTCATTCCTGAATACCCATTATGCCAGGGCAATAGAAATAATAAGTGACGTTGCCTTCAACTCAGTCTGGCCAGTGAAGGAGATCGAAAAGGAAAAAGATGTCGTCATTGAGGAAATAAACTCATATAAGGACAATCCCGCCGAACTTATTTTCGATGACTTCGAAGAGATAGTGTTTGATGGCAAGTCAATCGGCAGAAATATTCTTGGAACATACGAATCAGTAAGGTCATTCAACAGAGAAATGATTATGGAATTTATCAGTAGGAGTTACATCGCTGAAGAAATGGTTTTCTGCTCGGTGGGTAACATCTCCTGGTCAAGACTGGTGAAACTCTTCGAACAGTATTTTTCCGACATCAGATCCGGACCGATTTTACCCTCAAAGGAAAAAGGCTGGAAATATAATCCAGCTTATATATCAAAAAACCTTGACACCTGGCAGGCTCATTGTATAATCGGCAACATTGCATATGATGTACACAGTGATAGAAGGACAGGTATGATACTGCTAAATAATATTCTCGGAGGCCAGGGGCTGAACTCGAGATTAAACCTATCATTGAGGGAGAAAAACGGTTTCGCATATAATGTAGAATCATCATATAACCCTTACACCGACACCGGGATATTTCTGATCTACTTCGGCACAGAAATAAAGAATCTTGAAAAGAGCCTTTCAATAGCTCTCAGGGAAATGAAACAACTGAGAACTGTCCGGCTGGGCGTCAATCAGCTTACGAGGGCAAAGAACCAGATCAAGGGATACCTTGCCCGCAGCTATGAAAATCATGAAAACCTGTTGCTTAGTATCGGTAAAAGCTTACAGATATTCAACCGGATTGAGAGTATCGGAGAAATTTATGATAAAATTGACAAAGTTGATTCATCAGAAATACTTGGAATAGCAAACGAGATATTTGACGAATCAAAATTATCCCGCCTCATTTATAAATAGCGATGGACAGAAAACTCGAAAATTATATTTCAGAATTTTCTTCAGAAGAGGATCCCCTGCTCAACGAGCTTTACAGGGAAACTCATATACGATTTGTTAATCCTAATATGGTCTCAGGACACTTGCAGGGAATGCTGTTAGGTATGATTTCGAGGATGATAAATCCTGCACTGATACTTGAAATTGGCACTTTTACAGGTTATTCAGCTATATGCCTTGCCAGGGGACTGAAACCGGGAGGCAGGTTAATTACGATTGAATTGAATGATGAACTTAGGGATTTCAGCTGTAAATATTTTGAAATAGCCGGACTGTCTTCGGAAATTCAATCGGTTACAGGGAGGGCCCAGGAAGTTATTAAGAATATTGACGAAGTTTTTGATCTAGTATATATTGACGGGGATAAACGAGAATATTGCGAATACTTCAGGTTGGTTTTTGATAAAGTCAGGCAGGGAGGATACATCATAGCCGACAATGTGCTGTGGGGAGGGAAAGTGGTTGACTCTTCTGCAAAGGATCCTCAGACCAAAGGTGTTATTGAGTTCAACGAGATGGTGAGAGTCCATCCCGGGATTGAAAAGATCATCCTTCCCTTCAGGGATGGGATAATGATTATCAGAAAAACATGAACTCAAAGCTCTTATTCAAGATTTTTCCTGATAAAAAGCCCCTGATACCTTAAAAGACTTTATTGCCTCCACTGCTTTTAAGAATGGTATAATTTTTGATCCACTGAATCTTAAATAAAGATATAATGAAGAAACTCATTCCAATTACCATCACCTTGTTCCTTTTTTTACCAACAGGCGCCCAGGTACTGCGCCAGGAAATGCTTCAGGATCTGGAGAGTAACCAGCAGCAGACCAATCAGGTTCAGCAAATTACGGCAACCCTGACATCAGCCACCCGGCTGTTCGGTGAGAAAGATGACCTTACTGCAGTTATATTGGTACTCCCGTCAGGTGCCACTGTTCAGGTTCTTGACGTCGATAGTGTATACATGCATGTGGTATTCGAGGATGTTGAAGGATATATCTTCAGTCGCCATGCCATCGTCGACGATACTCCGGCGATAGCGGTTCAGCAGGTGCAGCAGAAAGAACAGCCTGAGGAAGAGGTTCAGCAGGAAGTGCAGCCAGAACAGCAGGAGATAAGCAGGTTTACCTACTTAGAGAACAAATACGGGTCAAACATGGCAGCCAGGCTCATGGCAGGGAAGATATGGAAAGGGATGACTACTGAAATGGTAAGTGACAGCTGGGGTACGCCATTAAAGATCAACCGGTCTATCACCGGCAATTACGTAAAAGAGGAGTGGATATACAGGAATACCTGGCTTTATATAGAAAACAATAATCTCAGGGACTGGGGCCCGATAAGAAGATAAAAAGGAATTATCCCGCCATCGGCGTGAAGGATCCAAATGGAGTTGTTATCATGCAAAAAGAGCCACTATCGTGGCCACTTTTTGCATGAGCGGGAGACGGAACTCGAATCCGCGACCCTAACCTTGGCAAGGTTATGCTCTACCAACTGAGCTACTCCCGCAAATCGGGGCAAAAATAAGAATTTTTTTTAATATCCAACAGGTAGTAAAGATGTGATTTGAGTTTTATATTCATATAAATCAGTCTTTCCGGCAACATATCAATTTTTTGTTTTAATTTCGGGCTCAAAGTATTACAAAATCAAACCATAATAAATCTGCAATGAAAAAAGTACTTTCTTCAATCCTGGCATTGACTGTTTTCATATTCTTTTCCTGCAAACAGAACCAGGAAACGGAATTATCAATTCCAATTGAAAAATACGAACTGGCAAATGGACTTACAGTAGTCCTCCACGAAGATCACTCAGATCCGATAGTTGCCATAGCCATTTATTTTCACGTAGGAGCAAGTCGTGAAACTGTTGGAAAAACCGGCTTCGCACACCTTTTTGAACACATGATGTTCCAGAGGTCTGAGAATGTCGGAGAAGATGAATTCTTCAGAAACATACAGGGTGCCGGAGGCTCTCTTAACGGAAGCACCAACCAGGACAGAACAAACTATTATGAAGTTGTTCCGAAAAACGCCCTGGAGCTTGCTTTATGGATGGAGTCTGACAGGATGGGCTACCTTGAAAATACAGTTACAAGGACAGCACTGACAAATCAGCAAAACGTTGTCCAGAATGAGAAACGCCAGAGCTATGACAATCAGCCTTATGGATTTACAGGAGAGCTTATTGCAAAAACCCTCTACCCGAAAGGTCATCCATACAGCTGGACCACAATAGGCGACATGGCCGACCTTACGAGTGCCTCGGTTGATGATGTCAAAGCATTTCACCATAAATTTTACACACCTAATAATGCGTTCCTTGTAATATCAGGAGACATTAACAAGGACGAAGTGAAGGCAATGGTGGAAAAATACTTTGGTGAGATACCCCGTGGCGAAGAGATTGAAAAAAGAAAGCCAATGCCTGTCACACTCGCTTCAACAGTTAAACTGTATCACGAAGATAATTTTGCACGTGCTCCCAGACTTACAATGGTTTTCCCCACTGTAGAGCGATATTCAAAAGATTCATACGCGCTCAACTTTCTGGGAGAGTTGCTTGCCGGAACCAAAAAATCCCCCCTTTACACTGTACTGGTAAAAGATAAAAAGCTGACATCTAATGTGTCTGCAAGAAGCAGCGCCCAGGAGCTTGCAGGTAGTTTCCAGATAACCATAACTGCTAATCCCGGGGTCAACCTTACAGATGTCGAAAAAGCTGTTTTTGAAGGGCTGGACAAGTTTGAGAAGGATGGTTTTACAGAAGAAGATCTCACAATGATAAAGGCACAATATGAGACCAGCTTTGTCAACCAGTTTGCAAGTGTGCAGGGTAAAGCATTCACCCTTGCGGAATATACGATGTATACCGGTGATCCGGAATATTACAAAAAAGACCTTGCAAATATACAGGCAGTTACCATGGCCGATGTAAAAAATGTATTCGAAAAATATATTAAGGGCAAGAACTTTGTCGAAACAAGTTTTGTTCCTAAAGGAGAAACTAACCTTGCTTCCGAGGGATCCCTGGATGCAGGGATCGTTGAGGAAGATGTTTCCAATGCTGCTGAAGTTAAAGAAGTTACCGGCGTGGAAGAACCAATAGTCAAAACACCCACAAAACTTGACAGGAGCATCAAGCCGGCGATTGGGCCTGATCCGGAAGTCACAATACCGAAGCCATGGACTTCATCATTAGCTAATGGAATTAATATATGGGGAATTGAACAGACAGAACTGCCCCTGGTCCAGTATGCCATCGTACTTGACGGAGGTCAGGTAATGGATCCGGTGGAAAAAGCTGGCCTTACTAACCTTGTGGCCACAATGATGAATGAGGGGACAAAGAATAAAACTCCTGAAGAGCTTGAAGATGCAATCGGTTTACTCGGAGCAAACATCAGGATAAGTTCAGGAGAAGAAGACATTACCATCAATGTCAGCACCCTTGTTAAGAATTTTGAAAAGACCCTGGGTCTTGTGGAAGAAATGCTGCTGGAGCCAAGGTGGGATGAAGAACAGTTCGCACTTGCCAAGAGCCGTATTATCAACAACCTTAAAAGAAATGCATCAAGTCCTACATATCTGGCATCAAACACACTCAATAAGCTGATGTTCGGTGATAATATACTGGCAGTTGACGGGTCAGGTACCGAAGAATCTGTCAATATGATTTCAATAGACGATCTTAAAGAATATTACGCAAAGAACTTCTCCCCTTCCATTTCAAGGTTTCTCGTTGTCGGAGACATAGATCAGAAAAGAGTTGAAAAAGCCCTCCAGGGACTCGGTGAAAAATGGCAGCCAAAAGAAGTCTCTATGCCTGAAATCTATGTACAGAGTCCTCCTGATAAATCACAGATTTATTTCGTCGATGTTCCGGGAGCCAAGCAATCTGTAATCTCCATCGGGACTCCTTCAATTCCAAGGACAGATCCGGATTATTATGCTGCATATGTTGCCAACTACAAGCTTGGCGGATCATTTAATGGGCTCTTTAACCTCATTTTAAGAGAAGAAAAAGGATTTACCTACGGAGCAAGATCAAACTTTAACGGCGCGAAAAACTTCGGCTCATTCATTGCATCATCTCAGGTGAGAACCAACTCGACACTTGAGTCAGTTGAGATATTCAAGACTGAAATGGAGAAATACCGCGAGAATATCCCCCAGGAATATGTCGATTTTACCAAATCAGCTCTTATGAAAGGGAATGCCCTCAGGTTCGAAACCACCAGGAACCTCCTCGGGATGCTCAATACAATGACCGAGTATAATCTTCCGGTTGATTATATCAAGCAGGAAGAGACCTTTGTTAATAATTTAACAGCTGATGAAATGCTCGAATATGTACGCAAATACATCAATCCGGACAAGATGTACTATGTTGTTGTGGGAGATGCTAAAACACAGCTGAAACCACTCGTAAAGGTAGGATTTGGGACACCAGTATTGGTTGAAAACTAAATATTAATTAAACGCAGAGAACGCTGATTCCTGTTTACTGCCGGAATAGCATTGAGGGCGCAGAGGGCTGGTTATAAAGCCTTTTTGCGACCTTTATGTAAAAGCCCTGCGTTCACTATGGTTAAAAGTCCATAAGAAACATGCTATAATGAAATATGCACTTCAATCAGTAAAAAAGACCTGCATGACCTGCACAACCTGCACGACTGTGCCTCTCCGCCAGCTGGCGGAGAGGGGCCAGACTGCAGGAGTGCCCATTCCACCATCCCTTTGAATCAAGTAGTATTTTC
>CAZQRQ010000020.1:0-35768 GCA_964595725.1 uncultured Rikenellaceae bacterium | reverse complement strand
TTATATTTGCACTCAGAATTACCATTTACAAAATTATCTAAATAGCCCGGATGGTAGGGGCGAGCGTTAGGAAAACACCCGGTGGGTGTTTTTAGCGAGCAGCCAGACTGCAGGGGTAGACATTCCACCATCCCTTTGAATCAAGTAGTATTTTCTTATATTTGCACTCAGAATTACCATTTACAAAATTATCTAAATAGCCCGGATGGTGGAATGGTAGACACGCAGGACTTAAAATCCTGTGGCCATTATGGCTGTGAGGGTTCAAGTCCCTCTCCGGGTACTGAAAAAGAGCGAGAGTGAGAGCGGGAGCGAGCACTCTCGTCTATTTTTCCTCAAGACTCACACTCACACTCACACTTTCTTCAGAATTAGCTATACTTTGTATTTACTATTTATTACTTTCAGGTTTAGTTTTTTTATATGAAAAGGATACTGATAACAGGAGCCTCAGGAACTGTCGGAAAAGAAGTCGCAAGGCAGTTTTGCGATCCAGGTGAAGATAATGAAGTGACAGTTTTTGATATCAGGAACAGGCAATCTGAGCTTCTCTTCAGAAAATACAGGAAGAAAATCAGAATAGCCTACGGGGATATATCTGTTAAAAAAGATATATCCGAAGCATGTAAAAATAAAGATGTCATTATACACCTTGCGGCTATAATACCTCCACTTGCAGATAAGAATCCGCAGCTTGCAAAAGAGGTTAATATCAATGGAACCAGGAACCTTGTTGAAGCTTTGGAAGAATGGTCACCTGATGCTTTCCTGATCTACTCCTCATCAATTTCTGTATATGGCGACAGAATGGTAAATCCATGGATAAAAGTAACTGACATGTTGATCCCTAGTGATCGTGATGAATACGCAAGGACTAAAATTGAGGCAGAGCAAATAATCAGAACCAGCAAAATTAACTGGACAATCTTCAGACTTACAGCAATAATGGGAATTGACAACCACAAACCCTCGCCACTTATGTTTCACATGCCCTTAGACACAAAGATGGAAATTGCCACACCAGAGGATACAGCCAGGGCTTTCATAAAGGCACTTGATAAATGTGAAAGACTGAAAGGTAATATCTACAATCTTTCTGGAGGAGAATGCTGCAGGATAACTTACAGGGATTTTCTTTCAAGATCCTTCAGGATCTTTGGATTAGGTGAGCCTGATTTCAACATTAATGCTTTTGCAACAAGGAATTTCCATTGTGGTTACTATGAGGATGGAGACATACTTGATGATATTTTGCATTTCAGGAGAGATTCAATTGATGATTACTTCAGTGATCTCCGAAAGAACACATCTGAAATTAAGAGGTTCTTTGATTATTTATTCAAAGGCAGGATCAAGAACTCCATGCAGAAGAAATCAGAACCACTGGCTGCTGTTGTAAGTAAAAACGAAATTGATCTGAAGCACTATTTTAAAGAGCTGTAACCTTTAATAGAACATATTTTCTCCCCTTATCCATAAGGGGAGATGTCAGGAGCATCGCTCCTGACAGAGGGGTTTATACTGCGCTAATCTGCTGTAAGTGAATCAAAAACTGTATTTCAGATTAAACATCAGCATATCATAATCATTCATCCTTGAGAACAGGTTATCACCCTTGCCGTTGAAGAGCGCGGCTGACAGGGTTATTTCAACATCCGGAGTCGCCTGGTATGTTGCCTGGGGAAGGTATGCCAGAGTATATGATTCTCCAACATTTTTCCAGTCAGATATTATTATGGCTCCGCTTACCGGTGCTAACTTCAGCTTTTCATTGAAGAACTTCTTCTCATATCGAAAGAAGAAATAATCATTCAGATTCTCTTTCCCCCTTTCATGGATGAAGCCGTGTAGATACTGGATATTTATGTACGATCCCTCAAAAAAGTTGTAATCAGCTCCTATAATGTACCTGGCAAACGGCCTGTCAGCAATAATGGAATCCGCTGTAACAGGCACTGGCGACTGCGGATAGAAAGCTGACATATCAGTGGTCATCACAACATCATCATCAGGTATGAACACAGCCGCTTCACCCCAAAAACCAATACCTGCAATGCTGGTCGCAAAATCAGCGCAGATTATATGCTCCCGGATGAAAGAAGCCTGCGAATTGATTTTTATACCCCCCAGTGTATCGACAGGTATAAACTTATTCTTTGTATTGAAAGGGATACCGTCAAATCCCCTGACATAACCAAGGGAAAGGTCGAAACCTGCCAGGTAACCTTTTATTTTTATGCCTGTCGTGGAACTTTCTTTTATATTATACTTCGGCATCAATATCGTGTCTGTTAATCCCTTTAAAGTCATTCCTGCCGGCAGGTTCATTTCCGGGACCAGGGCATCCGAAAAAATTCCAACCGGTGTATTCGCCGGCTGAAAGAAAGGCATGTATACTGCCTGAATGGAAAGAATATTATTGAAGTAGTAAACAAGGTTTATGGCATCAGAACCCCTGTGACGACCAAAATCAAGTAAATCTTCCATATCGTAGGGATTAAGAACGTCAGACGGATTAAGTTTATCTGCAGTTCCCCACACTATCCTCTGCCTGCCTATCGTAACATCAAGGTTTTTCGTCAGAAATCCTGATAACTGCAAATAGGCTTCCCTTATTTCCAGATTGTAAGGATCCACTATACCCTTATTGTAGAGATCAGCTGACCTGGTGATGTCAGGCAGGCCAATGTTGCGAAGCCATACTTCGCTGTAAAACTTTGAATACCCGGAAATCTTCCTGTCGAAATTCACAGTGAGGCGGTTCTCATTCCAGGCCCAGTCATTCTCATTCTTCAGAAGGATACGTTCATCCGTGGTCAGGTTTCCTGATATTTTAAGTTCTGCCTCATCGGCACCCGGTATGTCCTGCGGATACGCAGAAACAAATACCAGGAACAATATGGCTAATAAGACATTTATCCTTTTCATCATAATAAAATTCTACTGTTTCAATCTTCTTATGGTAAAATCATCGTCAGTAAGGCCGGTGTCATATCTTACATCCGACATCTGCATTTTGGTTTTACGGTCAGACTTCAGGTTTGTCATTTCAACTTCAGAAGCATTCCAGTAATTTCCTATTTTTTGAAAAACATAATCCGCTGTTTTTGTCTTATTGTTACCCCGGTCATAAAACTCCATTGACACCGGGTAAAAATCAGGTCTATTTACATTAACAAGAATCCTTGAATAATCAGAAGCTCCCCTGGGAGTAAGCTCCAGAAGGAAAGTACTGCCGCTGGTTTCAAGAAGCTTTGGACTATATTTTTCAGAATAGGATTTCGACTCCATATCATCATAGGAAAAATCGGTCCCGGCAAAATTCTGGTTCTTTGCACTTGTCGCTATTCGCCTTTCCTTTCCGTAAGCCGGCAGATACAGATACATAATGTCCCCCGGAAGGGATAGAAAGGCAATTCCTGCCTGCGATGCCGGGGAAGTAAACCGGAACAGCCGCATGTCCGTTCCCTTCTGCTGTACAGAGGCTTCACGAACCTCCTGCCTTCCGTTCCTGTCAGTCATTACGACTGTCATTCTTCCTGTCATATCCTTAGGTGAAAACATAATGTCATCCATCCTCTTCAGTATATTGGATGCATCCTGGGAATGACAACTCGCTATACCGGTTACAGTGGCGAAAATCGCAAGGATTATTTTTCGTGTTACTCTTCTCATAACAATGTATTTTAAATTATCTGAATGTTTATTTTGTAAGTTTCCTTCCTGATAATATCAGCAGTACGGGCAGTAGCGTAAGTGCACCCATACCTGAACCGAACATGCTGATTGCGATCAGCAATCCGAAATGCTGGAATGGCAGCATCTGCGAGAAAAGGAGAACCAGGAATCCTGCTGCCACAGAAGCTGCATTGATAATCACTGCTTTTCCGCTAATCTTCAGCGTTTCCCTAAGAGCCTCCTCAGCATTATTGCTCTCCTTCAAATGATTATTAAATCCGGAGATGACATGTATTGAATAATCAATCCCTATCCCGAGTGCTATGCTGCCTACGAGAACTGTGGCTATGTCCAGCGGAATACCGGTAATTCCCATGAAGCCCAGTAATATGATAATTGTTGTTACTATCGGGATGGCAGCAAAAACACCTTTTTGGAATGATCTTAATATTATTCCAACAATAATCAATACAAGGATTATGGCTATTATCAGGCTGCTGTACTGGCTTCTGATCAGGCTTGAGTTAAGCTTATGGTAAATGGATGGTATCCCCGTAAACTCAATCTTAGAGTTTTCGTTCGAATTTTCCAGGATGTACTGGTCCATCCTGGCAATAAAATCATTAATGGCTTCGGTCTCAATCGAAGCAAACTTAGACTGGATAACAGCACTATCGAGGTTATAGGTAACAAGTTGCTGCATTATTTCCTGACCGTCGAGAAGAAACCATAACTGTTCAATTTTTGCCTTATCATCAGGAATTCGTTCCCCCTCTCCCATGGCGTCATTCATTTGCTCAACGAGATCAGCTACTGACTGGGTTATTACTATGTTGTGATCTTCTTTCATGAATTTCTCAGTCCTTGCCATCAGTTTTAACACTTCCGGTGATTGTATATCTCCTTCGAAAACAACATAAACAGGTAAAGATCCTCCGAACTTAGTCTGCATCAGATTCTCGGTTACCCTGGTGGGATTATCCCTTTTAAAATATGATGTGATGTTTACACTGGTCCTGATAAGGAAAATCCCTCCAATACTTATTAGAAGGAGCAGGCACCAAACAGCAATGGTATACCTGGGATGCTTTATTACAGATATTAATAATGGCTTTAAGACCATCCGCTCCAGGATACCATCATTTTCTTTCCTGACAGTGCCCTGTTTTGCACCCTGTTTCGGGATAACTGCAATGAATGCCGGGATAAAAAATATAGACAACAAAAGCGCAAACAGTGTTCCTATGGCAGTAAAAACACCGAATTCCCTTATCATCTGCAGGTAAGACCCGAAAATGAAAGAGACAAATCCTATCATGGTTGTAACTGCCGCCAGCAAAACCGGTACAGCAGTATACAAAACAGCCTGTTTGATAGCCTTGATTTTCCCGGAAAACCTGTTAAACTCGAAACTATTTACGACATGTATCGTATAGGCAGTACCTACTGCAAGTAAAACAACTGGCATATAGCTTGATGCGATAGTGAGCCGGTAACCGGTAAACGCCATCAGACCTATTGTCCAGATAACACCTATCCCGGCCGTCAGGACAGGTAATATGACTCCACGCAGCGACCTGAAACTCAGAAAAAGGAAAAGTGCAATTATTAGAAACGATACCGGCATCAGCCTGGCAATATCCGAGAGAATTAAATCTGTAACGTCATTAAGCAAAAAAGGTAATCCTCCATAATAGACCGATTCTTTCAGCTTCATTTCTTCGATCTTGCCTTTTATTTCATTGGCTACTGCCTGCTTGTCAGCATCATGGAGTAAAGTGAAAATTATGACAGTGGCAGTCCCGTCTTCAGAGACAATAACTCCCCTGTACATATCCCTGGAAAGGACGTACGTCTTAAGGCTGTCAAGTTCATTCTTTTCTGTGGGCAGGTCATATTCATCCACCAGCTTCCCGATCTCGATTCCCCACTCGGAGCTTTTTATATCCATAATGTCTGTAATGCTGGTGACTGTTGATATGCCGCTGGTAAATCTCAGGCTGTCAGTTATCTGCTTCACATGCTGCAGGATTTCTGCACTGAAGGCATCCTCAGACTCAAGGACAATCATGCCAACTTCGTTTCCGCCGAATTGTGCGCCAATATTATTGTAAAGCCTGGCTGTCGGATCGTCATCATTCAGAGAGTTGATAACATCTGAATCAATTGAAATATTCCTGATCTGGTATCCAAGGAAAACGGTTAACGCTATGACCGATGCGACTATTAACCACCTGAATCTAATAAGCCTGCCGGCAAAATTTTCCATAAAACAATCAAATATCTGACCAATACTGTTTTTTAGTCAATATAAAATTGAATAAAAATAATTGACCAAACAAGTTTATTAGTCAGTTTTTAAAGATTTATTTAATTTTCTGGGTTCGCAGACCGTTGAGTATTATAGTTGCCAGTTCTTCTATTGTATCCTCATATTCAGAATATTTATTCTGAAGGAATAGTGGCAATTCCACACTACTTAATAGCATTATGGTAACATTTACGTTGGTCTCGATATTTTTTATATAAAGGTATCCCTCCCTTTTCCCTTTAGACATTATTTTTGTAAGCTGCCGCCGTTCAAACATGGCAAAATCATCCCTGGTATCCTTTACGAAGTCATATTTTTCAAAAAAGTCAGCCTTAAGCGTTTCATGGTAATTAACTGCATTGTTCAGCAATTTCAATCTGACAAGTATATATTTCTTCAGTACTGTCAGAGAATCCTCAGGGCTATCGGATATATTACCAAGTTCCTGCATCACAACGTTCAGCTCCCGCTTAAGTACTTCATTAAAAAGCTCTTCCTTGCTTATGAAATAATAATAAAGTACACCCTTTGCCTTATGGATGTGCCTGGCAATTTCATCCATAGTGGTTTTATGAAATCCATATTTGGAGAAGTAGATGGTAGCAGCTGATACTATCAGGTCTTTGACATCATTATCCGACATCGGATTTGACTATTTATGTTCGTAAGTCAAATTTAATAAATAGCAATCATATAATAGTGTTATAAGGATTTTTTTAAAATGATTAAATTGGAGCCAAATAATTGATATTTCTGCCTCAGATATCTAATGATAGACCGATATAAGAGTATTATAAGTTCTGTTCTCAATTTCCGTGATCTTGGGGGTATAGCCATCGGTGAAAGGGCCATAAAAAATGGTATGATCTACCGCAGCGGTTCGCTCAGCAATCTTTCAGAGGAAGACAGGAAAGAGTTCGACAGGCTGAATATTGATTATATTTTTGATTACCGCAGTGAGGGTGAAGCAGCTGCATCACCGGATTATACTTCGAACTCTTCCTATTTCTTATTACCGGCTTTTGCCGAAATGCCTGGCAGCAAGATACTGAAATGGATTAAAAGCCGGAATAAAGGTGAAAATTCCGATAATACAAACAACCCCTCTCTCGATAAAATCCCTGTAAAAATGTTATCCGCTGCTGCGATGCCGTTCATAAAGCTGAAACTGCATTCAGACATAAAAAAAGCATACCGTGCTCTTCCTTTCAGCAATCCTGCTTATGCCGCTACTTTTGAAAAACTTGATGAAGGTGCTACTATTTTGATTCACTGCCAGGCCGGTAAAGACAGGACAGGTGTTGCATCTGCGCTTATCCTGCTTGCACTAGGTGCCGATGAAGCAACTATAACAACCGATTACATGCTTTCAAATCTCTACCTTCAGAGATCCTGGGAGGAGAAAGCAGAAAAGGTTCTTAAAGTTACAGGCAGTAAAAAAGCAGCCGGTATTGTCAGATCTGTTATGAGGGCCCGGTCAAATTATCTGCGGAAATCACTCTCAGCAATTAAGAATAAACATGGTACCTATCAGGACTTCTTTCTAAAGGAATACGGTTTAGACCAAGAGAGGATAACCAGGTGGCGCAGTTTATACATGGAATGATTAATATGCAGAGGGGTTTAATATGCGCCAATCTGCATTATCAGCGGAAAAAAATATTCATTTCAAAGATTTTTTACACGTTGTGCTGATATGAATACCTGCCTTATAATAATTTCCTGCTTCAGTGCTGTGTCGTTTACTAACTTCCATGGCTAAAATATTACGCCCCTACAGTACAGGACTAAAGTATCTTCTCCCCTTAGCCATAAGGGGAGATGTCAGGAGCATCGCGACTGACAGAGGGATTCATTCTCCTTCCGGTCCGACCGGCGGTCCTATTGACGAGGTGTTTCGCCTTTCATCCGTTGTAAACAGCATAAACTGCGTATTTTCCTTTGTACACGGCATCCATTTTCCCTTTCCCTTTCCATTGGGATCTCCGTATTTTGCAAAATTTGTCCAGCAGCCAACCATATATTTACTTAAAGCCTCATCACCTTTTGTCAGTGGACGCCAGCACCTGTCAAGCGTATGAAAAATGAACCATAATTCTGCCGAGTGAAAAGCACCGGCATCATCGCCCGGCAACGGGCGTGAGAACTGGTAAGCGTAGGTTTTAATGCCTTTCTCTTCACATGCCAAACAAAAATCTTCTATTGGTTTGCTGTTGCGGCGCATTTCGTCAATTGTAGCTCCAATGATATAGGGAATTCTCAGAAGGTTCCCGTTCCTTGCAGCATCACTGAAACTCTCCTTTAACAAATAACCGTCAATATTCGGACCTAGATTGCCTGATCTTTTTTCTGCTGTCATGAAGTCTTTCATCCGGTTTTCAAAATCGCCTAGATCTTCGGCTGGTACTGCACGCATCTCCTCAATAGTACTGCAGCCGTAGAATCTCATAATACTCTCGCCGGTCTGTTCCGCACCTTCCAGCATTAATGACGGCCTGCTCCCGATACCACCTCCGCTTTGCATTATCGCTCCTGCAATTAATCCCTTTGTCAGCGGCGATGCTACCAGCGCCTGCACACTACCGGCCCCGGCACTCTGTCCGAATACTGTCACCTGATCAGGATTACCTCCAAACTGGCTGATGTTTTCTTTGATCCATTTTAATGCATATACCTGGTCAAGGATACCATAGTTGCCTGACGAATGATTCGGGCTTTCTGATGTAAGCTCAGGATGTGCCAGGAATCCCAGTACACCAAGCCTGTAGTTAATTGTTACAAGAATAACACCACGTTTTGCCCATGCCACCCCGTCAAACTCGTTCTCATGACCAAATCCGTTCCTGTACGCACCTCCATGTATCCACATTGCTACAGGCAAACCGGCATCCGATTTTCCTGCAGCCGGAGTCCAGACGTTAAGATAGAGGCAGTCTTCATCCTTGACATGGGGACTCTGAGCATAGAATTCCTTGTCGTAGAATGAACCCGGATCAGTAAGCTTCTGAGGTGCTGCGGCTCCGAAAGTATCACATACCTTGATGCCATCCCAGGGAATAACAGGCTGTGGTTCACGCCACCGCAGATCACCTGTTGGCGGTGCCGCATAAGGAATGCCCTTATAAAGGATGACTCCCGATGCTCCGGCATCTACGCCCTGGATTTGTCCTCCGCTTATGGTAAGGACCGGATTCTTGTCACCGCGTCCTGTAAGAACTGAAACAGACAAAATCGCTATAAAACACACTATTATTTTCATATTCGTGCTATTTGATGATAAATAAATTTGTTCCTGTTATCTGAGTGTGATTTCCTTTTTCAGCGTGATAATATCTGAAGAAGAACCAACCAGTAATTCTATATTGCAAAGGTCGTTATCCCAGGCTTGCTTTTCCTCATTCCAGTACATGAGCTTTTTAACCGGGATTTCAAGTGATACAGATGTACTTTCGCCCGGATTCATGGTAATCCTCGAAAAAGCCTTAAGCTCTTTCTGAGGCCATTCGACCGCAGGATTGATACGGTGTACATAAACCTGGGCCACCTCATCGGCAGTTTTCTTGCCTGTATTTCTCAGTTCAAAGGAGACATGAATTACATCGTTCTTCCTATATGTTTCTTTATCGGTTTTAAGACCTGAATATTCGAATGAGGAATAAGTAAGACCGAAACCAAAAGCATACATTACCGGAACATCTTTGGTGTCGTACCAGCGGTAACCTACCAGTGATTCTTCAGAATAGTATGCTGTACGCGGATCATCTTCCTGGGGATAATTATTCAGTGCATAGGCGGGTGAATCTTCCAGCTTCACGGGGAGTGTGAATGGCAGCCTTCCTCCAGGTGAAATATTACCGAGAAGCACATCAGCCAGGGCGTTTCCACCCTCGCTACCATTAAACCAGGATATCAGCAGGGCTTTCGACAGAGCTTTCACAATCCTCAGATCGTTTGGTGCTCCGCTCGTAAGTATTGTTATGATATTTGGATTTACTCCGGCAATTTTACTGATTAGCTGATCCTGTCCCGATGGCAGGAAGATGTCAGTCCTGTCGCTTCCTTCTGTCTCCACTGCCCTGTTATCGCCACCGATAAAAAGGACAACATCTGCTTTTGAAGCTGCTTCAACAGCCTCAGCAGTAAGTCTCTGTGCTGTCAGTTCCTTTTCACGGGCAAGCCTGTCTGTTTCTTCCTGTGTTCTCCTTCTGAACCTGCCGGCACCAAATTGAATGGATTCATATCCGGGGGCAAAAATGATCTCCGCCCTGTCCCCGATCCTGTTTTTCAGACCTTCAAGAGGAGTGATCTCATATAGTGTTTTAACTCCGGCACCGAAACCACCTGTTGCCATTATCTGGTCAGCATTGGCACCAATGACAGCAATTGTATGTATATCGTCAGTGTTCAGAGGCAGTACACCTTCATTCTTAAGCAGGACTATCGATTTGCTGGCTACATCATAAGCAATCTTCTGCTGTGCAGGCTGGGATGTAATTTCCTTATTCGCCAGATCGTCAGGAACAGGTTCAACAGCCATTCGCACGCGTAAAATTTCCCTTACACGCTGATTAATGATCTCCTCTGAGACAGATCCGGCGTTTACAGAATCAAGTAAAGACTGTCCCAGGTATCTCTTATCCGGCATCTCGACACAAAGACCATTCTTAATTGCATTGACCGTGCTGTGTGTTCCGCCCCAGTCAGAAATTACCATCCCGGCAAATCCCCACTCATTGCGAAGGATCCGGTTCAACAACATGTCATTTTCAGAACACCACCACCCTTCAACCTTGTTGTATGCAGCCATTACTCCCCAGGCATCAGCATCTTCAACGGCAGCCCGGAAAGGAGCCAGGTAAATTTCACGCATCGCCCTCTCTCCAACAATTACATTCACATTACCGCGGTTATTTTCCTGGTTATTCAGGGCATAATGCTTAAGACATACGGCCACACCATTATCCTGGACACCTTTAGTATATTCAGCTGCCAGTACTGAACTGAGGAACGGATCTTCACTCAAATATTCATAGGTCCTCCCCCCTGTTGGTATCCTCTGGATATTGATGGCCGGCCCTAGCAGCATGTCCTTGCCCCTAAATCGAGCTTCACGTGCAAGTCCTGTCCCGTAGCTGTATGCCAGTTCAGGTGACCATGTAGCTGCCAGTGCTGAGCCGGTCGGGAAGAATGTGGCTTTGTCAGTTTCCCAGCCTATCGGCGACCAGCTGTCAGGCTGCAGCTCCTCGCGGATGCCGAATGGCCCGTCAGTATATTTTATGTCGGCGATCCCCAGGCGTTCAACACCTGCTGAGACAAACATGTGTTTCGCATGCAGCATATCAATCTTTTCCTCCAGTGTCATCTGGTTAATTATGTCATCAATACTTTTATCGTAATCAAGCAGTGATGATTTATGCACATTTTCATTGCCTGTACATGCTACAATAAGCGATATTACAGTAAAGACACCTGTCCATAGAATAGATCTGAATTTCATATTTAAATGCTGAATATAGTTTTAACAAAACTAATAATACTGCCACATCTTATACCTGATACCAAGATCCAGTGAATCGAGTTTCTGCTCCGGGCCTGAAAAAAGGTTCTCCGGGAATTTATAATAACTCAGGATGCCGTATAATATTTCTGAGGCTCCATAATTGAATGCAGATATGCCTGACAGGTATTGCAATCTCATGTTCCTGTCAGTATTAATCTGGGCTCCCTCCATCCATTTTGCAAGATCCGGAGCACGGCCGGCATAAGTGCCAAGAAGTCCTTCAGGACTCAGGAAGCCGACATCGGAAAGAGAACTTCTTACCATCTGGTAACCCGGTCCGTAAAATTTACTTTCCAGTGTTTCAAGGTCAACATGCGTTGGGCCGTTCTGACCGAAAAGAACCATATCATAGCCTTCTCCCAGGTTATCATTACTCCATAATATGGCACCGGGAAAGACTTCGCTGAAAGTGCTGATCATACTTTGCACTGATTCATTGGAGCTCTGGTATAATGGTATCCAGACTGTCATAACACCACCCTGTTTCAGGTGGTCCCTGCATATCCTGAAGAACTCCTTCGTATAAAGCGCGGCAGCACCTTTTGCCCATGGGTCTATGGGATCAGTGGTAATAATATCGTAAGTATCTTTTGATGTGCTTATAAAATGGCGCCCATCATCATAAACAAACCTGATTTCCTTACCGTTCACCCTGTGGGGATTCTCATTACTGATACCATCGGCAATACCGTAGTTTACCCTGGTAAACATTGGAGCCACAAATTTTGGGACAAGTGATTCAATCTCACAGACTGTTATTGTCTTTACTTCCGGATAAGTGATGAAGGATCCTGCTGTAACTCCGGCGCCACATCCTACAACAAGTACTGATTCCGGATTTTCAGTCAGAAGGCCGGCCAGGTGTCCAAGCATTCTTTGCAATCGCATATCCTGGGGATGAGTTGATGCCTGCACCTTACCAACCGAATGAAATTGTATCACTCCGGTGCTTAGTTCAGTAACCGCAACTGACCCGTTCAGTCCCTCGCCAAGGTACAATAACCTGATAGGTGAAGCTATCTCTTCCGGTGGAGTTTTGCTTGAACCAAGGAGATCATCATGATCTGACATGGATTTCCCATATGCAACTGCCCCCCAGGGTATTGTATCAATATTCCTGATCGCTACAACTGCTATGAATACTATTATTACAGCGCCTGTCAATCGTAAACCGGTCCGGGATAAAATCTTCCTGGCAAAGTGAATTTCTTTGGAATCCTGGCTTTTTTTATAAATTACAAGCATCAGGACAGATGCTGCACAGGAAATCAGCACCATAATCTGCTGGGACATCTTGCTGCCCAGTATGCTGAACCCGATAAGTGAGAATGCCAGAGAACCTGTTATGGCTCCGACTGTATTACTGGCATATATTTTCCCGACCAGACGCCCCGGGTCCTGTCCTTTCGATGCTACAGATGCAATTGCCAGGGGAAAGCTGGCTCCCCATAATATTGAAGGAAGGAGGACAGCAAGAGCACAGAATCCCAGGTCATTCCTGAAGAAAAACCAGGCATTTGTCATCTTTGACAGATCCATGGATCTGTAGGGAAGAACCTTTGTGATGATAAATGAGGCCCATACAATTGTTGCCATTAACAATAACTGGCTTACTCCGAGGGCTATATCCGGCCTTTTTATCTTACGGCTTAAATATGCACCCGCTCCGCTTCCTGTTCCCAGTCCCACAAGAAAGGCAGCCAATATCAGGGAAAAAGTATAAACTGTAGAGCCCATCATAACAGAAAGAAGACGGGTCCAGATAACCTCACCACCCAATGCAGCCATCCCGGACAAGGCTATTGTTATATACACGACAATTGATCCTGATAAATCCGGAACATGGGAAACTGCAATGCGCTTATCATAATTATAACCTGTTATCCGTGATATAACCAGCGCTGTCACCGCAATAATAACGTTTATGCAAAAAGCCACTAAAGTGGCAACACCAACATCAAACATGCGCAAAAGGTAGAATCCTGACAACAGGCACCCGGCAACCCCGCCGAAAATGTTTCCTCCATAAAAGAAACCCATCCATGATACACCAACAGGTGTGGTTTCAACCCACCTGGATATTGCCGGGAGTGTCGCCCCCATCAGGATGGTAGGGGGCAACATGCAAACAGCTGCAATTAACGAGCGTAATAAAATGGACTGAAACGACCCGTTTCCGGCTATGCCGATATATATTTTCTCAATTACCGGTATGCCGAAAAGCAGGATAAGCCCCATCAACCCGATGCAAATTTCAAGGACGGCATAAACACGCAGCGGATGATGCCTTCGTGAAATAACAACGGGAAGCAACAGACTGCCAAGGAACATTCCTCCCATAAAGGTGCCAAGCAACACGCCCAGTGATACTGAAGTCAGACCAATAACCAGCTGAAGCATTTGCAACCATACTACCTCGTAAATCAAAGCTGCACAGCCACTTCCCACGAACAATATCACTATGAAAGGTAAAAGCCGTCCGGAACTGAAATCGTGCAAACTGGATCTTTGGAACATAAGATGAAGAATTTATTTCCCTGGACTATTAAAAAAGTTACTGAAGAACAGCATCTGGAATTTCACTGCGTTTGTCCAGTAATTCCAGTTGTGGGCTCCCGGACGGGTAATATAATCGTGCGGTATGTTGCGGTATAACAATTGACGGTGAAGGTTTTCATTTACTTCAAAGAAGAAATCCTCTGTACCACAATCAATGATTATTGCCAGTGAATTCGGAGTAAGCAGGTGCAGCAGATTAATCACAGTATTCTGCTCCCATCTCCCGGGTTGTTCAGCATAAGATCCAAGCTGCTTTGCCATTTCCCAGCTGTTCGGAAAAGGCCTGATATCAACACCTCCACTCATGCTGCCGCCGGCACCGAAAACATCCTGGTGTTTGAAAGCCAGGTAAAGTCCTCCATGGCCTCCCATGCTCAGGCCTGTTATTGCCCTACCCTTCCGGTCCTTGATGGTAGAATACTCTTCATCAATATAGTTTACCAGCTCCTCCGATACAAATGTTTCATACTTGTAACTCTCATCTACGGGGCTGTCCCAGTACCAGCTCCTGAAACCACCATCGGGACATACAATCATTATGTTATACTGATCGGCAGCTTGTTCAAAGCCCGGAGCTTTCTTTATCCAGTCGAGATAGTTTCCGCTGTACCCATGCAACAGGTAAACAACAGGCAGTTGTCTGGAAGTGCTGTAATTATCCGGCCTGATAACCACAACTGGGATGTTCTTTTGCATTGATGCGCTGAATATCTGGACCGTGTCAGTTACGGCAGCCCTGATAGAGATAAATACGCAAGCTGCCAGTAAGAAAACAATTATACGTTTCATTTCTTGTGTTCCATTTTGAGGTTCGGAGTAAAATTATTGACTGCTTAATGTAATAAATGTTATGAAATAAACCATTGCGATTCAATGAAAGATTATATTCTATGGCTAATAATGATATACTTATCCTGTAATTATGTGAAACCACTTCCACAATTATGCGTCTAAATCGTATAATCCACATATAAATATTTAGTCTTTATTTAATGCTGACTAATCTATTTAAACAAAGTACCAGGTCCTTCAAAAGACAACGATCGTACGTTATAATTAATATAACAGGTCTTTCCCTCGGTATCGCCTGCAGCCTCCTGATTGCACTATATATATTTAATGAAGCAAGCTATGACAGGTATAATGAAAATAAAGATAGGATCTATAATATAGCAACCAACTTCCTGGTCGGAGGCGAGGAGAGCACGGATGCCATGTCTCCATACATAATAGGTCCGACAATGCTCAGGGAAATTCCTGAGGTTGAGGATTTTCTGAGAATGAAACGGTACTATGGTGCAAACACTGTTATATACAATAATCAGGAATTATCTGAAGAATATATTATTGAGGCGGATTCGTCATTCTTCAGTTTTTTCACGATTCCGGTACTGGCTGGCAATAAGTCAGAACTTCTGAATGCACCTGGCAAAGTAGTCCTTTCTGCTTCACTGGCAAGGAAGATTTTTGGCAGCACTAACCCGGTTGATAAAGTCCTGAGGCTTGGGAAAGATACTGTATCGTATATTGTTTCGGGTGTTATGGATGATGTTCCGGGCAACTCACACTTCAGGGCAGGTATGCTAATATCAATGATGTCAGATCCCCGGGTTGATGAACAGGAATGGGGAAACAATACTCTTAATA
Source organism: uncultured Rikenellaceae bacterium (assembly GCA_964595725.1). GTDB lineage: Bacteria > Bacteroidota > Bacteroidia > Bacteroidales > VadinHA17 > LD21. The sequence goes on along the minus strand of CAZQRQ010000020.1, from coordinate 20,013 downwards.
CCTATGTACTTCTTAAACCAAATGCTGATTATAAGAGTGTTGAAGAAAAGATGAAGCCATTTGTGGTTAGCCATATAGGGCCTCTTTTGCAACAGGTCCTGAAAATATCCTTCGAGGAATTTCTTGAGAAGGGCAATAAATACGGATATTATCTTCAGAAGCTTACGGATATTCATCTGGATAATTCCATCAAACCGCATTTTCTTGCAACAGGTGATCCGAAACTGTTAAAGATACTGGGTGGAATAGCATTGCTGATACTTCTTGTAGCTACGGTAAACTTCACAAATCTTTCTACAGCCCAGGCAGGAAAAAGATCGAAGGAGGTGGCTGTCAGGAAACTTACTGGTTCCGGCAGAGGGATACTGATTACACAGTTTCTCGCTGAGTCGGTTCTCATGTCCGTTATTGCAACCGTTATAGCCCTGATTATCATAAAAATAGTACTACCCTTCTTCAATGATCTTCTTGGGACCAGCTTATCACTGAATTTATCAGCCACACCGTATGTTATCCCTTTCCTGATATTATTCCCGGTATTAACAGGAATACTTGCAGGAAGTTATCCCGCATTCTACCTTTCTTCATTCAACCCTAACAGTATCCTGAAGGGAGGTAAGGTTAACTGCAATCACAGAGGAAGCCTTAGAAAAATCCTTGTTGTTTTGCAGTTTTCAATATCAGTTTTCCTTATTGTCGGAACCCTGATAATGTACAGGCAGATTATCTACATGCTTAACAGGTACCCGGGTTTTAATAAGGAACAACTACTTGCTATTGAGAATGAGCGTGTCCTGGGGCAGAATGCCCGCTCATTTAAGGAATCTCTTACCGGCATACCCGGTGTAATGAGCATAGCTGGTTCCAACTACATTCCAGGGAATATCAGAAGCAACCAGGGGTACGCCCTGGAAGGCAGAAAAGACGAAACAATCCTGTTGTGGACTATAAGTGTGGATTATGATTTTCTGGGTACCTACGATATGGAACTTATATCAGGCAGATTCTTCAGCAGGGCGTTTCCGTCAGACTACGAGGCATGCCTGGTAAATGAGGCAGCTATAAAGAAATTCAATATCGATCCTGAAAATATGAGGATTATAGGGTATAGTGATGCCGGTCCTACATATTATTACCCTATTATAGGAGTTGTAAAGGATTTTGTATTTGAATCCCAAAAAAATCAGATAGAACCGCTTATAATAAGACTGAGACATGAAAATGAAAGGTATGGATACATAACTGTCAGGATGTCTCAGTTGAATTACATGAATACAATAAAGCAAATTGAAAACACCTGGAGTGAATTTGTTAAAGACGAGCCAATAAAATACACCTTCCTGGATGACATAATGAATCAGCTTTACATCAGGGAGCGGCAGAACGCCTCGATCGCAGTTATATCTGCTGTACTTGCAATATTGATAGCGTCCCTGGGACTATATGGCCTCACTTCATATTCAGTAGAGCACCGGATAAAGGAAATCGGAGTGAGGAAAGTAATGGGTTCCTCTGTAGCTGGAATCAGCTACCTTATCTCGAAGGATACATTAATACTTGTCACCATCTCGGCTCTTGTTTCATTTCCTGTGATATTTTATGCCTCCAGGAAATGGCTGGAAAATTTTTATTACAGGATAAATCCCGGAATAATTACTTTCCTTGAAGGACTTGTTATTGCACTGTTGATAGCATTTCTGACTATCAGTTATCGTACTGTAAAGGCTGCAAGAGCTAATCCGGCCAAATCATTGCGCTATGAATAAATGGTGAGACTTATATATGCCTGTAATGATCTTACGCAATGGGAAAGCAGGTGGAAAATATTTTCTGAAAAATATTTCTGAATCGAAAGCTTTCTTTCTGTACATTTGCAGCCCAAATGAACCAGGAATCAGTTGAAATAAGAAACATAGCAGTTATTGCCCATGTTGACCATGGCAAAACGACACTTGTCGACAGGATATTATACCAGGTAAAACTTTTTCGTGAAAACCAGGATGTGGGCCATCTAATTCTCGACAGTAACGATCTTGAGCGGGAAAGAGGCATCACCATACTCTCAAAGAATGTGTCGGTTCGGTACAAAGACTTCAAAATAAACATAATAGACACACCCGGGCACTCTGATTTCGGAGGTGAGGTAGAAAGAGTTCTTAATATGGCTGAAGGAGTCCTGCTTATAGTTGATGCTCTGGAAGGTCCAATGCCTCAGACACGTTTTGTTCTTCACAAAGCTCTTGACCTGGGGCTTAAACCAATTGTTGTAATCAACAAAGTGGACAAACCCAACTGTAAACCTGAGGAGGCTCATGAGAAGGTATTTGACCTTATGTATGATCTGAAAGCAACAGAGGACCAACTTAACTTCCCGACTGTGTACGGCTCGTCAAAGCAGGGCTGGATGGGGCCTGACTGGTCTCAACCTACAACTGACGTGAGCTTTCTCCTTGATACAATAATTGAATATATACCGCCTGCTAAACAAACCGGGGGAAATCTGCAGATGAGAATCTCATCACTCGATTATTCTTCCTACATAGGACGTATTGCTGTTGGAAAAATAAGCAGGGGAACCCTCACCCCGGGAAGCCAGGTGGCGCTTATCAAACGTGACGGCAGAATTATAATGAATACGGCTAAAGAAGTCTATCTCTTTGAAGGATTAGGTAAGGAAAAGACAAAAAAGCCGGTAAATGCCGGTGAAATATGTGCAATATTCGGTATGGAAGATTTTGATATTGGTGATACTATTGCTGATGCCATTAATCCGGAAGGCCTTAAGTATATCCCTGTTGAAGAGCCTACCATGAGCATGTTATTTACTTCTAACAACTCTCCTTTTTTCGGTCATGAAGGTAAAATCCTGACTTCGCGGCAGCTGAGAGAGAGGCTCTTCCGGGAGACTGAAAAAAACCTGGCGTTGAAGGTGGAAGAGACGGGCATGTCTGATTCCTTTATAGTTTTCGGAAGGGGCATTCTCCACCTTTCAATACTCATTGAGACAATGCGACGTGAAGGATTTGAACTGCAGGTTGGTCAGCCAAAAGCTGTACTTAAAAATATTGATGGCATCAACCATGAACCTATAGAGCTTTTAACCATCCAGGTACCGGAAAATTTTGCAGGCAAGGTAATTGAGCAGGTCACAATAAGGAAAGGAGAGATCCTGAACATTGAAATTGTAAATGATCGTGCCCATCTTGATTTCAAGATACCAGCCCGTGGAATAATAGGTCTCCGGAACCAGGTGCTTACGGTCACTGAAGGTGAAGCAGTAATGGCGCATCGCTTTGGGATGTATGAACCATGGAAAGGAGAGATCACAATAAAACGAAATGGATCACTTATTGCAATGGAGTCAGGCATATCATCAGCTTACGCCATCGATAAGCTACAGGACCGGGGCAAATTCTTCATATACCCTGGTGAAGGTGTTTATATGGGTCAGGTAATAGGTGAAAACACCCGCCAGGACGATATAGCTGTTAACGTGGTAAAAACCAAAAAACTTACAAACATGAGAGCATCCGGCTCAGACGACAAGATCATTCTGGCTCCTCCTGTACGATTTTCCCTTGAAGAGGCAATGGAATATATAGCCGCGGATGAATACATAGAAATAACACCCAAATCAATGCGAATCAGGAAGATACTCCTTGATGAAAATGATCGGAAAAGAGCTAAATTGATGGGCAGATAAATTTTATTATCAATTTCCTCATATATACTTCTACATATCTCTGAACAACAGTGGTGCAAACACATGCAGGCACCTGCGCCACGTGTGAAACTCATGCATGGTGCCGTTCGAAATGTAGTATTGTGCCATAATACCGGATCCTGTTAAAAGATCCTGGAGTTCTTTCTGACGGTTATAGAATGAGGTCTCCTCGGTGCCGCAGCCAAACCAGAGAAGCCGTACTTTTTGGTTGAAAGCTGGTCCAGCCTGGAGAGCATCCTTCAGCAGATCGGCAAAGTTATTTGGCACGCCGCTGAAAACACCCAGGTATGAAAAGGTATCCAGATGCTTAAGCCCAATTGTGAATGTCTGCATACCACCCATAGACAGACCGGCCATCGCCCTGTGTTGTTTATCCGGCATGGTCCGGTAATTAGCATCGATATCAGGTATTACTTCATTGATCAGCATTTCCTCGAAGGCTGACCATCTTGAATTGCCTGTAAGAGACTGCCCTGACTCTGACAGCCTTGTTGCAAATCCGTTATTCATCACTATGATCATAGGGAGGGCCTTACCTTCTGCAATGAGATTATCGAGAATAAAATTTGCCCTGCCCGAGTGGGTCCATTCCATTTCCAGTTCACCTGCTCCGTGCTGAAGATAAAGCACAGGATATCGTGTATTGTAATCCTTATCATATCCCGGAGGGGTATATACGAACATGCGCCGGAAAGATCCGGTTACCTGTGAATAAAACCAGTGTTCCCTTACATCGCCGTGAGGAACATGCTTCACCAGGTAAAAATCTTCTCCTGGTGAAGGTACCTCCAGGACACTGCGATAACCATTCGAATAAAAAATTTCGCTTCCGGGATCTTCAACCTCAGTTCCGTCGACAATCATCCAGTAAACCCTGTACCCGGGTTTGGGATCGCTGACCACAACGTTCCAAAAACCGTTTACATCTTTCTGCATCTCGTACTCGTCGGGCTCTAGACGCAGGATAACGGATTGAGCTGTCTCAGGTGCTCTGAACCTGAACCATACCCTGCCATCAGGATGTATCTTAGGAAACTGGGCCAGCCTGTGCGTAGTGACCGCTTTCTGCCACATACCATCATCCTCCATCATGAACAATGAGGATTGCGTCACCTGAGGCAGACAATTCCCGGATGATAATATGGTGACAACTAATAATAATGCGAGTTTATGCTTCATTTCTGTCAGAGATTATAGTACTGTTCCCATCCCTTCCTGGGTGCCTTTTCCACAAGCATCTGGTTTGCAAGAGGATGATTGGTTATTATTTTCTTCTGCCTGTCAAACAGCAACTTCGTATTTAACCGGGCAGCGATGACCCCCAGGTTAAATACCTGGCAAAGTGGCCCCGCAACATCAAAAGGTGAACGGGTTTCTTCCTGGCCTTTACATGCAAGAAGGAAATTTTTATAATGGTTAGACGTACTTTTCGGTATCTCCGGAAGTTTTGACTGCATTTCTTTAGCTTTTCCGGACGGAATGATGGATAATGTGGCCCCGTGAGTTCCTCCTTTGAAAGTAAGCTCCTTGCTGTACATTATTTTACCCGGATCCAGCTTTGCCTGCTGAATCGGTGCATTTCCCGGAGGAGGTATATTGGGATCTCCTTCCACTCCGGTTCCATATCCTTCAGGAAGCGTAGGTAAATTATCCAGTCCGTCATACCAGGTCAGTTCCAGTGGTGGCATCTCCCCCCTTGCAGGGAATTTATATACGAGTGTCTCCGATTGAGGAAAGAAGAAGGGATTCCATCCGGTTACTTTAGCAGGATTTATCTCATAGGGTAATCCAAGGTTTAGGAACTGGTGTACGCTATCCATTATATGTGCACCCCAGTCACCCAGGGCTCCCATACCGAAATCATACCAGCATCTCCACTGTCCTACAACATAGTCATGATTATATTCATGCTCATCGGCAGTTCCGAGCCATGTATCCCAGTCAAGTGTCTGGGGAACTTGTTCGCCGTCAGGATATTTACTTATACTTGTATCCCATCCATGCCAACGACGGCTCGAATTCATATGACCAACAAAAGAAGTCACATCTTTTATAATTCCGGCTTCAACCCATGTCTTAAACTGGAAATAATTAGCTTCTGAGTGCCCCTGGTTGCCCATCTGGGTGACTACATTATATTTCTTTGCCGCGTTCATCATCAGCTGTACCTCGTTAAAGGTACGTGCCATAGGTTTTTCAACAAAAACATGCTTACCAAGGCTCATTGCCAGCATCGCCACCGGGAAATGTGCAAAATCAGGAATAGCGATAAGGACAGCATCAATCTCGTTACCCATCTTATCAAACATAACCCGGAAATCCTGGAACCTTGGCACATCAGGGTAAGACTTTATAGAGCCAGTTGTCGGAGGTGCTCCCATATCCGTATCACAAAGTGCAACTATATTACACAGGCCCGTACTTGCAAATTGCCTGATATCGCTTGCCCCCTGTCCTCCTATACCGATACATGCCAGGTTTACACGCTCACCCGGCCTGGCTGGTTTATTCTGCATAATTTCTGCCCCGTATGCTTTTCTTGTGATAATTGCCGGGATAGCAGCAGCAGCAGAGATAGCAGCAGCGTTCTTCAGAAATCTTCGTCTGGAAGGATCTGTTGTTTTCATATCATCATTCTTGAGGTTCATTTTCAGAATCTTATTTCATTAAATGGTGGAAGTAAAACTATATTGTCAGATATGCCTGAAACGAATGGTAATCCATTGCTAAGGTAATCTATTTTCAGCCTTAAATATCTAGCAGATATTAAAAAAGTAATCAGTACTTGATCTTAAAAACAAATGATATCATAAATTCTGCTCCTGTAGCATAGCATGCATTTCATCAATTATTTCAGAAGATGAAAAACCGTAAACCTGTGCAATGTTAATGGTATAATTTGCATAGGATACCACACGACTTTTGTCCCCGAGATCTTTGAAGGCATGAGCAAGGCTTCTTCCTGCGAATAACTTCATATCCGGCGGGCAGGTCCTGTGAACCAGTAACCTTTCGAGGTATTCAATACCTTCCTGATAGTTTCTGAGTGAGTTGTCAGGACACATTACCAGCAGTGATCCCAGTTTTTCGATTAAGGATGGATCATTTGGAAAATATTCCAGTGCCTGCCTGTAATGGCTTATTGCCATTTCCCAATTCTTCTGTCTCATCAGGATATCACCCAATACCTGTGCAGCAAGCAATTCCCTGTCATCATTCTCAAATGATTTTTCAAAAAATTGGCGCGCCTTATCTATTTCACCCTTTTGCTGAGCTATATATCCGGATAATAGCAGCATTTTTGTCCCTGAAGGGGAGAGAACTCTCAGTTTTTGAAGGTAGTACTCAACCTTTTCATCATTATTTAACAGAAGCATTAAATAAACAGCATTTGTAATAACCTGTTGATCATTCCCATAAACATCCAGGCAGTCATCCAGGAACGACAAAGCTTGCTGCTCTTTACCCTCACCCAATAATCCTAATATAATGTTTGCCTGCACTTCCGCATTCTCAGGGTGGAGCTCAAGCGCCCGGTAGTAATAAGCCCCTGATTGTTCATAAAAATTATTTTCGTAAAGAAGATCGGCAACCTGTTTAATCTCATCAAAATCATCCTTAACAGTATTAAGGTAATCGTCCAGAAAAATAAGTGCATTGGAGCCTTTGTCTGTTTTGAGTAGTATCTTAATAGTCCTCGATAAAAGATATTGATTGTCAGGCGTGTACTGAAGAGCATGGTTGGCTAGAGAAAGAGCCCAGTCATAATAGTAATTGTAATCCGCCTCATCTATCTGTTTCAGGATAAACAGATCAGACCTCGACCTGAGCGAAATTAAATCCAGTAATGTATCTGCCGGAGTCGTGGAATATAAATTATCATTGGCCCTGCAGACATATTTTTCTGCAGCCTCTTGCTCTCCCCGTGCCCTGCTTATGCTTCCCAGCAAACGATAAGCAGGCCCAAAATTTGGCGAATGAACCAGCAAATCCCTGAGTATTAATTCCGGGGGATCACCCTTGCCGGTTGAGATTCGTGATTTGGCAAGAAGGTATGAAGCATATGTTCCGATCGGAAAATGGTCAATCCTGACCACCTGGTTTGTCGGAACTTTTAACTGGTAAAGCGAACTAATCCTCGAAAGAGCATCTTCAGCCCTGTCATTTTGCCCCAGGTCCTGGTAGATATCTCCCAGGTAATACCATGCATGATATGCATCCGGATTATACTTAATTACATCTCTGAAATTTTCAGCAGCTTTTTCCGATTCTCCCATTTCCCTGTTCAGGCAACCCAGGTAATAACTCCAGATCCATTCAGAGCTGTCTTTTCTTAAGGCAAGATTATAGCAGTCAGATGCCCGTTCGTTGAAGCCACCTGAATGGTAAATCATGCCAAGAATCCCTATATTGCGGGCTGAAGGTCTGATCATAGCTTTTCGGGAAGCTGATCTTATCTGACTTTCCAGGAAACCCGGAAGCTGATCCGTGTCAGCCAGATCCGGGATACTTATCCTGTAAAAAGATCCGATAATAAAATACAATATCGCAGCGACGAACACTGAAGCAAGGGATATGTATATAATTCTTTTTTTCTTCATCATAATTGCAGAGTCTAAAAGTATTATTTTAATCCGTTATATCAGCAACAACAGTAACATTATGATCAATAACGAAGCTCTGCGGATAAGATCCTGTATTTCGGCTGCCTTTTTTATATCGCCCTGTTCCTAACGGGGTAACATTTTCAGCGGCAAGTATCATAAATGTAATGGCCAGCTGCTCTTGCAATGCTCATCTAGTCAATAAGCTTTCTGTCATTTTTATTTACTTATTCAATTGCATGGATGTGGATATCAACATGATCTATAAAATTCAGGTATAATATTCTTTTAAATACAATTTAATAAAAATCCCCTGGCTTAAAGATCATAGCCAGGGGATTTATACTGATAGTTAATGTAATCCCTTTCCTGTTAATATGATATTTACAGGATATTAAGGTCTTATTTCAGTCCCCTGTTGGTAATATGGAAGTAGTCGTAGGCAACTTCAAACGGTGCCTGAGGCTCCTGCTGTTGCTGCCGTTGCTGCATTCCCGGGAAATTACCGCCACCTCCGCCTCTTCTGGCAGGAGCAACTCCGTCACATGCTATAAGACCTGCCTTGACATCTTTCAGCATGATATCTGCAGTTCCTACCTCGGTGAACCTTCGTCCATCTGATGAAACTGATGCGGTATAGACACTTCCTTTCTTCTCAAGCCGGAGAACAAGTGTGTTGTTATCCCTTATAATGTCTGCCATATTGAGCATCGCCACGGAGGATTCATATCCATCCTGTTCGACAACAAGTTCCATTGATCCGGGTTGTTCGGTCTGGCCACCAGGAGTTCCAAAACCGCCAAAGCCTCCGAATCCGCCTCTTCTGCCTCCGCCAGCACGGTAAACAAGCTTGACAAAATTATCATCATCCTGGTAAGCAAGCAGTCCGCCACCCTGTGAATTTCCGGAAGGTCTTCTGGAGAATACTATCCTTGAGTCCATCGTCCAGTCGGTGTTGGCATTCTGTACTAAAATATTTTCGGCATTATTGTTGGCAGAAGTAATATCACCTTCCGTACTTGTTATTACCAGTGATCCGGACTTTTTGGAAAGGCTCCAGTTGGTATTGTTTTCCCTTATCCATTTCCACTGGCTTCCCAGCTTGCCGTTGAATTCATCATTTACCGACCTGGTGCCGAAGTATATGTTATAGAAATCCTTCTCAACTGTAATATTATCGGTAAGTGTAACTAAAGCAGTTCCGGGAACGGTTTCAGCCTGTTTAACGTCGACCGACACATTTGCACTTGCTGCGGTAGCTCCGACTTTCGGTGCAGATGCCCCATCTCTGAGCAGGTAGCTGTAACCTTTGACAGTCGGATTAAATCCTGTAACATTCCTGCCATTGACTGTAATTGCAGATGGTTTCAGGTCAGGCATCACTTTGAGGGGATAACTGTCAGAAACTGTTACACCATTTATTGTAACATAAGCAAATATAGACGCTGTGCCTACGCCTGTTGCAGTAACTTTACCATTCCCGTCAACTCTTGCCACTCCGGGATCATTGCTTTTATAAACCACTTTTGCGTTGCTGAGATTGTAGAAACTGTCGTCAGACATTGAAGCCGTTACGCTGGTCTGCACAGTATTTCCTGGTCTTAAGACCACCTTTTCACATTCAGCAACAACAGTTTTCAGAACCGGGGTGTAAGTGCCGCTCATCGTTGCCGCTACCTGTCCTTTTATATCTTTTGACGATGCACCGATCTCAAAGATATATTTGCCCAGGTCAAACATTATCCTGTCATTTTGTGGGTCCCAGAACCACAGATCAGCACAGTCAATATCGATCGATACTGTTTTTGTCTGGCCGGCAGCTATGGTAACCCTTTTAAATCCCTTGAGCCTCTTTATCGGTCTCTGAAGTGATGCAGGACTGTCAGGCGTTCTCACATAAACCTGTACTATTTCGTCGCCATCAACACCGCCTGTATTCCTGACATCCACATTCACTGTAACCTTATCGTTTGGTGTGATTGAATTTTTGCTGATGCTGAAGTTACTGTATTCAAATGTTGTATATGAAAGGCCATATCCGAACTCATAGGAAACGGGCTTATCAAAATACCAGTAAGTCCTGCCATTGTTTCCCTCTCCGCCTCTCAGATTATAGTCTGTTATAGCAGGAAGATCACTAAGGGATTTATACCATGTTGCGTTCAGTTTCCCGCCCGGGTTTACTTCTCCAAACAGTATCTTAGCCATTGCTGTTCCCTGAGCCTGACCGTTAAAACCTGTCCAGATTATACCGGCAATATTAGAGTTATCCTTGAACTGGTCAACTTCCACCATTCCGAGAGATTGCATTACCACAATTGTATTTGGATTTACAGCTGCCACAGAATTTATCAGATCATATTGATTTCCAGGTAACTGTATGTCAAACCTGTCAGATTCTTCCCTGGCAGTTCTCTCATCGGTACCGACAAAAACAAAAGCCACATCTGCAGTGGAAGCAAGTGCAACTGCCTCTTTATCTATTGCTGCAACAGCCGGAGCGCGATATACAAGCACTAATGTTTGTGGTCCTGTTACACCAAGAGTGTTAATTTTAGCCGGGATAGTTCTTGTTCTTCCAAAAAATCCAAAACCTCCGCCTCCCTGCTGAGTTCCTGTAACATTTACACTTGCGATCATATTGCCCGTGGCAGAGCCCAGTCGCACTTCAATCATTCCGCCATCCGAGCCGGAAACATTCAGGTCGAATCTTATTGAATCCACGTTTGTTATATCTACATTATTATAAGCAGTCCAGGTGCCATCGCTAATTCCCCTCATTGTTACACTCTGCCCCTGTCTGGCACCAATAACGATACCCTGTGCTGCAGCGTCAAATTTATATGCATCAAAATCTTTAACAGCACCACCTTTCTGGACAGTCGAAAATTTGACCAGGGTAAAGAATTCACTGTTTTTTGTAGTATTTCCGCCTGAATTGTAAACAATTTCAGCGTTGAGTTTATTCTCTTCGATATAGTTCCTTATCCCCGTCAGAGGTGTTATTCTCAAATCTTGCTCAGGCTGGCCGGAGTAAGGCCCAAGTTCAAGTACATCAGCCTGGGGGCCTATTACTGCAATTTTCTTTATATCTGAGGCATTTACCGGCAGAGCCTTTTTCCCGGTTTTGGCTACCATGTTATTCTTAAGCAGGACGGGTGTTTTGGTAGCTATTTCAATTGCGAGGTCATTATGTGAAGGATCGTTTATAATACTTGGTTTTATGCCTGAAAATGGGACTTTGCTTTTAGGATCAAACTCCCCTATCCTCATCCTTATTGTAAAGACGTTAACCAGGGCACGATCTATATCAGCCTCAGTTATTAAACCCTTGCTAAGAGCTTCTATAGCACTTGTCTGGTAAACACTCCCACAATCAGTATCAACCCCCGATTTAAGGCCCAGAGCTGCAGCTTCAGCATTTGATTCTACATAATTGTGGCCAAAGAAGATATCAGATATAGCACCGCAGTCTCCGGTTATATAACCATCCAATCCGTATGTTCTCCTTGCAATTGTATCAACAAGGTATTTACTTGCCGACATTGGTATTCCGTTCACGGCATTATAACAGGTCATGATTGAAGGAAGACCGTCCTTCTCAATAAGATTCCTGTAGGGAACCAGGTAAAATTCCCTCATATCCCTGTCATCCATATCTGAACTCCCCGTATGACGATTGAATTCAGAGTTGTTGGCAAAGTAATGCTTCCCGCAAGGCACAGCTTTAAGATAGACCGGGTCGTCACCCATCATACCACGGATAAAACCACTTCCTATCTGTGAAACGAGGTATGGATCCTCACCAAATGATTCTCCCGTTCTTCCCCATCTCGGATCCCTCATGGGTTCGATAACAGGTGACCAGTAGGTTAGAGTGTAAATGACATCAAAATTAAATCCTCTGGCTTCATCAGATATGACCGATGTTTCACGCTTCATCAATTCCGGGTCCCATGAAGCTCCCAGTGCAACGCTGTTTGGAAAGGATGTTGCTGTTCTTCCACTTATAAATGTCCTCCCCATGACTCCATGTAATGCCTCACCCCACACATCATAGGGATTTATGCCCAGTCGGGGTACAGCCGGCATGGTGTTTCCAAGAAGACTCTGCTTTTCTTCAAGTGTCATCCTGGATACTAGATCTGCCGCCCTTTCCTGGAAAGAATAAGCAGTGTTAAGATAGATCGGCTTTTTTGAACTGTCGCTGCCCGGTATGAAAGCCATAATGGCAAGGCAGGCAAGAATCAAAAAAGAGATTCTGGCAATTTTTATTTTCATAATGTAAAAATTATGTGGTTTAACATATAACCCATAAAGTTAAGTCATTTAACCTTGTGATAATAATTAAAAAATGTTAAACATTTCACATTTTAAATAGGATTCCCTTGTGTGATAAGTACAGCTGCCTGAATCCCGGATCTGTAAAAAAAATATATACCTGTATCAGCAATTTAAATTCAATTGCTTTTTATTTGTATAGCGGCTTCCTTAAGCCCGGAAGATCGGGCTCTTACTGTAATCTTACCGGAAGCTCCTTCAATCGACCGGATAATAACCAGTGCCATTCCATTGAATGCCTTACGGCTTCGCAAGGCAAAAGACGACATGTCTGTCGGATCGCCATTATCCGTGGCAACTATTACAGCAGGACCATCAACATAGAATTCGATCATATTGTCTGATATGGGAACGGTAAGTCCTTTACTGTCGGTAACACTTACTGTGATAAAGGCCAGGTCGATGCCGTCGGCTTTTATTGCTTGACGGTCTGCCTCAGCCTTAAGCCCCGCCGGCTTACCTGTTGTTTCTAAAGCATCTTCCTCCCATGTCTTGCCTTTTTTATAGGCCACCACCTTCAGTTCACCCGGTTCATACTTTACATCATCCCACCTGAGACGGTATTCATATTGTCCCTTTTGCTTCCGGCCGAGTGACTTACCGTTCAGGAATAGTTCAGCTTCATCACCCGATGTAAAAACATGTACAGGTGTAACTTCCCCGTTGCGGTCGGGCCAGTTCCAGTGAGGAAGAATGTGAACCATCGGTTCGTCCGGACTCCAGTGCGACTGGTACAGGTAATAGCGGTCCTTTTTAAATCCTGCAAGATCGATAATTCCGAAATAGGAACTTCTTGATTCGTTAAAAGGTGTTGGCTCGCCAAGATAATCCCAGCCGGTCCATACAAATTCCCCTGCAACAAACGGGTGACTGTCAATAGCGGCAAAAACCTTGTCAGGTGAAGCTCCAAATGCAGCTGTGTACAACTCATATGCACTAACATACCCGGATTCCCTGTCCGCACCCGATCCATCAACAGCAGGTGCACTTATGCCGTCAAAAACAGGGAAAATGTAAGTGCCCCGCGTGCTGAGTGTCGAAGCAGACTCACTGCTTAAGACAACTTTACCGGGAAATTTCTCGTGGAAACCATCATACTGCGGAGGTGTTGTGATCCCCCTGAGACCCTTATAGGCCGGTGCATCACGTATTCCCTCTCCCTGGTAATTAAGGCTGATTATGTCAACTACTGCGGGCATAGGCATATCAGGTTTTGCATAGTTCATAGATGTGGTTGTGGGTCGCGCGGGATCCTCGTCCTTAATGATATCTTTCAGTTTCTGTGCCAATGAAGCTCCATCTTCTGCTGTGTACTGTTCTCCTACCTCGTTACCGAAACTCCACATGATCACCGATGGATGATTACGGTCGCGGCGGACAAAAGACCGGGTATCCTGCTCATACCATTCAGGAAATATGAGGTGGAAATCAAGTGGGGCTTTGGTTCTCTCCCAGACGTCGAAAATCTCATCCATCACTAGAAAACCCATACGGTCAGTCAGCTTAAGCAGCTCAGGTGCCGGAGGATTATGCGAGGTCCGTATTGCATTACATCCCATTTCCTTAAGAATTTCCAGCTGGCGCTCTGCAGCTCTTGTATTGAATGCGGCACCGAGAGCACCAAGATCATGGTGCTGATTGACTCCTTTTATCGGAATATGCTCCCCATTGACGATAACTCCCCTGTCGGGATCAAACTCCAGTGAGCGTATACCAAACTGGGTCTCATAAGAGTCAATTTCTTCTCCACCCATTACCAGCTTCGTTACGGCAGCATAGAGGTTAGGCTCCTGACCCGGTGGCGGACCCCAGAGCCTGGGATTCTTCAGAATGACTGAACCCATCACTTTTGAACTTCCTCCGGCATCAACCATGGCTGAGAGTCCTGTGATACTGGCAACAACATCTCCCTTTATATTCAAGTCTCTGTCAAGAGCGTATATCAGGGTTGTCGCTTCCACGGCAGCACCATTCGCTAAGTCATTATCAATGGTAATTTCCAGGTTGATAACGGCTGACTCTGCCGAGACTTCTCCTGTTGTAATGTATGTTCCCCATTGGGCAACATGTACCGGGCTGGTCTTAACGATCCATACATTACGATAGATACCGGCTCCCGGGTACCAGCGTGAAGAATTCGGAGGATTATCTATACGGATAGCCAGCTGGTTTTCGCAACCAGGATTAATGTAGGGTGTCAGATCAAGCCTCCATGAATTATAACCATAGGGCCAGCCACCGACGAGGTGCCCGTTCATCCATACAATGGCATACGACATAGCGCCATCCACATCCAGGAAAATTGATTTTCCGGTGTCAGATTGAGGTATATCGAGTTTTTTCCTGTACCAGGCCACGCCATTTACAGGTAACCTGCCCATACCTCCGCTAACTTCGGCATTGCGTCCCTCCTGGAAAGGCCCGTTTATAGCCCAGTCGTGTGGCAGGTTAACAACCTCCCAGGAATTATCATCGAAACCAGCCTGGACAAAAGGAAAATCACTACCCGGATCACCTTCAGGACGACTATACCACTTGCTCCGGTCTTTGATAAAACTGTTTCCTGAAGGCATGATCCAGGGCTTAAGGACATCCCGGGTCATTTCTACACGGAGTGCTTCGGTGGGCATGGCATCAGCAGCCCTTTCCCTCCTGTCGAATCTTTCCGGACGCACATCATAAATAAGCCTATCAGCCTGCTCTTCAGATTCATACTTAAAGAAATGCCATCCCTTGTTGATGGATATTCGTTCCCTGAGAGAGTTACTGTCATCATCATTATCCCCTGATGGAGTTTGACTACAGGTACTAAGAATAAATATTCCTGCCACGACAACAGCATTCAAGATAACTGTCCCAGCCTGATTTATATATCTGCTCAATTTCATAGCTGTTTATTTAACAGGTTGTTAATTTAAGCATATTAATTTAAGACAAAAAAGCTGTCGGCTTTTAACCGCAGAGAACGCAAAGCTTATTCTGAGAACACAGAGATAAAACAATGAAGATTAACCCTTTGCGAACTATGCGTAAACACTCTGCGACCTCTGCGGTAAATATAATTTCTCAGCAACCTTGCTTAATTGATATTTATACTGATTTTTATCCATAAAATTATATTACATAATATCTGGACAATTCAGGTAACAGAAATATTCGTATATCCTGACAAAATTTGATCCATCAGATTAAGATGTGCTTTTATAATTTCAATATGACAGGACGGTATCCTGAATTTAACCTAATTTAACTACTATTTAACTCATAACTGCAACCATGGAGAGGTCTGTAAAGGAAATATTATATACTTTTAACATGACTAAACTGATAAAATTTCATTCCATTGACAAAGAAACGGACAATACTGCTGGCTATTCCGGCAGCATTTGCAGTTCTTGCCTCTGCAGGTTTAACATTTACCTCATGTAAAAGCAGTTACAGCAGCAACAATAAACCTGTTGATCTTTCAGGTAAGAATGTCGGCTGGAGAGAGGACAACCGGACAGGAGTGTCCTCTGAAACTGGACTGCTGAAATCATGGCCGGAGGAAGGTCCGCCTCTTGTATGGCAGAATACCGACCTGCATGCTGGCCATTCCTCGCCTGCCATAGCCAATAACACCATATACCTTACCGGAGTCGATGGTGATAATGATATGCTCATCGCCCTCGACAATATGGGTAATGTAAAATGGCAGACTCCTTACGGAAGATGCTGGAGTGCATCTAATCCTGAAAGCAGGTGCACACCTACTGTTGAAGGAGACAGGGCATATGTATCAAGCGGCTATGGAGACGTGGCCTGTCTTAACGCCATCACGGGAGAAATGATATGGTCTGTAAAAGCCAGTGAAATACATAAAGGCACTTATGGAAGCTGGGGTATTGCCGAATCGCTCATCTTAGACGGTGATAAAATATATTATTCACCTGGTGGCCCCGAGACTATGACCATTGCCCTGGATAAATCGACCGGGGAACTTATCTGGGAATCTCCAAGCCTCGACGACAAACCCGGGTACGTATCACCAATAATTGTAAATTATGCAGGAAAGAAAATGCTCATCAATGTATCCCTTAGACATGTATTTGGAGTTGACGTCTCAAACGGGGAAATCCTCTGGAAAGTAGAACATCTGGAGAGACCCGGAGGCCGGGAGCTCATTAAGTGCACTACTCCCCTGTTCCGGGACGGATTTGTATATGTTACAGGTGGGTATGATACCGGGGGTATGATGATAAAGATTGCCAATGACGGGATGAATGCAGAGGTCCAATGGACTGATACGATCCTTGACAACCACCATGGAGGCGTAGTAGCTATTGATGGGTACATCTATGGTGCGAACTGGATCAATAATAATAATGGTAACTGGTGTTGTATTGAATGGGACACAGGCAAAAAAATGTGGGAAGAATCATGGCACTGTAAAGGTTCAATAATTTCTGCCGATAATATGCTTTATATCTATGATGAAAAATCAGGTTACCTGGGGCTCGCAAATGTCAATCCGGGAAAATTTAATATTGTTAGCAGCTTCCGGATAAAAAAGGGTTCAGGACCATTCTGGGCACACCCCGTGATTCATAACGGCTACCTGTATATGAGACACGGAAAGGCATTTATGGCCTATGATATAAGACAGTGAGAGAGTAAAACATTGTATGTAACAGGTATTAATAATATAATAATATAATATAACAATATTACAATATTACAATATTACAATATTACATCTAATTAAAACTAAATCGACATGAAAAAATTACTTTACCTGCTGCTGATTTTAACGTGCAGCCAGCTGCTAGCGCAGAAACCCGCGGGCACATCAGGGCAATACCCCCCGCCGATGCAGTGGACCGCCCAACAGGACCACCAGAACATGAGGGACCAGCTTGGTATTAAAAGCCTCAGACCGGGGCCAAGCGGTAACGAGGAAGCTCCGAATCATGCAAATTATGATGAATCGATTGCCACTCCTTATCCCGACCTGCCAGAGCTTCTGACACTCAACAACGGGAGAAAAGTCACTTCCACTGACATGTGGTGGAAACAGCGCCGTCCGGAAATTGTGGAGTATATGGAAAAGGAAGTTTACGGACGCCTGCCGGAGAATATTCCTGCTGTAAAATGGACTGTGGATATCTCTGAAACCGAGAGAATAGGATTCACACCGGTCATAGCCAAACTGCTTACGGGCCATGTCGATAATTCATCATACCCACTTATTGATGTCAATATTTCAATGGTCCTGGTTACACCGGCAAATGTCAAAGGTCCGGTACCTGTACTGATGATGTTTGGGAGGCCCAGTTTGCCAGCCCCGGCACAACCCAACGGCGACGAACTGGAGGTGATTAACAACGCCCTCAGGAAAATGCTTTCAGAGAGTGACCCTGAAGTAAAGGAAATTTTCGAAAGGTACAAGGCTTATACGCCTTTCACACGTGCAGCGGCAGCCTCACCATTCGGAGCCATGACCCGGCAGACTGATCCTAATGCCGATCCACCTTCAACGCAGCAGCTTATTGCAGCAGGATGGGGCTATGCTGTAATTGATCCTTCATCAATACAGGCTGATAACGGAGCAGGCCTGACAAGAGGTATTATCGGCCTCTGCAATAAAGGACAGCCCCGCAAACCAGATGACTGGGGATCACTCAGAGCATGGGCCTGGGGTGCAGCACGCGGGCTTGATTACCTGGAAACAGATCCTGCAGTCGATGCAAAACATGTTGGTATAGAAGGCGTTTCAAGGTACGGAAAAGCAGCACTTGTGACACTCGCTTTTGAACAAAGATTTGCCATGGCACTCGTAGGTTCATCGGGTAAAGGAGGTGCAACCCTGCATCGCCGTTTCTTCGGTGAAGCTGTGGAAAGCCTTACCGGAACAGGCGAATACCACTGGATGGCTGGAAATTATTTGAAATATGGTACCGAAGAATCTACATTCGGAAAAGGAAATGCCGGCCAGATGCATGTGGATTCACACAGCCTCATTGCTATGTGCGCTCCAAGGCTTACTTTCATCAGCTACGGAATACCTGAAAAGGGTGATGCCAAATGGCTCGACCAGAAAGGAAGCTACATGGCTACCGTGGCAGCAGGAGCAGTATTTAAACTTCTAGGTGCTAAAGACCTGGGCGTATCCAATGATTATAAAACCGAAGTAATGCCACCGGTTCTCACAGGACTTCTGGATGGTGAACTTGCCTGGCGACAGCACGACGGAGGTCATACCGATGGACCCAATATGAAGTACTTTATAGAATGGGCCAGTAAGAAAATAAACTATACTCCTGAACCGCTGCAGGGAAGAAGATAAAGACAGAGATGGAATACATAAGATTTGGCAACACCGGCTTAAGAGTCTCAAGGATCTGCCTGGGGACAATGACTTACGGTAAGCCAACTGACAGATGGAAATGGGCTCTTAATGAAGAACAGAGCAGACCATTCATCCAGAAGGCTCTTGAACTAGGTATTAACTTTTTCGACACGGCAGATATTTACTCTTATGGGGCAAGTGAGGAAGTACTTGGATCAGCCCTTAAAGATTTTGCCAGGCGTGATGAAGTGGTCCTTGCTACCAAGGTGTTTAATCCCATGAGCAAGGACCCGAATGACGCTGGTCTTTCCCGTAAGCACATAATGAGCTCGATAGATTCAAGTCTGCAACGGCTGAAAACCGATTATGTAGACATATACCAGATCCATCGCTGGGATTATAACACTCCTGTTGAAGAAACACTTGAGGCTCTTCATGATATCGTAAAGGCAGGAAAAGCCCGTTACATAGGTGCTTCATCAATGTACAGCTGGCAGTTTGCCAAAGCCCTTTATATATCGGATATGAACGGTTGGACACGCTTTGTATCTATGCAACCACACTATAATCTCATCTATCGAGAGGAAGAAAGAGAGATGATACCCTTATGTCTTGACCAGAAGATAGCTGTAATTCCCTGGTCACCTCTGGCCAGGGGATTGCTTACCGGGAAAAGGTCAAAAGAAAGAAATGAGACATACCGGGCCAAGACCGATGATTTCGGGAAAAGTCTTTATACTTCTGACTCGGACTTTGAGATAATAGGAAGGCTTTCTGAGCTTGCCGCAGAAAGAAGCCTTCCTCCCGCCCGGGTTGCCCTCGCATGGCTGCTCAGCAAACCTGCAGTTACTGCTCCGATTATAGGGGCCAGCAAACCGGGACATCTAGAGGATGCTGTGGCAGCGGTATCCGTCAAACTGACCGGCGATGAGATAAAAAAACTGGAGGAACTGTATCAGCCGCGCGGTATTGCAGGACACGAATGATGTCAGGAAAATGGCTCTCCGGCTCAAAGG
>CAZQRQ010000019.1:0-53337 GCA_964595725.1 uncultured Rikenellaceae bacterium | reverse complement strand
GAGTCGTTCAGCGGAAGGTTCTTCAGATAATATTCCGGTTTCTGTGTTTCAGGTGTTGCAGCCGTTGAGTCTGGTGCAGAATTGCTGATCTCTTCAGGATTTACATAAGGCTGGCTCTGAGCCACCCTGGTTCTGTTCTGCCTCCTCCAGTTATCTTCAAGCTGCCTGTCACCCCACCTTCTGCGGAACTCAGTCCTTCCAAAGGTCAGGGCTGTCTGGTTATAAAAATACCATTTACCTTCCTGGTCTATATTTGCCTGAAATCTTCTTTCATTTTCATAGAACTGGCCGAGGTTATAGCGGTCGGTATAATCACTTTGCTGTGAAGCCTGTTTTTCTTCCTGTTTAGCATTTTCAATAATAGATGCTATGAGGCTGTTCCTCTCCGACTCAGTCATGCCTGCAACTTTCTGAAGGCTGTCTTCAACCTGGATGGTTGTCAGTTCTTTCACGAGGGCGTTAAGATTCTGCGATTTTGTCCTGATCGACTGGTACTCGGGATTATTCTGATTAAGGGTCATCATTGTACTGTCGTAGTATCTGCCCGAATTAAGATAATCCTGCTTGTTGAAATAATAATCTGCAAGTGCCAGGTAAGATTTTGCTTTCTGGTTCCTGTCAGAAGTGCTTGCAGCGGCAGATTTCCTGTAACTGTCCACTGCCTCATTCTCCTTTGCCTCCTTCATAAAAAGATTTCCCATGGCGTAATAGATCTGGTCGCGGAACTCCTTGTTAACAGGATCTCTGAGCATTTTCTCAAGCTCTTTCATTACATTTTCAGGATCACCGGAGTTGAGGTCAAAAACTCCAGCCATATTTATTCTGGCAGCAAATTCCACTTCATAGGGAGGATTCATACCTATGACATCCCTGTATAGTTCGGTGGCTTTTTGTCCGTTACCAGTTCGCTCGTTAAGCTGCGCAAGAAGATAGGTGAGCCTGTACTTGTTTCTTTTTCCTGAGACATAGCTGAGGGCTCTCTCGAGAGGCTCAACAGCTTCCGGGTATCTTTTCTGCTTAAGGAAAAGATCTGCCAGCGTTGTATAGTACATTCCCAGCAGGTCATTCGAAAATTTATTTGACAGGTCAAGTCCGTTCAGTATACGGAAGGCTTCATTATAGTTACCTGTTTCATTGTATGCCCTTGTAAGCCAAATTGTTGCCTCGTTTTTTAATGCTTCATCATTTGAAAGTGATATAGCATAGCTCAGAGTCGATTTTGCAGGATCATATTCATGTTTGTATATCCTTGCTTTTCCCATGAGAAGATAACTATCGTCGACCCATTCATTATATTCCTTCCTGTTCATGAATTCCTCTTCTCTTTCATTGGGGATGGAACTGCCTTTGACTTCAGGCTTGGCAGTGATGGATTTAAGGGAAATAAGCTTCGAGGCCTTCTGGATCGCTCTGTCCATATCTGCCGAACACATTGATATGGTTGAAGGATCACTGTACTCAAATACATTGAGAATTTTGGAATAATCTTCCCTGTAACCTGTACTTACTCTTGCAACACCCGCCTTGTAGCTCTCATTGCCGTTGAAATAGATGTTATATCTTGAGGTAAGCCTCTGGTAGAACCTTGTTGCACGGGTATTCTTTTCAACCGAGCAACCAGTGATTACTGCCAGCGACATCAAGATCACAGGGATTCTGTATTTATCTCCTGATATACCCAAAATGGTAGTTTATACTATAACTGCCTTGGACCGTTTATAGTATGGCAAAGGTAAATAAAATTGGATTGTACCGTTAGTCGACAGCTATCACTCCCTTTATCTCGGGAACTTCTTTGAGAAGGGCCTGTTCAACACCGGCTTTTAAAGTCTGAAGGCTGAAAGGGCAGCCATAACATGCACCCTGGAGCTTCACTTTTACAGTGTTGTCTTCAGTTATATCCACAAGACTTATATCTCCTCCGTCTGACTGCAGATAAGGTCTAACTCTGTCGAGTGCCTTAATAACTCTCTCTCGTATGTTGTTATTCTCCGCCATATAAAATGAAATTAGGTTACAATTTTGACTCTTTGAGTTGGTTTAATATCCCTGTTCCTTCTGTCGACCTCATTCACAAGTTCGTCAGCCAGATCCATGAACGCCTGTCCTGCACTACTGTCATCAAGCGCAACAGGATGACCTTTGTCGCCGCTCTCACAGATGCTCTGAATAACAGGAATCTGACCTATAAGAGGGACATCCATCTTCTTTGCAAGGTCTCTGCATCCTTCCTTACCAAATATATAATACTTGTTATCGGGCAGTTCAGCAGGAGTAAACCATGACATGTTTTCGACAAGACCGAGTACAGGAACATCAATCTTATCACTTCTGAACATTGAGATACCCTTAATCGCGTCTGCAAGTGCTACTTCCTGAGGGGTGCTGATGACAATGGCACCGGTTACAGGAACTTCCTGTACGAGTGTCAGATGTATATCGCTTGTGCCCGGAGGAAGGTCAACAAGGAGGAAGTCAAGTTTTCCCCAGTCACCCTTTTCTATAAGCTGCTTAAGGAAATTTGAAGCCATTGGTCCTCTCCATACCACGGCATCTGATGGATCAACAAAATAACCGATTGACAATATTTTTACACCAAATTTGAGTAAAGGGGTAATAATGTCGGCATCATTTTCTCTTTTAACCTCAGGCCGGTCATTTTCCGTACCGAACATTTTAGGAACTGAGGGTCCGAAAATATCTGCATCGAGAAGGCCCACCTCATATCCTTTGGCAGCCAGCGCTACCGCAAGATTGACGGCAACCGTAGATTTTCCAACACCACCCTTACCTGATGATACCGCAATTATATTTTTAACCCCGGGAAGAATATCTGTGAGAGTCTCCTTACGCTGGCCAACGATTACTTTCGGTTCGACAATGATCTCCTTCACAACTGCATCCTGGCCAAGTTCTTCCTTAATCATCTTAACTATTGTACTTTTTATCGAGCTAATGAAAGGATCATTCGATTTTTCCGGTACTATCCTGATAGTAATACCGTCTTCTTCAGTATCAATTCTGTTGACCATTCCCAGCGTTACTATGTCCTTTTTCTTCTCCGGGTGGACAACTTTCCTGAGTGCATCAGTAACCTGTTTCTCTGAAAACATCCTGTAGTTATTTTTATTTAAATTAAATATAATTAAGTGCAAGTTTACAGAAAAATCGGCTAATAGCAAAATGGTTGTAATGCATTATCCCAGCTCGTTTAAGGGATCCCAGAACCGCTCGTGGAAATTTACGATCCTGTCGTCTTCAACTATGATTCCTTCATTTTCCAGCAACTGCTGCATTGTTGTGGAGTTTCCGAAATGATGCTTTCCGGTTAGGAGCCCGTTACGGTTAACGACCCTGTGAGCAGGCACAAATTCTTTGCAGGTATGGGAAGCGTTCATAGCCCAACCCACCATACGTGCCGACTGACCTGACCCAAGGTATCGGGCAATGGCCCCGTAGGATGTAATCCTTCCCCACGGGATCAGTCTTACTACATCGTATACCCTTTCAAAGAATCCTTCATTAAACTTGTTGATGTTTTGCTTATTCTTCAATGGTCCTGTCTTTTTCAAGTCTGAAAGAAAGGTAATTTATCTTTTTGCCCTTTGAAAGGTATATTTTTTCGTAATGTGTTTTTATATCAAGTACTTCATTCCCTGTTTCCATGGAATAAAGATCGTCTGTTGAAGCAAGGATTTCAAGACCATTACGTTCTGCAACAGACAGTGTGTAGGTGTAAAGGTCATGGTTATCTGTTTTTAAATGTATGATTCCTTTATTCTTCAGGAATTTCCTGTACAGGTTCAGGAAGGCAGGACCTGAGAGCCTTCTTGATGTACTTCTTCTCTTTGGATGAGGATCAGGAAAGGTAAGCCATATCTCATCAACTTCATTATCAGCAAAAAATGAATTCATGAAT
This sequence comes from uncultured Rikenellaceae bacterium, assembly GCA_964595725.1. Taxonomy (GTDB): domain Bacteria; phylum Bacteroidota; class Bacteroidia; order Bacteroidales; family VadinHA17; genus LD21. Next base: position 49,418 of record CAZQRQ010000019.1, on the reverse strand, counting down.
TCAATCCTGGTCCTGAGGAACCTGACATTCCGGATATTTTTTTCAAATGCAGTTTTTGCACCTCTCCATATCCTTGCTCCCTTGATATCAATACCTACAAAGTTCATATCCGGAAATTCCATGGCAAGGCCTACGGTATATTCTCCTTTTCCACAACCCAGCTCAAGGACAAGAGGATTTGAATTGCAAAACTGTTCAGAATTCCATTTACCTTTCAGAGAGTGGTCCTTTGTCATTGACTCCTGCGTATCAGGTTGAATGACATTATCAAAGGTTGTCATCTCGGCCCAGTGCGCAAGCTTGTTCTTCCCCACTTTCCGGTACTATTTTGTGATTTTTTCCACTCTCAGTCCGATATCATAAACACCTTTCAGGTTTTCAGCTCTCATACCGTGCCTGATCCTGAAAACATACATTCCCTTCACAGGGAAAAAGACATTTTGCCTGTATGGCAGGTCGAGTTCATGAATATCACCGAATCCCTTGCCATACCAGTTGCCCTTCTCGTCAGCCAGCTTGTATTCAAGTGTATCCGTCAGTGAATTCCCATTGGGTGCAGTTGTGGTAATGAAAAGCCACAGGTTCCTGAATGGATAGGATGAACCTGTCCTTATCGAAAAGGTGATATTATTGAAGCTGACGGTATCGTTTATACTGACTTCGAATTGTGGCACATGTTGCAGCGACCATATGTTATCCGGGATGGTTTCAGTATCAATAAATACGATGTTCTTACCACTTCCGCAGCAAACAAGTAAACCTGAAATTATTACTAAAAGGAGGTAACTACTTGTTGTTCTTGTCATTGAACCTATGTTTTCTTCTCCTGAATGAATTCTGCTTCTTCTGGCTATTCACATTTTTGTTTGTGAACCTCGAAACCTGTGTATCGTCAAGCACATCGGCAGATACTCTTTCCTGGTCATTGCCATTTTCTGAAACCAGTAACCTGTCGGGTTTCACACCTTTCTTGTTAAGATCCTGTATTTCTTTAACCCGGGCTACAGGCACAGCTGTCATATTCATATTTGAATTTTGTGCGTCCGAATACCAGTAAATCCCTTTATGGACCTCCATCTTCTGGAACCACATTGTTTTGTCAAGAAGTTCGAGTGGGGTCTCTCTAGAGGGGAACTGTTTTTGTGCATCCACGTAGCAGTCAAACTCAAAGAACAGACAGCATTTCAGTTTACTGCACTGGCCGGCAAGTTTCTGCGGATTCAGGGAGAGTTCCTGGTATTTTGCATGGGTAGTTGTTACAGAGCTGAAACTGGTAATATGGGTAGAACAGCAGAGCTCTCTTCCGCACGAGCCAATGCCTCCAATCCTTCCGGCTTCCTGCCTGGCCCCAATCTGCCTCATCTCAATTCTTACCCTGAACTCCTCTGCAAGCACTTTGATGAGCTGCCTGAAATCGACTCTTTCATCAGCTATATAATAGAAGATAGCTTTGGTTTTGTCACCCTGGTACTCAACGTCACCTATTTTCATGTCAAGTTTAAGATCTTCAGCTATCTGCCTCGACTTCAGCATGGTTGGTATCTCCAGGGCCTTTGCTTCTTCCCATTTCTGGATGTCAACATCTTTGGCCTTCCGGTATACTATTTTCAGTTCATCGGGTGAGGGTATTATTTTCAGCTTCTTCATCTGTTCGCGGACTAGCAGGCCTGTCATGGATACCCTTCCTATATCGTGTCCCGGTGATGATTCTACTGCAACAATATCCCCTGTTTCAAGTCTCAGGTTGTTAACGTTCCTGTAAAAACCTTTACGGGTATTCTTGAACCTTATTTCCACTATGTCATAATCGTTGACTTCAGGAGGCAGGTCTTTAAGCCAGTTAAAGGAGTCGAGCTTATTTTGACCGCATTTGTATTTAAGGTCCGGCACGCGAATATCTTCGCAGGGATTGCCTGTTATCTCATCATTATCTGTCATCTTTTCTTCTCCACATTATCAACTGTCGCGCAAAAATACGCAATAAATGCAATTTATTCAATTAAAGATAAAAGGATTATCTGATGACACGGGTAACCTTGAGTGCCAGGTCGAGGAATACCAGTTTTGCATACCCGTTTGCTTCAATATGTGAATGGGCAAGATTGAATTCTTTTGTCAGTGGGAAGATGTTGCCTGCATTTATAAACGGATGAAACTTCCCGGAAAATTCAGATTCATCGGCTGAAAGAAAGACCAGGTTGTTCTGCAGTTGCTCGAGCGATAGCATCAGGTTTTCCCGCAACAGCCTCAGCGAATATGTCAGAAAGTTTTTCTGCGATTCACGTCCTGCTGTCGCCATATCTTCCGACCAGTCTAGAGCCGAAATAACATCCCTCTTCCAGGCGAACCTCATCAGGCTCTTAAAATTTTCAAGATTTGTTTTAGACGTTTCATCGTTTTCGCACATCTCGATAGCCCTCAATATGTTTCCATTTGCTACCCTGGCAACATCGGCTGATTTCACTTCCGTTGTTCCATATGTACTCCTCAGGTAGCTCTTTATCTCGTTGGATGTGAAGGAAGGGATCTTTATTATCTGGCACCTCGACATGATAGTCGGTATCACTTTGTCGGGCTCATCGCTTACAAGAAGGAATAGTGTTTTCTCAGGAGGTTCCTCTATCATCTTAAGCAGCTTGTTGGCAGTCGCCTGGTGCATTTTCTCAGGCAGCCAGATGATCATGATCTTAAAATCCGATTCAAACGATTTAAGGCTCAGTTTCTTTATTATCTCTGCGGCTTCTGAAGCAAATATCATACCCTGGGCATTACCAACATCAATGAATTCGAGCCAGTCATTTAATGAAAAGTATGGGGATCTGCCGTTGAATTCCCTCCATTCCTCTATATAATGGTCACTTACCGGATCTGTAGCTTTCTTCCCTTTAATAACCGGGAAAACAAAATGCAGATCAGGGTGAATCATTTTATCATACTTGACACATGATTTGCATGTCCCGCATGAATCGTCATGTTTCCTGTTCTCACAGCTTATATACCTGGCATAGGCTAGGGCAAGTGCAAGGCTGCCACATCCTTCAGGGCCTGTAAAGAGCTGAGCGTGACTAACTCTTTCCTCGCTGACTGATCTCAGAAGCTTGGTAATAACCTCAGTCTGGCCGGGTATCTGTGAAAAATTCATTTCAAAGTGCTGCGAGTGCTTGTTCGTAATCAGGTTCCTGGGCTATCTCGGGTACCTGCTGTGTATATTTAATAATACCATTCTCATCTATTACTATAAGGCACCTTGAGTAGAGGCCATTGAAAGATCCATCCACGATCTCAAGACCATAATCTTTTCCAAATGATGTATTGCGGAAACCAGAAAGAGCAGTAACATTCTCAATGCCCTCTGTGGAACAAAATCGGCCATTAGCAAACGGGAGATCCTTGGTTATTGCCAGCACTACAGTGTTATCTTTCCCGGCAGCAGACTTGTTAAATTTCCTGACTGAGGTGGCACATATTCCAGTGTCAAGACTTGGAGAAACACTTAACAGAATCTTTTTCCCCTTAAGATCGGATAATGAAAGTTCTCCAAGATCAGTCTTTACTAGTGTAAAATCAGGAGCCTTACTCCCTGCCTCGGGGAGATTACCGGATGTATTTATCGGATCTCCTTTTAATGTGATTTTTGCCATAATAAAATGTTTTTTCAAATTTAATCATTAAACGCGGCAGAGATGCTATTGTTCATAATAATTCTCAGTGCTCTCCTGCGCTTCTATGTGTAACTCTGTGAAATAAAAAGAATTATAATAATATCCCCATAACCATTGATAAAAGCTCATAGGATGGCAGCATATTTTTGCAGATTTTGGAAATGTTGTTAAATCTCGTCAATAATAATTTGCCAAAAAAGCATTAGGTTTGTAGGTTGAATCAGTAGGGGAAGAAATAGTAAAGGGTAAAATGGTAAATAGTAATGTAGGTTCGAAGGTATGATCAGATGATTATTAATTAAATTCAAAATGAGAGCACAGGGACCGCAAGACCCTAATACTGCAAGACTTAAAAGATGAACATACTAATTAATTTTATATAATATGATACAGATTCAGGATTACAACTTCAAGGGGAAAAAAGCGATTGTAAGAGTTGATTTCAATGTTCCTCTTGACAAAGAGACATTTGAAGTAACAGACGATACCCGCATCAGGGGAGCTCTTTCGACAATTAAGAAAATTGTGGGTGACGGAGGATCATGCATCCTGATGTCCCATCTTGGCAGACCCAAAGGAGTCCAGGAAAAATTTTCAATTAAACCAGTCCTTCCTGTGCTTGAAAAATATCTTGGCATTAAGGTTAAATTTGCAGACGACTGTCTTGGAGAGTCGACAGTTACAATGGCTTCTGAACTTAAACCAGGGGAGGTATTACTCCTGCAGAACGTCAGGTTCTACCCCGAAGAGGAAGGCAAGCCCATACTTCCTGACACAGCAACAGATGACGAAAAGAAAGCAGCAAAGGCTGAGCTTAAAATTAAACAGAAAGAGCTGGCAAGGAAACTGTCAACTTATGCTGAGATATATGTTAATGACGCATTTGGCACAGCTCACAGGGCTCATGGCTCAACAGCCGTGATAGCTGATTATTTTGCTGAGGATAAGAGAATGTTCGGATTCCTTATCAACAGTGAGCTTGCTGCCATGGACAGGGTTCTGAACAAGGCAGAAAAGCCATTTACGGCGATAATGGGTGGGGCAAAAGTATCGGATAAGATATTGCTTATAGAAAACCTTCTAAACAGGGTTAATAACCTCATCATCGGGGGAGGCATGACATATACATTCATTAAGGCGATGGGAGGAAAGATAGGCAAATCACTTTGTGAGGAGGATAAACTTGATCTTGCGTTGAGCCTGATTAACAAAGCTAAAGAAAAGGGAGTCAATCTGTATCTTCCGGTCGATAGTGTCAATGCTGATAATTTTGACAATGCGGCAAATACTGCCCTGGGAGCCATAAATGAAGTTCCTGACGGATGGATGGGTCTTGACATTGGTGAAAAGACCATACAGAAATTTTCAGAGGTGATTGGAAATTCAAAGACCATTTTATGGAATGGCCCCATGGGTGTTTTTGAGATGGAGAAATTCTCTAAGGGTACAGTTGCAGTAGCCAAAGCTATTGCAGCGGCCACTTCGAAAGGGGCGTTCAGTCTTGTAGGAGGCGGCGATTCCGTTGCAGCTGTCAACAAGTATGGCCTGGCTGATAAGGTAAGCTATGTATCGACGGGCGGCGGGGCTATGCTCGAATACATGGAAGGCAAAAAGCTGCCGGGGATAACCGCTATAAGGGGTGAATAACCTTATCTCCCGGCCCCTTCTCCTGCAGGATAAGGGGAGAAAAAGTGGATGGAAAATTATTTAAGATAATACGAAAGGTGCTACGACGGCGCCTTTCTTGTTTCCTTTAATTCACGGGTCTTTTTGCTACAGGATAGATTGTCATTGCTAATCTGAGTGATCTGCCGGAAAATATTAAATCAAAGGTTTCTGGAGTAATTGCTATAATGTAATATATATTATGTATATTGCAAAATGTAATATACAATATGTAAATCCCGCGGAATGAAAAATCCTGTAAATCCGTTCCCCCTTACCGGGTATTACGGCCCTGCATATTTTTGCGACAGGGAAAAAGAAACTAAAGCAATCCTTACTAATATAAAGGGTGGCTTATCGACAATCCTTACAGCAAGAAGAAGAATAGGAAAGACTCTGCTGATCCGTCATGTGATTGCAAAGTTGCCGGCTGGCACACGAGGAGTTTATCTTGATATTCTGCCAACGGAGAATATGAATGGATTTCTGAATGAGCTGTCGTCGGCAATTATCAGGGACATTTCAGAGACCCGGGGATTCGGGCGCAAGGCGTGGGAGTTCATAAAATCATTAAGGCCGTCTATAACATTTGATGCTCTTACAGGATCCCCGCAGGTTACATTTTATGTCAGGGGAGCAGAGATTAATACCCATGTGGAATCAATCTTTGAATTCCTTGAAAAGCAGAATCAGCGATTTGTGATTGCCATAGATGAGTTTCAGCAGATACTGAAATACCCCGAAAAAAATGTTGATGCCTGGTTAAGGACAATCATTCAGAGGCTGAAAAATGTCGTGTTTATTTTTTCCGGTAGTCAGCAGCATCTTATGAATGAGCTTTTTACCATACCGTCGCGACCGTTTTACAACAGTGCCGCGATGCTCGGTATCGGCACAATCCCACAGGATGTATATTCCGGCTTCATCAGGGTGAAGTTTTCAGAAAAAGGTGTTGTTATAAATGATGCGGTAATAGATGGAATGACGCAATGGGCGGATATGCATACTTATTATGTTCAGTTGATATGTAACCGGGTTTATAGTTCAGGAGTTTCTGAAATAACTGATACAACATGGAAGGAGGAGGCTTACAGGCTGCTTGAAGAACAGGAGCCAGTATTTCTCAACTACAGGGGCTTACTGACTATTCCGCAATGGCAGCTGCTGAAAGCTGTAGCTCTAGAAGGTGAAGTTTATGAGCCGACAGGCAATGATTTTATCGTAAGGCATACGCTGGGAAGTCCGTCGACGGTGCTGCGTTCGCTGCAGTCACTGCTTAAAATGGAACTAGTATATTATGATTACACCACTGAGGGAAGGAAGTACCATAAAATCAATGACCTTCTGTTCCGGAGGTGGGCGGAGAGCAGGGAGACGTAAAAGAATCCGTCTCCCGCTGCGCAGAATTTTCGGGTAATTATTTATAAAGTTTCAGGAATGATAATGGGGTTGCTTCGTCATCCCGATCCTCGGGATTCCTCGCAATGACAGTGAGTCTTATAAAGTCCGGTGGTCGGTTTACAGGAATAAGGTCGAATGCAGTGTCATTGCGAGCGAAGCGAAGCCATCCTTATGAATGATTCGGCAATTAATCTTTTATACATCGAACAGATCTTCCGCAGTGGGCAGTTATTACCGTTATTCGGAATAGATTGGTATTACTGTTGGCCATTTCATAATATATTGCATTTCCGCCTCCTGAGGAAGTAGCACTCCAATAAGTACCCTGAAGTCCGAACTGATCGAAAGCTCCCAGATCACGTTCGCCTCCGCCAAGAGCGGTAAAGCCTGTTTCATTTGTTGCACCGGTATTAGGTGATTGCCAGTGCGATGTACCGGTCTCCTTAAGTTTGCCTCCTGCTATGGTTTCGCCTCCAAGGAATGTTCTAAGAGTCGCCCATTCAGTATCTGAAGGTGCATGCCAACCTGTTGGGCATAATTTATCGGTGCTCACGCAATACCATTTGTATAATGCTCCATATGGATAACCATAGGTTGCCTGATCATTGAAAGGCCAGCAATAGGCAGCTCCTGATGTTGACCACGCAGCCTGGTCTGTTACCAAAGGAATATTGGATCCATCATTGTATTTGGTCGTCTTCAGATTCTCCATCATCCATGTCTGTGATCCGATAATCACTGTATTGTAAGTGTTAAAATCCACATCAGTGACTGTTTCCGGTGTAGTAAAAGTAAGATCACTTCCATAATTTGTCCCTCCGGAATTCGTAGCTTTTACCCTGAAATGATATGTTGTATTAGGAGTAAGACCTGTAATATTCGTGTTAACGTTAAGAGGTGTGGTACCATTAATCGGACTTTGGATCGCTGTGGCTGTCATCCCATAGCCAGTTGTAGTTCCATATTCAAATGAGACTGTAGTAGCAGTTCCGTTTGCATAAACATTCCCGTTTAAAGTAACTGAAATTGATGTTACTACAGATGCGGAGTCTGTTCTTGCAAACGGTTGTTCTCCTTTTATGCAGCGAATCGCAAAACCACTTCTCTTATGGTTGTAAGTCCTGTGGCTATTAGCTTCATTGTATAAAATGTACTGGTACCATACATAGTCGGAGGAATATTCTGTGGAGGACCAAAAATGACCATTATCTCCACTATTGTCGAATGCCCCGTAGTCGAAACGATAACCTCCCGGCAAGGCTGTAAATCCCGATTCATTTGTTGCTCCTGTGTTCGGTGTTTGCCAGTGAGTTGTCCCGGCTTCTTTAAGTTTACCTCCTGCAACGCCCTCTCCTCCAAGATAAGTTGTAAGTGTCACCCACTCATCATCTGCCGGAGCATGCCATCCTGTGGGACACAGCATCCCTGTGTTGATCGAATACCAGTTGTATAAAGCCCCATAAATATTTTTAAAACTTGCCTCATCATTGTTAAGCCAGCAGTACCCTGCAGTTGTAAGGTTTTGCCAGGATACGTCATTGGCAACTAAAGGGATAGGTGTACCATTATTGAATTTTGTTGCTTTCAGGTTCTCAGACATCCATTCCTGGGTTCCAATTATTACTGTATTATAAATATTTCCTTCGAAATCGGAAACAGTGACTGACGAAGCCGGCGTATCAAATGTTGCATCATTGCCGTACACGGTCCCTCCTGCACTAGCTGCTTTGACCCTGAAATGATAAGTGGTTGATGGACTTAACCCAGTTATTGGTGCGCTGACAGGGGTTGATGTGCTTCCTGTAACCGGACTTTCGGCTGCCGTGGCTGTTGACCCGTAACCGGTTGTAAGTCCATATTCAAAAGTAACTGTAGTTGACAAACCGTTTGCATTGACAGTACCGTTAAGTGTGGCAGAATTTTGACCTACTGATGTTGCGGCTTCAGTCACAGCCTGCGGCGGGTATGTTGTTGTAAAGGCTATGTCCTTCCCGTACGAGATGCCATCCGCATTGACTGCCTTAATCCTGTAGTGATAAACCGTTCCCGGATCGAGTCCGGTCAGGTTTGCATATACGGCAACAGGTGCAGATCCTGTTAAAGGACTTTGTACTGCAGTGATTTCTGAGCCATATGATGTTGATACACCGTATTCAAAACTTACAGCTGTTGAAAGACCGTTCGGATTTGCATTACCATTTGAGGTGGCTGAGGTTGATGAAACAGCTGAGGCAGTTACTGATTCAACCAGCGGAATAGATCCTTTGATGCATCGTACTGAATATCCGTACCTGTTGTCGTAATATGATCTGGTAGTATATTCCTGATTGTAGAATATAGCACGTGCATAATCTGATCCTGTTAAGAATTCAGTTGTACTCCAGAAGAATGCAGAGTAGCCGATCGCTGCAAAAGAGCCTCCTGTTTCCCTTGAACCTGCAGGTAACGCTGAGAATCCTGTTTCATTTGTAGCCCCGGTGTTAGGGCTTGCCCAATGACTGGTTCCTGTTTCCTTTAATTTGCCACCGGCACTTGCTTCTCCCCCAATGTATGTTGTAAGGGCACCCCACTCGGTGTCATCGGGTACATGCCATCCTACGGGACAAATATTCCTTATATCAGCAGCAGCGTACCCATTATAAAGACCCCCATAAGTATTCTTATAGGTTGTTGCATCATTATTATACCAGGATAGGGCACCTGTTGAGAGAACATTCCAACTGGAATTACCTGTTACATTCGGGATTACATCACCATTGTTATAATGAGTATTCTTAAGATTTGACTGGATCCATTGCTGGCTACCGATTGTTACAATATTATAGATGTTACCATCATAATCATTTATTGTCATTGGAGCAGCAGTCGTAATGAACATAGCGTCATTACCATAAACAGTACCTCCGGCACTTTCAGCCTTTACCCTGAAATGATAAGTTGATGAGGCATTTAATCCTGATATCGCAGCGCTTACTGGAGTGTCTGAACTACCTGCTACCGGACTTTGTGAAGCAGTAACTGATAAACCGTATCCTGTTGTGGACCCATACTCAAACGTTACGATGGTAGATAGATCGTGCGCGTTAACTGATGCGTTAAGGATTGCTGAATTTTGAGTCACCGAGCTAGCTGATCCCGTATTTGCTTCAGGGGCTTCATTTGTTTTAAATGATAAACCGGTGCTATAAACCGTTCCTCCCACGTTTACTGCCTTGATCCTGAAATAATATGTCGTACCGGGACTAAGCCCTGTTATTCCGGAGCTTACAGGTATTGACAGATTCCCGGTTACGGGACTTTGGATGGCATCAGCTGTTGACCCATAAGATGTAGTGAGTCCGTATTCAAAAGTGACAACCGTTGAATAGTTATTGGCATTTACTGAACCATTCAGAGTTGCCGTAGTATTTGTTACTGCCGAAGCATCCAGGGTTGTTGCTGAAGGTTCCTGGTATGTAGTGAATGTTTTATCGTTACCGTTCGATGTACCTCCTTGATTGGAAGCAGTTACCCTGAAGTGATAGGTTGTTCCCTGGTTAAGTCCTGTGAGATCAGCACTTACCTGTGTGTCGGTATTTCCTGTTACATTTTCCGGTGTGGCACTCACAATATTGCCGTAAAGGACTGTCTCACCATATTCAAAGGAAACAGATGTTGAGAGTCCGTTAGCATTTACAAGTCCGTTTAATGTAAATGTTGTGCTTCCGGGTTGTGTCGCATCATTTGTGGAAACAGTCGGAGGCTGTGTTGTTGAGTTGCTTACTTCATTCCCATAGCCGGTTCCGTACTGGTTGGTGGCATAGGCGCGTACATAGTAAGTTGTGCCAGGATTTAATCCGGTTATATCGCTGATAAATATTCCTTCTCCTGAGCCGTCTGTTGTTTTTGTAACCAGGTCGGCGGTCGGATTATGCGAAGTGCTCCAGCAAACTCCCCTTGATGTTACCGGAACACCACCCTCATCAGTAACATTTCCACCAGATTTTGCAGAATTATTTGTGATGTCCGATAGCGGATCCGTTGTAACTGCCGGGATATTATGGGTTGTGAGAGCTATGTCCGAACCCGAATAGGAGATTCCCTTTGCGTTAACAGCATATGCTCTTGCATAGTAACTGGTACCAGGGGATAAACCTTTCAAGTTACCGGAAAATGTGCCAATACCTGATCCATTGACCGTTGTGTCTATAGAAGATACGATTGTTGGATTCTCGGAAGTTCCCCAGCAAAAACCTCTTATTGTAACTGTTTCTCCTCCATCGGAAATCACTTCACCGCTCAGACTGGCAGAAGTCATTGTAAGGTCTGAAACAGATCCAACAGTAACAGTGGATAATTCGGAGTCTTTAGTAGTAAAATTTTCAGTATTGTCTGAATAGGTTATTTCTCCTGCAGTTGCAGCGAAAGCCCGGAAGTAATATTTTGTATTTTTTGTAAGTCCTGTAATCGTCACCTGATAACTCCCTTTTTTGGATGCAGCTCCAAGAGAACCGATTTGTCCATTTTCCTCAGTTGGCAACTGGTTCTCCGATACAATGATCCCATGATCTGTAACAGGCTGGGATCCAATGTCTATAATCTCACCTTTCAGAATAGCAGTTGAGTAGGTAATATCTGCTAGCTGGGACTGCAAGGCGTTAATCTTTAGTACTCTTTCAGGCTTTTCACATGTATTAAGCAGGAGCATTCCTGTCAGAAGCAATGATATATATATATATGTTCTTCTGCAATGCATATCTACTGATCCTTTTGAATGAAAATAAAATCACCGCCCCTGTCTCCGACATTCTGTATAACTCCCCATCGCGGAGATGTGAGGCTGTTGTTCTGAACAGGTGTCAGTATTTTGCTGTAAAGCTGGTTAGAGCTCATGTATTTTGATTCATTGATCCTCAGGGCATCTATCATGTATTCCGCGAATTTGCTGTTGTCACTCACTTCCGTCGAACCACCACTTGTAATGGCTTTCCTGCTCTTTTCCCTGTACAGATCAATTATTGAAGCAGGAGCATCATCAATACTTCTTGCCTGATAGATTGAACCTGCATAGCAGGCATCTGCTATCAAGAGAACATGCCTCGCCTTAATAACCTTTATCATTTCGGTCACCTGTCCATTGCTCAGCCATGTGAGCTGACGTGCTGGCTGTGCATCGCGGAGAAGCCAGTACCCGATATCGTTTTCCTCATCCATCTTGCCATGCCCGGCATAAAAGATAAGTAGGTTATCGTCCGGTGTAAGCCTTCTTGTCAGCTCGTCAAGGGCAAGCAGAACGTTATCTTTATCCCTGTCTATTAGGTAATAGATATCTTCCCTTTCGAAAGTATATTTTGATAAAAGCACCTCCCGTAATTCCCTTGCATCCTCAGCTGGCCTTATCAAGTCTGGGATCTCTGGATTTACATAGTCAGAATTCCCAATTATTAGTGCATAATATTTCCCAGTATTTAGTGCAAACGGAGAAATGTTTTTTACTTCAGGGAGGTAGATAAGGTTGTAGAAGTATTCCTTAATTGTCCTATCATCCCTGGTAATTGATATTACAACCGTATTTGAACCTGCTGAAAGGTCTAATGATTTTATATAAACATCTCCTGCCGCTGTAGGATCCACTTCGGCATTGTTTACCATTACTCTCAAACCTTCAGAAGGATTTATAAGTTGCATTCCGAGTGAGATGGTTTTCTGAGGCGACTGGAAAGAAACACCTTCCTTGAGACCGGGTGCCAGTATCCTTAGCTCCGGATCAGGTGTCTCTTTGACATCCGTGGTATTTATCCTGATTGACGCTTTTTCGCTTACAACAGCCTGCCCACTGGCTGCCGGGATGCAACTTAATGTAGCCAGAATCATCAACAATATATTATAAGCTAGATTCTTCTTCATATCACCATCTTTTTCAGAAAGTTAACCTTGCCGAGACAAGGAATTCCCTGTTTCCTTTATTCACAAATGACAATTTAATTCCTTCCGTGTTTGCGTAAGGTGAATGCATCGTCACTGTCCAAATAATATTTACTACCCAGGCTCCCGCAGCCCCGATTGCAAGATATTTAGACATATTGTAGTTCTTTTCCCACTTTGCGTAAAATTGGTCCCTTTCGGTTCCTGTAGCAGCCAAATATTGATCCTTGAGTGTAGCTGACCGGACATTACAGTAAGCTGAAGCTGCACCCGCACCATATACGATCCCGCTGAATACCAGATAGGCTGTTTTACCCGAAGCTTTTTTCTGGCCAAGTCCAGGTACAATTAACGAGGATAGTATTAAGTTAGTTTTTCCGGGTCTTAAGTCTTCTGAGGAAACTGATGGAACAGGCTTTGCAGTTATTTTCTCTCCACTTACCATAATGTCAATGTTATCATTTATGCTAATGTTATCTCTTGTAACATCCCATCTAATGCTTTTACCGGTACCACATGTGATATTCTTGCCTATATCACCTGATACAGAAACCGGTTTTATTGTGTCTCCATCCGAATTAAGAATAATGAGTCTGATGTTTAATGTCTCCCCGATTTGGCAGCCGGAAATATCGTATCTGACAGTCAGGACATTATTTAAGAACTGCAGATTAGGCTTGGAGATGGTGAAGCTTTCCTGGGCATAAGTGCTGATAATCAACACTGACAATGTAAAGATGAAGAAATATTTCTTCATGCGGGAGTAACATTGGTTGGTCAGGCCTGTATTGTAAATAAACAATAACATGGTAAGTTATTAATTTTTTAGTTCTTAACAAATTGGATGCACCCGGATTTTGACAAACAGCCTTAAAATGAAAGTAAAGACCATTTTTTCAACGCCTCCGGCGTTGTCGACACACTTACGGCATAGCCCATGGACGCTGCCATAGACACTGGAGTGTGAAGCCTCCGGCTTCGGGGCTTTTTGAATTTGAGTGTTCAGCTATGATCACCTCTGTAGGAAACGAAAGGTCAAAAAACTTTTCACACGCATATATTTATGTGAGGGATGATGCCGGAGGCATCCAATTCCAATATCCCCGATAACATCCGGGGATAGATAGAAGGCTCTGTTCTTTAAAACCCCGGCAGGGGTTGAATAAAGACATCCTGCAAGTCTGGGGTTTTTGCTTCCCGCAGATTACGCTGATTGACGCGGAGAGCTATTAATAAGGTTTCAGGAGGTGAAATGGGGTTGCTTCGGCGGACTGCGCCAGCAGTCCGCCTCGCAATGACAGTGAGCCTTATAAAGTCCGGTGGTCGGTTTGCAGGAATAAGATCTAATGCAGTGTCATTGCGAGCGAAGCGAAGCAATCCAATTATCCAGGCAGGTACTTTAGATATGAACATTCAGATGGAATAAAACACACGATATTGCGTTATCTTTGTACTTATTATGAAAAATAGTTGTTTCATACTGTTATTTCTGGTCGTCACGCTGACAAGCTGCAAAAAAGAAGACAAACCGGTGTATTCAGGAATAATAACGATCGATAACGTGCTGAATGGCACAGGCCCTTACTATGCCATGGGATTTTCGGTCCCCACCGGCACCCTTGTGTCAACGCTGAATAATCCGCTGGACTTAATAACTATACTTGTAGACTTTGACACGGCTTATGTGGTAAGAAAACTGTATTTCTCCACAAGTAACTTTAAAAACTCGTTTGCACTTTACGGTACATACGGCTCTGAGGCCGACGCCAAACAGGCTTTTGATGACCTGACATCATTTACCATTCCTTCCTTGTCGGAACTTGCCGATGATGTCAAGCCTCACCAGTTATGGCTCTATAAGACCAGTTCAGGTAAATACGCCAAAATAAGGATTATCAGTACATTCACTGAGAAAAGGGACAACAATAATTTCCCTTATGCAGAATGCACATTCGAATGGGTATACCAGCCTGACGGTTCAACTACTTTCCCGGAAAAATGAAAGATTCCCTTGGGGAGAAAATATTCAACATAAAGAACCAGGAAGAGTTTGAATCACTGGCCCTGGAAGTATTTAATATACAGGCTAGCAGCAATCAGGTTTACGGCAAATTTATAAGGATGCTGGGAATTAATCCTTCATCAGTTAATGATACCGGGGTAATTCCCTTTCTCCCCATAGATCTCTTTAAAAGCCAGAAAATAATTACAGGCAGGGAAAAAGAGATGATGGTTTTTGAGAGCAGTGGTACTACAGGAAGCTACACAAGCAGGCATTATGTTACTGACCTTACTATATATGAAGAGAGCTTTACCCGGGGGTTTATGCATTTCTACGGTGACCCGGGTGATTATTTCATAGCTGCTCTTCTTCCGTCGTACATCGAGAGGGGCAATTCTTCCCTTATTTATATGGCCGATGCCCTAATGAAGCTCAGCAGGGATACCGGGAGCGGGTTTTACAAAGACTCACAGGACAGATTATTAAGTACATTGGAAAAGGTATCCGGCGAAAAGAAAAAAGCCATGCTTATAGGAGTCAGCTATGCCCTTATGGATATTGCCGGTAAATACTCCCCTGATCTTTCAGGCATAACGGTGGTGGAAACAGGCGGAATGAAGGGCAGGAGAAAAGAGATGATCAGGGAAGAGATGCATGAGTTTCTAAAGACGCGCTTTAACGTCGACATCATAAATTCGGAATATGGAATGACAGAATTGCTTAGCCAGGCCTGGTCGGCCGGAGAGGGAATATTTTACTCTCCTCCCTGGATGAAGATACTCCTCAGAGAGATAAACGATCCCCTGTCAATTATTTCTGATCCGGGAATTACCGGCGGAATCAATATTATTGATCTGGCAAACATCAATTCATGCTCTTTCATCGCCACAAGTGATCTTGGCAGACTTCACGCAGATGGCGGCTTCGAGGTGCTCGGGAGGTTCGATAACAGCGACATAAGAGGATGTAACCTGCTGATTGAATGAGTTCCTAAAGTTGCACAGAGTACCACAGAGTTTGCACAGAGTGTAACAGAGAAAATATGAAAATGTACTTTAAAGACAGCCTGAAAGGCATCAGGACATTTCAGACAATGCGAAGCATGTCATGACAATAATTACAATCCCAGCTTGCTCTTGATTGCCGCAGGAATAGCGTCTTTATGAACCATTATTGCAATTGTCTTGGCCCTGACGTAGTTCTCCGACATATTAAGGTACCCGCCATAAGCCTTTCTCTCGATCCCATGTGAATTCTTGGTTATAAAATACTTGGTGCCGTTAATGTCTTTTACCATCCCGGTAACGTGCATAAGATGATCATCAGTTGTTCTGTTTTTGTCAAATCCTTCCTGCCTGTATTCCTGGGTCACTTTCACTTCCGGAAATGGTTTTTCAAATTTGTATGCTTCAGCCGCCCTTTCCTCAAGCGATATTTTGCCAAGTCTTGCCTTATCTGCGGCAGGATACTCATCCACATTTTCAAGTTCCGGAATGACAGCTATACCAACTGATTCCGAATAGCCTCTTTCGCTCACATCGCCGTCCCATGCAACAGTATATCCGTTTGTAAGGGAATATTCCATTATTTGCATAAGCTCTTCGAGAGGCACATTATAATAGTTCATATTCCTCCAGTTGTCAGGTATGGGAAGTGATCCCTGCGAATAAAAAGGAAATAAAGTAAACGAGGTGATCTCAACATAGTCTTTGGGATTGATGCCGAGACTCTCCGTAAAAGATTTAGCGGTATAGCTAACTCCCTTATAGGTAAAAAAATCGGGTATCTTGCCCAGGTATGTATCCAGTACATCGTTAGCTATCCTGAGGTACTCGTCACTTTCTTTATTTCTCCTGACAGGCACAGTTGCTATTGCATTAACAAAAGCATTCAACTCGGTGTGATTATGGGTTGGTGATCCGTAATTCAATCCGGTATACACCTCATCGGGGACAATCCCGTTTTTTACAAATTCCACCATCCAGTCGTGTCCAACGCTTCCCTGCCCCAGGTTTCCTTTACCATTTTTCTCGAAGTTATCTCTCAGCCTGTCAAAATAATTGTGTCTTACGATCCACATTTCGGATAAGTCATATTCTCCTTTGCCCATGCGTAAAAGTTCTGATTCGATGAAGGAAGTTGTGGCAAAGCACCAGCATGTTCCTGTTCTGGATTGATCCTTAACAGGGGTTGCTTCAAGTTCAACTATTGGAGTGAATTTGTACCCATCTATTGAAGAGACTGTTACAGAGGTACTGCTATTCCTCTGTGCGTTAAGCGTTAATGTTGCCAACAATAGAATAAATGGCAGTAATATCCTGATTTTCATTTACTTAAAGAGTTTTGGTTTAGTTTCTTATTATTCTGGTCATTTAACGAAACAATGCTGCTAATCTAGTAAAACTTCTTTTTAGTTTTATTGACAAGATGGTATGAATGATCAATCCATGAGTAAATTTCACTGTCAGGGATAGTACCATCAATAAGAATAGTGTTCCAGTGCTTCTTGTTCATATGATAGCCCGGGATTACTTTGTTGTACTTTTCCCTGAGTTCAACAGCAAGTTCCGGGTCACATTTGAGATTTATACTTAATTCGGAGTTAAGTGAAACCAGGGCATAGATCCTGCCGTTAACCTTGAAAACAAGTGTTTCATCATCAAAAGGAAAAGATTCTGTTGTGTCCTGTTTGCCCAGGCAGTAATCACGGAGTTCAACGATATCCATTTCTTGCATGCTATTTTAGTGTCGCGTAGAAAGCATCTATCGTGTGTTCTATCTCTTCAGTCTTACCGTTTGTAACAATTGTTACAATATCGAAACGGCTTTCTTTGTTGATATTATATCTTTGGATATATGATTCTGCTGCCAGAAGAAGTAACCTTTGCTTTTCTTTTGGTACCGTAACAGGAGCCTGCGACAAGAATTTGCTGGACCTTGTCTTGACTTCAACAAATACGATGAAATCGCTGTTTTCAGCTACAATATCGATCTCTTTTTTCCCCGATTTCCAGTTTCGGTGCAGTATTTTGTATCCGTTCTTCCTGAGGAAGACTACTGCTGAATCTTCTCCATCCCGGCCGAGTACTTGAGGATCGGTCATACTCAGATTTCAATAAGCTTGTTTTTAATTGCAAAAAGTATCAGGCTGGCTGTATTCTTGGAATTTGTCTTCCCCAGCAGATTAGCCCTGTGTTTATCGACAGTGCGTTTGCTTATGAACAACGATTCGGCAATCTCCTGGTTCGAAAGGCCCTCACATATTTTCAACAGTATCTCTTTCTCTCTTTTCGACAGGTTTGCTGATTTGGCTTCATTTTCACGGTGCTTAATTTTCTGGATCACGTGATAAAGAAGTTCCTGAGAAAAGTAGCTTCCACCGCGCTTTACAGTCTGTATAGCTTCTTTTACCTCTGAAATATCGGAATCTTTCAGGATGAATCCTTTTGCTCCTGCATCGACCATTTTGTAATAATACTCTTCTTCTCCATACATTGAGAGGGCGATGACCGAAATTGAAGGATCCAGTTTAAGTCCCTGCCGCGTGGCCTCAATGCCATCCATTTCAGGCATATTGATATCCATGAGTGCAATATCAGCCGGACTATTTTTAAGGACCTGGAGGAATTCCTCTCCGTTTGACGCTTCACCGGCAATCTCAAAGCCCGGAACAGACTCCAGCAGCATCTTAAGACCGTTTCTGAAAAGTTGATGATCGTCTGCAATAATTATCCTGGTTATTTCCATATGTATATACCGGGATTATAATTAATCTATCATTTTAATCAAAGCACTGGTCCCTTTTCCGGGGGTACTTTCCAGTATGAAAACTCCTTCAACCGATTTAACCCGGGTTTCTATGTTTGATAAACCCATACCCTTACTGTCTTCTTTGTCGAGCCTGGATGTGTCAAATCCCCTGCCATTATCACTAAACTGCAAGGTAACAAATTTTTCGTGCTTGTTAAGCTCAATTTCTATCTTTGAAGCTCCAGAGTGGAGAACCGAATTATTAATAAGTTCGCAGACAGCCCTGTAAATAACTACTTCCTTGTCATTTTCGAGACGCTCCTTTTCCATATTAGATTTGAAATCTATAGTAAGAACATTCGTCTGGTTTATTTTTGTTGTAAATGTGCTTATCGCGCTCGACAGCCCGAAGTTGGAAAGAACATGGGGGCTCAGATTATTGGAAACTTCCTTTATTGTACTGATGGCTTCATTGACAACGTGGTTCGTATTGGCAAGAATCTGTTTTCCTCCGGGATCGGTGATCTTATCATGAAGCGCGGAAAGCGACATTTTCACAGTTGAGAGAAGTGGGCCGAGTCCGTCATGAAGATCCTTTGCGAATCGTTTCTTCTCATTCTCTTCAGTGTTGATGATTGCATTTATAACCCTTCTCTCAGCTTTAACCCTGTCTATTTCCGCACGCTTTAGCGAATAGAAAAGCTCTCTTATAAGCACAACTCCTGAGATGATAAGAAACGAAATCAGTACACCGATCCATTCATCTATCATTTGCCAGGTTTCAGAAGGTGATCCCCTGAAAAACTCGATGAACTGAATTATCTTCCTTACTGCCATGAATACAAACGAAAGGGAAAGCAGTATCCATGACAACCTGTACTTGGTAAGCTTCATAAAACGCAGCGCTATCGAGGCGGCAACAATCTGAAGTATTATAGAGATGACCAGTGCGATCAGTCTGACCATAAGTAACCGGTTTGATTTCTACAAAATTAGGAGAATATTTCATTTTTTTGACAATAATAAACTATCAGGTTCATTATGAGCTTCATTCATTTTTCTGTAACAAAGGGAGTATATATATTTAATAAAGTTGTGGCGATTTCATAATCGTATCATGGCGGGTTTATTTACCTTTGTGCTTCATAAAACTTAAGCATGAAGATACTCTATTCAGCGGGAATAGTATTGTACACGGCAGTCGTTTACCTGGTTTCACCTTTCAGGGGTAAAGCCAGGCTTTGGGTGAGCGGAAGGAGTGGCTGGGTAAAGAATCTCAGAACAATGCTGGCCGGAAGTGAGAGGAAGCTAATCTGGTTTCATTGTGCATCGCTGGGAGAGTTTGAGCAGGGCCGTCCGGTGATGGAGTTAATCAGGGAAAAATATCCTGAATATGAGATTCTTCTGACCTTCTTTTCCCCTTCAGGATATGAAATAAGGAAGAACTGGCCAGTTGCAGATTATGTTGTTTATCTTCCGGCAGATACACCCGGTAATGCAGAAAAATTTATTGACATTACCAGGCCCTCAAAAGTATTCTTTGTCAAGTATGAATTCTGGTATAATTATCTAACCGAGATCCACAGGCGTAAGATACCATTATATCTGATTTCCGGCATTTTCAGGGCTCAACAGTCTTTCTTCAGGAAGTATGGCGGGTTTTTCAGGAACTTGCTGCGAAAATTCACTCATATTTACGTGCAGGATGAGAACTCATCTGACCTTTTAAACCGGATTGGCATAGAGAACTCTTCAGTTGCCGGAGATACCAGGTTCGACAGGGTTAACAAGATTGCTTCGTCAGCAGTTAGTTTGCCGGTTGTTGAATCATTCTGTAACGGTGAACAAGTAGTGGTTGCAGGAAGCACATGGCATCGGGACGAAGAGATACTTGCTGAATATATCAAAAGGTACCCCGGGAATTATAAATGGGTAATCGCTCCTCATGAGATCAGCAGTTCAGAAATAGAAAGGCTGGAATCATGGTTGAAAGTCAGAAGCGTCAGGTATTCAGGTACACAGGATTTAATCTCTGATGCCAGGGTGTTGATAATAGATAATATAGGTATCCTTTCTTCGGTTTACAGGTACGCTTCTGTAGCGGTAATCGGAGGGGGATTCGGCAAAGGAATACACAACATCCTTGAGGCTGCATGCTGGGGTTTACCTGTACTCTTCGGCCCTAATCATAAAAGGTTCAGGGAGGCAAACCAGATGCTGGAAAAGAAAGCTGCATTCTGCTTCAGTGATTATTATGAGTTCAGGGATATCCTCGACAATCTTATGAATGATAAAAAAGCCTGTATGCACGCTTCCGATGCGGCTTCTGAATATGTAACCTCGGGAACCGGAGCGACTGAAAAAATAGTATCAGAAACATTTCAGACCTGATATTAACAATGACGAGCCAAACGGTTTATATCTTGTTTAAAATTCAGGATTGCAGTTATGACTTCCATAGTATAAAGAGGCGTAAATTGGATTCCCTTTAAAATATTAACCATGGATTTGCATGGAGTTGAGATTCACTTGCTTAACAATTAAAGTCAATTACTAGTAACTTAAACCTTAATAAAATTATGATGAAAACACAGCGTTTATTTTCACTTCTGTTGTTCATGTTTATTTCCCTTGCCATGTTTGGTCAGGGGGCAACAACATCCTCGCTTAGCGGAACGGTTACAGACAGTAAAGGAGAGCCGCTTGCAGGTGCTACAGTTGTGGCAACACATGATCCTTCAGGTACCCGCTATGGTGCCATTGCTGACAATGCAGGTAACTACAGGATACAGAACATGCGTGTTGGCGGACCTTATACTGTAGCAGTTACTTTTGTCGGCTTTGCGCCTGCAAGTATCACCGGGATTACACTTAAACTGGGTGAAACCTATGTTCAGAACGTTCAGGTTTCAGAATCTACTACTTCCCTGAATGAAATAGTTGTTTCAGCAGGGTTGAGAAATTCGATTCTGAGTTCGGAAAGGTCAGGCACTCAGACCAATGTGAGTAACCGCGATCTAGCCAGTTTGCCTACTATTAGTAGAAGTATTACAGACTTTGCGAAGTATACTCCACAGTCGCAAGGTAACTCATTTGGAGGTCGAGATGGCAGATTCAACACAATCACCGTCGATGGTGCTGCGTTCAACAACAATTTTGGCCTTAGCAGCAACCCTCTTCCGGGTGGCAGCGCACAACCGATCGCTCTCGACGCCATAGAGGAGATAGCCGTCAGTATAGCACCATATGATGTTACCCGTTCGCAGTTTACCGGTGCAAGCATCAATGCGGTTACCCGTAGTGGTGACAATACCTTTAAGGCATCAGTCTACACCTATTTCCGGCCGAAGTCATTCACTGGAAATACGGTTGATGGAAACGAGGTTTCTGGGGCAAATGACAGGAATTCACAGAATTACGGCTTTAGAGTAGGCGGTCCTATCATCAAGAATAAACTCTTCTTTTTCGTAAGTGGTGAATACGAGAAAGAATCTACGCCTGGTGTGTTATGGAAACCCAGCAGTGACGGCGTCGCGGTTCCTGACCAGATGATTTCAAGGACACTGGAATCGGATATGATAGCCGTTCGTGACCATCTGATCTCTGCCTATGGTTATGATCCTGGTATTTACAAGGATTTTGATCCTTTTGTTAATAAGAATACCAAAATCCTTGCTAGAATTGATTGGAATATTTCTCAGGATCATAAATTTACTTTACGCTACAATGATGTTGTGGGAACGTCAGATCAGCAGACTAATAATAACAGTGGTCCTCCAAACAATCCTCGCGCATCATATCGTTTCAGCAGCCAGTCAATGGCATTTTCAAATGCTTTATATGGATTTAAGAATTCTGTTCGCTCAATTACCGGTGAGCTAAACAGTAATTTCTCTTCAGGGATCTCCAATAAGTTTCTGGCCAGCTATACCTTTATTCAGGATACAAGGACTAGCCCTTCAGACCTTTTCCCTTTTGTAGATATATGGGAAGGTGGAGACCAGTATATGTCGTTCGGGTATGAACTTTTCAGTTATAACAACGATGTTCAGAACAAAACCCTCAGCTTCACAGACAATCTTACCATAAACCTTAACCAGCATACAGTTACAGCAGGGATTGCATTTGATCGCCTGTGGTTCAGGAACTCATACATCAGGGAAGGTACATCTTATTACAGGTATGGTTCCGTAGCTGATTTTCTCAACAATGCACAACCAATAGGTTTCGGAGTAACATACGGTTATAACGGGGAAGATGCCCCGGGAGCTGAAGCTGCTTTCGGACTTGGAGCAATATATGCACAGGATCAGTGGGCCGTTATTCCACGTCTGAAAATTACATACGGTGTGCGTCTTGAAATACCGTTCTATTTTAATGCTATAGAAAACAACCCGGCAATATCAGCTTTTACATTTGCTGATGGAAAGAAAATGGATGTTGGTTCTTGGCCTGCAAGCAAATTGATAATATCACCTCGTTTTGGTTTCAATTATGACGTTAAAGGTGACCGTTCACTGCAGATACGAGGAGGAACAGGTCTCTTTACGGGATTACTTCCTTTTGTATGGTTCACAAACCAGCCGACCAACTCTGGCATGATCCAGGTTCCGGAAATAGGATGGGGAGTAAGTGGAGGCTCCGAAAATCTTATTGGAATGACATTCCATCCAGATTACAAAGCATTTATTGCAAGTAATCCTACACTTTTTCCCCAGTCTCCGGGAATCTTACCAAGCAATGCCTCTCTTGCACAGGTTGGCAAAGATTTTAAACTACCTCAGATATGGCGTTCAAACCTTGCAGTCGATGTCGAGCTTCCGTGGAGCATGGTTTTCACTGCTGAAGCTATGTTTTCAAAAGATATAAATGCTGTTATCCAGCAGAATATAAACCTGGCCGATTATACAGGCACCCTCGCAGGTCCTGATAATCGTCATTACTGGACATCATCAACTGCTGCTAAGATCAATACCGAGATCAGCAACGCCATGGAGCTTTCGAACATTAGTGAAGGATACCAGTTATCGTTTACTGCTCAGCTAACTAAGAACTTCAGCAACGGGCTTTCAGGGATGTTTGCCTATACATATACCCAGGCAAAAGATGTAACATCAAACCCGGGTTCGTCTGCTTCATCTGCATGGACCTCGAACACAGCTGTTGAGAGTCTGAACGATCCCGGTCTGAGCTGGTCAAATTTTGCAACACCGCATAAACTCATTGGAGAGATTTCTTACAGGATTGAGTATGGCAAGATGTTTGCTACTACACTTTCTCTTGTATACCAGGGTTATCAGACAGGTCGCTGGTCATATACCTATTCAAACGATCTTAATGGCGATGGGAACTATTCGGATCTGATTTATGTTCCGAAGAATGCAACAGAGCTGACATTTGTAGCTCAGACCGGTATGACCGCCGCAGAACAGCAGGCAGCATTTTTTAACTATGTTGAGAGCAATAAGTACCTGAGCTCGCGTGAAGGAAAGTATGCTGAAAGATTTGGTGAAATTCAGCCATGGCTTCACAGGTTCGATGCCAAGATACTACAGGATATCTTCACAAACTTCGGTACAGAGCGTAAATATACCCTACAGTTCAGCCTTGATATTCTTAACCTAGGTAATATGATCAATGATAGCTGGGGCACCTATACTTATAATCCTTTGGCAAGCTATGATAATGTCCGACCCCTGGCTGTTGTTTCAAGAGGAAACAGCACAACAGCACCTACATTCAGGCTAAATGCTTCATCACTAGATGATTTTGCAAAAAAGACCACTCTTAGCAAGAGCATCAGCACCTCAAGCACCTGGGGTTGTTTACTTGGAATAAGGCTTATTTTCTGATTTGACAATCAAATATTTTTCTGGGGCTGGCATAGTTAGCCAGCCTCTTTTTTTTGGGTTTTTAGGGGTGATGAAAGTCGTCAGAATCTTAAACTGCACATTACTAGTTACTTTGATCTACTGACATCCGATATTTAATTGAATTTCAAGCGAATTACCTGAATAGCAGAGCGTTACATTTTAGTTAATAACTCTGCATCTAAATGTTAATAAAGTTGAAAAACTTGTCTTGCATCTGGGGTATCACTTGCCTATTTTAGCATTTACCCGCTTTTTAAATCAGTGGTTATTTAATCTCATTAAAATCAGTGAGTAACAAATTTTTTTTAACCTATGGGAGAACTTTTTGTCCGGGAAGCAGAATTAACATCTGAAAATGTAACTAAAGCAGTTGAAAATCCGGTGAGGGAAAAAGAGGAGGCAGAAATATCGTCTGGTACTCCGGTGGAGAAGGAAGAGAGGACAGTTTACGCCTTTGAGGAAGCATTTGATGCCAGCTCTATTTATTTTAACGGTGATGAACTGGCTGCAAAAGTTTGGGTAAACAAATACGCCTTAAAAGATTCTTACGGGAATCTTTATGAAAAAACACCGGACGACATGCACCGGCGGCTGGCAAGGGAGATAAACAGGATTGAAAGGAAATACAAGAATCCCCTGCCGGAGCACCTGATATACAGTGTATTGAAAGATTTCAAATACATTGTTCCCCAGGGTGGCCCAATGACAGGTATTGGAAATGATTTCCAGATTGCATCATTATCTAACTGCTTTGTGATCGGAAATGATGGCGATTCTGATTCCTATGGAGGAATAATGAAAATAGACCAGGAACAGGTTCAGCTCATGAAACGCAGAGGAGGTGTCGGGCATGATCTGTCACATATAAGACCCAAAGGAACACCTGTATTAAACAGTGCTCTTACCTCAACAGGTGTTGTGCCTTTCATGGAGCGCTATTCAAATTCCACAAGAGAAGTCGCCCAGGATGGCAGAAGGGGAGCACTGATGCTTTCAATTTCAATAAAACACCCCGATTCGGGTCGTTTTATTGATGCCAAGATGGAAAGTGGAAAAGTTACCGGCGCAAATGTCTCTGTAAAGATCACAGACGAATTTATGAACGCCGTTGTTGAGAAGAGAACTTTCAGGCAACAATATCCCGTTGATTCCGATAATCCGAAATTCGTTAACGATATAGATGCGGTTAAGCTATGGAACAAAATAATCCATAATGCATGGAGATCGGCTGAACCCGGAGTCCTCTTCTGGGATACCGTAATCGGTGAAAGTGTGCCGGACTGTTATGCTGACCTGGGTTACAAAACAGTTTCTACCAATCCTTGCGGAGAGATACCGCTTTGTCCATACGACAGTTGCAGGCTTCTTGCCATTAACCTTTACAGCTATGTGAAGGATCCTTTTACGAAGAAGGCTGCCTTCGACTTTGACCAGTTCAAGGAACATGTTGGCCTGGCGCAGAGGATGATGGATGATATTATAGATCTGGAGCTCGAAAAAATCGATGCGATACTGAAGAAGATCAATACGGATCCTGAGTCTGAAGAGCTGAAACTGGTGGAAAGAAACCTCTGGCAAAATATACGGACGAAAACGGAAGAAGGCCGGAGAACAGGGATAGGCATCACAGCTGAAGGAGATATGCTGGCAGCACTGGGACTGAGATATGGAAGTGAAGAGGCAATAGATTTCTCGGTGGAGGTACATAAAAACCTAGCACTTGAGGCCTATAAATCATCTACCTACCTTGCAAAAGAAAGAGGTCCTTTTAAGATATACGATGCAGAACGTGAAGTAAATAATCCTTTCATACAAAGATTGAAAGAGGTTGATTCCGTGATGTATAACAATATGGTCAGGTTTGGAAGACGTAACATAGCTCTCCTGACTATTGCTCCGACAGGTACAACGAGCCTGATGACCCAGACAACGTCGGGTATTGAGCCTATTTTCTCAGCTTTCTACAAGAGGAGGAGAAAAGTTAATCCTAACGATAAGGATGTCTTCATATCATTTAAGGATGAAGTTGGCGATTCATGGGAGGAGTATAACGTATTTCATCACAAGTTCGTCGACTGGCTGAAGATCAATAAATATGACCCGGATGAGGTGAAGAGGATGAGCGACGAAGAGATCGAAGCAATAATTGCAAAATCTCCATATAACAAGGCTTCAGCAAATGATGTTGACTGGCTCGCAAAAGTCAGGATGCAGGGGGCAATACAGAAATGGGTTGATCATTCGATCAGTGTAACCATCAACCTGCCATCAGATGTTCAGGAGGACCTTGTGAGTGAACTTTATCTGACTGCATGGAAGTCGGGGTGCAAAGGCGCCACTGTATATCGCGATGGATCAAGGACCGGCGTTCTGATTGCTTCCGGTGGAAAGCAGGAAGCGATAGCTGAAAAACCGAAAAGACCCAAAGTGCTTGACTGCGATATAATACGCTTCAATAATAACGAAGAAAAATGGATAGCATTTGTAGGGCTTAAAGATGGTAATCCCTATGAAATATTTACTGGTCTTGCAGATGAGGAGATGTTCCCGATCCCGAAGACGATCGTTAAAGGTAAGATAATCAAGAATAAAGATGAGGAAGGTAACACCAGGTATGATTTCCAGTACACCGATAAATATGGTTATAAGAACACCATGGGAGGTCTTTCCCATATGTTTAAGCCGGAATTCTGGAATTATGCCAAACTGATTTCAGGTGTTCTGAGACATGGTATGCCGATCCCCGACGTCGTAAACCTGATACAGTCGCTCAGACTGGATAGTGAATCAATTAACAACTGGAAAAACGGAGTTGAGAGGGCTTTGAAAAAATATATACCTAACGGCACAAAGGCTAAGGGCAAATGTGGTGAGTGTGGTTCAGAAAATATAGTATACGAGGAAGGTTGCCTGATTTGTAAAGACTGCGGCTCATCCAAATGTGGTTAGGAGAAGCATAATCTAGCTTCGAACGGCTCTGACAAGGCCCCGCCTGAGAAACGGGGCCTTCATCTTTTTGTCAAAATAATAAACCATATACCCTCTCGAAGTTGATACCCTGAAACCTTTTTTTTGTAAAAGACCTGTAAAAATGGCTTCGTCATCATTTTTGTGATATGTGCAAAGGGCAACCTTCAGGGGCTTCCCGGAGTCTAACAGCATATTGCTGCTGCTGATAACTTTTTGCTCTGCCCCATCAACATCAATTTTCAGAAAAGTAACATCATCATGCTCCTTTATGAAAGTGTCCAGGGAAATATTATGCTTATCATCTTTGTCGGATACCATTTTGCTTATAATCTCAACTTTGTCTTTCCATGGTTCAAAGGTTGCCTCCAGAGCTTCAATCCAGTCGGTATTGTATTCAAATATGTATATCTTTTTCACACGATCGGCAACTGAAAGTGAAAAATTCCCTTCAGCGGCTCCAACATCGGCAATCACATCCTCACCCGAAACATCAAAATCACCTTCGAGATAACGATGAGCACTTGCAGGATCCTGTTCCCTGAGCAGGTTTGAGTATCCTTTTCTTATTCTCTTTTTACTCCACCTCCTTTTGAAATAAAGCTTTTTGCCCTCATGAATTACATAGTGAAGGTTATTGTTTTCATCAAAGTGAACCTCGATGTTCCAGGGTGAATAATCTGAAAAGAAAGGGTAAGGAAAAGTCTCCAGGGCATTTGATTCCAGGAATCTCAGTACTTCAAGTTGTTCATCATTAATCTCAGATTCCGGTAATAACGAGTAATATTTCAGGATCTTCTTCCTGATATTCCTTCTTCTTATAATGGTCCTGACCGGCTTGGGGACCACTATCCTGTAAACCGTAAATAGGATCCTGTTCATCAGAATCTTACTAGTTAATTGAAATACCCTCTTCCCGTTAATGGAATACACAAATATAGGCAAAGTTAATTACCAATCTCTTTGAACGAAGATAGTATTAACATTATTTGAGACAGAAGCAGATATTAACGGAATAATACGAGAGGCTTAATTAAGCTTTTATTATGCCCATTTCTTTTCCAATCCTGGTGAATGCATCGATGGCAGTGTCGAGATGTTCATTTTCATGTGCAGCGGAAAGCTGAACCCTTATCCTGGCCTCACCTTTGGGAACAACAGGATAGTAAAATCCGATAACATAGATTCCTTCCTCGAGAAGACGTGCCGCAAAATCCTGTGAAAGTTTCGCATCATAAAGCATCACCGCACATATTGCAGACTGGGATGGTTTTATATCAAAACCAGCTTCTTTCATCTTACTGATGAAGTATTCGGAATTGAAATGAAGCTTATCCTGAAGATCATTAGTCGCTGTCATCATATCTATCATGCGGATACCGGCAGCTGCTACGAGAGGTGGTATCGAATTGGAAAAAAGATAAGGTCTTGATCTTTGGCGCAGCATATCGATGATCTCCTTTTTACCTGTAGTAAAACCTCCGATTGCCCCACCGAATGCTTTGCCGAGAGTTCCTGTTATTATCTCTATCTTACCCATGAGCTTAAACAGTTCAGTCACTCCTCTTCCTGTTCTGCCTACAACCCCTGCAGAGTGTGACTCATCTACCATTACCATGGCATCATACTTTGTTGCAAGATCAAATATTTTATTGAGGGGTGCGACATTCCCGTCCATAGAAAAAACACCGTCAGTGACTATCAACCGGAACCGTTGCTTATGAGAATCCCTTAGTTTCAATTCAAGGTCGTTCATATCCGCATTCTGGTACCTGTACCGCTGCGCCTTGCAAAGCCTGACGCCGTCAATTATTGAAGCATGATTCAGGGAGTCTGATATAATGGCGTCTTCTTCAGACAATAGTGGTTCAAATACGCCTCCGTTGGCATCAAAGCAAGCTGCATAAAGAATAGTATCTTCAGTTCCAAAAAAGTCGGCCAGCTTCCTTTCCAGTTTCTTATGAAGGTCTGTGGTTCCACAAATGAACCTGACAGAAGACATTCCATATCCATGGTCGTCGAGTGCAGCCTTGGCTGCATTTATCAGTTCTCTGTTACCAGAAAGTCCAAGGTAATTATTAGCACAAAAGTTAAGAACTTTCTGACCCGAAACCAGTTCTATCTCAGCTCCCTGCGGAGATACTATTATACGTTCATTTTTAAAGAGACCCGCATCTCTTATTTCATTCAATTGTTCCCCAAGAAATTTCTGATAATCCTGATACATGATATAGTATATTAGTGATTTTGTCTTAATGAAAACAGCTGATGTTATTCAGCATTCAAAGCCTTTATACCCTCTGAAGCTTCCTGAGCCTCTATAGCCTTCTTCTACATTAATCCCAGTTCAGTATTACCTTTCCGCAGTTACCTTTTTCCATAGCGTCGAAACCTTTCTGGAAGTCATTTGCAGGGAACCGGTGAGTGATAACGGATGAGAGGTCTATTCCCCCTATTATCATCATTTCCATCTTGTACCATGTCTCCCACATTTCGCGCCCGTAAATTCCTTTCAATGTTATCGCCTTGAAGATTATTTCACTCCATGGAACTTCGAAATTTGATGGCAGGATTCCAAGGAGTGAAATGCTTGAGCCGTTGTACATGTTGTCAATCATTTCATTGAAGGCCTTTGGAGATCCCGACATTTCCAGTCCCACATCAAAACCACGCATACTCAGCTTTTTCACAGCATCAGAGATTTTTTCGCCTCTGGATGGATTCACAGTGAGTGTGGCACCCATTTTCTTTGCTATTTCAAGGCGATAATCGCTGAGGTCGCTGGCAACAATGAATCGTGCTCCTGCGTACCGGGCAACAGCTATTGCCATACTACCTATAAGGCCTGATCCGGTTACCAGGACATCTTCACCCAGGAGAGGAAATGAAAGGGCTGTATGTGTTGCATTTCCAAAAGGATCCATTATTGCAGCCCATTCATCAGGTATTCTGTCGTCGAGAGGGACTATATTACTGGCAGGTATTTTAACATATTCAGCAAATGCCCCGTCCAGGTGAACACCTATCCCCACACTATTTTCACAGACATTTTCCTTGCTTCTACGGCAGTTACGGCAGTGTCCGCATGCGATATGCCCTTCACCGGTAACCCTGTCTCCAACTTCCAGGTTCTTAACACCTGCCCCCATGCTGTGTATGTGACCCATATATTCATGACCTATTGTCATAGGTGTCCTGATAGTTTTTTGTGCCCAGGTGTCCCATTCATAAATGTGGAGATCAGTTCCGCAAATTGCAGACTTCTTGACCTTGATGATCACATCATTAAGACCCGGTTCCGGAACCGGGACCTCTTCCATCCAGAGACCTTTTTCTGGTTTTGCCTTAACAAGGGCTTTCATCTTTTTCATATACGACAGTTTTAGCCTGGAATTTGGGTTTATTTATTCCGGCTTCTCTAAATTAATACAAATATGTTTTTTAATAGCTGATTTCAGGCACTATTAATTTTTGGCAGGTTTACGTATCTTTGGTGTTTACTAAAAAGAATGGAATGGTAAGAGTAAGGTTTGCTCCTAGCCCGACTGGTCCCCTTCATATTGGGGGCGTAAGAACAGCACTGTACAATTATTTTTTTGCCAGGAAGAACGAAGGAGTTTTTATTTTAAGAATAGAGGATACCGACCAGGCACGTTATATTGAGGGTGCCGAGGAATACATTATGGATGCACTTAAGTGGTGCGGCATCGAAGTTGATGAGGGGATAAGCGAGGGAGGGGCATCAGGACCATACCGGCAAAGCGACAGGAAAGATATTTACAGGCAATATGCAGAAAGACTTGTCGAAACCGGCCATGCCTATTATGCATTTGACACTCCGGAGGCATTGGAATCGTTAAGGAAGGAACTAGGACAGGTTGGCAAATCTTTTATCTATAACGCATCTGTAAGGGATCAACTCCAAAATTCACTCGCACTTCAGAAGGAAGAATGGAGGACAATGATTGCTGACGATATTCCTTATGTGATAAGATACAAAATGCCCGGGAATACGGAAATTGAATTTGATGATATTATAAGGGGGCATATTGTTGTTGATTCTTCAACTCTTGATGATAAGGTGCTTTTCAAATCTGACGGCATGCCAACATACCACCTTGCAAATATTGTAGATGATCACCTTATGGAGATTTCACATGTTATAAGAGGAGAAGAATGGTTACCTTCCCTGCCCCTGCATATTATGATTTACCGGTCGTTTGGCTGGAATCCTCCTTTATTTGCTCATCTTCCACTACTCCTTAAACCCGATGGCAAGGGGAAACTGAGCAAGCGCGACGGTGACCGGTTGGGATTCCCCGTTTTCCCCCTTTTCTGGCCTTATGGAGAAACAGCAAGGGGTTACAGGGAAGACGGATATTATCCCGAGGCATTTGTGAATATGCTTGCATTTCTCGGCTGGAATCCCGGAACGGAGCAGGAGATATTTTCAATGGAAGAACTGATAGAAGAATTTTCACTGGAAAGAGTTCAGAAATCCGGTGCAAGGTTCGATCCTGATAAGGCCAGATGGTTCAATCACCAGTATCTTCAGAAAAGGACCAATACTCAGCTTGCATTTGAATTCAGGGAAATTCTGAGGGCAAAAGGATTTCATTATGATATTAATGAGCTGGAAGATATTATTTCACTTGTAAAGGAAAGGGTAAGCTTTATCAATGAGATATGGGATGAAACGGATTTTTTCTTCAGAGCCCCTGAAAATTACGACCAGGAGGTTATAAGAAAGAGGTGGAATGAAGAAACCACCCGCATACTAAGGGAAATGATGGTCTTGATAGAAAACATGGATGAATATACATCCGAATCAGCCGAGATGGTAATAAAACAATGGATTAGCGATAAGGGCTACAACACCGGAAGTGTTTTAAATGCCCTGAGGCTGGTAGTTGTCGGAGCTCCAAGGGGGCCACACCTCTTCGATATTATAAGCTGGATAGGTAAAGAAGAGACACTTAACAGGATTGATAAAGGAGTCTCAGTTATTACAAAATAATGTGGAATGAATCTTCCTGAAAAAGGTGATTATATAGATATCCACGATCATAATCCGGTACCTGCAACCGGTAAATTCACTATCAGAAACCTTATGGCTCACGAGGAGGATGAACCGGATATGACCGGCAACATAACCTATTCTATAGGCATTCATCCCTGGCACTTATCAAGGCAAAATATTGCAGGGCAACTGGAAAAAACAAGACGATTTTCTCATCATCCGAACATAATTGCACTTGGCGAAGCCGGATTTGACAGGCTCAAAGGTCAGGATACAGAGCTCCAGAAGACTGTTTTTTCGGAGCAGGTTCTTATTTCGGAAGAGGTGCAAAAACCCTTGTTTATTCATTGCGTAAGAGCATGGGAGGATCTGTATGCAGCATTAAGGATCCATAAACCGAAAATGCCATGGATAGTTCACGGCTTCAGGGGCAAAAAGGAGCTGGCTGCCCAGCTGATCTCAAAGAACATTTTCATCTCTTTCTGGTTTGATTTCATTGTACGGACTGAAGCATCCACCCTGGTTAAAAATATTCCTGTCGACAGGATTTTCCTTGAGACTGACGGCAGCGGCTTTGATATTTCTTTGATCTATAAGAAGGTAGCAGATGATCTTGATTTAAGTATTGATGAACTTAAAGAGCAGATATATAGTAATTTCAATAGAGTATTTATTAAAAGGAACTCTGTGTAACTCAGTGTCCTTTTGTGTTTCTCAGTGTAACATTCTTACAAAGAGAGGCATATAGGCCCTAAGAGAATCGGGGAGAAAATTAAGAACTTATGTCAGACTGGTTGTCCAGAACGGAAATGATAGTTGGCCCTGAAGGTCTTTCGATGCTTAAAGCTTCCAGGGTACTTGTAGTGGGGTTAGGTGGTGTGGGGGCTTATGCTGCTGAAATGTTATGCAGGGCAGGAATAGGGGATATGACCATTGTTGACGGTGACAAGGTGCACTCATCAAACAGGAACAGGCAGCTTGCTGCACTTAAAAGCACGGAAGGCAGGCTAAAGGGTAATGTGATGTCTGAAAGGCTAAAGGACATAAATCCGGATCTGGTTCTCACAGTGATAGAGGAATACATAAAGGATGAAAGGATGATCGAAGTACTTGGATCAGGATTTGATTATGTTGTTGATGCGATCGACACCCTTTCCCCAAAAGTGTTCCTTATTTATCATAGTCTAAGAATGAATTATCGGGTGGTGAGTTCCATGGGAGCGGGAGGTAAACTTGATCCTCTGCGTATCAGGATTTCAGATATTTCAGAAACAACCGACTGCACCCTGGCCAGGATCCTGAGAAAAAGACTGCACCGTCTGGGCATAAGGAATGGGTTCAGGGCTGTTTACTCTGATGAGGTTGTTGATAAGTCAAAAATCAGGGAGGTTGATGATGAGCAGAATAAGAAATCTGTTGTCGGCACTATTTCATATATGCCGGCTGCTTTTGGCATAACATGTGCCTCAGTTGTTATAAGAGATATCATTCATACCTGAGTGACTCGGAAGGATTCCTGGCAGCTGTTCTCCAGCTTTTTAGTGTTACAGTTATGATAACCACAAACAGAATTATCAGGCCGGCAGCCGGTAAAAACCACCATCTGAGCCCGGTTTTATAGACAAAATTCTGAAGCCATTTGTCCATAGCATACCATGCTACCGGACAGGCAATAACAAAAGCAATAGCAAACCATTTTATAAAGATGCTGTTGAGCCTCAGCAGTATATTCACAGCACTTGCGCCGTTTACCTTCCTTATTCCTATTTCCTTTGTCCTCTGTGCTACAAATAGTGAAGCAACAGAGTAAAGTCCAACGCATATAATAAGTAATGCAATGATCGAAAATGCCGAGACCATTGTTGCCTGTGTTAACTCTTTTCTATAGGAAAAACTGTACAGATTGCTCAGGAATTCAAATTGAAATGGATAATCAGGCAGCTCCTCTTCCCATATTGTACGGAGATGTTGAATAGCTTCATCTTTCCTGTCCCCGTCAATCTTTACAATTATGCACAGATAGAAGATAGGTTTCTGGAATAATACATATGGTTTTATTTCCTGTTTGACAGTTGTGAAATTAAAATCTTTCACCACTCCTACAACTGTACCTCCGAAGATTATATCCGGAACATCAAATTTTACCCTGAATGGTCTGCCGATGGCTTCTTCTGCTTTCCACCCCAGCTTTTTCAGTGCTGTTTCATTCAGGATATAATCTTCTCCTTTTCTCTCAGGTCTGTAAGGTGAAAAATTACGGCCTGCTATCAGCGGTATATTAAAAAAATCCAGGAAGTTGTTTTCAACAACGAGGACGTAGAGAGGATTGTCCTTATGAGCATCATCCAGTTCGGGCGATTCAACCTTCATTGCGTCTGCTGTCTCACCTGATGGCTCTTCAATTGATGCGGTAACGCTTTTTACCAGTGGATCTTGCAGGGCCCTGTCCCTGATAGAAGTGTACTTACCGCGTATTTCCCAGTTAAGTTTTCTGAAAGCTATGATATCAGGATCCATTTTTCCCATGCTTGCACTAAGGATATATTTTTTCTGCATATTTATCGTTATGGCAGCAACTATAAGTACGACCGCCAGGAAAAACTGACCGATCATCAGGAATCCGTATGAGCTTCTCCTGTGAATATTTTCTGATATTTCTTTCTTAAAATCATTTATTATGATCTTTTTCCTGAGGATATAGAGTATTAGCGGTAAAGATCCTGTAAGTATTGAGATTGAAGCAACTGCAATGATATAAATCCATATAGATGAGATATACTTTACACTGTTTTCAAATACAGTATACCTGACTATATTATTTACGGGTTTACCAAGAAGCCTGATAATAATAAAGGCAAAAAGCAAAGATATCAAAACTGATACGGCTGATTCCGCAAAAGACTGCAGAACAAGCGGTTTGTTACCGGAACCATTCACTTTTTGTATCAATATTTGCTTACGAAGTGCTATTATTCTCGATTTATTGAGATTGAAGTAGTTAGTCAGGGAGATCAGGATAAGTACCAGTGCGACGAGTATGAAGAGGTAAATGCTTGTAATATTCCCGTTCTGTTCGACTTCCCTGTCTTTATTAGAGTGAAGATGAATATCGGTTACCTTTTGAAGAAAAGTTGAAAAAGATATCAATTCACTTTCACCCGTTACTTTCTTTATGAATCCCGGCATCTGTGAGAGAATCTCCTGAGGGTCAGATCCCTTGTTCAGTAACAGGTATACGTATGCCCAGTCGGGAGGCTGGGCAGGTTCGGCAAAAGAAGTGAGCATATCAATATGAATATGTGTCCGTTCCGGCGAATCCTCCATGATTCCCTTCACTGTCAGCATCGTCATTTTGGTATCGTACTCACCTGAGTATAGTATTGTCTGCCCCAGGGGATTCGATTCTCCGAAATACTTTTCCGCTAGTGTGGAAGATATTATTGCTGAATATGGCTCCTTAAGAACTGTCTCAGTATCACCTGCGATCATTTTCGTTCCGAAAACCTTGAAGAAGTTTGAATCAGTGGCAAAGATCCTGTCAGAATAGAATTTATTTTCCCCTATTTTAAGTGCTGTGTGCCTGTAAGGTGCCAGTCGCACAAGTTCCTCGATCTGTGGAAATGAAGCAGGCATTTGTGTAACCCACGGTTCCCAGCAACGTGCAAAGTGAAGCCTGTTGCCCGATCTGTTTGTTTCAAATGTAAGCCTGTATGTTCTGTCGGGAAAAGGAAGTTGCTTATCGTAGGCGAATTCATTCTTCACCCAGGTAATAATTATAAACAATGAAGCGAAGCATATACTTAATCCCGCTATATTCAGGAATGCAAAGCTCTTTACTTTGAACAAATTTCTTAGTATGAGATTCGAATTAATCATAGATTACATAAATAATACGTAAAATAGCGATTTTATTGCAATACAGGATTCATCCTGATTCAGATACGCGTTCTCGCCCTCACTCTAACTTTCACACTCACAATTCCCCTACAGGAGATGGGGGTTATTCATAGCGCAATGACTCGACCGGGTTTCTTGTTGCCGCTCTCCAGCTCAGAAGTCCTATCGTAAGTACGGAGAGCAACATGACAAGTAAACCTGCAACAAGGAATATCCACCAGCTGAGGATGGTCTTATAGGCGAAATTCTCGAGCCACTTCTGCATTACCAGCCATGATACCGGCACCGCCATCACAAAGGCAAACAAGAGCCATTTCAGAAAATCTTTGAAGATCAACATTGTCACTTCGGCAACCGTAGAGCCATGTATTTTTCTGATACTGATCTCATTGCTTTTCTCGTTAAGGTAAAAAACGAAAAGTCCGTATAATCCCAGGCATGTGATCAACAGGGAAAGAAGGCAGAGCAGGGTGTAGAACTTTCCAAACCTGGATTCTGACTTGTACTGGAGCAGGTAGAACTCATCTGCGAAGACGAAGTTCATGGGATCTTCCGGGTAGTGCTTCTCCCATATCGATTTCAATTTGCTTACAGAACCTTCAATATCGGAAGTGCCAATTTTTACCGAGTAGTATCCGAATGAACTCGGATGTGCATTGCTAAACACCATTGGATATATCGGCTTGTGCAGGCTTTCATTATTAAAGTCTGCCAGAACACCTATCACTTCAAATCCCATGGTATCTCTTCTTCCTGTCCTCTGAATAAAGCGGCCGACAGATTCCTCGGGAGATTTGAATCCAAGCTCCTTGAGCCCTTTTTCATTTATCAGGAGTTTTCGCCTGTTCTGGGCAGGTAAAGGTGAGAAATTCCTTCCGGCGAGCAGTTTAAGACCGAATGTTTCTATGAAGCCGTCATCAGCATTATTCTGAAAGAATGTTGAATTGGAAAGGATCCCGGCGTCTCTTCTGAGATATTGCACAGATCCATACATAGGTTCCATTCCCGAGGTAAAAGTATTAGCTGTTACGAAACTGAATTCAGGATTTTCAAGTACCTCTTCCCTGAAAGTCCTGTACTTTGTATATCTTGTTGTGTCACTGTTCAGTGAGGCTGGTGCATTTATGGTTACCACATTTTTAAGATCGATCCCGATATCAGCATTTTCCATGAAGCTAATCTGCTTGTAGACAACGGTGGTAATGCTGATAAAAGCTATAGAAAGGGCCATCTGAAGAATCACAATTCCCTTCTGAAAGCTTCGTTTACTGCCTGTGGATCGTCTGCCGCTGAATGGATTGAGTCCGGTAAGTGTAAATGTATTATATATGCTGGAAAAGAAGATACCTGCCAGTGTGACAGTTACTAAAGCAACAACAATATATTTTGCAGGCACATAGGCCTGTTTTAGCGGGATATCAAAGTAGCCGGCAAACGGAATAACAAGCAAACGATAAAGCAGATATGAAATTATGACAGCAACAAGGTTGATGATTATGGTTTCGATAAATGATTGTATCCAAAGATGAAATCCGGATGCACCTATTAATTTCCTCATCCCTATTTCATCAGCTCTCTTTACAGACAGCGCTGTTGACAGATCTATATAGTTTATCCAGGCGATAACAATTGTAAGCACAGCAATAACCAGGAGAAAATAGAGCGATTTCTGGCTTGTCTGGGAACCCAGTTCGCCTTCCAGTCCACGAATATAATGAAGGTCTTTTACAGGTTGTAGAAAAACAGTCGCTTTGCGGAGATCGTTATTGCGATAGGTATTCTGGTTAACAATATCTGTTAGAGTTTGTTCCAGGTTATGGATATCGATTCCCGGATCGGTCTTAATATAGTTCCAGTAGCCATTGTAATTCCAGGAAGGACCTCTTGATATGAAATTATAATATTCCCACGTCGGAATTGAAACATAATAATCTGCTGTAAGGTGCGTATTGGCAGGCAGATCCTTATAAATCCCTGTAACCTCAATAGTCATACCCTCATTAACCTTCAAAATCTTGCCAATAGGATCTTCATCCCTGAAGAGGCTCTTTACTTTCGATTCAGCAATAATTCCTTTAAGGGGATTTTCGAAATCAATTGTACCTCTGACCATTATGAAAGGAAATACTTTTTCAAAGCCTTTATCTACCCAAAGAACTCTTTGTTCAGCCAACTGGGCGTCCTCATACCTCATCAGGCAGCTTTCAAAATATGCATCACCATATTCTTTGACTCCCGGTATGCCCTCCTTGCAGCTGAACCAGATGCCTCTGGAAGTTTTTGCGCCATGGTAAAAAAGATCGCTACCATTTCTTATGTCCATATTTACCCGGTATATTCTGTAAGATTCCGGAAAAAAAGTATCAAACGATACCTCGTAAACAAGGTAATGTGTAATTAATAAAAAGGAAGTAAGCCCGATAGTAAGACCGCATATGTTGATGATATTCACACCTTTGCTCTTAAGCAGTGTGCGGATAGCAGAAAGAAGATGAATCTTAAACATAGGGGATTAAAGGCTAAATATTTTATTCTTGAAGGTATTCTGAATAAAGATAGTTTTTCCTGTTAATTTACCGGGTGATAAATTGTTAAAAAAGGTTATTCATAACCGGTTACCCCCCAACCCCCCATTTGGGGGGCTTTTAATCTTGTTTTAGAATCTTCTTTATAATGATTTCTATTTCATTAATAACTGCTTAAACGTTATTCATTATTTGGTCATTGGTAAAGCGAATAACAGTTATCCCAAATTCATTCAGAATTTCACTTCTGCCAATATCATACTCTGTGTTTTCAGGAATATTATGAATGGTCCCATCAACTTCAATCACGAGTTTCAAACCTACACAATAAAAATCTGCAATGAACCTATTTATTGGATGCTGTCTTCTGAATTGCAGACCGAATATCTGGTTTTTAGAAAGTCTTGACCATAGTATTCTCTCAGCTTCAGTTTCAAGTTTCCTTAATTCTTTTGCCTTTTTAAAGACATCAGGCGTTGCACCGAAATACATGGGATATTCATAGCTTAGACCTTTCATTTCTTTATCGCATTTACCTTAAAGATATTTCTTTTATAAATCCCATCTCCTATAGTAGATGTGATAGAATTAATTAAGTCCCCCTAGAGGGGCCTGCCTGACTGACTACGCCAGCAGTACAGGCAGGGATTTAGGGGGTAAAAAGGTTACTCATATCTGAGCGACTCAACCGGGTTCCTTGTTGCCGCCCTCCAGCTCTGGAGGCTAACAGTCAAAAAAGTAACTGCAAGGACTATTATCCCTGCCAGTGCAAAGACCCACCAGTATATTCTGGTTTTATAGGCATAGTTCTCAAGCCATTTATACATTACAAACCAGGAGGCCGGTACTGCAATACAATAAGCAAAAGCAATCCACCTTATAAAATCTCTGTTTATGAGAATCAGCAATTCCTTTGTGATTGCTCCGTTAATCTTTCGGATACCAATTTCCTTGGTACGAAGCCGGGCATTCTGGTATGATATAGCGAAAATTCCTATCATTGAAAGGAAGATACTAATTAGTGAACATGCACCGATTAATCTTAGATAGTTCCTGTTATCCCTGTGATACCATTCGTAACGTTCACCAATGGATTCCGTATTTACCGGATAACCCGGAACCAGCTCTTTCCAGATTTCGG
This sequence comes from uncultured Rikenellaceae bacterium, assembly GCA_964595725.1. GTDB lineage: Bacteria > Bacteroidota > Bacteroidia > Bacteroidales > VadinHA17 > LD21. The sequence continues at coordinate 9,611 of CAZQRQ010000019.1, read as the reverse complement.
AAATCAATTCTCTGACCTGTTTTACCTGGTTCCCGGCTGGCTTTACAAGAAGATGGTTCCCGGTTTTAGCATAGGAAATGAATGCCGGTTCCACCCAGGATTTCAGACTTGAATAATGAAAATCTTTGACTATCCCTATAATCGTTGTTTCCTCCATCCCCGGCATTCCCTTGCCTAGAAGATCCTGGCCGGCAAACAGCCTGGCAAAGGCCTGATTGATCAGGCATTTCTTTGCTCCCGACGAACCAGTCAGGTTCGAAAATCCCTCGCCCTCAATAAGTTGTATTCCCAATACATCCAGATAATTTTCATCACCGCTGAAACCGGCCGGGGCATATTGTTTTTCAACTCCATCCTGCTGATAGTGCAATGAGAGAAGAAAATGCTCAAGAAGCGGTGAAGCTCCTGTAATTGCTACATTATCAACCTTACCGCTCTTCATCAGTTCTTCCCTGAATACTCCGGATTTGTCAGCGAACTGTGAAGGAATCCTGACCTCAATCACTTCTTTATCTAATCCAATCGGCTTGTTTGTGATATATCGCATTTGCATGATAATGACAATGGAGCAGATTATCAGAACAATGGTGCTGGCAATCTGGAAAATATTGAATCCAGGTATCTGGATAGTTTTAATCCTGTAATCTGATCCGCTGAAAATATGGTATGTTGTCCGGCTAGGTAGAACTTTATAAATGACAAATAATAAAGTAATTATAAAAACAGTGAAGATAATTGATAACAGGATGAGTATCTCTCCGGTTCGAAAAATAAAAGACTTAGAAATATCACTGCCAGTCAGTTGGTTGAAGAATGGTAAAATTTCCAGCATCAGGTATATGCTGATCAGGAATGAAATAAATATCAATACTGAATTTTCAGCCATGAACCGCGATACCAGGTCAAACGGGTTTCCCCCGTTTATAAGTCTGATACTGTATTCCCTGGTCTTTCCCAGGAAACGGTTTGTGATTATTCCAAGGTAATTGAATAAGGCGATTCCGATTATCATTATTCCTATAATGAAAGCTATCAGCAGGTCAGTCTTGTTGCGACTGTTATCTATTACCTGGCCCCTGTCGGTGTCAAAGTATGCATCATGGAGGGATTCGGGGTAATAAGCACCGGGCTTCCCATCGTTAATAACCGGAATGTTATCCTTATTCATCGAAAAGATCTTTTCAGTTTCCTCCTTGCCTGCTTCATCAGATAATCTTACATAGCAACGGCTGTCAATATCTCCGATAAGTCTGACTGCATCAAATTTGATCTGTGTATTCTCAACAGGTTTTTCAAAAATCCCGCTTACAATCAGTTGATCGTCTTTCCTTAACTCTATCACCTGGCCGACAGGATCCTGATCCCCAAAATATTTTCTGGCCAGTTCCGATGAAATGACAATATTATTCTTTGACTCTAAGGCAGTCTCAGGATTATTTGTTAAAAGATTATAAGAGAAGAAACTGAAGAAATTGGAAGATGCAGCAATTATGAACGGCTTGTCATAATAATCCTCATTATTGACAATTATCCTCTGTGACCCTGAATTGGATATCCGGCAGAATTCTTCAACCTGCGAAAAATTTTCTTTCATATACTCAGCTGAGCCGAACCTGCAATGGAACATTTGCTTCCCGGGCATCCATGGATCATCGCATTTCAGGGCATATATCCGGTCTTTATAGGTATGAAAACTATCTGTTCCCAATTCGCGCGCAAGGAACAGCAGGATCATATTGAAACCGGCAAAACCGATGGCAAGGCTGACAATCAGAATTAATGTATTCAGTTTGTCTTTCAGAAGGGTTCTCAGTAATTGTTTCATTATTAGGGGGAAAGAGGGATTATTCATATCGCAATGCTTCGACCGGATTCCTTGTTGCTGCTCTCCAGCTCTGAAAACTTACAGTCAGCACGGCAATTAAAAGTGCGATAATTCCTGCCAGGCAAAAGATCCACCATGACAGGTCAGTTCTGTAGGCAAAGGACTGTAGCCATCTGTACATTGCAAACCACGAGACCGGCAAAGCAACCAGAAAGGCTATACAGACGAGCAGTAAGAAATCCTTATTAAGCAGAAAAAGTATCTCCCATACTTTTGCCCCGTTAAGTTTCCTGATACCTATCTCCTTTGTACGCGCAACTGAGATCATCAGAACAAGTCCAAGAAGGGATAATGAAGTTATTATAACTGCCATAAGGCTGAACAGGATGAAGCACCTGAAAAGCTGGATATGAGACTTGTACTGGTCATTGAAAAAGTCATCGAGGAAGTAGGATTCAAAATACTGGTCTTTAAAATACTTGTTAAACTCACTCCTGACAATATCCATGATATCTGGTATGCTGGCATTCCTTATCTTAATAAAAATGAATGTGCCATATTGGTCGCAATTAAAGATAGTCGGTTTTATATCCTGATCGAGGGAATTCTGGAAATAGCCATCTATAATACCGACAATCTCCCCAACATCCGGATCAGTGTTGTCAGTATCAACCAGGGATTGGCCGATGAGATTCTCAAAATCGGTTTCACCCAGGGCCAGAGCTGCTTCTTTGTTGAGGATTACATGCCTTGGCCCTCCTGCCCAATTGTTTTCATCAGGGAAGAAATTTCTACCGGCAAGCAGCCTGACATTAAAGAAACTAAAAAAGTTAGCAGCCACATCAGACTGGAAGAACTGGTAATCTGTTTTCTCCCTCCCCTTAAGCGAAATACCTCCTTTTACCCAACCGTTCTTTTCACCCGGAATTACCGTTGAGAATGTTATTTCCTTAATACCCGGGAATCTGAGCAGGTTTTCCTGGAAAGAAGTTTGTGATACATTGAATTCCGACACGTCAGGGCGCAATACAACAAGGGTCTGGTCTATATCCATTGTAAATGCATCCTTCTGCATGTATTTTATCTGTTTCATAGCTCCTAACGTAAAGGAGATGAGTATTATGGCAATAATGAACTGCCCGATTGTATATAATTTTCCGGAGAACTTTCTCTTGTTACTTGTTATTTCCTTGCGCAGAAAGGACACCGGTGCAACTCCATGTATCTTTATTCCCAGAAGGAGACCTGCCAGGATATTAAGTATTACCAGTGCGATTACAGGCAGGATCCATGCATCCGGATTTAATATGGAATCGAGTGTAAAATCAAGGTTAAGGTAGTTGCTGAAGAGAGGAAACAGGAGATCCAGCATAAGGAAAGCCAGTATCAGGCTGATCAGTCCGGTCAATAATGCCTCGGTGATAAATTCCATGATTATTTCCCGCCCGGATGCTCCATTTATAATTCTTATTCCTATTCCGTTTATCCTCCGGCTGGTAATGGAGGAATAAAGGTTGAAATAGTTCAGTCCTGCGCTAAGGAGGATCAGTATGGCAATGGCCATCAATATTGACACATATTTATTGTTACCATTAGGCTCATGCTCAAAACGATAGTTTGAGAAGAGATGAATATCAGTTATATTCTGAAGATGATATTCAATGTCAAAATCAACAACGATATCCCTCGACATGAACTCTTCCTTTGCGAGGCGGGTAATTTCACTTTCAACCTTTGCCTTATCGGCATCTTTGCTTAAAAGGAAGTAAATGTTTGTATTGTTACAGCTATAACAGTATGATTTATTGGTAATTGTCGATAGCGAAATGACCAGGTCAAATTTCAGATGGGAGTTAGCCGGTACATCCTTTACCACGCCCTGTACGGTAACAGGATTTTTTCCCGGGTTTACCCCGTAAATGATCTTTCCGACAGGGTCTTCATCGCCGAAATACTTTTTAGCAGTCGACTCTGTCAGGATTGCCATTCCGGGATTTCTCAGGAACTCTTCCCTTTTACCTGAAAGTTCCGGATATGAGAAAATGTCAAAGAATGAGCTGTCGGCAAACAGGGTCCGGTCCTCTTTAAATACCTGTTCACGTGCCTGGACATATTGTGTAAGTCGTTTGCAGCGACAAAAATTCTCAATTTCAGAAATTTTATCGTATGCAATCTGCCCTACATAATAGTTATTTCCCACACTTTTATCCAAACCTGTACTGTAATACCTGTAGAAAACCAGTCTCTCAATCCTGTCGGCTTTATCGAAATACCTGTCATAACTTTTTTCAAAACGTATATACTGGTAAATGAGGAGAACAGCCATCATCCCGATAGCGAGCCCGATAATATTAATGCTGTTCACTCCTTTGTTTTGCAGCAGACTTCTGAAAGCCAGTCGAATGTGTCGTATCATATTTATTTACTTATTCTCTTCGTAATGATATTTCGTTTTTTATACCCACCATCTCTCCAAATTTACCCCCCAACCCCCCATTTGGGGAGCTATAATAAAACAGAAAATATAGTCCCCCAGGGGGGACTTTTAATCCTGCCTTTTATTTCCTTATTAATTTTGCCGATAACATTTTCAATATTTTTCTCAACCTCAGAGTTTGAGAATCTTATAACCTTGATATCATATTTTTCCAACTCAGCTGTCCTTCCCTTATCATATTCCTGGTTTGAAAGATGAATTTCTCCATCAATTTCCACTACCAGTTTGGCTTCATGACAATAGAAATCCGCAATGAATATATTTATTGGATGTTGTCTGCGAAATCGAACGTTGCAGACCTGTTTATTCCTAAGTTTTTCCCAAAGAAGTTCTTCCTGTCCAGTCATTTTTTTCCTGAGAGATATGGCGGCTTCCATAGTATCAGCATTAGTGCCAAAATACATTTGTTTATCAAGCTCTTTCATTTACAAAGTTGTTTCAATATCCATTAAATTACAGCCCCCTTGGGGGGTTGGGGGTGGATTTATTCATACCTCAGAGCCTCCACCGGATTCCTTGTCGCTGTTCTCCATGTCTGAAATATTACTGTCAGAAATGCTATTACCGATTCAAGCATGATTGCCAGGAGAAATACCCACCATGATAGTTTAATGTGAAAGGCAAAGCTCTGAAGCCATCTCACTGAAAGTATTACCGCTACAGGAAACGCAATAATATATGCAACAAGGATCCAGGTGAAAAATTGTCTCAGAAATATCCCGGCAATATTAAAGATTCTCGCTCCCATAACTTTCCTGACCCCGATTTCCTTGATCCTTTTATTCATCATGTACACAGCAATACCGAATAGCCCCAGGCATGAAATAAACAGGGCAAGAATGGTAAATACCAGCAATACCTGTCCGGCTTTCTTATCAGAGCTGTAAAGGTTATCGTACCTGTTCTCAAGATAGCTGTAGCTAAAGGGAATATCGGGCAGAATTTCTTTCCACACAGTCTTTATGTAATCTGCTGTTTCGCTGCCGGTACCAGGATTTACCCTGGCCGTCAGTTGAATATACATTTCAGGATTGATATAAATTAAAAGCGGACTAATCTTTTCACGGAATGATTTAAGATGAAAATCCCTTATCACTCCTATAACTTCGACTCCTTTTTCATATGGTTCGCCCGGGATAGACAGCTTCTTGCCGATAATCTCATCAAATCCCAGGACTTTTACAGCACTTTCATTCAGTATCACACTTCCATACCTGTCTGTTGAAAAGTCTTTTGAAAAGTCTCTGCCATTTACTAATTCCAGCCCCATCGTCCTGATAAATCCATAATCTGCCGGCAGCGCCTGCATTGTTATTGCATCTTCGGACGATGTTCCCTCGGGAACCACTGAAATATTGAACTGGCTGTTTATACCGGGAACGGTATATACTCCGGAAATGCTTAGAATATTGGAATTTTTTAAAAGCTCTTCTTTGAGTGTTTCATATTTTATCGCTACCTCTTCTGATTCTCCCGGGAAGTTCAGAAGGACGACATCCTTCTTGTCGAAACCCAGATCGGAGTTTTTCATAAAATCTATCTGATGGTAAATCACAATTGTCCCGGTTATCAGGATCATAGAGATTGAGAACTGCAGTAAGACCAGGACTTTTCTGAGATTGATTCTTTCTTTGTGTTCCGTTACTTCATTCCTGATTACCTGGATCGGACTGAACCTGGATATATAGAATGCAGGATAACCGCCTGCGACGAGGCCGACAGTTATTATTACTGTCACGAATAATGTAAATGACAATATAAGATAACTCTTGCCCAGAACAAAGTCTGTCCCCAGGTATGAATAGATTTTCAGATATACATTGTCAAATAAATATGCAGCTATTACTGATGCTATAAGTATAATAATAAGAGATTCAGTAAGGAACTGTTTGATCAGGTTTATCCTCGATGCTCCTAGTGTTTTCCTTATCCCGGTCTCTTTTATCCTTCCAATATACCTCGACAGGGATAGATTCAGGAAGTTGAAACATGCAATTATGAGGATGAGAATTGCGGCTGAAAGAAAAATATAAATAAATGACTTGTTACCCTTGGGTCCGATATCTGCTCTCGCATCTGTTTCCCAATGAATATCACTGAGCGGCTGTAATTCAAACTGCATCCTGGAGGATAGCCATTCACCTGCATTCTGATAGAGCAGTGTGTCAAGCTTTGGCACAACTGAGCTTGCATCAATTCCTGGTTTCAGAAGGACATAAGTAAGGTCATTCCCCCAGGTGTTCCATGAATTTTCCTGATCTTCACCCATCGCTTTTAATGAACTGTAGGAAATAATGGCTTCACAAACCAGGTGCGTGTTTTCAGGAATATTTTTAAAATACCGGATACTCTTACAGGGTAATCCCTGAAGAACAACTCCTTCCCGACAGGGTTGGATGTCCCGAAGTATTTCAGGGATGCCTTTTCAGTTAGCACCATGGAGAGCGGTTCTGCAAGGGCCTGATCCGGATCTCCCTGTGTTAGGTTCAATGTGAAGATACGGAAGATTCCAGGATCAGCAAAGAAAAGGTTCTCTTCATCAAATTCTTCCCCTCCGCTCGTTTTTAAGACTGCATCATACTCCTTTCTTAATCTTATTGCCGCATCAGCTTCCGGCAATTGCGAGTTAATAGCAGGTGCGAGTGCCGGCATCGACCCGGCAAATTTCATTTTGCTGCCTTCGCTTCCCCATTCAAGTGTAACACGATAAATATCTTTCCTTTTTTTCTGGAAACTTTCGTAGCTGAGTTCATTAATGATATATATAAAAATGAGGAGACATACAGTTATCCCTGTCGCCAGGCCTATAATGTTCACCAGCGAATAGAACCTGCTTTTAAGCAGGCTGTTAATTGCCGTTTTCAGATAATTCATAAGCATTTAATACCTGGTTTGGTCTGTTGTTAATTATTTAAATATCATTTAATACCTTTTTTTATGTGCAATTCATGAACTTAAAAAATCCCTGTTTTGTACCACCTGGATTTCTACTGGTCCTCCAACTCAACAGTGATATTTCCCCCGCTTGAACGCATATAAACAGGAATTCCGCCATTATTCAATGTGCCTTTCACAGTGTTTTTATCAACTCTTCCGGAGAAATTATGGAGCTCAATATTGACTCTATCCGAAATCAGGTCAAGGTCTAGACCAAGGTTTTTGCCATTTTGTATGGTTGCACTAATCCCGCCTCCGCTCGATTGCAGGTATAATTCCTTTCTTAATCCGGCAACGTTGATACGTACAGGACCACCACTGCTGGTAGCTTTCAGATACCCGGTTACACCAGTGACAGTCACGCCTCCCCCGCTGCTTCCGGCATCAACATCACCATGAACATCGTTAAGATGCACTCCGCCTCCTGAACTATGGGCATAAACACTGCCATGCGCTTTATTAAGGGTAACGCCTCCACCGCTGGAACTTAACCGGATATCTCCGTCTTGATTTGTTGCATTCACCCCGCCACCAGAGGAACTTACCTCAGTGTCGCCGGTAATGTCTTCAACATCTATGCCTCCGCCACTACTAGTAAGTTTATGCGTTCCTTTAATCCCGGAAACTCTTAAACCACCACCGCTGGAGGATACATTGCACGACATTTCCCCTGGTACTGTAATGGTCAGGGAAATACCTGTATTTTGCCATGTATTACGGCGGATCTTATGTTCTACATTTGCTGTTATAACAGACCCGTTCTTTGCTATATCAAGATCATAGACTTCCAGAACATCATCAATCTCCGGGTCTGACGGAGATAATAGTCTTCCATTTTTTCTGATAAAGACCTGGACAATCACCTCATGCTGGTCATGAGTCCTTACCACAATTCCCCCGCCCGATGATCTGGCATTCAGTGTGCCCGGCTGGTTCAGATCAAATGTTTTAACGATTGTAGGAGTGCGGTTTTCCTGGCTGAACCCGTTACAGGAAAGCAATGCCATCAGCATTGCTGCAAGCAGGTACATTTTTACATCTTTTGGTGTTTTCATTGTAAAATTTATCATTAATTAATAATGTTTATTCATATCTCAATGCCTCAATACTGACGCTTGCGGTCAGCATTTCGTCACTCATACCTTAATGCTTCAACCGGGTTCCTTGTTGCTGCTCTCCAGCTATGCCACGTCACGGTCAGTATTGCAATGAAAAAAATCAGTGTTCCTGCAAGAATAAAGATCCACCAGCTTAGCGGGGTTTTATAAGCAAAATTTTCGAGCCATTTATGCATAACAATCCATGCAACAGGGCAGGCCAGTAAAAATGCCAATACAATCCATTTCGAAAAATCAAAATTTAACATGGCTAATATTTCTGATACCCTGGCACCGTTTACCTTGCGGATGCCTATTTCCTTTGTACGGTTTGCTGTAATATAAGTGATCAATCCAAGTATTCCCAGACATGAAATAATAACCGCAAAAACTGAGAATAAAAGCAGGATGCTTCCCGCCGATTGCTCAAGTTGGTATAACTTATTTAAATCATCTTCAAGGAAATTATAGGCGAAAAGATAATCAGGAATTACCTGCCTGACGGACCGGTCAATAAACTCCAGGACACCCTGCATATCATCCCCTCCAGCCTTTATGTATAATGAATGGTATCGGCCGGGATCAATGATCAGGATCAAAGGCGCAATTTTTTGATGCAGTGAAGTAAAATTAAAATCCCCTACAATACCAACGATATGGCGGTTACCATTGTAATTAAACTGCTGACCGACCGGATTTTTTATATTAAGAGCCTTAACAGCAGCCTGATTTAGAACAACTGCTCCGCTCTGGTCTGCAGGAAAGTCTTTCGAGAAAAAACGTCCTTCCGACATTTCCATCCCGAAAGTGTTCAGGTAGTCGCAATCAACGGCATTTACCTCCATTTCAATTTTATCCTGTGGCTGTTTACCTTGCCAGGATATATCATTTTCATTCGCCGTGAATTGCCAGCTTGTGAAATTGCTGTTGCAGGCGGTTACGGATAAAATATCGGGATTGGTCAGCAATCTCTGTTTCAGGGTTTCCTGTTTAGCCGGATCGCCAAACCCGGACTGAATTGAAATATGTATTATTTTTTCTTTATTGAATCCTAAATTCTTATTCTTTATAAATGACAATTGCCTGTGTATGGTAATTGCACCAACAATCAGGACCATGGATGCCATAAACTGAAGACCAACCAGAATACCCTTTGAAGAAGACAGGCCATTAATATTTCCCTTTTGTATTCTGCCTTTTGTCAGAGTTGTAAGTTTGTAGGAAGATAAAATTACTGCTGGATATATTCCTGTAG
>CAZQRQ010000018.1:40218-54845 GCA_964595725.1 uncultured Rikenellaceae bacterium | reverse complement strand
TGCTCTGGCCAACTGAGCTAATTCCCCGGTTTTTTCTGAAAATCAACCCGTTGTCCCTCCCGACCATGGTCGGGATGCTCTGGCCAACTGAGCTAATTCCCCGTAACAAGTGTGAGTTTTGAGTGTGAGAAAACCTGCTCTCACTCTCACTCTCAATACTGTTTCGTAGTCCCGCGCGGAGTTGAACCGCGGACCTCTACATTATCAGTGTAGCGCTCTAACCAACTGAGCTACGGGACTCTGATTTGCGTTTTGGGACGCCAAAGTTAATATTTCATGCCATCCATTCCAAAAAAACAATGATAATTTTTCAGTGAATGATACCCTTATTAACTGTTCGCGAGGACTTACTATTACATGAAATTACCAGCTTCTCAAATAACCTTTTGCTGCTAAAGCGGGTGCAAATATAAGAATTGATTTCATTCACACAATAAAAGAATTAGAAAAAGTGTGACCAAAATAAACCTTCCGAAATAATAAGTCAAATAAGTCCTCTTTATCCGAAAAAGAGTATTTTAGTGAACTCTAATATTTATTTTATTGTATGCTGAACCTGGTAATTATACCAACTTACCGCGAAAGTGAGAATATAAAAGCAGTTATTGAATCAATATATTCTCTATCTGTTGAGTTCGACATACTAATTATTGACGATAATTCACCCGACGGAACTGCTGATATCATAAAAGGTCTTCAGAAAAAACACAGCAACCTCTTCCTTATCGAACGACCGGGAAAGATGGGGCTGGGAACTGCTTACCTTACAGGCTTTGACTGGGCCATAGATAAAGGCTATTCCTATATATATGAAATGGATGCCGACTTCTCACACAATCCGGCCGACCTGGAAAGACTTTACAGGGCTTGCGAGACCGACGGCGCAGATGTTGCAATCGGATCTCGGTATATAAGTGGAGTGAATGTCGTGGACTGGCCCCTCTCAAGGGTGCTGATCTCATATTTTGCTTCCATCTATGTCAGAATAGTCACCGGCATGAAAATCAAGGATACAACAGCCGGATTCAAATGTTACAGAAAAGATGCACTGAGAAATATCAGGAACTACAGGATAAGATCTGTGGGATACGCCTTCCAGATTGAAATGAAGTTCACTGCCTGGAAGCTGGGTTATAAAATAGTGGAGATCCCCATCATCTTCACAGACAGGAAACAGGGAACCTCCAAGATGTCAGGAGGTATATTCACTGAAGCATTTATAGGAGTACTCAGAATGAAACTCAGGAGCTTCTTCGTAAAATACAACAGGGACTTGTAAATTGTAATGTTATTTCTATACCATGAGTTCAATCCTAATCAGGAACGCCACTATTGTTAATGAAGGAAAGTCATTCAAGGGAGACTTGCTGACTGAAAATGACAAAATCACCAAGATAGGTGAGATAAATGAAAGTACTGTACCAGCCGGGACCAAGATAATAAACGCATCAGGCTGTCTCCTGATACCTGGAGTCATTGACGATCAGGTCCATTTCAGGGATCCGGGACTGACACATAAGGCTGATATTCATAGTGAAACCAGGGCAGCAGCAGCAGGAGGAGTAACATCCTTTATGGATATGCCTAACACTGTTCCTAATACCATTACACTCGATCTGCTTGAAGAAAAATACAGACTGGGATCTGATAACTCACTGATCAACTATTCATTTTATATAGGAGGAACAAATTCAAATCTTGATCAGCTTCTTAATGCCGACCCGGAAAAGGTTTGCGGGATCAAGCTTTTTCTGGGATCATCAACGGGAAATATGCTGGTCGATGATCATGGTGCACTGGAGAAAATATTCGCCGGATCAAAACTCCTTATCGCCTGCCACTGTGAAGATGAAAAGACAATCAGGGCTAACAGCAAGTTTTACCGCGAAAAATACGGGGAGAACATTCATGTAAGATTCCACCCTCTGATACGCAGCAGGGAAGCATGTCTGATTACATCAACTTTTGCAGTCGAGCTGGCCAGAAAGCATGATACGAGACTCCACATACTTCATCTTTCCACAGCGGATGAACTGAACCTGTTTTCAAATACCAAACCCCTCGGTGAAAAGAGGATTACAGGTGAGGTATGTGTTCATCATCTCTGGTTCGAGGATAACGATTATGAAACCCATGGCAATCTCATCAAATGGAATCCAGCAATAAAGACAAGGTATGACAGAGACTCACTGATAGCAGGAGTTAATAACAACCTGATCGACATTATCGCTACCGATCATGCACCGCATACTCTTGACGAAAAATCTAGAAGCTATTTTGAAGCACCCGCCGGCGGGCCACTTATCCAGCACTCTCTTGTTGCAATGATGGAGCTGTACCACAGAGGATTGTTCTCAGTTGAGAAAATAGTTGAAATGATGTGCCATAATCCGTCTATCCTTTACAGAATAAGAAAGAGAGGATTTATAAGAGAAGGATATAAAGCGGATATCTGCATTATCGATCCGGATGATCCATGGCAGGTCAACACAGAAAACCTGCTCTACAAATGCGGATGGTCTCCTTTCAGTGGTTTTAAGTTCAGAAGCAGGGTAAAGACCACTATTATTAACGGAACAATAGTATTTGATAATGAAGAATTAAACGAACATTATCGCGGCGAAAGACTGTTATTTAATTAACAATCGCAGGATATTTTGTTTTAATTGTATAAGAAATCAGCCATGAAGAAGCTACTGTTTATACATGTTATCATCATTTGCGTTATCTTTTCCTGCAGGAATGCATCAGTGAAAGAAGGTGACCGGTCAGCAACGCAACAGTTGCAATCTGGCGACAGTCTGATACTCATAGGCAAAGACATCATAACAGAGGTGATTGTAAGACCTGACACCCTCGGCGATCCGTGGGAGGTCGAAAAAGTGGAAGGCTACAATGGCCTGGCTATGTACAACGCAATATTCAGCAATGCCTACAACGGAAGGATCCCTGTTTTCAATATCCTTACTGAACAACCCATGAAACCCGACGAACTGAAAAAAATGGAAAGGGAATTCGTGTCAGATTATTCAATGATAGGAAAACTCCAGTTCATCGAAGACTGGTATTTTGATCCTGCTATTAACAAGCTTACCAAAATCGTAAAATCTGTTTCATTCGGTTACGAATCACCAAGGGAGGAAACCTTACCGACCAGTTACAGGGCTATGTTCATGGTTATACCTGAACAATAGCTTGTAAGCTTATTTCAGAACAAACCTAACTATCTTCCTGGTCCTCTGTTCAATCAGGATCTCACGGTTATCAATAATCCTGTTAATGGCTTCCGCAGTATAATGCCTTATCGTCAAGATCTCAACATTATAATTGTATATTATCTTGTATTCCCGGTTCAACTGGTCTATAAGCAAGTCTACCTTTTCTTTCTCATGGTCGACACATACATTAATACTTATGGCACTTGCCTGTACAAGGTTGACCTTTATACCATTCTCCAGGAATGAGTGGAATACTCTGCTGAGGTTATCACCCATGGCGAAAGAGAAGTCTTTGGGGAGAATAGAAATAAGCATCTGATTCTCCTTTTTTATAAATACCGGTAATTCAGGTTCCAGTCCTGTTATTTCCGGCCTTATTACGGTGCCATCATTCCCGGTATCCAGAAATGAGCGAACATAAAGAGGAATCGATTTGTTATGAAGGGGTTTTATAGTTTTTGGATGTATTACCTTTGCACCCGAGAATGACATCTCAACAGCATCGCTGTAGGACACCTCCATTAGTTTGACCGCATCTGGCATCCACTTCGGATCAGCATTTAGTATTCCCTGAACATCCTTCCAGACAACCACATTATCAGCATCAAGAATGTTAGCTAATATTGCTGCTGAATAATCTGAGCCTTCCCTGCCGAGTGTAGTTGTCTCTCCCGACAGGGTCCCTCCTATAAATCCCTGTGTTACAAAAATATCATGCTGCCGGAAATTGAAGGCTTCACGTACTCTTCCCACAGATTCATCCCACAGAATATTCGCATCTCTGAACCTTCTGTCAGTAATAACCAGTCTCCTTGTATCAAGCCACCCGGAGTTGAGTCCTGATTTTCTCAAAAATGCTTCAACAATTGTTGTTGACCATATCTCGCCAAAGGACACTATCTGGTCATACTCATAATCATATTCTGCCTGTCTGCTATTCTCAAGGTACAATTTCAATTTCTCAAAGGAAAAATTATACGTATCAGCAGCATTACTCTGCTTATCAAAAAGCCCCAGGACAATACCGTAATGATAATCATGTATTTTAGCAAGCGATGACACCCATTCCCTGTCACCCCTTATCCAGGCCTTTAGCACTCCCTCAAGCGCATTTGTGATCTTCCCAAAGGCCGAAACGACTATTACCAGGTTATCCTTCTCATTCCTGACAATTCTTGCAAGGTTCTTTATCCCCGCAGCATCTTTTACTGATGCTCCTCCGAACTTAAATACTCTCATTTTTAAAAAATTTGAATAAATTTAAAATTTTACCTTCATTATTCCCGGAATGGATACCTTAAATATATTGAATTAGTATCTTCACATTTAATTTCAAGTCGCATTCCTGGCAAAGATATTTTACTACTGTTGATCTATGATTCTCACACTATGAATTATTTATTGGTATGAAAAGCTATAATATCACAACCCTTAATGATTTCATAACCCTCAGGCAAAAGGACTTTCCGTATGCCAAAGGTGAGCTTTCAAGTCTTCTGCATCATATAGGCACCGCGGCTAAAATGGTTAACAGCAAGATAAACAGGGCAGGCCTGGTAAATATTATCGGCAAATCCGGAATTATCAATATACAGGGGGAAAACCAGCAGAAACTTGACATTTATGCTGATGAGGTTTTCATAAATGCATTACGATCAAGCGGAGAGTGCTGTGGTGTTGCCACAGAAGAGAACCAGGATGAAATTATTTTTACTGGCGAATTTGCAAAAAACGGGAAGTATATAGTATGTATTGACCCCCTCGACGGTTCATCCAACATAGATTATAATGTATCCGTAGGCTCCATATTTTCAATTTACAGGAGAAAAACACCCAGAGGCGTTAAAGCAAATATTGATGATTTCCTGCAGAAGGGTTCCGAGCAGGTAGCTGCCGGATATATCATTTACGGTTCATCAACCATGATGGTTTACACAACCGGCATGGGTGTTAACGGGTTCACACTTGATCCCTCGCTAGGAGAATTCTGCCTGTCACATCCCAATATAATATGCCCGCCTGATGGTAAAACCTATTCGGTTAATGAAGGCTATTACGTTCACTTCCCAAACGGGGTTAAAAATTACATCAAATACTGCCAGGAAAAAGATCCTGAGACAAACAGGCCCTACCTTTCGAGATACATAGGGTCTCTGGTTTCAGATGTTCACAGGAATCTTATGACGGGAGGCATATTCATGTACCCTGAGAATGAAAAAGCCCCAAAGGGCAAACTAAGGATTCTCTATGAATGCAATCCTGTTGCTTTTATATCTGAGCAGGCAGGTGGTGCTGCTTCTGATGGATGCGGCAGTATTCTTGAGATCTCACCTGAATCCCTGCACCAGCGATCACCCTTCTATGTCGGGTCAAAGAATATGGTACTTAAAGTAAGAGAGTTTCTTGAAAGCTGTAAATGAAAGAAAACGAATTAGTATCAATATTCCTTGAACATCCTGAAGTAAACAGGCTTCAAAAACTCTTTTGTGAAACCGATTCACAAAGGATGAGACTTTCAGGAGTGTCTGCCTCTGCCAAAGCTCTTGTTACAGCTTCGGCTTTTATTAAATGCCATACCGCTCACCTGGTTGTGTGCCCTGAAAAAGAGGATGCAGCATATTTTTATAACGACCTAGTTGCTTTGCTGGGCGATGAGTCGGTATTCTTCTTCCCATCAACCTATAAAAGGTCTGTACAATATGAGCAAACCGAGCCGGCAAATATTGTGCTGAGGACTGAAGTACTGAACCATCTTTCGTCCGGTAAGCGTAAGAGCCTGATTGTTTCGTATCCCGAATCGCTTATGGAGAAAGTTGTAAGCAGGCGTACTCTTAAAAAGAACACCTTCTCTGTTTCAAAGGGAGATAAGATCTCTATTGAATTCCTTGAGGAGCTACTAAATGAATATAGCTTCCGGAGACAGGATTTTGTATATGAGCCAGGCCAATATGCTGTAAGGGGAAGTATCGTTGATGTGTTCTCCTACTCCGCAGAATTGCCGTTCAGAATAGATTTTTTTGGCGAAGAGATTGACTCAATGAGAACATTTAATCCGGACGATCAGCTTTCAGTCAGCATCCTGGAAAAAGTTACAGTGATACCTAACATCCAGGATATATCAATAGATATTATTAATGATACTTTTTTTGACTTCCTCCCTCCCTCGGCAGCAATATGGATTGAAGACACTGCCTTCATCTCTGATAAAATAGACAACATTTACTCACAGACCTGGCGGAGGGAAGAGTCCGGACAGGTCTCTGAAAAGAAAAATACCGTTATTACCGGTAGCAGGTTTACAAATGAGTGCGGGAAATTCAGGATGCTTGAATTTGGATCTTCCGGTCACTATATTCCTGAGCATTCTTTCAATTTCAAAATTGATCCTCAACCATCTTTCAATAAGAATTTTGAGCTCCTTTCATCTACCCTTGATACAAACAAGGAAAAAGGAATAAAGACATTCATAGTCTCTGAAAGCCAGTCGCAGATAAACAGACTCAGGGATATCTTTGCAGAGATCAATCCCGGGGCTGATTTCACAACACTTCTGATGAACATCCATGGTGGTTTTACCGACAATGACCTTGGCATCTCAGTCTTTACTGATCATCAGATATTTGACCGGTACCACAAATTCAGGATCAGGGGATACTTCACAAGAAAAGAAAGCATTTCGCTTAAAGAGCTTACCGGTCTTAACCCGGGCGATTTTGTGGTTCATATTGACCATGGTATTGGTCGCTTTGGAGGTCTCGAAAAAATTGAGGTCAATGGCAGGGTACAGGAAGCGATAAAATTAGTTTACAGGGACAACGACATCCTTTATGTGGGAATCCATTCGCTTCACAGGATATCTAAATATAAAGGCAAGGACAATACTGAACCGAGAATATACAAGCTGGGTTCAGGAGCCTGGCAGAAGGTGAAGCAGAATACCAAAAACCGCGTCAGGGATATTGCCAAAGACCTCATTCACCTGTATGCAAAAAGGATGGCATCGGATGGATATTCGTTCTCTCCCGACTCTTATATGCAAAGAGAACTGGAGGCATCATTCATTTATGAAGATACTCCTGACCAGTTAACAGCAACCGTATCGGTAAAGGAAGATATGGAGACTTCGCATCCGATGGATCGACTTGTATGCGGTGATGTAGGTTTTGGAAAGACAGAAATAGCCATCAGGGCGGCATTTAAAGCTGCTGCCGATAGCAGGCAGACGGCTGTCCTGGTTCCCACAACGATACTTGCATTCCAGCATTACAGGACTTTTTCTTCCCGGCTGAAGGAATTTCCCTGCAATGTTGAATATATAAGCAGGCATAAAAAACCAGGTGAACAAAAGAAGATAATTGAAAAGATTGGAACAGGGGAAATCGATATAATAATTGGTACACACAAACTGGCTGCTGACAATATTAAGTTTAAAGATCTGGGATTGCTTATCATAGATGAAGAACAGAGATTTGGCGTTGCCGTAAAGGAAAAACTTAAAAAGCTTCGTGCCAACGTGGATACTCTGACGCTTACTGCGACGCCTATACCACGAACCCTGCAGTTCTCACTAATGGGGGCCAGGGACCTGTCTATCATAAACACTCCCCCACCTAACCGGATGCCTATAGTCACTGAGCTGCATGGTTTCAACGAAGAAATTATCAAGGAGGGAATTGAGTATGAAGTTAGCAGGGATGGCCAGGTATTCTTTATCCATAACCGTGTTGAGTCTGTCAGGGATATACAGGCAACAATCAACAGGCTGTGTCCTAATGTCAGGACTGCTTTTGTCCATGGTAAAATGGAAGGACGCAACATTGAGAATACTATGTTCGACTTCATACAGGGTGATTATGACGTACTGATTGCAACAACGATCATTGAGTCGGGACTGGATATACCTAACGCTAATACCATCTTCATCAACGAAGCACATCATTTCGGTCTTTCTGAACTGCACCAGCTAAGGGGAAGGGTCGGAAGATCAAATAAGAAGGCATTCTGTTATCTGCTCGCCCCTCCCCTGTCCACTGTTACTCACGAAGCAAGAAGGCGACTCAAGGCCATCGAAGAATTTTCGGAGCTGGGCAGCGGCTTCAACATAGCCATGCAGGATCTCGATATAAGGGGATCCGGAAATCTTCTCGGAGGAGAACAAAGCGGTTTTATTGCTGAAGTAGGATTTGAAACATACCAGAGAATTCTGAATGAGGCGATCATGGAACTGAAAGATGAATTTGACGAGCCGGCTCTGCAAAAAGACAGAGGAGGAGATGAAGCGGAAAGGGAAAAGGCATACAAAACTTATGTACAGGATTTTTCACTTGATACAGATCTTGAAATAATGTTCCCTGATGAATACGTTTCCAACATTTCCGAAAGGATAAGACTATATAAAGAAATTAATGACATTAATAATGAAGAAGGACTGGATGCATTTGAGGAAATGCTGACAGACAGGTTCGGTAAATTGCCTCAGCAGGCAAAAGATCTTCTAGGAGTGGTAAAAATAAAATGGTTGGCAACAAGGCTGGGTATAGAAAAAATTCTACTTAAAAACGACCTTCTTATTGCCGGTTTTGTTTCTGATCCAGACTCAAAGTTCTATGGAACACAGCTTTTCATATCGATCATGTCATTTGTGAACCAGAACCACAGAACAATGAAAATGAAACAGAACCAATCAAAGCTCACCCTTACAATTTCTAATATCACGTCTGTGCAAAGTGCGATCGAGATCCTTGAAAGATTTCTTCAAGAAAGCATTGTCAATAGTTAAAAAGGATATGAGTTAGACCGCTTTTTACTACTTTTGGACCGGTTCCCATTTATGAAGCTCATTATTGACATAGGAAATTCAAGTACAAAGCTGGCGTTGTACGATGGTAAAAGTAAAGTATCTGTCCAGAGGATGGACATGGTTACTAAGGCAAGCATGAAGGAAGTGCTTGAAAAACACAATCCTGATATGGCAATTGTCTCCTCTGTAAGGGAAATACCTTCATTTCTTCCAAAACTTCTGGCTGATAATATGAATTATTATCACATTTTATCGTCAGGGACTTCACTTCCATTTTCCATCAAATATGAAACTCCTGACACTCTTGGAGCAGACAGGCTGGCATCGGTCGCAGGAGTAATCACTAACTTTCCCGGATGCGATGCACTGGTAATTGATGCAGGAACAGCAATCACCTTTGATGTTCTTGTCAGAGGGGAATATCGGGGTGGTGCAATTTCTCCGGGGATTGAGATGAGATTCAGGGCTCTTAACACTTTCACCGGTAAGCTTCCTCTTATAAGCAGGTCACGGAATGTGTCTTTCCCTGCAAAATCAACAGAAACATCAATTAATGCAGGTGTTATATCGGGGGTTATTTTTGAAATAAATGAGTATATTCGCACGTTTGTAACAAAATACAAGGATATAAAGGTAATCTTAACAGGTGGCGACGGGGCTTTCTTAAAGGATTTAATCTCCGGCAATGTTATGTATTTACCTGATATTGTTACAGATGGATTAAACTTTATTCTCGATAATAATGCGAAATAAGCAGATAATAACCATTTTCGTTTTACTGACACTTGCTGTAAATGTTAATAATGCCCAGAAGCTTGTAAACTTACCATATGCAAGATTTAACCTTGGTGGTCTGAACTCTTCCGGATCATTCAGGAGCATCGCCATGGGTGGAACAGGTGTGGCAATGAGGAACAATAATTCAATATATTTTGTTAATGCTGCATCATATACAAGTATTGACACTACTTCTTTTGTTTTTGAATTTGGACTCGACTATAGCATTGCCAATTTAAATGACGGCGAAAATTCATACACATCGGGTGACCTTAATTTCAATCACTTGCTTATGGGTTTTCCAATAGGTAAAAAAATAGGGATGGCCATTGGAATAACTTCATTTAGCAACGGGTATTATTATCTCTCCGAATCAATTACAAGTGATGATCCGGAATATGACCCGGTGATTGGAGATGTTTTCTCAATACACAAGGGCACCGGGAGTATCTCAAATTTCTTTTTAGGCGCCGGGATAGATATTACCAGGAACTTATCAGCCGGAGCAAACATGATTGTTACTCTTGGTGAAATAACAAGGTTAAACCAGTATGAGTTCGGTGATTTTGCAAACACTTTTACCCAGCTAGGTTCCGAAGACTTAAAATTGAGCGGAGTCAGGTTTGACTATGGCCTACAGTATTCCCAGCCGTTAAAAAACGATTTTTTCATAACTGCCGGTCTTTCATACTCTATGAAGAGTAATTTTAAATCAGGGCTTGAAAGAAGTAAACAGAGGTTTACAGTTTATGATGCACCACCATATTCTCCAGACACTCTGGCTTACAGTTATGTGACAACAGGTGATTCCACAAGCCTGCCTTCTGCGATTAAAGCCGGGCTGGCATTTGGAAAGAAGGATAAACTTGTAGTTGAAATGGATTATATTTTCACAAACTGGGGTGAGGCAACCATACAGGGAAATTATGCCAATACCCTTGCCAGTACACACTCTGCAATGATTGGCATGGAATACGTACCGGATATGTTCTCCAATACAAGCTTCTTTAAAAGGGTGGAATACAGGCTGGGAGCACACTATTCAGATAACTATCTTAAGATTGGGGATACCCAGCTAAAAGAGATCGGGATCAGCTGCGGATTCGGAATCCGTATGAACAATACTTATTCCAAAGCATCAATTTACTTCGATTATACAAAGCGAAAAGGTGATATAGACAAAGGCATGCATGACGAAAACATATTTTCAATCGGTGCAAGCCTTAATCTGTATGACTTCTGGTTCCGAAAAAGAGTATATTATTAAACACCTGCTTTTACTCCTGCCTGTCATTTAATGACCATGAAACACTGTTTCAAAATACTCTTGACAATAATTATCATCTTAACACTTACCATCAATATCGGATGTGAAAAAAAGATTGATATCATTAAGAAGTCCGATATTGAGTCACTGCCGTTTCAGACCGCAACTGAAGTAAGTACGGAATATACAGATTCTGGAAAAGTTCAGCTGGTGTTGCAGGCACCAGTTGTTGAAAAGTATACAAACACCAAAAACCCATACTCTGAGTTCAAGGAAGGACTTAAAGTGTTCTTTTATGACGGGCACCCTGAACCTGTTGCCAGGTTAAGCTCAAAATATGCTAAATACATGGATGACAAAAGAATATGGGAGCTCAAGGATAGTGTGATAGCAATTAATGAAAAGAATGAGATACTGGAAACTGAAATGCTTTACTGGGATCAGGGAAAAGACCTGGTATATACCGACAGGTTTGTCAGGATCACAAGTGAAGACCAGATAGTGATGGGAACTGGGCTTGAAGCTAATTCAAGATTTACTAAGCCGAGAATTAGGAATGTAAGTGCGATAATTTATATCTCAGATGAAGAAGAAGGCTCTACTGGCAATTGAAATAATCTGGATCATTGTAGGTATTTTTTGCATAATTGCCGGGATAAAATCACTTTCAACTAGAGGAGGTTCTCAATTCGTATTATTCCTTCTAATGGCTGTAGTTTCCTTTGTCTTTGCAGTAATAAGACATAAGCAGAGAAAAAATGGTTAATTTTGTTTCATGAACGAATATCTTCTGATCCTGCTGGCTATACTGTTTTCTGCTTTCTTTTCAGGAATGGAAATTGCTTTTATTGCATCTAACAAACTCAGGATTGAGCTTGATAGGAAACAAGGCCATTTCGGATCCAATATTATCAGGTTTTTTACAAGAAATCCCGGGCAGTATATAGCGACAATGCTTATCGGCAACAATATCAGCATTGTTGTATATGGCCTGATAGTGTCTGCCTTATTAAGTCCTTTCCTCTACTCACTTGTCGGATCTGATGCAGTAACACTTATTATACAGACCATTATTTCAACAGCAATAATATTACTGGTTGCCGAGTTTCTGCCAAAGACGATTTTCATTCTGAGTCCCAACTTTTTCCTTAAATCTTTCAGCCTCCCCACCTTTATCTTTTTTATACTCTTCTATCCTATATCCCGCATTTCCTTATTCTTTTCATCAATTCTCTTAAGGCTTTTTTTCGGAATAAAATCTACCCGGAAGAGCAACGAAGAG
The DNA here is from genome assembly GCA_964595725.1 of uncultured Rikenellaceae bacterium. Classification (GTDB taxonomy): domain Bacteria; phylum Bacteroidota; class Bacteroidia; order Bacteroidales; family VadinHA17; genus LD21. The sequence goes on along the minus strand of CAZQRQ010000018.1, from coordinate 42,501 downwards.
GTAGTATTCAGCAAAGTGGACCTCGACCATTTTATAAACAGCAGCCACAAAGGTGATGATACCGGGGAGCCGCAGCAAGATAATATAAAGATCTTCAGGAATGCACTCGATTTCTCAAATATAAAAATCAGGGATAGTATGGTCCCCCGTACTGAAATAGAGGCAATAGAGATTACTAACAGCATTGATGAGCTTAGAAAGAGGTTTGTTGAAACAAGACATTCCAGGATTCTTGTTTACCAGGGATCTATAGATCACATAACAGGATATTTTGAGCTTAAGGATATGTTCAAGAATCCTCCGGATATCCCTTCTGGTATGAGGAAAATTGCAATAGTCCCCGAAACCATGCAGGCAAACAAGCTTCTCAGGCTTTTCGTTGAGGAGAAGAAGAGCATTGCCGTTGTTGTTGATGAATTCGGAGGAACATCCGGTATGATAACAATTGAGGATGTTCTTGAAGAAATAGTAGGTGATATTGAAGATGAGCACGACACCAATGAGTTGATTGAAAGGGTTGTTGGGAACAAGGAGTATATCTTCTCAGGTCGACTTGAAACAGACTATCTAAATGATATTTACAACCTTAACCTGCCTGAAAAAGATGACTATTCAACACTTGCAGGTATGGTATTATTCTACCATGGCAGTATCCCTAAGAATAATGATATAATCAGAATAGGTGATATTGTTATCAAGGTACTGAAAGTTACCGCGACAAGACTTGACCTTGTTAAGCTGTCTATTGAAAGCTAAAATTCCGGCTTTAAAAATAATTTGCACTTTATAAGTATCAATATCTTCCCCGCAATAATCTTGCTGAGGTAATATCTCCTGCTGAAAATGTTGCAGCTTATTCGCAAGTAGATCAGCATTTATCAGGCCATTGCGTCTATGCTGTTTATTAAGAGAGCTTTCTTACCTGTTGGTGGGATATAGCGTATTTCAGACAGCTTTAAGCTCTGAATAATAACTATAGAAGTAAGTGATTGTCTCAATTCCACGGTAAAAATTCAGCAAGGGATAATTTTCATTTGGGGAATGAATAGCATCCGAGTCGAGCCCAAAGCCCAGGAGAATTGATTTCACTCCTAGTATCTCCTCAAAAACAGAAACGATGGGAATACTTCCGCCACTTCTGACAGGTATTGGTCTTTTACCAAAAGTGCGTTCAACCGCTTTCGAGGCTGCCTTATACTCCGGAGTGTCGAGGGGGCTCATATAAGCCTTACCTCCATGAAGATATTCAACTCCGACATTCACGCCTGCAGGAGCTAGAGACAGGAAGTATTTTCTGAATAAATCTGCAATTTTTTCAGCATCCTGATCCGGCACAAGCCGCATTGATATTTTTGCAAATGCTTTTGAAGGAAGTATTGTTTTTGTTCCTTCACCTGTAAATCCACCCCATATTCCGTTAATATCGAGTGTCGGCCGTATACCTGTTCTTTCAGTATGGGAGTAGCCTTCCTCGCCTCCAAGCGCCTTAACACCTACAGATTGCATGAATTCTTTTTCACTGAAAGGTCTTTTGGCCATTTCAGTTCGTTCTTCAACTGTGCATTCAATGACATCATCGTAAAAACCTGGTATGGTAATATGGTTTTTTTCATCCTTCAGCGATGAAACCATTTCGCAGAGTGCGTTGACCGGATTAACAACAGCACCTCCATAAAGCCCTGAATGCAGATCCCTGTCAGGCCCTGTAACTTCAACCTGTACATATGTCAGACCTCTCAGACCGGATGTAATGGAAGGTATATCCTTCGATATCATAGTTGTATCGGAAATAAGTATCACATCTGAATCCAGCATTTCCCTGTATTCAGAACAAAATGTGGCCAGGCTTACCGAACCGATCTCTTCCTCACCTTCTATCATGAACTTAATATTACAGGAGTATGAGCCTGAATTATTCAAATATTCAAAGGCTTTCAGATGCATGAAAAGCTGACCCTTGTCGTCATCAGCTCCTCTTGCCCATATTTTCCCATCCCTTATTTCAGGCTCGAAAGGTGGTGATAACCATAATTCTATAGGCTCAGCCGGCTGTACATCATAGTGACCATATACAAGGACGGTTGGAAGATCTCGTGAAAAAATCCTTTCAGCATATATAACCGGATGCCCTTTGGTCTGGTATATATCAGCCCTGTCTGCACCAGCTTCGAGCAAAGACTTTCTGAGGGCTTCAGCCATTATTTGCATATCACCCCTGTTTTCCTCTTTGGAACTTACAGATGGTATTCTTAACAGGGCAAACAGTTCTTCAATGAACCTTTG
>CAZQRQ010000018.1:0-40208 GCA_964595725.1 uncultured Rikenellaceae bacterium | reverse complement strand
CTATTCTTCTCAATGTATACTTTAATATTTTCCATAATTACTACTGATAAATGATAACAGGTTGTAATCACCTTAACCGGCAATGCTATATCTATTCTGTTTTGTTTCTCATTTCTTTTGCGGTAATGCATATTTGCTCATAAATATCTTTTCCAAGAGCCCTGGTTAAGGAATCTTTAAGAAATTCATAAACATAAGTTCCCTTTCTGGACCCTTTTTCTCTTGCAGAAGCACAAATAGACCATTCTTCATAGTTTACAGCTTTAAAGTCAGGATATTTCTTGATCCTGACAGGGAAAAGATGACAGGACAAAGGTTTCCTGAAATCGATTTTACCCTCTGACCATGCCTTTTCTATTGCACACATATACGTATTCCCAGCAATAATTGTATATGCACATTCCTCTGTACCGATGAGGGGAGTAACCATATCACCTTCAAAATCCCTCATGCTGGTTCCCTTTTCCCTGATGGCTTTCTTCCCGGGCTCTCTAAGGTAGGGGAAAATCTTGTACTTAAGTTGTTCCAGTAGTTCCACCTCGACTGATTCAAGGGGTGCTCCCGAGTCTCCGTAGCGACAGCAATTGCCCAGGCATGCCGGAAGATCACAAACGAATTTCTTTTCTAACAGATCAAGGCTGATAATATAATCTTTAATCCTGATCATTTTTAACAAGCCTATTGTTTTTATGAAGGGAAAAAGGTCAGACAAGAATCTTCCCGGTCATTTCTGCAGGTATATCAATACCCATTATCGTAAGTATAGTGGGAGCAACATCTGCCAGGATTCCCTCTTTTAATGTCTCATAATTATCGCTTACCAGAATTGATGGAACCGGGTTCAAAGAATGGGCCGTGTTTGGCGTTCCGTCTTCATTGATTGCCATGTCAGCATTACCATGATCGGCAATTACAAGGATATCATAACCTTTCTTTCTTGCTTCCTCAACAACAGCTCCGGCACACTCGTCAACAGCTGCAACAGCCTGTTCAATTGCCTCATAAACTCCAGTATGCCCCACCATATCACCATTTGCAAAATTCAAACAGATAAAATCATACTTTTCAGAGTCAATAGCTTTTATTACTGCATCTTTGACCTCGTAGGCACTCATTTCAGGTTGAAGGTCGTATGTCTGCACTTTCGGAGAAGGTATAAGGATTCGATCCTCACCCGGAAAAACCTCCTCTCGTCCTCCTGAAAAAAAGAAAGTAACATGTGCGTATTTTTCAGTTTCAGCTATTCTCAATTGATTCTTACCAGCATTACCGAGTACTTCTCCTATTGTATTATCGGCATTTTCCTTGGGATAAATAATATGCAGGCCTTCAAAGGTGGCATCATAGGGTGTCATAGTACAATAATGAAGTGGGATTGTTGTCATTCCTGCCTCAATCATATTCTTTTGTGTAAGAACTATTGTAAGTTCACGTGCACGATCATTTCTGAAATTAAAAAATACTACTACATCACCTTCTTTAAGATTACCAATTGGATTACCGTTTACATCAACCACCACAATTGGTTTCATGAATTCATCAGTAATACCGTTATTATAGGAGTCTTTCATGGCAGCTATAATATCTATAGTGTGTTTGCCTTTCCCATTGACAATCAGATCATAGGCCTCCTTTATTCTTTCCCATCTTTTATCCCTGTCCATAGCGTAAAACCTTCCTATGAATGAAGCAACCTTTCCATTTGAATGCTTCAGGTAATCCAGGAGATTTTTCATGTATGTGGCACCGCTTTTAGGATCAGTATCCCGTCCATCGCCAAAGCCATGGATAAATACATCCTTAAGTCCATATTCGAGGGTCATATCACACAAAGAATACAGGTGCTTGTCGAGTGAGTGTACGCCGCCATCGGATAACAGTCCGAAGAAATGAACCGCCTTATTGTTATCGCATGCGTATGAAAAAGCTTCTGTAAGAACTGGATTCTTCTTTATATCACCTGATGCACACTCCTTATTTATTTTAACGAGATCCTGAAAAATAATCCTTCCAGCACCAATATTAAGGTGCCCGACTTCTGAATTACCCATCTGCCCTTCAGGAAGACCGACATTTTCTCCGCTGGCATGCAATCTCGAATTAGGGTATTTCTTTTTCAGAGAATCAAGGTTAGGTGTCGGAACCTGACTTATCACATCAGCTTTTGAGCCATCTCCGATACCCCAGCCATCGAGTATCATCAGTAGTACCTTCTTGTTATTCATATAGTCTTTCATTTATATCTGATTAACATAAAATAAAGTACCCTTGTTCAGGGTACCTGGAATTTGAATAGGCAAAAATACTAAAAAACAAGATAGCCTGTTAAGATATTTATCTCCAATTTAATCTCGTGAGATGATCAGTTTTCTGTAACCCCAGTCTATTCCCCCTGTGGTCACCCTGATAAGATAAATTCCAACCTTAAGTCCGGGATTTTCAATAGTATAGTCTTCAATGCCTGGTCCCGTTCTGTAGGTTCTCACCACGGAACCTGAAAAATCGTATATCATTATATCCGTACTCTTTTCCAGGGTTTTATCAAATGCAACAGTTATCCTGTCTGAAGCAGGATTCGGATAGAGTGAGAACATATTTCCATTAGCCCTCACCAGGTTATCAATACCTACGGTAATATTGTGCTCTACATTTGAAACGGCCTGATAAATCTCTTTTGTAATGTTGTTTTGCAGGAATGCAATCACCTCAATGTCTGCTGCATTAGAGATATTTTCGATAATCCAGGTATTATCCGTCAGTGAGTAAGTCTCGTCCTTATCCCACGTTTTTGACAAGCTTATACCCCCTGCATCAGGTATAAATTTCCTGAAAACATTATTATACTCAGTCTGACCACTTGCTCCCGTACGCCCGGTATCTATATTTTTCTTTTCAGTAACTGCCATATAGAGTGTAAGATTTTCGGCATTAATTGCCTCAAGAGCCTTCATTTCTCCCGAAACTGTAAGCATGTTACCGTTAACTGATGAATTAAGGTCTATATTAAAGTATGGATTTGTAAGACTTCTTCTTGTAAGATCGTTACTGTCAAGATCAGCAATCAGATAATCATATACCCTGGCAAAATCATTATTTGTACCTCCATCAATAAAGGTATATGGAGTGCGAGACAAACCATAGAACAGAATCCTGGCGCTTGAACCAGCCTGGTTATCATCATAATACAGATCGGTACCGGGGAAATTGGTATGATACTGGATATTTATAATATCTTCAGAGCTCCTGCTTGTTAAATCAGTTACGATACTATCTTTCTCCCTGGCAGATAGTAAGGAATAATTTGTAAAATGCTCAAGCAGAACACCTCTCGTTCTTTGTCCGATCCAAATATCATCAAATGCCATACCATCATTGTCCTGTGCCGTTCCATCAGAACCATATATTATTCTGAATTTGACATCTTCTTTCCCGACCAGATCATCCAGCTTATGTCGTGATTCAATCCACCCGGCATCCTTAATATTTCCGGACCTGGCAGTCCAGCCCACTCCGTCTCCTCCCGGTTTTCCCTTGATAAGAGCCGAATTATACCAGTTAATTCCATCATCCAGAGTACCTGAATATTCCCATCCGGGCTGATCGCCAATCTTATACTGAAGTGCAGCACCATCCCTGTTCAGGTCAAACCGTTTCCAAAGCTTGATCCTGATCATAGGCCTGTCATATCCTTTAAAATCGAAGCAGGGACTTATGATGGAAGATGAATCAACTTTCTGGTTGAAAACGTCATATCGTGTAAACCATGCACTGTCTCCGGTAGCATCTGCGTTTATGAATGTGCGGTCGGGAATTCCGAACGACCAGGTGTTTTCTGAGTTATAGTCTTTAACCCATCCCCCGTCGCCATTCCTGAAGTCTTCTGAATATGTTGTATCCAGCAGATGGATTGTCGGACGAATATACACCTCCCTGTAAATAGTATCATGGCAGTCAGGGTAGGTTGTTCTTACAATATATTCTATCGGGAGATACCCAGTTTGCCTCTTGGGGTATATTGTATTAGGCATCGTATGGAGTGAATCCCCGTCAAAGAAATTCCAGCTGCGAGAGGCAATAACTGACGGAGAGATTGTGGCATCAAAAAGACGGAGTGTGTCTGAAGGATGATAGCATTCGTTTTCCCAGTAGAAATTTGCCTTGGGCTTAACTCCCAGGTCAAATTGTTTAGTTCCTGCCGATATGCAATTATTGACTGTAGTAGCCGAGAGTGTTACATTTTTCACACCTCCGGTTTTAAAAAGGTAAGCAGGGCTTTTAAAAGGGCTAGAACTTGACCCTCCCAAATCATAGAATTCCCATTTCCAGACACTTACACTATCCGATGAGGTTGTGAGATTAATAAACCTGGTGGAATCAGTCTCGCTCTCAATACAGATATCAACTGTACTAAAGTTTACAACGGGCGCTGCGTTTATATGTACCGGTACAGAAACGGAGCTCACACATCCTCTTTTTGTTGTATATATGTAATTTACTGTTGCATCACCAATGGTAAGTGAGGGATCAAACAGAGAGTCGACCACCGGTCCCGAAAAGACGCCTCCCGGATGGGACACATAAAGTTCAAATGGTTCCCGGTTATTGCAGAAAACATCACCCGTATCTATGTTATTGATTGTTACCTGGGCTATTGAATCAATAATAAACGGTCTGTAAATCTCCAGTATTGATGTTCCTGAAAGTGTACTGAAGAATAATGTGTCTTCTTTGTTACCCGCTCTCATCCGGCCAGGATCAATAACAATGACAGAATCGTTTATTTGCCCGACAATACCAGCCGGATCACTAAGCCTGAATGTCCTCAGTAAGGATCCTGCAGGGATACTCTTAACATATATTGTATCCCAGCCACCATTCTGGCAATACACATCCCTGAAGCTTTCAAAATACATCTTGACATCGGTTACCGTAAAATACTTTGAAGCATCCTGCCCGCAATCGTACGTATTCAAATGGTAATTTGCCTTGAAAGGACTATCAGCCGGATCGACTGATGAGGGTGAGAACTTACTGTTTATAACGCCTTCACCCCAGAAATAACCTCCTGGTGGCTCAGCAGTAAGAAGTGTGTCTTCATCTGTAACATAGAAGATATCCTTAATTATGGTTATCCGGGCCAGGGAATTACTTTTTACAGGAAGGCCCACCCTTGGAGTTCGGTTAGAAGTTTTGGGTGTCACTTCGAAAAAAATGTCCTGGTCGATATCTGCCTGAGTAAGAGTATAATTAATTTCAGTCGCACCCGGAATAGGGGTTGCATTCCTGTACCATTGGTAAATTGAAACTCCCTCGGATCTTGGCCTTGTACTTGTATCGGTATATTTATAGTCTCCTGTTAATTCCTCATCCAATGCCCTTTTCCCGTCGATGCATACTTCGCTTGCGACAGGCAGGGCAACCGAGTTATCCACTACTTCAGCTGTCGGTGAACTTTTTACAGGTTCTCCGGTATCGGGGTAGCCTGTTTCTGATACAGGAGTTACCTCAAAAGTTATTGTATAACCTTCGTCATCCGATGTTAGTTCATATGTCACGGAGTTAGCTCCCGGAATAGGATCACTTCCATCTCTTATCCACCTGTAAATGCTTGTTCCCTGGGCATTCCCATCACGATCATGATAAGTATACACACCTGTCAGTTCATTACCAACGATGGCTGGTCCGGAGATTGAAACCGAAGAAGCATAAGGAGGGGTATTGACCCGTCCTGATGCCACGGAAATAACCCTTGTCCCGGTCCTTACACCTGTCACTGCTTTTGGAACTACCCCAAAATAAATGTACCTGCCTGTATCTGCAAGTGTCTGTTGATAGGAGATCCCGTGTGCAACGGTTATCCTTGATGTGTCTGAAGAGATATAATCATACCTGGATCTCCACCATTCATATATTGAGTTGCCTTCTATGTCACCATTTGCATCAATATATGTATAATGCCCGGTGAGAACGTCATTTACCATCGTGGTTCCCGTCAGTGAGACCGATGATGCAACCGGGGCATCATTTGTTACCGGGCCTATCCATACCGGGGAAGTAGTTATTGGTCCGGGGGTTGATCCTGTTTGTGCGTCCGGAGTTACACTAAATCCCACATATTTGCCAAATTCCACGTCAGTCAGCTTGTAGGTCTTCGAGCCCGAACTTATTTCCACAGGATCAGATCCATCAGAATTATCACTTGAATACCAACGGTATATAGAAGAGCCTTCGGGATCACTATCCGTATCATAATATACATATACCCCATAGATATTCTGGTTTGATTTTGGCTCGCCTGTAATTGTTAAATACAATGCTTCCGGGAATGAATTTACTGTGATAACATTGCTCAACATACTCATTACTTCAGAATCATCTGATTGCTTAAGGATAGATAATTTGAAATAAATTTCAGTTCCGTTGTCTGTGGCCAGAATTGAATATGTTGTGACATCTTCTGCGAGCAGGATTCCGGACGGGTAACGAAACCACTCGAATTTCAAATAATTACCTGAACCGGCATCAGCAGTATAATCCGCAGTAAGTACCGAACCTACATCAGGAGTCCCGTCTATGCTGACACTGGTTATTGACTGGGAGAACAGAGTCACAGAACCCGCCAGCATCAGCTGTATTATTAAAATAACGGCTTTTTTCATCTCATCTAATTTCATTGATTTTAAATGATATTAAGCCAATTCATCAAAATCTGAACTTCAGGAAACAGATCATCGAATTAACATCGTAACTGTTTTTACCCACAGCAATTATATATCCATCATCACCTGACACAACATCATTGGCAACCTGTACCCCGGTGCTGCCTCTGATCATCTGGTGCCCGGCAACAGGATTCCCATTTGCATCCATCTCAAAAACAAGCATATCAGATGCTGAACCCTGGCCTACCTGTCCGGCCACCAGGAATGAATCGCCGTTATATGGGAAGATCGCTTTAACGCTTCTGGAAGTGGCATCATTGAAAAGATTCGGTACCAGGGGATCATCATATATATTTCTGGTCAATTTGGCAATATAAATTTTCTGTGGTTCATCTTCTTTCCCAATTGTTCCGGCCATAAGATACCCGTCAGGCAATACCTCTAGATCACTGGCATATTCGTCAGCTGTTCCTCCGATAATCCTTGGCTCAGTTGCGGATCCGGCATAATTAATCTTTATAAGAATCAGATTATTCTTATCCTGCAAAGGGTCTGACCTGTCAGTTGTTCCCAGAATAACATAGTCCCCTCCTGCATCAGGTTTTATAACTGCCGGAAGGTCATTCCCGGGGAATCCGTAGGCAAATGAATCGATAAAGTCTCCATTATCAGAAATCTTGAGAAGATAAATATCTGAATTACCCTGTATATTGCCGGTAGAATCAGTCAGTGGCTGGCGCTCATTATCTGTTGATCCCAGTACCATAAATCCATCAGGGATCTTAATAATATCTTTCCCGGTCTGGTTGCCTGATCCGCCATAAGTTTTTTGCCACAATAGCTCACCTGAAGCAGATACCTTGACAACAAAAACATCAGTCTGACCCGGGACAGTTTTTGTGGTGTCAGTAAATGTTCCGGTACATATCAGCGACCCGTCTTCAAGCTGGTAGATCTTTGAACCTGTATCATTGTATTTTCCCCCGAGACTTCTTTTCCATAATACGTTTCCATCCCAACCGGTTTTAATTATACCCATATCAGAATTCCACGATTCAATATAATTTCCGTCCTGTCTTATTATCCTCGACAACATCCCGGCTATCACGTAGCCGTCGTTAGTAATAAGGACACTATTACCAATATCCTCATAGGCATCACCATAATATCTGAGTTCATATGGTTTATCTATTATCTTTTCACATGAAAAGAAAAGAATAATCGTAAGAAGTGATAACAAGAATCTCTTTCCCATTTATTCCTTCTTTTTAGCAGGTTTATAGAATATATAGGTATATCCTATGTTAAAATTAAAGGCATTCATCCTGAAACCCGGATCAGACCATCTGTAAAGCTGTTCGGCAATATCAACTGTAGCCCCACCGCTGACATTCTGGTTCAGGGTTCCGAAAGACGACCTCATCTCTGCAAACAGGTATCCCCTGGGTATTTTATATTTCATCCCTGTCCCTAACTGGCAGAAAATATCCATAAAGATCCTCGAGTCTTTCCTGTTAAGGGTTTCTCCGGTTCTGTCATTTCGATTATTACGGTCGGTAGGGATATTAGTAATATCTGCCGAAGTTGACAGATTGAGAGCAGCACCCAGTCCGGCCCTGGCGTAAAATGTAAATTTACCGCGCGATTTGAAATCATAGTTGAGACAAACAGGGATCTCAATTCTTTGCTGCTGTTCATTATAGGTGATAGTCCCGTGCGCCATAGTATCAGACACAATATTTGTGAATTTCAGGATTGAGTAACCACCCTCAAGTGAAAGTTCAAGTCTTTCACTCAGCCTGAATCTCGCATCTGCTGAAATATAAAGATTGGCAGCGTTTGTTTTATATTTAGATTTTCCAGGTTCACCGGCCAGCAGATTCTCATCAATAAAAGTAAGAAACGGCACATTGGTCCCTATCCTGAACCCAATCATTAAAACTGGTTTAACATTGAACTTATTAAAGAGATATACGAAGCTCGAATGATCAGTAGGACTGGTCTTATATTCCGGATTCCTTTTCAGGAAGGCATTCATTGTTGAATCTGCCAGCTTAATTTTATCGTTCAGCAGGTAGGTTTGTACAAGCAATTTGAAAGCCTGCAGTTCCTCCTCTTCTTTGAATCCCGATCTCAGGCATCCTGTAAGAAGGGGGGGAACTTCACCAAGTAAACCCCTGTCAAAAGATGTCTGCGCCCTCTCCAGCTTTTCGGCACAGGTTTCAGCTCCCTGTGGAAAAAGAGGGCCGGCTGAAATTACCAGAAGGATAAAAATCAATAAATTGTATTTTAGCATAAATGCTTCACGGATTTTCATTTCTCCGAATATTTATCGGATTAGCTTTAATGCTGAATTCTTTGTCCTCACAGGTCTTCTCGTAAGGAACATCCCTCGGTACGTATGTAGCCCATTCAATCTCTGTCATGTTACGTGTAAGCCTGCTGCACATATCCTTCGCCAGAAGATTCGCATTTGTTGGCCTGGCAACAAGGTTGTCAGTGTTTTCATACGTTCCTGATAATATTTCATTTCCGTCGGGACTGAACTCAATTACCATTACGAATCCGCCATTATCGTTAAAGCTGATCGGCGGGGTTGTCAGATCTTCAGTATCCCATATCTTAAGAGTCCCGTCATTGCTGGCAGTAGCCATCTGGTGCAGGAGATTATTAAACCTGATGTCATTAATTTCAGCTGTATGGGCCTGTAATTCAGCTGTTTTCTGGCGGGTGGATATATCCCAGAGCTCAAGGTATCCGTCGGTATACCCAACAGCCAGCTTATTTTCACCCGGCCAGAACCTCACTACTTTTAATATACGATTACCTGTCGGCAAACTGAAGTTTTCCGCAGTTTTCTCCGGATTCCAGATGATAGCCTTTCCATCGCTGCTTACGCCGGCAATAGAATTACCATTCGAGGAGCAGTCTATGGAGGTTATCCGGAAATTGTCAGCTGTAAAATTGACAGATGTTTTTGCAACAAGATCCCATTTAAGCACTTTACCATCGAGTGAAGCTGAATAAAGATATTTTCCGTCAAAGGAAAAGATAAGAGATTTGATCTTTCCGCTATGGCCTCTCAATTCGTACTGCGCGGAATTATTATCCTCTATCGGGATCATCTTTATAATTGAGTTGTCTCCACCACAAGCCAGCCATTTTTTATCAGGGCTCACAGCAAGCACTTCAATAATTTCTGTTGAAGTATAGATTACCTGTATATTCTGAACAGAGTCATTCAGATTCCACCACGACACCTTACCGTCGTATCCTGAAGCGAAGAATTCGTTTTTCCCCGGGATGAAAGCTATGCTCCGTATTCCTGAATGACCGGGGAATGTCTTATAGTTCTCCTTAAAATATGTTTTATCAACAGTATACAGGCCCTGGTAAATATCAGCATCATTCTCAAGACCGCCATTGCGGCTGTTGAACAGGTAAGCCTGGTAAGCCAGCAGTGACTGAAGATCCTTCTGTCCTTGCACTTGTAATGACTTAATAGACAGTGTTTTGCCAACAGAAAGCATCCTGTTCCTGAGTGCTTCAATCCTTTGTTTTTCAGCCTCTATCCTGTTATTTTCAGCTCTTATACTGGCCCTCATGGCTGAATCGGATTGCTCCCGCGCTACCTGTTCCTGCTCACGAGCTCTTTCCGCATTTATTTCAGCCTGACTACGCTGGTAATCAGCAATATTTCTCTGCGCAGTAGCCAGTTCAGCATTTTCCAGTGCAACCTGTGCGCTAGAATCCGCAAGTGCCCTGTTCCTTTCTGCGACTTCGGCTGCTGAGTCTGCTTTATGCCTCTGAATCGATTCAAGTCGCGCATTCTCTTCAGCACGATTTGATGCCTTGTCGGCAGCGATCTTCTGCACGAAGGCAAATAGCATGAATCCCACAGAAATTATTGCAGCACCTCCCAGGATCATAGCAACGATCCGGGTTCTTTTCATCTGTCTCTTCTGTAGTCGTATCTTGTTCTCTTCCTCGGCAAGGTATTCCTTCTCACTTGTCCTCAGGTAAACCATTGCCCTTTCAAATGCAGGATCGTATCGTTCAGCCCAGGCAAGGGTAGGTTTTTGCTGTTCGCGCCAGTTAATTGCTAGCTGGAGGTCAGGTGGGCGCCAGAGCGTTGTCTTTCCCTGTTGGTACATGGCTGATGCTTCCGAAAGCCTCAGGTACATCTGGACAGAGGCAGCTTCTTCATCCACCCACTCTTTAAGCCTGTCCCAGAGCCGCATAAGGCTCTCGTGCGAGAGGTCGATAATGGAATCATCATCCAGGGACACACCCTCCCTGGGAGTAATAAATGATCTTGAAGAAACCCTGAATTTTTCTATTACTTCAAAAAGGGCCTCACTTGTACAACCGATAATCGTCTTTATTGACCTGACGCTCATAGGATGACGTATACCTTTATTATCTGCACCCTTCTCAGTAATGGCTTTAAATGTCTTCTCACAAATTTCCCTTCCCTCAGTTCCAAGTTCATCAAAAGCTTCATTTGCATGCCTCGACATAGCATCTCTCATGGTACCGACCGAATCATAGTCGGTAACCGAAATTGGTCTGTCAGGATCATCAAGTTCCTGCCAGTATGACCATGTCCTCATAAGTGCGTGCTGCAACACCGGAAGCTGGTCGGTCTGATCACCTATATCATTAAGAAGAGTATCTACCAGTTTTGGATCAATTCCGGCACCGGCATATTTTACAGGTCCTTCAATTGCTGACCTGTAGTTTTCCCGTCCCATGTGCGGGACAAGGTAGTTACTGTCATTGATGAGCTGTGTCAGTCCCTGGAAATGTGCACATTCCCCGATGAAATCCGACCTCATGGTTATTATGGAATATATCTCGGTATCGGTTTGTGCAACAGCATGCTCAAGCTGACTGACAAATGAAGAAGCATTTTCAGATGCAACTGCACCGGTGCCCTTTATAGTATATCTGAATAACTCCTCAAACTGATCGACCAGCAGAAGAACTTTCTCATTATTCCTGATCACCATATCCTTGATAAGTGTGGAAAGAGATCCAGGGTTGACACGAAGCAGATTGGAAACCGATTCTTTAAGGGAGTTCCTACTGGTTTCGTCTCCTACAAAATTAATAAGTGCTTCCGTCAGGTTGCCAATAGGGTCGTTGCCTGGCCTGAAAGTAATAACCTTCCAGCCAGCAGCTCCTTCTTCCGATAATTTCTCAATCCTCGGTAAAACACCGCAATATATCAATGATGATTTACCCGTTCCGGATGCTCCCATAACAGTAACAAACCGGTTCTTTAAGAGCTTTTTTAAAACCTCTTCGCTTTCCCCCTCTCTCCCGAAAAAGAGATCACTTTCTTCCGGGAGAAATGGTCTTAAACCTACATAAGGATTTAATTTTGGATTATCTGCTTTTAATCCCATATCAATTTATATAACCTGACTAGACTCTTATTCCAATAACCAGAATATCATCGACCTGATCATTTTCGCCCATCCATTCCTTCAAAGTATTATAGAGGATTTCTTTCTGGACTTTAAGCGGTTTTTCGTGAATTTCAAATAATAGCTTTTCAAATCTCTTTCCAAAGAATTTTTTGTTATCCGGACCTCCAAACTGATCGGCATAACCATCTGAGAACATATAAATCATATCGCCATTCCGGAGATCAATTTCATTGTTGGTAAATTCCTGGGTTCTGTTCTCAATGAAAGCACCTATAGGCAACCTGTCGCCCTTATATTTGAAAGTTTCATCCCCTCTTATCAGGAGCATGGGATTGTTGGCACCAGCAAATTCAACTTTTTTCCTGGCAAAGTCAAATACACATAATGCCATGTCCATACCATCCTTTATCGACGTTTCACTTACATTCTCGTTCAAGGTGCTTATTACACCCTTGTTTAGTTCATTGAGTATATCGGAGGCTTTCCTGGCCTTCTGTACATTAACTGCATTGTTCAGCTGGTTAAATCCCACGATAGACATGAAAGCGCCAGGTACACCATGCCCGGTGCAGTCTATTGCTGATACCATGATAAGGTTATCCGCCTCGTGCATCCAGTAAAAATCACCGCTCACAATATCCTTGGGAAGGTAGAAAATGAAATAATCCCTGAAGCATTCATCAAGCAATGAATTGGCCGGCAGAATTGCAGTTTGTATCCTGCGTGCATAATAAATGCTGTCCATGATATGCTTTTTCTGTTCTTCAATTTCAACATATGCTTCATTCAGCTGGGTATTCTTTTCTGCAAGAGCATCTCTCTGGTTTTCAATCTCTTTCTTCTGCTTCTCAATTTCAATAGTTCTTTCTTTTACTTTCTCCTCAAGCTCATAGTAATAGCTTTCCAGCTGGGCAATCATCATGTTAAATTTTTCAGTCAGCCTTGTAATCTCATTATTACCAATAACTTCAGCTCTCTCATGTAAGTGCCCGTTTGTGATCCTGTCAACGTTTTCTACGAGTTTCTTGATAGGATTTGTGATCACCTTGGTTTTTCGATAGATCAGGATTAAAACAATTGTCAAAGTGACAAGGAATACCAGAATAAATCTTGTTGCTTCAACACGCAAGAGTCTCTTCTGAGGAGTTCTGTCAGAGATTATCCTGATAACCGAATCTTTGTAAAAGCTTGACAATCCGCCAGCACGTTCCATATATGTGTACTGGTAGTTATACCACAACTTGCCTTCCCTTACTGTATAACTTACTGTATCCTTATCCCTGAAGGCGTTTTTCAGGTTATCACTCTGACTTTCGACGTATAATGCATTCTTATTCATACTGAAGATCAGCTCATCAGCCATCAAGAACAACTCGACATCTGTTATGCCCTCGGTATCACGTTTCAGTTCCTCCTTCACATCTTCAATAGCCTGGATGATCTCGTCTACCTGTTTTGAGTATGCACCAATCTCAACAATGTACTCTCCATCAAGTGTAGGCTGATAAGTATATTTTTTAGGCCTTTTCGTCTTCTGTTCTATTGCGAACACATCAGTTTTGAACTTGCCTGATTTCAAAATATCAAGCAGGTATTGCTTAAAGACATCCCCGAGAGAAAAGAGATTAAATCCCAGGTCCTCTTTAAATGTGGTATTTATAATTACTCCATCTGATGATATTATATAAATATCCTCATTCACCGGATCCATTCCCATCTCATTTGCTATCGCCCTTAAATTAAGATCCCCCAGATCGGCCGAATTAACGAGGTATTTATTAACCAGCTCTGAACTGAAATCCTGCATCCTCGTATTGAATTCACTATCGATCAGATTTATCGCTATATCCTGAAATTTAAGAACTTTTGTAACCTCGTCAGCGAGTAGTCTGTTCTTCTCTACATTGCTCTTATTAATCAAAGCGCTGGTATGCTGGAAATTGATAGCTGCAAAAACAAGTAAGGCCAACAATGTGGGAATCACTATGTTGAAGATCAATTGTCTGAATATTGTAGTCTTACCTGATTTCATCCTGGTCAGATGGCTTTAGATGATAGTTATCAAGATATCTGTAAATTTCATATGAGTATTCCGGGTACGATCTGTAAAATTCCTCGAGATCACCCAGTCTGAGAACGTATAAATATGGGTTATCCGGACCTCCTTGCATAAATGATTTATCCCCGGCAGTATCATCCTGAGTAACATAGCTCATTTTTTCTGCCTGTCCTTCCTTAATGTTCCATACTATATGATCATTTGCAGGTTCAAGTTTGACCTTTAAAGGATCGGGGCTGAATTTTACAGATCCTGCTAGAATTATCAGTGTATCTTCAGGTATCTCCGGGAATAGCTGTGAAAGGAATGACACTTTCTCAAAGAGGAGATCCTGGCTTGATTTCTCTCCTGAGATTATTAAGCTCAGTTCATCCCTGTTTTTTATCGAAATCCGTCCTTTTATCTCCCCGAAAAGCTCAGGTTTGGATCTTGATATAAGCCTTGCAGCCTCTTCCTGCAGTATCTTTTCCGGGCTGAAAAGCAAAGCAATAACCGATTCAGCAAAAGAATTCCGGAATAAGCCCGCAGAGGTCCTGAGTGCACAGGCCCTCGCCCAGATCCCAATCAGATTGTAATCCCTGTTGATAATGTCTTCGAGGAGAAACTCAAATTCAGTTATTTCACCCGGATAAAACTGATGCAGATTCCTGGTCTTTTCTTCATCAGGAACTGAATCAATATAAGCTACCAGCTTTGGTTTTATAGAATCGTCAATAACGATATCCACCATTTCCAGTGCATAATTTACACTTCCAACAGTACCGCTTTCAAGGTTCAGGCGTATTTTTTCTATTGATGCCTGGTCGTACGCTATTGATAGAATATTAAAGAGAAACGTATCCCACGATTGTATTTCCTTCTCAATTGAGTTAAGCATAACAGGTTCATCTTGTCTGACAATGCATAAACGAGCCGAAATATTCCATATGATGATCCCGATAGTGTCGGAGATCATCTGATTCAGTTTGTCCTTCTCTTCCGGGTTAGGCCTGAATCCACATTCAACAAGTTTTATTGCAGCCAGTTCCCTTAGTGGCCGTGCATTGGACCAGAGCCGGGAATAGAGAAACTCACTTGTCTCCTCAGAGGATGAACCAGCCATAAGCCTTATAACAGCCCTGCTGAGCTCATTATTACCAGAGGAACTCATGAAAAGTCTTAACAGCTCCTCGTGGGCATCGGCACCAAAACTTTCCATGACATTAAAAGCATCATTCTCAAGTCCGGACATTGACAAGCAGTTACTTACTTCAGATAGCATATCTGTCATCCTGAACTTTCCGATCATAAAAAGTGCATATCGTTTCGAATCGATGTTATTATCCCTCAGTAATCTCAGGATTTCTGTAGTCTGTGGCATCCTGGAATCGGCAAGATTCTTCCTGGCATTAATGATTTTTTCACTCAGCCTGATTGCCCGTGTTTTTCCGGACAGGAGCCCGGGATTACCTCCACTTTCCTCTATCTGGTCAATTATTCCTGCGCTCCTTTGTCGCAAACCTTCTTCAATGCTTCCTGACGAAGCAATTTTTTGCAGGGCTGGTAAAAGAGATGGATCCAGTGTTGATTCGGAGTAATCCAGCATATTCTGAAAAAACCACCTGTTGCCTGTTTTTTCAATCGAATCCAGCTTTCCACAGGCAAGCCTGAAGTATTCAGTTTTAAATAAGAGTATTCCGGCTGCTTTATTTCCAAGATTACCCCAATCATGTATGGTAAGTTGCTCACTATCGTACCCTGTAGTTGTTTCAAGAGAATTTCTTATCGACTTACGATACTCGATGTAAAGTCTGAAAGCGACCAATATCCATGCTGCAATAATTGCGAAAAGCACCCATGAAAAGTGTATCAGCGTAACGAAAGATAGTGCACCAAGTCCGGCAAGAAGTAATCCGGAGCTCAAAGCAGATATTTCATTTATCGTACCATCTATACCTGACTGAACCCTGAACCGGTTTTTTTCTTCAACTGTCTGATATATTACCTTGAATGAAGGTGATTCTATTGCATCTTTCAATGATTTTGAAAATAGCCTGCTCAACGCCAGGAGCAGGAAGAATATAACAAATCCTGAAGTTGCCTGGGAATACCCCATGGTCATGCCGATAATAATGGCTAAAGCCGTGAATCCGGCTACAAGGACAGGCGAAATGGCAAGGCATGTTTTAAGTCCGTAATTCCTTATCATGTAGGAGAATACCAGCACTTTCAGAAGCAGCGTGAAGATCATCATGCTTCCGGTAAATAAACCAAGGAATCTTGCCATATCCTCTTCAAGGGGATATTGCTCTCTTGTAACTGCCATAAATGAGTACTGTACAAAAAAAGCCGTCATAACCGAGAGAGTAATAAAAATAGCCATGATCCTCACATAACGGTCTTTCCTGAAGATTGCCAGTCCTTTATCTTTCTCACTCTTTTCAGCTGTTCCGGAAGTAATGAATGTGAATCGTCTCCCGATTACCAGCTGGACTATTGCTGCAAAGAAAATGCTTAATGTACTTATCAGTAAAATATTATGCGACTGAAAATTAAGAGTAAGCAATACAGGTATTGCATAACAACTCACTATCACCCCAATGATAAGACCCGCATCAATGAGTCCGAAAAGCCTTTTTCCCTGACGCAGGGTGAAAAGCCGGCCTGTTGTGCCCCAGAAACCAAGCATTGCAAGGATATTAATGGGACCAAGCATCACGAAAACAGTAAAGACAACTGTATTGGATGGATTAAAAAGAAGAGCCAGCCATAGTACCAGGGTTATAATTGATAGCACCACCAGGTTTGAAGTTGCAAAATGCCTGAATGTGATACGTGCCTGGAACCATGTATAAAGGCTGGTCATAATGATTCCTGCCAATCCTGAGATCACATAAGCTCTTGCCATCATCTTTTCATCAAATATTGAAAGAAAGAGCGAATGTGCACTTATATCGAAAGCCCCGTAAAAAATACCCAGGAAGATTGACTGCATAAGAAGCATAGAGACCAAAGACCATTCTTCAGGTTCTATCCCAAGCAGTTGAAACAACCTATCCTTCATGCATGTTCTTTAATAATTATGGCATTCTAAATTACTAAAATAATTGTTATTTATGCGGTTGGGAGACACATTTTTAGGGATACTGAGCCCACTTTATGATGAAAGCAATAATATTGGTGATGAATGAATTGGAAAATAGCTTGATCAAATAACCGAGATTATTTTCCCGGCGAGATTCTCAATATCAATATCCATCCCGGTTATAAAAATGTCTGCAAGGTTATAGTGAATCTCTCTTTCAGACAGTTTTTCCCTGATATATGCCAGAAGCTCATTTTCTGACAGGCCTTTAAGCAGCGGCCTTTTACCCGAATCATCGGATAACCTGCTCAGTAACTGCAACGGAGTCTTTTTGAGATATACTACCAGGCCACGTGCCTTCATGTATTCAATATTCTTATTATAGCATGGAGCTCCCCCTCCGACTGATATCACAGTATCATCTTCAATTGGCATGTTTCTAAGCAGTTGCGACTCAATTTCCCGAAAGTATTTTTCACCTGACTCAGAAAATATGTCGCTGATGGCTTTACCTTCCTGGCTTGAGATCAGGCTGTCGAGATCGATGTATGCCCATCCCAGATAACCCGACAGCTTCTTCCCGACAGTGGTTTTACCACTTCCCATGAAACCAATGATATAGACAATTTGTTTATCCGCCATTACAGTTCCAGCTTCATCTGTGCAGGGTCATCCTTTATTTCAGGTTGTGAAATCACTTCATCCTGAATTGATTCTTCAGGAGGAACAGGTGTTTCTTTTTTGGCTACAGGCTCAATTTCCTGTATGTTTTCCACGGTGTAGCTTGTAAGTCTTTTCCCTTTTGCCTTATAACTTTTTACACCGATAAACCCGGCTACTTCAATTATTTCGTTGTTCCTTCCTTTATGTTTTCCTCCAAACCAGATCTCAAATCGGGGATATTCAACCTCTGTAAGGCTCACAAGTTTCGAATCAGGGTTTTCGTTGATAAAACACTGCGACTTCTCAGACTCCTCAAGCATGAATCTTTTCACATAATAAAACTTCTGTTCAGCATCCCAGTATATTGCAGAATATACCTTTTCAGGCCTGAATTTCTCTATTATCAGTATGTTTTCCTCGAAATGGTTTGAAAGGTCAAAACCTGTGTTCCTGTAATATCCATTCTTCATAATCACCAGGATCTTATCATCGCCGCTGAATTCACCCAGGAAAATACCCCTCCCATCGACATTAAGTCTCAGAACTGCATCGTCAAACCATATTTTCCTGCCTCCCAGTGTAGAGAGTCCCTTCTCTTTCAGAGTAATCTTCTGAACCGCATTTTTTGTTACAATATTACCCATTGATGATTTGCCTTTGATATTCATGTCTCCGAAGTCAAAGTCAAATACCAGTTTCTTAAGTCTTGCACGTGGTTTATGATGCACCCTGATAACCTCTGCCTCTCCATTCGGATTTGCACTGAGATAGACAATTCTTGATCCCGGTTTTCCCCTTGTAAGGTTGTACTCCTTATCACGTGTCAGGCCTGTTATGGCGCATCTTTTGGCAAGAAGAGGCCCATCCTTGCCATCCTGATAGATAATGTTGTAAATGGTACGCTCATCGTTTTTTAGAAATACATTTACATACATAATATCATTACCCACAAAGATCTTTTCTGCAACTTTGACGACCATATAAACACCATCTTTCCTTACTATAAGTATATCATCAATATCGGAGCAGTCACAAACGAACTCATCTTTCTTTAACCCGGTACCCACAAATCCTTCCTTGTAATTCGCAAATAGTTTGGCATTATCGGCTACAACTTTTGTGGCTTCAATTGTGTCAAAGCTCCTTATTTCTGTCTTTCTTTCTTTTCCCTTTCCATACTTCTTCCTGATCTGCTTGAAATAGTTGATCGAATACGGGATTATGTTTTTCAGGTGATTTTTAACTTCTTCCAGCTCTCCTTCAATTGATTTGATATGTTCATCTGCTTTTTTAACATCGTACTTTGAGATCCTCTTGATCTTAATCTCGGTAAGCTTAATTATGTCGTCACGTGTAACCTCCCTGAAAAACAACATCTTGTAAGGTTCAAGTCCCTTGTCAATTGTCTCTATTACCGACTCCCATGTCTCACATTCCTCAATATCCCGGTATATTCGCTTTTCTATGAAGATCTTTTCAAGCGAAGACATATGCCATTCTTCCTGTAGTTCGGCTTTCCTTATTGTGAGCTCAGCTTTCAGCAATTCCACGGTCTGATCAGCAGATATTTTAAGCATAGAGCTGACTCCCATGAAAGAGGGCTTGTTATCTATGATGACGCATGAGTTGGGAGATATTGAATATTCGCAATCAGTAAGAGCGTACAGTGCGTCTATCGTTTTATCAGGAGAAACGCCTGGCATAAGGTGTACCATTATCTCCACATTGGCCGCGGTATTATCATCTATCTTCCTGATCTTGATTTTTCCCTTGTCATTTGCCTTAATTACTGACTCAATAAGTGTTGTAGTAGTTTTTCCGAAAGGAATCTCCGTAATTACCAGTGTTTTCTTGTCGACTTTTTCAATCCTTGCCCTCACTTTAGTAAGACCTCCCCGCTGACCATCGTTATATTTTGATACATCTATCATTCCTCCTGTCGGGAAGTCGGGGTACAGGACAAAGTCCTTCCCCATCAGGTATTCGATCGAAGCATCAATCAGTTCGTTGAAATTATGAGGCAGAATCTTTGAAGCCAGACCTACGGCAATACCTTCAGCTCCCAGTGTCAGCAGTAAGGGGAATTTCACGGGCAGAGTCACAGGTTCCTTATTGCGGCCATCATACGATAGCTTCCATTCTGTCGTCTTGGCATTAAAAAGAACTTCCAGCGCAAACTTCGAAAGCCGGGCCTCAATATACCTTGGAGCCGCTGCACCATCACCGGTAAGGATGTTACCCCAGTTTCCCTGGGTATCAACAAGCAGATCTTTCTGCCCGAGTTGTACAAGAGCATCTCCTATCGAAGCATCACCATGAGGATGGAATTGCATCGTATGACCAATGATATTAGCCACCTTATTGTACCTGCCGTCATCCATCCTTTTCATTGAATGGAGGATTCTTCTCTGTACGGGTTTAAGCCCGTCGAGCAGGTGAGGTACAGCCCTTTCAAGTATTACATACGAGGCATAATCAAGAAACCAGTCGCGGTACATGCCCGAAAGCGCGGTAACAGAGTGAAGTGCGCCTGCCGACTGATCTTGTTCCTGCAGGGATTCGCTGTTCTCTTCGGGATCAGTTATCTCAAGAATCTCGTCTTCCATTTACTCCCTTCTCCTATACTTCTTTACTTTCTTCCTGACTATCAACAATGTCTTCCTCCACTTTCAGGTTTTCAATAATGAAATCCTGCCTCTCGGGAGTGTTCTTGCCCATGTAAAATCCGAGGAAATCCTTAAAGGAATCAGCCTTTATCATCCTTACCGGTTCAAGCCTGATATCTTTCCCAATAAAATGCCTGAATTCGTCGGGTGAGATTTCTCCCAGGCCTTTAAACCTGGTAATCTCAGGATCGGGACCCAGTTTTTTCACGGCTTCTTTCCTCTCGTCTTCGGAGTAACAATATTTTGTTTCCTTCTTATTCCTCACCCTGAAAAGGGGAGTCTGAAGAATATACACGTGCCCTTTCCTTACGAGGTCGGGGAAAAACTGAAGGAAAAATGTGAGCAGAAGAAGCCTTATATGCATCCCGTCGACATCAGCATCAGTGGCAATCACAATATTGTTATAACGCAGGTTTTCTATACCATCCTCTATATTAAGAGCTGCCTGAAGCAGGTTAAATTCCTCATTCTCGTATACGATCTTTTTGGTAAGGCCAAAAGAATTCAGCGGCTTTCCCCTCAGGCTGAAAACGGCCTGGGTCTCAACGATTCTTGACTTAGTTATGGATCCGCTGGCAGAATCGCCTTCAGTAATAAATATTGTTGAATCAAGTTTGTTATCCTCATTCGAATTATAGTGAACCCTGCAATCCCTGAGCTTCCTGTTATGCAGGCTTACCTTCCTGGACCTGTCACGTGCCAGCTTCTGTATCGATGAAATAGCTTTCCTCTCCTTTTCCGAATCCTGGATCTTCCTGAGCAGGATCTTCGCAGTCTCAGAATTCTTATGCAGATAATCATCCAGGTGTTTCTTGATGAACTCAACAACAAAGTTCCTTACCGAGGGACCATTCGGTCCCATATCCTTTGATCCGAGCTTTGTCTTGGTCTGGGATTCGAATATTGGCTCCTCAACCTTGATGCTAATAGCACCTATTATAGAAGACCTTATATCAGCAGCATCAAATTCTTTCTTGTAAAATTCCCTTATGGTACGGACGACAGCTTCTTTGAATGCGATCTGATGAGTACCACCCTGGGTGGTATGCTGCCCGTTCACAAAGCTGTAATATTCCTCTCCGTACTGATGGCCGTGAGTGAATGCCAGTTCAATGTCATCTCCCCTTAGATGTATAATAGGATAGAGCCCCTCACTGTCCATATTCTCGGTCAGGAGGTCGAAAAGTCCGTTTTTTGAGAAGAACCTGATGCCGTTAAAATAGATATTCAGACCTGAGTTCAGGTAGACATAGTTCCTCATCATGCTTTCCACATATTCGGAAATAAAATAGAAATTCCCGAACATCCCCGTATCCGGCTGGAAGATCACTTCTGTTCCGTTGTCCTCCTTTGTTGGCTTCAGGGGTTCATCGTTCACCAGTACGCCGTGGTCAAATTCCAGTATTTTTACCTGGCCCTCGCGGAAAGATCTTATTATAAAACTACTCGATAAGGCATTTACTGCTTTAACGCCCACACCGTTAAGCCCTACTGATTTCTTAAACGCCTTTGAATCATATTTTGCTCCGGTATTCATCCTCGATACGGCATCAACTACCTTGCCGAGCGGAATACCTCTTCCATAATCCCTTATACTAACCTCCCTCTCAGTTATGGTGACATCTATCTTCTTCCCGTATCCCATCATATACTCATCGACGGAATTATCCATTACCTCTTTGATAAGCACATAGATCCCGTCGTCCTGTGATGAGCCATCACCAAGCTTACCAATATACATGCCGGGTCTGAGCCTGATATGCTCTCTCCATTCAAGGGTCTTAATATGTTCTTCAGTATATCCGACAGACATTTTTTCAGAATTTTGGCAAATATAGTGAATTAGAGGAGCCTCAAAAGGTCAATTTTTCAACAATCAGGTTAATTTTATACTCCGGGCACCGGCTAATAATCAATGAGTAAAATAATTAGAACTGGTAATATATGAGTTGAGAATTTATGCATTACCCGTAATGGGAATGCCTTATCAGTCTGAAATTCCCATCTGCTTCATCAAAAGAGCAGCATTCATTTTTGTTGTAATACCGTCGCGGAGCAAGTAATCGAAAGAGATATTTTCTCCATCTATCTCAATTTCAAAGCACTTGTTGAAAACAGCCGAAGGATATTCCTTCTCCATGTTCCCAAGTGAAATATCGTGAGTGGCAATCAGCCCGGTTCCCCTATATTCTATCATTTTCCTTATAAAAAGCCTTGAACCTGCACTCTTATCCTCTGAATTGGTGCCTTTTAGAATCTCATCAAGGATGAAGAGGATCTCCTCTCCCTGTTCGATCCTGGCTTTTAATGCTTTCAAGCGCTTAAGTTCAGCATAAAAATATGACTCGTTATGACTCAGTGAATCAGTTGTCCTCATACTTGTAAACAACCTTACAGGACTAAAGATCATATTATTACAACATACCGGAGATCCGGTCATCCCGACAACTAAGTTAACTGCAACAGTCCTGAGAAATGTACTTTTACCTGCCATATTTGCCCCGGTTATGATCCCTATAAGTCCTTTTCGTTCAATTGAGAAATCATTAGATATCCTTGAATCCTCGTCAATAAGGGGATGTCCCATAGCCCTGGCTACAAGCATCTCTTCTCCCTCAGAACGCTCAGGATATGTGTAACCTGGATTATTATATGCATAATTGGCCAGGCTGATAAAAGCATCCACCTCTCCTATCCTTGTAAGCCACTCAGGCAGCAATCCTGATGATCTGCTCTTCCAGAGCTCAAGTGATTTAATACATTGAAGATCCCATAGCAGCAGCCCGTTAAGAACAAATCCCACCATTATATTCAGCCTGCTGTCGAACGACTGGATGATCCGGCTGAGCTTTCTTATGCCGGATATAGCAGAAGAATCATTGTCTGCAAGATTTATTTTAATTTCAGCCAGTTTTCGAGCCTTGAACTCCTCGTCCACGAACATGCCCATCAGCCGGCTCAAAGATGAAAGGAATGAGAATTTTTTTGAAACAGTATTGTGAATCCTGTTTGTAATTCTCAGAAAAAAAGCTGTTACCAGAAGGTTCAGCAGGAAAAAGAACACAAAAAAAGAGTAGTGCATTAAGCCTGCTATGACCAGAAGCATGGATGCTAATGTGAGTGCAGGTAGCAGGTAAACAGAAATCCTGCTGATCCTTGATCCCATCATGGAAGAATCGTTATTAAGCCAGCTTATTAAAGACCTTACATCTTGCTCTCCAAGTGATTGTCCCATCCCGTGGGATAAAAACTCCTGCCGCCATGAAAGCTTTCCTGAAAGCTCTCTAACTACATCCTGTCTCTCCTTCAGCTCTGAACTAATCTTCTCCGGGTCTTTCAGCCACCCGGCCAGGAGAGTCTTGCCATACCCGGTAACTGTCCTGTTAAGGAAACTGAATAATGAGTCTCTCCCGAACAGGTCAATATCATTTGAGAAATCATGCTCTTGATCAATCCACTCACTTCCGTCTTCAAATGATGACAGGTCACCGCCAAGAGCTTTTATCTCATTCCTGTTGATAGCTGAAATATTGTTGAAAAACGTCATTTTTTCATTATGCTTTGAATATAAAATCAGCAACACAGTAAAGATCCCCGCTGTTCCTAGCAGAGCTGTAACTCCTGCGAGTGAACTGTTTATGAATCCTGTAACGGTCAGGATAATTCCTGCGACAAATACAACAAGTCGCAGAAAAGAGAGTATTAAAAGGTACCTCTTTTCAACCTGTGCAAGGGAATTGTATTTTTCTGATAGTTCGCGGTATCTGGTTATTATCTCTTCCTTTGTCATTATCACAGGTTTACTGCTGTTACCTTCATAACAGATCGTTTCTCATTAAAATCATTACCCCTCAGGTCAAAATCCCATGTCCATTCTTCCCTGTATTTACCATCAGGTATCCTGACAAACACCGACTTCTCTTCAGTGACAGCACCCGACCTCCATGTAAAAACCTCTGCTGTATCGGTGATAACCACTGAATCATATTTTCCCAGTAAATCAAGGTGGCTTTGCTGGATTGACCGGATTAACCATGCATATTCGTCATTGCCGGCTGAACTTTTAGTTTTAAGGTATCTGACAGGCAGAACGTGAAGCTGGCTTAAAATATTTAGTGATATGAGAACCCCGGGATCTTCATCAAATCTATATTCCGGTATATCAATATCCATTATGGTCTTCATCTTACTGAACAAATTGATCGTGCGTGCTTTCTCCCACACCCTCTCAATCAGACCACCGGTAACATCCGCTTCCAGAAGCCTGACATCTTTAAGTTCAGATACCTGGCTGACCACTGCCGGCGGATGAACAATGTCGATGAGAGTAACAGATTTAACCGAGTCAAGCAGTTCTGTCAGAGGAAGGTCGAGTAACCAGCCGCTTCCCATAACTGTCACCTTTTCAGGCTTATAATATTCAACTGCCTTCAGAATAAAGTTGCGACATTTCTCAAGATGCGAATCCCAGCCGTTTTTCTGATTTAAATGCCTGAATATGAGCCCTTGCTGGTAATCATAATAACCAAGCTTAGTTAGCATTCTTTTTTCTGACTCACTCCCCGCCATCTTTTTTATAATTTCGGGCAGCATCAAGTTCCTTTACCATGATTGCTCTCATCTTAACAGATAGTTCTTCCGGATCAGCAGTGCCAAAAGATCCGGGATAAACAGGATCAAGGACCTTGATGGACAGGGTATGTCCTGGAGTAAATACCAGTCCGCGCTTGGGCAATGCCTCCCCCGTGCCATCCACAATAACAGGCAGGATAGGTTTATCGGCCATAATGGCCAGCTGAAAAGCTCCAGGCTTGAACGGGCCTATCTCATTATTAAGTGATCGCGTTCCCTCAGGAAAAATCATAATAGAGATCCCTTGCCTCAGGCTGTTAATTGATTTCTGCATCATTACTTCCTTGCTGTCAGGATTTCCCCGGTCTATGGTTATATATTTCGCCATCCGGAGGTACCATCCAAGGACAGGCACCCTTGTGTTCTCAATCTTCGATATCCACCTGAACCTGTATCTCAGGCAGTTTAAAATAAGGATATCGAGTATTGACTGATGGTTTGATATTATCAAATAAGTTTTTCCCTTTCGGTAATTATCTCTTCCTTCAATTCTGATTCTCCAGAACGGCATAATGCGTGAAAGAATTATTCCATGGCCTATCATCCACCAGTGAAACGCCGAACGCTTTTCATCAAAAGGATATGCTATGAACCATATTATAAGTGATACCGGCAATAACACCAGTATAACCAGAAAGCTCATCAACCATGCGAGAAGAGATAAAAGAAGATTCATTTTTTTTCAGAATGATTTAAAAGAAATTCCATAACTCATCGTCTCTTAAAGGAATTTTTTCATTCCTGAACAGTTCAGAAAGATCATCATAATTATGCCTGCATCCAATTATCTTTTTTGCAACTGATTCCATTTCCTGAGTGCCGCTAATACTGCATTCCCATACTATGCCATCCCTGACAAGCAGTTTTAAACGATGCTTAATATTGTTCATAATAAATGAACCGGTAAATGTATACGGAGGTCCGTAGCCGTAATTCCACTCCCATGTCCTGTACTTCGTATCTGCCAGATTATTTATCCCGGCAATCATCTGATCTGTTAAGCTGAAAGGCTCCAGTCCCTGAACGGTTCCTGACAAATAGCCCATCATGGAATCTGTTAGTTGTTCCATGCTTTCAATTCCCCCTATCATGCCTTTAAGGTTTGTTACGGATGACCTGTTCGATTCCACAGCCCTTGTTTCATAGCCTGAAGTCACAGGATTAAGTGAACTTCTCATTGCATTGAGGTCAGCATCAAAAAGAAGTGTGCCATGATGCAGTACTCTTTCACGGTAAACGTGTTCTGCATTACCTGAGATCTTAAGGCCGTCGACCCTGATATCATTTTTACCTTCAAACCTGGCATTTATCCCGGCTGACTGTAAATAATTAACCACCGGCGCCGTATACAACCTGAAGTTGATCTGTTTTCCTGGTTCACTTTTTCTTATGAATGCAAAGTTGAGATTACCATGATCGTGGTAAACGCTACCTCCACCTGAAATACGTCTCAGCACAGGTATTTTCAACGACTCGGTATACCTGGTATTTACCTCCCGGTGGACACACTGGTGTTTGCCGACAATGACCGAGGGATCATTAACACTAAGGATTACAAAGTCCTCCTTCCTGTTGTGAAGCAGGTATTCCTCCGTGGCAAGATTTAAGCACGGATCCTTGGTATCCAGGATAACTCCTAACATATACGGGATATTTACTGCCGGTCAAAGTACTCTGATCCGGCCAGCAACTTTTTATCAATATATACGTATAATAATATTATGCCCCAGCCTGTAAGTATGCCCAGCAATGAGCCTGCCACAACATCACCCGGATAATGCACTCCAAGGTATATTCTGCTATAACCTATTGTTGCCGCCCAAAAGATGATAAAGCCAGTGAACCATCTGTTTTTTATCAGCAGAAGGCTCAGAATAGCAACAGTAAACGAGTTCGCTGCATGAGATGAGACAAATCCATAAGCACCGCCACATTTATTACGCACCAGATGAACCAGTCCCTCGAGTGCCGGTTCATGACAGGGACGCAGCCGTTGAACACTCGCTTTTATCAATACTGAAACCTGGTCGCTCAGGGTTATGGCAACTGCTATCAGCAGGATGATCACCAGTAGTTTTCTCCTGTATCTTAACCACAATACCATAAGTATCGCCAGGTATAGAGGCACCCATATCAACTTCCCGCTGATGGCATACATGATGTTATCCCAGAACGGCGAGTTGTGTGAATTAATTAACAGTAAGAGCTGCTGATCATACCTTTCAATCATATTACCAGGCGTTTAGTACTTTCCACAACATGTCCTTGAGCCTGTCAAGACCCTGGCCGGTAATCGAGGAGAAGAAAATCCTTGGAAGATCAGGAAGATCCTTCCTTATCTCATTTGTCAGTTCCTCATCCAGCATGTCAGATTTTGAAATTGCCAGGACTCTTTTCTTATCCATAAGCTCAGGATTATACTTCTCCAGCTCTTTAATCAGTATCTCATACTCTGTACTGATATCATTGCTGTCGGCAGGTACCATGAAAAGCAGGACTGAGTTACGTTCTATATGGCGCAGAAACCTGATACCAAGGCCTTTGCCTTCATGCGCTCCCTCTATAATACCAGGAATATCTGCTACAACGAATGATTTATCTCCCCTGTACTTTACTATACCAAGATTCGGTACAAGCGTGGTAAAGGGATAATCGGCAATTTTTGGTTTAGCTGCTGATATCACCGACAGTAATGTAGATTTTCCTGCATTGGGAAAACCCACAAGCCCTACATCCGCCAGTAGCTTAAGTTCGAGAATAAAAGCCCCTTCTATACCTGGTTCCCCTGGCTGCGCATACCGGGGAGTCTGGTTGGTCGGTGATTTAAAATGTGCGTTACCAAGTCCTCCTCTTCCTCCGGGAGCAAGGATCTTTTCCTCACCATGGCCTGTTATCTCGAGCACCTGTTCTCCGGTTTCCTCAGCCCTTGCTATGGTACCAAGAGGAACATTTATAATAACATCCTTACCCGAAGCGCCCGTACTTTGCTGTGCTCCCCCCGGCTGACCGTTATCGGCAAAGATATGCCTTCTGTATTTCAGATGTATCAGCGTCCACATCTGCCTGTCACCTCTGAGAATTATATGCCCTCCTCTGCCACCATCACCGCCGTCGGGCCCACCTTTGGGAATGAACTTCTCCCTGCGCAGATGTACTGACCCGGCACCACCGTTGCCAGATCTGCAGAAGATCTTCACATAATCAACAAAGTTTGAATCAGCCATATTTTATGTCAGACGAGCTTACTCATGTGTTCTGACAGCCTGTTGAAAATATCCTCAATAGATCCCATACCATTAACAGGCTGATATATATCCCTCTCGCGGCAATAATTTATTATAGGTTCAGTC
Source organism: uncultured Rikenellaceae bacterium (assembly GCA_964595725.1). Classification (GTDB taxonomy): domain Bacteria; phylum Bacteroidota; class Bacteroidia; order Bacteroidales; family VadinHA17; genus LD21. The sequence goes on along the minus strand of CAZQRQ010000018.1, from coordinate 11,677 downwards.
TTAGCCTTGTATACTTCAATCCTGTTTTCTATAATAACAGGATCCTTATCATCGGGACGTCTCGATTGTTCCGCCCTGAGAGTCAACCTTTTCACCAGCTCGTCGTGGTCCACATCCAGGACAAGCATAAGATCAATCTTCATACCTCTCTCATTTAACATTTTCTCAAGGGTTTCCGTCTGGGCAACTGTACGCGGGAAGCCGTCAAACAAGAACCCGGCTGCATCCTTTGTTTTGTCTATCTTTGCTGCTATCATTTCAACGACTACCTCATCAGGAACCAGTTCACCCTTCGACATTATTGAGCTCATCTTTTCCCCCAGATCGGTACCCGCTGCTATTTCAGCACGCAGCATGTCGCCGGTTGAGAGATGAACCAGATTGAACTTTTCTGCCAGTTTAACAGACTGGGTTCCTTTGCCGGATCCCGGAGGGCCAAAAATCAGGAAATTGATCATAATTAAGAAATTTATTTAAGTATTTAAAATATAGATGGATGGCAGGTTTCGGGCATAACCGTTATAGTCAAGGCCGAAACCAATAACAAATTTATTTGGTATTTCAAATCCGATATAATCGACAGGTATATCCTTTGTATACGCTTCAGGTTTAAGCAAAAGTGTAGCTACTCTTATACCAGCCACCTTTCTGATAGTCAGTTCGTCGTAAATTCTTTCAAGTGTCAACCCGGTATCAACGATATCCTCGGTAATGATTACTTCCTTATTCCTGATATCCTCGTTCCACCCAATAAGCTCCTTAATATTTCCTGAAGAACCGGTACCTTCATACGAGGCAAGCTTAACAAACGATATCTGGGCATTCAGTTTAATCCTTTTAAAAAGCTCGGCAGCAAAGAGAAAAGCCCCGTTAAGTATCCCCAGGAAAACGACTTCCCTGCCCTGGTAGTCACTGTTAATTTTTTCGGCTATCTCCTCTATTCTCCTTATTATCTCACTCTCAGATATGTATTCCCTGAATGATTTGTCGAGAACCCTGACTTCTTTCATAATGATAATGATTGAGTTAATTGCCGTTGCGAAAATATGAAATTAAACCTTATTTTTGCCTTTATCAGTCTTAAAATACAAATGATGATGGAACCAAAAGTAAGTATAATAATGGGAAGCACATCCGATCTGCCTGTGATGGAAAAGGCAGCTCAGATCCTTAATGACTTCAAGATTCCTTTTGAAATAAATGCCCTCTCAGCTCACCGTACACCTGAAGAGGTGGAGAAATTCTCAAAAAATGCAGCAGCAAGAGGGATAAAAGTGATAATAGCTGCAGCAGGTATGGCTGCTCACCTTCCCGGGGTGATAGCATCAATGACGACAGTACCTGTTATTGGCGTCCCGATAAATGCATCGCTCGAAGGATTAGATTCTGTCTTTTCAATACTCCAGATGCCTCCGGGTATACCTGTTGCCACTGTTGGAGTAAATGCAGCCCAGAATGCGGGAATACTGGCAGCCCAGATCCTTGCAACCAGCGACCCTGAAGTAATGGACGAGATCACCAAATTCAAGGAAGGGCTCAAGAAAAAGATAGTAAAGGCAAACGAGGAGCTTAAGAATATCAAATTCCCGTACAAAACAAATTAAACCTTATAAAAAATTTCTCAGGGTCCTCAATGCCCTCCGTGGAAAATTATCCATGATCAATATACTTAATGTGCCTTAACCACTGAGGGCATTGAGAACACTGAGGTATTGTAACTTGTACTAAAATACTGATTTCAGACATATTTTTTATTTCACTATTGCAGGTGATAATCAGGTTTTTTTAATAAATTAGACCTGTTATTACTGATACAATTGTTCTCGCTGCGCAAAATATCAGTTCTTCTATTATTTATGACTTTCTGCCTGCCGGTACCGGCCGATAATCCTTACAGGCCACCAGCCGGGGCAAGAGAATCAGGAATGGCATTTGTTTCAATAATGAGTGAGGGATTCTGGACCTCATTCCATAACTCCGCTTCACTGCCATCAGTAAAAAGCATCTCTTTCGGAGCCGGCTACGAAAACCGCTTTGGTATAAAAGAGCTCAGCACTAGGACAGCTGCCCTGATAATACCAGCCGGTGAAGCCTCTGTTGGATCTGTTTATTCGTATTTCGGGTATGCTGATTTCAGAAGGGAGATGGTAGGTATATCATGCGGACTCCCAGTATCTCAAAAGATCTCTGCCGGCATACAAATCGACTATTTCTCGGAGAAAACAGCAGGGGAATATCTTAATACCAGGATACTGACATTCGAGGCTGGTTTATTACTGAGAGTTTCTGAAGGTCTTACTGCCGGTGTGCACGCCTTCAATCCTGTACCCGATGCAATAAGACATTTCAGCATGCCATCCGCGCTGAGAGCCGGGATCGGATCAAAACTAAACAGTCAGCTCTTTGCAGGCTTCGAGGTGGAAATGGTGACGGGAATGAAACCTGATCTCAGGACCGGGCTCGAATACGAGATAATAAAAAACTTCTGGATCAGAGGTGGATACAGGAGCGCAATGTCATCTTTTTCATTCGGATTAGGCTACCTGTTACACCCGGGGAAAATAGATATTGCATTCTCAACTCACGAGCAGCTGGGCATTACTTCCAATATATCGATTGTATTTACTATTAATTAGGTATTAACCGCAGAGAACGCTGAAAGTTTACGCAGCGACACTGAGTATAAAACAAATATTATGACTGAGAATGAAATATCAGGAAGAATAATAGCTAATGCTATTGAGGTTTATAAATCACCAGGGCCAGGATTACTTGAAAGTGCTTCTAAGGAATGCCTTAGCTACAAGTTGTCAGAATCAGGACTGTTAGTGGTAAAAGAAAAGGCGATGCCACTGGTTTTTGAAAGAGTTAAACTCGAATGTGGATACAGGATAGATTTGCTTGTGGAGAATATAAATAAAAAGCGTTGACGCACTTAATGACATACATTTTGCTCAAACACTTACATATATGAAACTTGTAGGGTTAAACTGGGCCTGCTCATAAATTTCAACGTCTTTATCCTTAAAAATGGATTAAGAAGAATAGTAAATGAACTTTAAAATTCTACAGTATCGGATTATTTCTTCTTTGCGTGCCCAGCGTAGTAACCCTGCGAACTCTGCGGTTAAAAAGAAACATAAAATACTAAACTATTTTGTTTTTCATACGCTCATATTATTACTTCAAAGCAGTTACTTTATCCTGAATTGCCAGGAGATAAACTTTTCCTATATCATTTCCGCCATTGCCGAGGAGCTGGCTGCCGATGAAACTGACCCGGCCGCAATTGAGATCTTTACCGACAGGCTGCAAGAGCTGGCAGAAGACCCTGTTTTTATTAATTCCACCGACGAGGAAGATATTGCCAGGCTCTTCTTCCTTTCTCCCTTCCAGGTGAAATCATTGATCGATCATGTGAAACGCACAGGTAACATTGTATCAATATATGAAGTAGCTAATATCCCCGGATTTGACAGAGAGACAGCCCGAACAATGCAGCCTTTTATCTCCTTGGATGTGAAATCAACCACAACCTATGTATCAAACAGGATAACACAGACACTCCTCTCAAATTATGTCATTAAAGCATCCTATGCAGATACATCGGCTCCCGGCTCTCCAGCAAGGGTGCTAATGAAATACAGGCTTAATGCAGGAAGAATAACTGCCGGCTTCACAGGCGAAAAAGATCCTGGTGAGAAGATTTTCCCTGAACATCCGGGAATTATGGATTTTGTTTCCGGCAATATAAGCTATAACGGACAAGGTGGTATAAAGAAAATCATAGTAGGAGATTACTCGGTTCGCTTTGGCCAGGGACTTAACATAAATACTGCATACAAAACAAATCTTTCCCTTTCAAACCCCGGTTATCTTGCTGGTTCCAGCGATATAAGACCATATTCATCCTCAGATGAGAATAACTTCCTGAGGGGCATCGCAATAATGGCTTCCCTGGGCAAATTTGACATGTCCGCATATTACTCATCAAACCGGATCGATGCTACCCTAAGTGATCCAGGGGACACAGCCGGGATAACAATATCATCCATTTACAAGACCGGTTATCATAACTCTCCATCCTCAGTCAGTAAAAAAGACAATATAAGGGAGATAGGGTATGGGATTAATGTGTCCGGTAATTTCAGCAGGATAAGGACAGGAATAACATTCTCACACACCGGTTATTCCTGGCCAGTAAAAACTGAACCCATAAGTCCGGCAAACCTGTACGACTTTTCAGGATACACGAATAATATTGGGTCAGTGTATTACAGCAGCATATTAAACAGGATGGTGATATTTGGTGAAGCTTCCTTCAGCGGCAGTAAGAGTTATTCATTAATCCAGGGATTCTCTTTCAAGCCCGCAAGCAGGCTTAGCATAAACTTATTATTGCATAATTACTCGCCGCAATATATAAGCCTCCATGGCAAATCGCCAGGTATAGGTTCCAGTCTATCCAATGAGAAGGGCATCTATGCCAATTTCTCTTTTGAAGCCTTCAAAAATGTCTTTGTAAGCGGAGGGACTGACCTTAGATACTTTCCATGGCTCAGGTACCGATGCAGTTCTCCTTCAAGTTCAAGAAGATCGGAGATAAGGATAAAATTTACTCCTTCTGCTGATCTAACCCTTGAAGGGCTCTATGGTTTTAAATATTCTGAAACAGATGATCCGGATGATGACGGAGTGCCTTCAAAACTTAAAACCTGCTCCAGGACAGCAAGAATACACCTTAAGTATCTTCCTGCCGATAAGATCTCAACAGGGACGAGGTTTGATTGCAGAATAGTCAGCCCATCAGGCAAAAAGGGCTATATGCTTTTCCAGGAAATGAACATTAGGTCAGGACGGGTGGCCATATGGATGAGATTCTGTGTTTTCAATACTGATGGGTATGAATCTGGCATCTATACCTGGGAGAACGAGCCTCCCGGCAGTTACAGTGTCCCCATCCTATATGGCACCGGTAAAAGGCAGTATATTATGATTTCATACAAGCCTTGCAGGAACATTGAATTAAGATTAAAATACGGGTCAACGGACAGGAGGTTAGCGGGTAGCTATTTGCCTGAGATGAAAATCCAGGTAAAAATTTCTGTTTAAGCCATGACTGGTTTTATATCCTTGATATTGAGCTGAAGGCTGCGAAGGCCTCTGAATTCATTGATCTCAATCGAATAACATATATCAATTGGTTTTCCTGATTTGATATATTCGAAATGGTTTGCCTGTCCGAATGCAATCGCGGGGTATGTTTTTGTCCCTGAGGATTCCTGGCACAGATCAAGTTTGAGATGTTCTCCGCTCGACCCTACCATTCTTCCTGAACCTGAATCAAATACGTTCCTCGACACAAAGACAGGAGACATGTTTTCAGGTCCAAAAGGACGAAACTGGCTTAATCCACTGTAAAAATCCTCACTTATTTCGGAGAAAGTGATTTCAGCATCAATATATATCCTTGGTATAAGCTGTTCATCCTTAATGGTGTTATTAACATACTCCTCAAATCTCCTCCTGAATGGCTCAATATTCTCCTTCTTCAATGTCAGACCCGCGGCGAACATATGACCACCAAAGCTTTCCAGCAGGTCACTGCAGGCTTCAATTGCCTGGTACAGGTCATATTCCTGGACAGATCTCGCAGATCCGGTCGCAAATCCGTTCGACTCGGTAAGTATCACTGTAGGACGGTAATAGGTTTCAATCAACCTGGATGCAACAATCCCTATTACACCTTTTCTCCAGGAAGGATTATACAGTACCGTTGTCTTGGCGTTGGCATTTCTTTTGTCTTCTGATATCATCCGCATTGCCTCGGTGGTGATAATCCTGTCTACACTTCTTCTTTCATTATTGTAGGTACTTATTTCCCTGCTTATCTCTGCTGCATTCCTGGTTTCATCCGATATGAGCAGTTCAACTGCCCTGCCTCCTGTTTCCATTCTGCCAGCAGCATTTATCCTGGGTCCTATCTTGAATACAACATCCTCAACTGTAAGTTCCTTATGAATTTCCGATTCCCTGATTATTTCTCTCAGGCCTGTCCTGGGTGATTCATTGAGCTGTTTAAGCCCGAAATAAGTTAGCACCCTGTTCTCACCCGTAATGGGCACAATATCGGATGCTATGCTTACTGCCACCAGGTCAAGGTAGTTTATAATCTCGGTGAAAGGAATACCCTGTACCCTTGCATATGCTTGTATCAGTTTAAATCCTACGCCACAACCCGAAAGCTCTTTATAAGGATAGCTGCAATGAGGCTGCTTGGGATCGAGCACTGCTACAGCCTTTGGAATTTCATCTCCGGGATAATGGTGATCGCAGACAATAACATCGAGACCTTTTGACCTCGCATATTTCACCTTTTCCACTGCTTTTATTCCGCAATCGAGCGTTATAACCAGCTTGCAGTTATTTTCATACGCATAATCGAGGCCAATGAGAGAGACACCATACCCCTCCTTATACCTGTCAGGGATATAATAAAGAACATTTGAATACTGCTGTTTCAGGAAGGAGTACATAAGGGCTACTGCAGTTGTCCCGTCAACATCATAGTCTCCGTATACGAGTATCTTTTCGTTCTTACTGATGGCAGATGCTATCCTGTCAACAGCCACGTTCATATCCTTCATCAGGAACGGATCGTGAAGGTAGTCGAGACTTGGTGTGAAAAACGCCCGTGCCTCATTTACTGTGGTTATCCCCCGCTGAACCATAAGATTTGAAAGGGATTCCGAAACATTCAGTTCACCAGCCAGCTGTCTGATTGCAACTGAATCACCCCTTTCCCTTATTACCCACAGCTTCTCCATTATCACTGGCTATTTATCCATTTAAGATCAAATACTTCTTGGATATTATCCTTTAATATATCTTTTACTTCCTTCATATTCTGATCTGAACCTTTCTCCCTGCTTAACGATGTTACTCCTTTGTCGGTGAATCCGCATGGATTAATATATCCGAAATAATCAAGGTCGGTATTCACATTAAATGCGAATCCATGCATTGTCACGTAACGGCTGGCCCTTACGCCTATGGCACATATCTTCCTTGCCATACCCGGAACATCAGGATCCAACCACACACCTGTAGCTCCTTCAAGTCGCGAACCGGTAAGCCCATAGTCGGAAAGGGTCATAATAACTGCCTCTTCAAGGTGCCTGATGTACTCTTTGAGGCTTACTCCAACAATTTCCAGGTCAAATATCGGGTATCCGACAATCTGCCCCGGACCATGGTAAGTAATATCGCCTCCCCGGTCAATTCTGTAAAAAGCGGCATCTTTTGCTCTCAGTTGAATACTGTCAAGCAGAAGATTATTTTCAGAACCGCTTTTCCCAAGCGTATATACATGAGGATGCTCTACAAAAATAAGGGTACCAGGAGCCTGCCCGGCAGGTTCTGTTCCTAAGTTCTTCTTTTTTTTGTTTTCTGTAAGTCTCTGAAAGATTTCTTCCTGGTAGTCCCATGTTTCTTTATAATCTCTCAGGCCAATATCCTCATATTTAACATTATAACTCAAAAAGTATTCAATAAATACCGCAAGCTAATATAATCAAATTTATCATCTCCTCACATGTCTTTCAGCATGAAAAGACGACCTCACCAGCGGACTGCTCTCAACAAACTCAAAACCAATTTCCTCTGCCACATGTTTATAATCTATGAACTTTTGAGGTGTTATATACTCGACCGGTTCCATGTAATTAAAAGTGGGCTGAAGATATTGCCCGATAGTGATAACATTGCATCCCGCTCCTCTCAGGTCTCTCATCGACTCATACACTTCTTCCTCTTTCTCCCCAAGACCAACCATCAGACCTGATTTGGTTTGCATTCCATTCCCTGATATAAAGCTTATAACATCTAGACTCCTTTCATATTTTGCTTTTGTCCTTATAATTGGTGTCAGCCGTCTTACTGTCTCAATATTATGTGAAACAACATCCGGTGCAGCATCAATTATTTTCCGGATATTCTCTTTCTCACCGTCGAAATCTGGAATCAGGGCTTCAACAGTTATTCCATCGTTTATATCCTTTACTTTTCTTATCGTTTCCGCCCAGAAAGAAGCTCCTCCATCAGGAAGATCATCACGATCTACTGAGGTAATCACACAGTGCCTCAGATTAAGCATCTTTACTGTCTCCGCCAGTCTGGAAGGTTCCTCCGGGTCAGGAGGCAGTGGTCTCCCTGTTTTTGTTGCGCAGAATTTACATGCACGAGTGCAGATATCACCCAGTATCATGAAAGTAGCTGTACCGGCATTCCAGCACTCTCCTATATTAGGACAATTACCGCTTGTACATATTGTATGGAGGTTACCTGCCGTAACAAGATTCTTGACCCTTGAATAATCTGACCCGCTGGCCCTCTGCATCTTAAGCCATTCCGGCAGCCTTCTGCCAGCCGCTCTCCTCTTTTCTTTGCCGCTTCTTTCCATAAGTTTACAAAAGTACAAAAAAAGCTCCTGATGGCAACCGGGAAATAATATGCCTGGGGCTTCCCGGAACAATTTCTGCCACCATCCCGCACCATTGTTACTGAAATATTCAGGGAGATCTGCCCTGACATTTTATAAAAGAATTATATTTGTTATAGAAGTTGCTTCATATAATAATCATTTATAATTATGCCAAAAGGCAGTCTCAGGATAAACAGGAATTATCAAAGGGTAATTGGTGATTTTCCAAAAGTAGGAATACGTCCGGCTATCGACGGCAGGATGATGGGTGTAAGAGAATCTCTTGAAGGACAGACTGTGACGATGGCAATGAATGCGGCAAGGTTTATTTCCTCAAACTTTAAAAAACCCGACGGTAACCCTGTTGAATGTATCATTGCCGATACCTGTATCGGGGGGGTGGCAGAAGCTGCCATGTGCGCCGAAAAATTCAGTAAGAGCGGAGTGGGGGTAAGTCTCACTGTTACCCCTTGCTGGTGCTATGGAAGTGAGACAATTGATATGGACCCGGTTATTCCAAAAGCTATCTGGGGATTTAACGGCACAGAAAGACCAGGCGCCGTTTACCTGGCGGCTGCACTGGCAGGGCATACAATGAAAGGGCTGCCCGCCTTTGGCATTTACGGTCACGACGTACAGGATACCGGGGATGATACTATTCCCGAGGATGTAAGTGAAAAGATCCTGAGGTTTGTGAAAGCCGGCCTGGCTGTTTCGTATATGAAAGGTAAATCGTATCTCTCCATGGGTTCTGTATCAATGGGTATTGCTGGATCAATTGTTCGTGAAGACTTCTTCCAGGAATACCTCGGCATGAGAAACGAATATGTCGACATGTCAGAATTCACACGACGGCTGAACGAAAAGATTTATGACGGGGAAGAATTTAAGAAAGCCCTTGCCTGGACCAGGGATAATTGTAAGGAAGGAAAAGACATCAATACCATTCCGAAATCAAGGAAACGAAAAGACAGCGAGTGGGAGATCGTTATTAAGATGGCGATGATCGCCCGCGACCTTATGGTCGGTAATATAAGGCTCGCAAAACTTGGTTTTGGAGAAGAAGCCCTTGGTCACAACGCTATCCTTTCGGGATTCCAGGGACAGAGACAATGGACTGACCATATGCCGAATGGTGATTTCCTCGAGGCAATCCTATGTTCTTCATTCGACTGGAACGGTATAAGACCTCCATATCTTGTCGCCACTGAAAATGATGCAATGAACGGTGTACCGATGCTTTTCGGTTACCTCCTCACCAATACTGCCCAGATGTTCTCTGATATAAGAACATACTGGAGCCCCGAAGCCATCAAACGTGTATCAGGTCAAAAGCCTGAAGGACTGGCTGCCAACGGGGTTATTCATCTAATTAACTCAGGGGCTTCAGCACTCGATTTTTCGGGACGACAAACTGAAGGCGGGAAATCGTGCATAAAGCCCTTCTGGGATATTACTTCAAAAGATGCTGAAGAATGTCTTAATGCAACTAAATGGCCTCCTGCCGATAGTGGTTATTTCAGGGGTGGCGGATTTTCATCCCAATTCGACACCAAGGGTATAATGCCGGTAACCATATCAAGGGTGAACCTAGCAAAAGGGCTGGGACCGGTACTGCAGCTTGCTGAAGGCTTTACCGTGGAACTACCAGCTAAGGTAAACAAGATACTAACTGACCGGACAAATCCAACATGGCCCACAACATGGTTTGCTCCGCGACTTACAGGAAAAGGGGCATTCAGGGACGTCTATTCGGTAATGGCCAACTGGGGGGCGAATCATTGCGCCTCGAGTTACGGGCATATAGGTGCAGATCTTGTTACTCTTGCTTCATTGTTAAGAATACCCGTCAGTATGCACAATATTGATGACGAAAAAATATTCAGGCCCGATGCATGGGCTTCTTTCGGTATGGATAAGGAGGGCTCGGATTACAGGGCGTGCTCAACATACGGACCCCTGTACAGTTAAGATAGCAGGGTGAGAGTTGGGAGTTGAGAGTTGGGAGCTAGGAACAGGTTAATAATTTTTCCCGGTTTTAAATACTAACCTTAAAAATCAGATTATGGAAAATCTTCAGGAAAACAGCAAAATCGAGATTGGTCACGAAGCGCTTGGCTATCTCAACACAACTCGCAAATGGACCATGTTCTTTGCAATTCTTGGTTTCGTAGCTATCGGCCTGATGCTCCTGGGAGGTCTCTTTGCCGGAGCTCTCTTCAAAGGGGCAATGTCAGGATTATCAGGTATGGAAGGGATGGAGGGAATGGAAGGAATGGATGTCGCCAGAAGTGCCGGCGGATTTGCAGGCACAATGGTATTCATCTTAATCCTTGTCTTTGCGGTTATATATTTCTTCCCGATGTTCTACCTGTTAAAATTTTCAACATTATCAAAAAATGCAATTGCAAACCTTGATTCAAGCGGTCTCACTCAGGCCTTCAAACACCTGAAATCTTACTGGGTATACCTCGGAATACTGGTAATTATTGTGCTGGCAATATACCTGCTTATATTTATAATAGCTGGCGGAGCCACAATGGCTTTCATGGGATAAAAAAATCACAGCAACGGGGTTATTGAAAGTTATTATGGCTTTCATAACCCCGTATTTTATAAGCAGTGACATATTATTATGAGAAAGATATTTGCCATAGGAGAATCATTGCTGGATATTATTTTCAGCGACGGTCATCCGGATTCTGCAAAAGCCGGCGGATCAATGCTCAATTCTGTGGTCTCTCTAGGCAGGATTGGGTTGCCTGTCTGTTTTATTACTGAATATGGCATGGATAGCGCGGGAAAACTTATAGACGCCTTTCTTGAACAGAACAGGGTCAGTACCGGATATGTCTTCAAATACGAAGAGGGTCAGACTGCAATTGCGCTTGCATTTCTTGATAGTAAAAAGAATGCTCACTATTCATTCTACAAGAATTACCCGCGATCAAGGCTGAACATGAACATGCCCCGCATAAGCAAAGATGATATATTTCTTTATGGTTCAATATATTCAATAACACCCGAGGTCAGGAAGCCTTTTTTTGAACTGGTAAAAAATACCTCTGCCAATGAAGCAATTTGCATTTACGATCCTAATTTCAGGAAGCCTCACCTTAAGGAACTTGATAAACTCAGGCCAATGATAATTGAAAATATGGATGCCGCTACAATCATAAGGGCTTCTGATGAGGA
>CAZQRQ010000017.1:0-54904 GCA_964595725.1 uncultured Rikenellaceae bacterium | reverse complement strand
CATTTGCCAGCAGATTTACAGTCTGCCCCAGTTGGCCGCTTTGGTATCTCCCCCTAAAACAGAGCTAGTTTCCTAAGACATTCATTTACAACTCCTTCAAGAGCCGATGAAGGGATTCGAACCCCCGACCTGCAGATTACAAATCAGCTGCTCTGACCAACTGAGCTACATCGGCAATTTAAAGAACGCCCCGAGAGGGCATAAAATACCCTCAAAAATCGGTCTGCAAATGTATGAATTTTAATTGTTATTTAACAAAATAATTCCAATAATTTTTGTCAACAGGTTGGTCAGACTCCTTTCATCTTCTCCTTATGCCTGGTAATCTGGATTTTAAGAGCGTCTATAGCCTGGTCAGTTGATTCTTCGAAGGATTTGCTTTGTTTCTTTGCAAATAATGGCCCCCCGGGGTACTCCAGTTTAATTTCGCTGATCTTGTTTTCACCCTGCTGATCATTATCAAGCCTCAGGTATACTTCGGCACTTACAATCCCGTTACTGTACTGCGTAAGCTTGACCAGCTTCTGGTTAACAAAACTCAATAATTTCTTGTCGGCATCAAACCTCACTGAATGAATCTGAATGTTCATAGTAGTACCTCCTGTTTTTAAGTTATGCTCTTGGGTGAGCTTGTTTGTAAACTTCTTTAAGCTTCTCAAAAGTATTGTGCGTATATATTTGAGTGGCTGACAGATTAGCATGACCCAATAATTCCTTTATCGAGTTAAGATCTGCGCCATGATTTAGCATGTGCGTCGCAAAAGTGTGCCTCAGTACATGAGGACTCTTCTTTTCAATTGTAGTTACCATCGCCAGATATTTCCTGACAATATTATAAACATATTTATCGTAAATCTGTTTACCCGAATCAGTAATAAAAAACCAGCTTTCTGACCCCGCTTTACCAAACCGTGAATCCCTCTCCTTAAGGTATTCCTCGAGCCTCGGTATGAAAGTACCGATAAGCGGTATGATACGCTGCTTATTTCTCTTCCCGGTAACCTTGACCGTTGCACCCTTCAGATCTATGTCAGCATCTTTCAGCCCTATGAGCTCCGCCCGCCTCATACCTGTAAGGTAAAGCATCTCAATCATTGTCCTGTTTCTTATGCCTGAAAAATCGCCCCCGAAATCAAACTTGTCGAGCAAGCTGTTAAGAGCCTCTTCCCCAACAAAAACAGGTAGTTTCTTCTTCTTCTTCGGGACGATCACCTTATCCATCGGGTTACTGGATATTTCACCTTCCTTCCTGAGATACCTGAAGAAAATCCTGAGAGCCGAGATCTTCCTGTGTATTGTGACCGGAGAAATTCCCCTCTGCATCAGGCTGACAATCCATGCCCTTACCTCATGGGATGTCACATCAACGGCCATCCCTGAATGACCAAGGCCGCCCAGGAACAGTGAGAACTGTTCGATATCGTTTTTATATGAAGTTATGGTATGTGAAGAATACCGCTTCTCAACCAGCAGGTATTGTAAGAATGATTCCTTATGATCCATGAAGGAACCCCGTATTTTATTATTTAAAACGAAAACAACAGACCGCGATTATTCTTCGCTCTGTTGCATCTTTTGAACGTAAACAGCCTTCTTTATTTCATCTCTCCGGCGTACTGAAGGCTTCACAAAAGCCTGACGCGAACGTAATTCTCTGATCACACCCGTCTTCTCGAATTTCCTTTTGAACTTTTTCAAAGCTCTTTCAATGTTTTCGCCTTCTTTCACTGGTACAATTATCATCTCCGTGTTTCTTTTAAAATCGAGGCGCAAATTTAAAAACATTAATACTCTTTTCAAAACTTTTAAGGGAATTATTTATCCATAACTGTTACTTTATTACTAATTTAAAAAAAATAATGATTTACCCATCTGAATATAACCAAATAAATATAAATGAAAACCTGATATTTTCCAAATAAAAACTAAAAAATCGACCGGTTTGCCTGTTTACTTACTTACCTCCTGTAATTAATGTAAGGATCTATCTTCTGCACCTTGACCACCGGCAGAATTCCTTCTCCCGAGAGATCGTCGGCCGACAAGATCGCCCCACCTGCCTCCCTGTATCTGAATATTGACTGAACATCGCTCATATCGAGGTATGGATGCCTGAGAAGCTCCCCGAATGAAGCCAGGTTAATGTCAATCTGCCTGACCAGTGAAGAATCGATATAAAACCTTCCCGATAATGCCGCGTAAGCTGTATCGGAAATACCATATACTTCCTTCAGCTGGACTACTGATACAAAACCTCCCAGCAAATTACGGTATTTAATAATCCTTCCCGACAGTACAGGCCCCAGGAAGGGAAGCCTTTCCAGGTCAGCCGAATCGCAAGCATTAAGACTGATACTGTCAGGTGCAGTAAATTTTATCTTTCTTCCGGTGAAGAACGGGAGTGATTTAACCCGCATACTGTCTGCCATCGGAAGCTTTTCCGGCTGGCCTGCTTTAAAATTTTCCGCAATAAACAGCGAGTCTGAAATTATCTCAATTGGATCCTGGCTAACTGAGACAGTATACCGGATCATGATAACGGCAATGAGAATTACCAGCAGTATGAAAGTTGACCTTCTTTCCCTTCGCGAATAGCCGAACCATTTAAGCACCGGCTTCAGTTTTTCATTCATAAGAATATTAATGCAGTGAGACGTTATGCAAGTTAGAAAAATAAAACGACTGAAAAAAGTCTTTTGTTAAACCCGGGGTGATCAGAACGGGTAACCTATACCGATCACCATTGCAAAATTATCGGAAAATTTACCAGAGGGCCTCAGGAAGAGCCATTTTGAATCCCCTGAATATTGAGGATCCCTGAGTTTAAAGCCGAAATCGGTGCGTAAAAGGACAAACTGGAGGTCAAACCGCATTCCAAAGCCAGTACCTATAGCTATATCATCCAGGAATTTGTTGAACTTGAAATGTGCGCCGGGCCTGTCGGGATCTTCCCTGATAGCCCATATGTTACCTGCATCAACAAATACCGCTCCCTCCAGGATCCAGAAAAGCTTAAACCTGTACTCAACATTCATCTCTATCTTGATGTCACCGGTCTGGTTGAAATAGGTTGTTGAGTCGGGAGGAGGTAATGACCCAGGGCCAAGTGACCTTACCTGCCATCCGCGTATTCCATTCGCCCCCCCTTCAAAGTACTGCTTTTCGAAAGGCATGGCAGCAGAATTCTTATATGGTATGCCAACACCCCCGAATCCCCTGTATACTATTGAGCTAACCTCATTAATAACCCGCGTATACCTGGCATCAATATCAAGCCTGACGAACTGGGCAAAAGGTTGCCCTAGTAAATTATAGTGACTTGAAAGTGAATCTGTTACAATATTTGCGCCTGATAATTTCTTAATGGCATACAGGAGATTTCCCGAAGCTTCGGTATTAATTCTTATGAACCATGAATGAACAGACTTGTTTATATTCTGATTGTTAAAGATATAGGAATAATTCCCCCCGGAAATAAGGACATCCTTGTAACTGTTTTTCAGGTAATCAGATTTGTCTATGACATTTTTCCTGTAGTTATCATCTATGAGTGGTATCTTTACAAGATTCAGCTGGAAGGGGTTTATCATGTGAGTCCTGTAACTTCCTGCATTCCAAACATAACCAAAAGATGAGTTCGCCACCGTCCTGGTATATACAGGTAATATCTGCCGGTTGTAAGCCGCCTGTATCGATGTGGTTGGATTATACCTCCTGACAAATCCTTCGCCTTCCATGAAGGGAACAAGGAATTTCGGAAGTTTCAGGCTGGTTTCTATCCCGAACTCCTTTGTACTCTTTATACCCCCGGACGTCTGTGAAAACGTCTCATAGGCCCCCTTGAGCTTAAGATTAAACTGCTCGGCCCCATGCAGCAGGTTCTTATTCTGGTAAACAAAATTAAGGGCCCCTCCCAGGTTACCTCCGGAGTTGGTTCCTTCCAGCTCGACTGAAAAAGACTGCCGGCTCATCGGAGTAAGCTGGATAATGCAGTCGAGTGCCCTGGTACCGTCAGAATTCACAACTTCAATATCGGGTTCAATGTACCTGATATTAACCAGCCTGTAAGTCTTGAGCGACATCAGGTGTGCCTGCGATCTTTCCGAGTTGGAAACAACAAAGGTTATCCCGGGTCTTATATACAGGGACTGGATAATAACATCATATTTAATTGTTGGCTTACTTACATTCGATATGAAATAATAACCGTTATATAACACTGTATCAAGTGTTTCAATGTATTCCTCACCTCCCGATAAGACTTCCCTGGGATAATATTCAGGGTAGATGTAGATATTTCTTACCTTATATTGCCTGTGAGGCACGGTTACCTGCATATTATTCCTGTTTATATAGGTATAGTTCTTGACACCGTAATAAATGTCAACATGCCGGTCTCCCACTGTACTGTCAACCCTGAAATAAATATCCTCCCCCGAGAAATTATAGAAACCCAGGTCTCTTATAAACCTTTCAAGCCTCGATTGCTCAGCCTGGAGCACATCAACATCGTAAGGCCTCCCCCTTTCAATAAGACAATCGGTTGTATCTGAATATATTACAGGCCTGAGGTTTGTATCAGCGATCTCATAAAAGAGGTTCCGTATAGTATATGCCGGTTTCAGGTCGATGTTGAAATATACTTTTGATTTCTGGTTTGCCGATTCAATTGTCTCCATCACCTGTCCATCAAAATAGCCTTTCGCCGACAGGTAGGATTTTATCTGGTCCATTGATTTTAACGTAGCATCCTCATCAAAGATAACCGGTTCTTCACCGATGTTCCTGAGCCAGTTATGTGGCCATTTATCCTTATCTATGTTTGACAGGTTATAAAGACCCAGGTGAAACCTGGCACCAAAAATCCTTTTATTTGGCTGTTGCTTGATATAGGGTGTGATATCAGCTTTCTTTACACTCTCGCGGTTTATGACAACGTAATTATTGTCCAGCAACGTCTCCCCGTCAGGAACATACTTCGTGGGATTACATGAAAGCACGGTGACTGACAGGATCAATATAAGGATGAAATGTCCGGAATTCCTGGTATTTTTATTTAAACTAAAATATTTCAACATTTGCATCGTGGAAGATTCACAAATATATCAATAAAATAGTATTTTAAGTGATACCAAATTACCATAAGATGGTAAGTAAAAATCTAATGAGTTACATCTTGTCGCTGCAGAAAAAAAAGGCCAGGGAAGAGCACCGCGTTTTTGTTATTGAAGGCGACAAGCTGATAAAGGAATTCCTGAGATCTGATTTCAGCATCGTGACACTTATTGCAAAGGCGGAGTTTATCTCATCGCTTCCTGCGGAATTATCCGGAAAGACGGGTGAGATAATTACTGTGAGCTATGATGAACTTAAAAAGATGAGTTCTATGGTGACTCCTCATAACGCCCTTGCTGTTGTAAGAATGCCGGATGTGAGGTTCAGCCCTTCCAGGATATTCAAAAGTCTTTCCCTGGCTCTCGACACTATACAGGATCCCGGCACTCCTGGAACAATAATAAGGGCAGCGGCCTGGTTCGGAATACGCAATATAATTTGCACGGAAAACAGTGTCGATGTATACAATCCGAAAGTCATCCAGGCCACAATGGGAGCCTTCATCAACGTAAATGTCTATTACACTGACCTTGAGGATTTCCTGCAAAAAGCTAGAAAAGCAGCAATACCTGTTTACGGTGCTTTGCTGGAAGGAATGGAAATATACAGGCAGCCTCATGGCAAAAAGGGAATAATCCTCCTCGGGAATGAATCAAAAGGTATCTCTGACAACCTGCTCAGGTTTGTCTCCGACAGCATCTTAATTCCAAGGATCTCCACTGAAATAAAAGGAGTTGAGTCGCTTAATGTCGGTATGGCGGCTTCAATAATATTGTACGAATTCACAAGGAATAGAAAATAACTGGCGGTTCAAGCTGCCTCTAAAAGATAAAGGGAATCAGTCTCCAGGTGTTACTGGTATACTCGGCGTATTTGTCTCCAAACACTTCTCTCATAAACGATTCCTCGACCCATATCCTGTAGCAAAATGCCAGAAACACAGGTATGGTAACCACGAGGAACGACCAGACCGAATTCATTCCTAAAGCAATACCCGCAATGATCATGACCGCTCCCAGGTAGCTTGGGTGCCTTACTTTTCTGTACATACCTCCTGTTATAAGTTGCTGGCCCTCCATCACTGATATATCGACAGTGAAAGCTTTGTCAAGCTGCCTTACAGAAACCCAGCGTACAAACATACCGGAAATGTAAACAGCAAGTCCAAGAAAAGCTGCCAGGTAGTTCACCGGCTCCCATTTATTGTAATCAGCGAGGATAAAGCCTGCAGAAAATCCCAGTGTGATAACAAACCACAGGATAAATATTGATCCCTTGTCTGACCTTTTTGTGCCTGGTTTAAGCACAGACCGTTTTAAAAGGCTTAACCTGAGTTCAACGAACAGGAAAATAAATGAGAGGCTCATTATGATAAGCATTTGTATCGGCACCGGACTTTAAATTAAAAATCAGATTAGCAAAGTAAACAAATTGCATTATATCATATTCACTAACAGGCAATAATTTCATTAGTATGGAGCAGTACGGTTTTATTTTTTTATTTTCCGTACAACAGCCTCGGCCGTATTAAAGCCATCGACAGCAGAAGATACTATTCCCCCGGCATACCCCGATCCTTCCCCGCACGGGAATAGCCCTTCCACTCCTGTATGTTGCAGTGTGACGGGATCCCTCGGAATCCGCAACGGTGATGATGTTCTTGATTCCACACCGACAACCACGGCATCATTTGTAAGATATCCCTTCATATTATCCCCGAAATGCCTGAATCCTTCCTGCAGGCGCTTAGTTACGTGCAGGGGAAGCCACTCATGAAGTGGAGAACTTGCCACGCCGGGGAAATAAGATACCTTTGGCAATGTGGTAGAAAGTTTCCCTGCCACGAAATCGGCTAGTCTTTGCGCGGGTGCAGTCTGTGTTTTTCCTCCCCTCTCCCATGCTTCATGCTCTGCAGCAATCTGGAACATCATACCAGCCAGCTCTGCATACTGGCTGTACTCATACAGGTCTTCCGGGTGAATTTCAACAACAACCCCGGAATTTGCATAAAGAGAATTCCTTCCTGAAGGAGACATTCCGTTTACCACCACCTCTTCCTGTGATGTTGCGGAAGGTACTATGAAACCACCAGGACACATGCAAAAGGAATATACACCCCTGTTGTCAACCTGCCTGGCAATATTGTAAGCAGCAGCTGGAAGGTAGCTGCCTCTGGGATTCCCGTGATACCTTATACGGTCGATCAGATCCTGGGGATGTTCAACACGAACACCAAGAGCAAAAGATTTTGCTTCCAGCTTTATACCCTGGCTGTAAAGAAGTTCATATATATCCCTCGCGGAATGTCCCGTAGCCAGTATTATTTCTGACGACCTGTAAGTTTCATTACCAAATGTGATTACTCCTTCAATACCTCCTGTACCCCTTATAAAACCTGTTACTCTCTTCTCAAAAAGAATTAATCCGCCGGCTTGTTCAATTGAATGCCTGATTGAAGATATGATTCCAGGAAGCTTATCAGTGCCGAGATGGGGATGAGCCTCGTAGAGGATGTTTTCGTCAGCTCCGTGAAAACACAGTAGTTCAAGAACCCTGACATTATCACCTCGTTTTTTAGACCTGGTATATAATTTTCCGTCGGAATAAGTTCCTGCACCACCTTCGCCAAAGCAATAATTGCTATCCGGATTTACAATATGTTCCCGGCTTATTCTGGCAATATCCCTCTTTCTTACGGAGACATCTCTCCCCCTTTCAAGAATGACGGGTCGCATTCCAAGTTCAATAAGCCTTAAAGCTGCAAAAAGGCCTGCGGGACCGGCTCCTATAACTATTACTTCCCTTGAGCCAGAGACATCTCTTATTTTGAAAGGGTTATATAAGTCAGGAAGTGCTTCACCCTCCATAAATACATCCACAGTGAGATTGATCTTAATGTTCTTCTGTCTGGCATCTACTGACTTTTTTATAATCCTTATCCTCCCAATGGATGAAGCAGGTCTTTTTGTAACATTTGTTACAATCTTCCGTACAGCATTAATATCTGCCGCTGCTTCAGGAGCAAGTGAAAGATGGATTGTCTGAGGCATATCACTCAAAATGGAATGCAACTATCCAGATCTGTGACCGCATTTTCTCAATCGCTTTACTGTATTGAGGATAAGAGTTATAAGGATCGTGGGCTAGAACGTCCCTGATTCCCGTCGATACTTTCAGTTCAATGGAAAGCTTGAAATATGGCAGGTAAAAATCGAGCCCGGAGCCAAACTCATAATACAGATCAGACCGTTTAAGTCTCAGGTATACTGGCTTTTCATCATCATACTCCTTTTTACCGGCCAGATCGTACCTGTAATTCAATCCCCCGACGAGATATGGTCTGACGTTATTCAGTCTTGATCCTTTAAACTTCACAAGCAGGGGAAATTCTATGAATGATGATTCAAGTCGCTGATGCTCATTCTCCAGTACCTGGATCTTATAAAATCTCACGGTACGCTGACCAAATGACACACCCGGAAGAAACCTGATATCGAAAAACTCTGCAGGCCGAAGATCAGTAACTATCTGTATATTGATACCAGGATTCAGGTAACTCACCTCCGGGTAGAGTGAATCGATCTGCATATTTTGCTGCGAGGGTGTTATAGCAAAATCCATGGTATTTAAGCCAATACTGAAGCCAAAGTGGAGCAATTTATCATCATACCACGAGACATTCTTCGGCTTCTGTTTCTGTGCCATAATAGGAGCAGCTGTCAACAGCATTAAAGCCAGAAATACAAGACGGTTAGAACCCTGTTTCATGAATATTATTTTCTGATAAACCCCGGTCACAATATAATAAACTGATTCGGTTTTTCATTATTGCATTACAGCTTTAATACCGGAATAAATACTTGCTATTCCTCCTGAAAGCCTTTTCTGTCGGGGATCTGTAAAGCCTGCTTCTTTAAGTAGGGCCATAAAACCTTCATTGTCAGGGAATTTTATTACTGATTCGGGAAGATACCTGTATGCGCTCTTATCTTTTGAGAAGAGCCTTCCGAAAAAAGGAAGTATTTTATTAAAGTAGACAGAGTATAATTGTCTCATGGGAAACGATGCTGGCCTCGAAAATTCAAGTACCATAACCAGTCCACCGGGTCTTAGAACTCTCCGCATCTCTGAAAGCCCCCTCAGCGGATCGCCGAAATTGCGAACCCCGAAGGCAACCATAGCCACATCAAATGTATTATCTCCGAAACCAATATTTTCAGAATCACCCGGTAACAATTCAATCCTTCCCTCCAAACCTTTTCTCTTTACCTTTTCCATTCCTATCTGCAGCATCTTCTCAGAGATGTCAATACCGGTTACCTTATCAGGATCAAGCTTCATGGCAGCCAGTGCGAGGTCGGCCGTACCTGTTGCCACGTCCAGGATAGTAGATGGCCGCTGGTACTTTCCTATTAACCTGACCGTCTTTCTTCTCCAGAGGCGGTCGATGCCCAATGAGAGAAAATGATTCAGAAAATCGTATCTCCAGGCAATAGAATTAAACATTGATTCTACTGCAGCTTTTCTTTCATTTCCCGATAATTCCTGCACTTTCATGTGAACCTGAATGAAGAGTGCAAAGATAACTTTTTTAGGATTATCACCTTATTTAAGTATACTACCATGGTAATATCTAAACCATTTATTTCTATTTTTGAAAATTATTAAAGCAACCGGCATGAAAAAGACAATAATGGTTACTGGGGCTACCTCAGGCATTGGCAGGTCTACTGCACTCAAGTTCGCAAAAAACGGCTACAGGGTCATAATTACGGGAAGAAGGAAGGAAAGGCTTGATATCCTTGAGGAGGAAATCAGGAACATAGATGGTTCCGAGGTACTAAGCCTTAATTTTGATGTGAGGAAAAGATATGAAGTTGAAGACACCTTAAAGGAACTGCCGGAAGTTTGGAAGGATATCGATATCCTTGTAAATAATGCAGGCCTTGCAGTTGGAATGGATCACATCGATAAGGGTAATATCGATGACTGGGACAGGATGGTAGATACCAATCTGAAAGGATTGCTGTACGTATCGAGAGCTATAATTCCAATAATGGCAGCAAGGAATAGTGGATATATTTTCAATATTTCATCGATAGCAGGCAAGGAAGAATATGAATTCGGAAATGTCTATTGTGCATCGAAGCATGCTGTCGATTCCCTGTCGAGGTCGATGAGGATCGATCTCGTAAAACACAACATAAAAGTCACCAATATCGCTCCCGGGATGGCGGAAACAGAGTTCTCACTGGTAAGGTTCAAGGGAGATAAGGAAAGGGCAAAGCAGGTTTACACTGGTATTAATCCGATGACCGGGGATGATATAGCAGATGCAATATATTACTGTGCATGTATGCCGGCTCATGTGTGTATCAACGATCTTGTAATTACTCCTACACAGCAGGCTAATATTGCACATTACAACAGAAGATCACGGGATAAATAAAAGGCCCGGATGATTATCGGGTCGTATATAATTCATTTATCCGGGATAATGTACTTCATTGAACCGGGTCTTGCCATAGTATATTTTTAGTAAATTTATATCCAGACATTTATAATTCAAGAATAAAAATCTGTTAGAAATGAAAAAACTGATAATTATTTCTCTTCTGATGGTGTCAGCTTTTGTTTTTCCGGCTGAAAAAGTTTCCGGAATAAATACAAAAGACACCAGGATGATGTCACAGCCGGTAATAAGCCGTGACCATGTGGCTTTTATTTACGCCGAAGATCTGTGGATCGCTAACAGGGATGGTTCTCAGCCTGTAAGGTTAACAGTTGATGAGGGTATCGAATCTGATCCATGCTTCTCACCCGACGGTAGCCTGATTGCCTTCAGTGCCCAGTATGATGGCAACACTGATGTTTTCATAGTACCCTCAGCCGGTGGTATACCTGTAAGACTTACCTGGCATCCGGGTGCAGATCTGGTAAGGGGATTTACGCCCGACGGGAAAAAGGTTCTTTTTGCTACGCAGCGTACAATATTCACAGGAAGGTACTATGAATTATATACTGTCGGCATTGAAGGAGGCTTTCCTGAGAAAGTGATGGTGCCGAATGCCTGGTTCGCCACTTTTTCTCCTGATGGATCCCGGATTGCATATACACCGATAGCTCCGGCATACCAGCAATGGAAACATTACCGCGGGGGCAGGATATCAGAGATATGGATACTTACACTGGCAGACCAGTCAGTAACAAAGATACCTCAATCCGAAGGTGGCTGCAATGATGCTGATCCCATGTGGATAGATAATAAGATATACTTCACAAGCGACAGAAACGGCGAATTCAATCTGTTCACTTATGACATAACGGGCAGGAGTGTCAACCAGCTCACCTCGTATGATGATTTCCCCATACTTAAAGCTTCAGCGGGGGATAACAACATTATTTTTGAACGTGAAGGATACCTGAACGTTTTTGACCTTGCCTCCGGTAAAACAGGCAAGCTGACGATAGGAATTGCTACAGATCTCCTAGAGCTAAGGCCGAGGTTTGTCAAAGGTGCTAACTATGTGAGAAGTATCGATATATCTCCCAGCGGATCAAGGATCGTTGTCGATTTCAGGGGTGACATTATTACTGTACCCGCCGAAAAAGGAGATCCAAGGAATATTACTCTTACAACCTCGGCACATGAAAAATACCCGGCATGGTCACCCGACGGCAAGACCATTGCTTACTTCTCAGATGCCTCCGGAGAATATATGCTGCATCTCAAATCCCAGGACGGTAAAGGGGAACCGAAAACATTCAGCCTTACCGGTACCGGTTTCTATGCTTTCCCTGAATGGTCGCCCGACAGCAAGAAGATCACGTATGTCGACAATGGCAGAAACCTCTATGTCCTGGATGTTGAAACCGGGAAAATCCTCAAAATAGACGCCGACGATCACTATCTGCCAGGTGTTTTCAGAAATATTCAGAGTGACTGGTCGTCAGATTCAAAATGGATAACGTACACCAAAATTTTGAAAACGAATTTCGAAGCAGTTTACCTGTATTCAATCGATCAGCAGAAATCCTTTCCTGTTTCCGACGGGATGAGCAATGCAACGCAACCGAAGTTTGATCCGGGTGATGAATATCTCTATTTCTTTGCATCTACTGATGCCGGCCCCGTGGTTAACTGGTTCGACCTGTCAAACGTTGACATGAGTATGACGAGTTCAATATACCTTGTCACATTGAGAAAAGATATTGTATCACCGTTCAAGAAAGAAAGTGATGAGGAGGCAGTCAAAACAGAAAAAACAGAGCCGGAAAAACCCGCAGAGAAGCGTAAAAAAGATGCAAAGGCCGCAGGCCAGGAAGTTGAGAAACCTGACATCCTGAAAATAGATACTGACGGACTGCTCGACAGGATCGTCAGCATTCCGATAAGATCAGGAAACTACAATAACCTGGGTGTTGCGGAAACAGGGGAAATTCTCTATATAGTAAGGCCATCCGTAAGGTCGGAATCTTCAAAACTGCGTAAGTACACACTTAAAGACAGGAAAGATGAAGAGGTCATGGAGCTCGATAATTACCTGATATCTGCCGACAGGAAGAAAATGTTATACATGAAAGGATCAGTGTTTGGCATCACGGCAGCAGGTAAAAAGGCTGAACCCGGGAAAGGGATAATAAGCATGGCTGACATATCTGTCAAAATCGATCCGCTGGCTGAATGGCCACAGATCTTTGATGAGGCCTGGAGGGTTAACAGGGATTATTTCTACGATCCGGGGATGCATGGAGTTAACTGGGAGGCAATGAAGGCAAAATATTCTGTTTTCCTCGACGATCTTGCCTGCCCCGGTGACCTGTACAGGGTAATACAATGGATGTGCAGTGAAGTAGGTGTCGGTCACCACAGGTATACCTTCCCGAATGAAAGGATAAATGATCCTCAGAGGGTAGGTGTCGGTCTCCTGGGTGCTGATTTTAAAGTTATGAATAACAGGTATTCCCTTTCAAAGATCTATGGAGGCCTGAACTGGAATCCTGACCTCAGGTCACCTCTTACGGAACCAGGTCTTAATATTGAAACGGGAAATTTCATACTTGCCGTAAACGGTAAGGATCTTACAGCCGACAAGAATATCTTCAGCTACTTTGAGAACACTAACGGGAAGATAGTTGAACTTACTATTAACAGTAAGCCCGTTTATGAAGGTTCAAGGGTTGTTAAGGTAGTGCCGGTATCAGGTGAATCGTCGTTAAGGAACCGTGACTGGGTTGAAGGGAATCTTAGTAAGGTAACGGAAGCCACGAACGGCCAGGTTGCATACGTATATGTACCAAACACCTCTACCCAGGGACACGAGTATTTTAAAAGGTACTTCTTCCCCCAGGCCGACAGAAAAGCTATTATTGTCGATGAAAGGTTCAATGCAGGTGGCTCACTGGCAGATTACTATATCGACATCCTGATGAGGCCGTTGCAGGCATACTGGACCATGCGCTACACGAACGACATGAAGTCACCTAGCGCATCCATCCAGGGACCTAAAGTGATGATTATCGATGAAACTGCCGGTTCCGGGGGCGATATGCTGCCGTGGATGTTCCGCAAATTTAAAGTGGGAACACTCATCGGCAAACGGACCTGGGGTGGCCTGGTTGGTGTTCTTGGATTCCCCGAATTCATTGACGGAGGATCAGTTACCGCACCCAACGTGGCAATCTGGACCAATGAAGGATTTGTTGTGGAAAATGTTGGTGTGGCACCGGATATCGAGGTAGAGCAAACACCTTCAGAAGTACTTAAAGGTCGGGATCCTCAACTCGAAAAAGCTATTGAAGTGGCCCTTGAAGAGCTTAAGAAAAATCCTCCGGTTGAACCTGTTCGCCCACCCTATCCGGTAAAAGTGATCAGGAAATAAACTGATGGATACTGACCGGAAAATCTACAGCTGCAATTACCTGCTTGAATTCACCAGGCAGGTTTTTATAAAAATGGGGTGCCCAGTCAGAGATGCTGATAATATTGCTGACATTTTCCTTGCTGCCGAACTCAGGGGACACGCTTCCCATGGTTTGCTGAGGATCAGGGATTACTATGAGCTCTGGAAGGCTGGCAGGATAAATGCTGAGCCTGCGATAAAGGTGGTTCATGAAACTGCCAGCACTGGTAGCAGATTTTGCTACAACGCCTGTAGCCAGAGGTAAGCTGGCTGTGGCCGAGAAGAAAGGCGAGAAAGTTGCGCCGGGTCTCGTCCAGGACAGTGAAGGTAATCCATCTGACGATCCTGCCATACTGAAATCCGGTGGCTCAATGCTGACACTGGGAAGCGACAGGGTTCATGGAAGTCATAAAGGATACTGCCTGTCTGCGGTAGTCGATATCTTATCAGCAGTCCTGAGCGGGAATCGGAAATAAGGATACGGAGAGAAGGCACTAAGCTTGTTCCGGCTGTCGAAAAAGACCTTATTGAAATCGCATGTGCCCTTAAGATTCCATTTGGATGAAGAACCGGTCCTGCAGGACCGGCTTTATTGCTCCATGAAGCCCTGGTTCTTGAGCACCTGCAGAAATGTATTTGAAAAGTAGATATTATCCGTCTTCTTATACCTTACATCCGTGAATACCTGCGCAAGGGTTTCTTTATTATTCTCAATGACAAACTGCCTGGAATCTTCCCGTCCCTCCTTTTCACTGTAGTGTGATGCCAGGATATCATCTGTATAATCATCATAAGTCTCATTATGAATAATGGCTTCGAGCGGGAGCCTGTCGACCTGTTCCGGATTTTCATCAGGCCATCCGGCTGTAATTGCCGTAACGGGAACAACTCCATCCGGCAGCTTCAGAACTTCTATGATCTTGTGAGCCATATAAGTAGTAGTACCAAGGTAGCAAATACCCAGGCCTTCCGATTCTGCAGCCACACATACCGTCTGAGCAACAATAATGGCATCGATGGCTGCTGTCATGAATGAAAGAAAATTATCGTACCCTGGTTCAGCATTCCTCAGCCTGCACCATCTGTTAAACCTGTTAAAGTCTGCACAGAAAGTTAATAGCACAGGGGCTTCTGTTACCATCTTCTGGTTGAAATGCAGCGGAGACAGTGCTTTTTTCATTTCAGCATCCCTTGTTATTATAATACTGTAAACCTGCATATTACCTGTAGTGGATGCCCTGCAGCCTGCAGCCAGCAACTTTTTAAGCAGGCTGTCATCAATATCCCTTTCCGAATATTTCCTGATTGTCCTCCTGCTGAATAACGTGTCTTGCATTTATTTTACTTTTTTAGTATTTAAGTATATATTTGTTATATGATCGTACATTGATATCCTTTTTTTTACAGGTACAAATAAAGTCATAATAAAATTAACTAAATATGAGAAAAACCATTCTGTTTGCTGTGCTTTTTCTGGTCTGTTTTTATCCCGACTTGCTTTACAGCCAGAAAAGGAAAGAATCTTCAGGAGATACCGGGAAAAATGAGTCTGCAATAAGTTCATCAACCTTTGGAGGGCTTTCATTCAGAAGCATCGGGCCTGCATGGGCTTCCGGCCGGATCTCGGATTTTGCTGTCAATCCCGAAAATCACTCTGAAATTTATGTTGGTGTTGCAGCAGGTAATATATGGAAAACAACCAATAACGGGACCACATGGAGCCCGGTATTCGAAAAGTACGGTGCCTATGCTATAGGATGCCTTAAGATGGATCCGTCAAACCACAATGTCATCTGGGCGGGGACTGGTGAAAACAACCACCAGAGACAGCTTGGCTACGGCGATGGCGTGTATAAAACTGAAGACGGTGGCGCTTCATGGAAGAATATGGGTCTTAAAGAATCGCGGCAGATCGGAATGATTGCAATTGACCCGAGAAATACTGATGTTGTTTATGTTGCAGCTGAGGGTTCAATATGGGGTCCGGGCGGCGACAGGGGACTTTTCAAGACAACCGATGGTGGCACAACATGGAAGAAAGTACTCGAGATAAGTGAAAACACTGGCGTTAACAATGTCATTCTTGATCCCAGGTATCCCGACATCATTTACGCCACTTCAGAACAGCGGAGAAGGCATGTATATACCAAAATAGGAGGAGGTCCGGAGTCGGCAGTCTATAAATCAAAGGACGGAGGTGCTACCTGGGAAAAGATAATGAAAGGATTACCTTCGGGAGATATAGGTGGCATGGGAATCGCAATTTCAGCTGTCAACCCGGATGTACTTTATCTCATAGTGGAAGCCGCCGGTGAATCAGGCGGATTCTTCAGGTCTGAGAACAGGGGAGCTTCATGGTCAAAAATGAGTTCACACTCCTCATCAGGACAGTATTACAATGAGATTTACTGCGATCCTGCTGATGTCGATAAGGTATATAGCGTGGAAACGGTTTCACAGGTAACTGAAGACGGAGGAAAAACATGGACGGCAGTTGGTAATAATGAAAGGCATGTGGATGATCATGCCCTCTGGATTGATCCGGATAATACAGGCCACCTTTATATAGGAGGTGACGGTGGTATTTACGAGACATGGGATGGTGGTAAAAACTATGTTTTCAAATCAAATCTCCCCGTCACCCAGTTTTACAGGGTCAATGTTGATAATGCACTTCCCTTTTACAATGTATACGGCGGAACACAGGACAACAACTCCTTCGGAGGCCCTTCCAGAAATACTGACCGGGATGGTGTGGTGAATGACGACTGGTTCGTTACAATGGGGGGCGACGGTTTCTGGGTGGCAATAGATCCTGAAAATGAAAATATTGTGTACACGGAATACCAGTATGGCAATGCATACCTGTATGATAAAAAAAGCGGAGAGACCGTTGGAATTAAACCTGTCCCGCGCGAAGGAGAAAAAACTTACAGGTGGTACTGGGATGCACCCCTGATAATAAGTCCGCATAACAGGGAATGCATATACATGGCTGCCAACAAGGTGTTCAGAAGCACGAACCGGGGAAGCAGCTGGGAAGTAATTTCAGACGACCTTACAAGAAATGAAGACAGGAACCAGTTCAAGGTTATGGGTAAATACTGGAGTATAGATGCTGTGGCAAAAGATGTATCCACATCGCTGTGGGGACTTATTGTATCGCTTACTGAATCGAAATTGAAAGAAGGCCTGATATATGCCGGCACCGACGATGGAGTTATAGCAATTACAGAAGATGGAGGAAAGAACTGGAGAAAGGTGACTTCCTTCCCGGGAGTACCGGAATACACATATGTCAGTGATATTCTTGCTGACAGTTTTGATGAGAATGTCGTTTACGCTACCTTCAACAATATGCTCAGCGATGATTTCAAACCCTATGTGTTGAAAAGCACTGATAAGGGAAAGACCTGGTCGTCTATCAGCAATAATCTTCCACAGAACGGTACCGTACATACAATAGAGCAGGATCCGGTAAATCCCGACCTTCTGTTTGCAGGTACTGAATTCAGCTTCTATTTTTCATTGAATGGCGGAAGGGAATGGATAGAATTCAAATCCGGTCTTCCCACGATTGCTGTCAGAGATATCGCCATACAGGAAAGGGAGACTGACCTTGTGATAGCTACTTTCGGCAGGGGATTTTACATTCTTGATGATTATTCCCCCATAAGGTACTTTAAGCCGGACATGCTCGACAAGGAAGGTATCATTCTCCCTGTTAAGGATGCAAAGATGTATGTTCAGACCAGCGGGTTTGACAACCAGGGTTCTACTTATTTCAAAACTCCAAATCCGGATTATGGAGCTGTCATAACATATTATGTAAAGGAAGTACCCAAAACTGATAAGGATATAAGGGAGGAAAAGGACAAGGCACTTTTTGAAAAAGGGGAAAGGATACCACAGCCATCGCTGGAGGAGCTGAGGGCTGAAGAAAGTGAGATAAAGCCTTACCTGATATTCACCATAAGCGACAAGGACAATAATATTGTAAGAAAGATATACAAGTCAGCATCAAAAGGAATAAACAGGGTTAACTGGAATTTTACGTATGCCGGATTTCAGCCGGTCACCAGCGGGAATTTCGATCCGCTGAGTTCAGGCAGGAACGGGATCCAGGCTATGCCGGGAACTTACAAAGTATCTATGGCAATGTATTCCAAGGGAGAGATCAGGGAATTGGCCGGACCGGTATCATTCGATTGTAAACCGCTTGATATAGTGACTTTTCCTGCAACTGATCAGAAAGCTAAAATGGACTTTCTTAAGGAGGCATCGGAATATTGCAGGATCATTTACGGTGCTGTAAGTTATACCAATGACCTTTCTGATAAAGCAAAATCAGTCTTACAGGCAATACAACAGTCACCTCAGTCAACTGAATCTATGCGAAAAGAGGCTGTGCGGCTGGATCAGGAACTGTCGGATATCTTATACAAGTTCTCCGGACCGAGGGCAAAAGCAAGCTGGGAGGAAATTCCTCCTATCGACATGCCACTTTCGCAAAGGCTTAATGATATTGCACTTACAAGCTACAGTATGAGCGGGGATATTCCCGGGATAATCATGCAGCAACTCGGGATCCTGAAAAAAGAGTTTCCCCCGGTCCTTGAAAGGATCAGGAAAGCTGGTGATGATCTGGAAAAACTGAACGCTCAGCTTGATGAGATTAAAGCACCATGGACCCCCGGAAGGGTTCCGAAACTGTGAGACGATTGAGATCCCTCTTTTTTTCAGGGATTGAAAGTCCTCCTCCAGGGTGTCAGAATCGATTAACAAATGAATGGCAGTACGGTATTTTGCCATTATTGAAATAATAGTCCTGGTGATAATCTTCAGCCTCGTAAAACTCGGAGGCTTGAGTGACAGCCGTGGTTGTCCTGTAACCTTTTTCATTCAGAATTTTAAGGTATTTCGCGGCAATCGCTTTCTGATCATCATTCATATAGAAGATCTCTGAACGATACTGGTTTCCTATATCAGGCCCCTGCCCGTCAGCCTGTGTCGGATCGTGAATCTCCAGGAACAGTTTCACCAGGTCTTCGTAGGTGGTCTTTCCCGGGTCATATATGATCTTAACAGCTTCAGCATGGCCGGTGTTCCCTGTACATACCTGCTTATAGGTAGGATTCTTGACCCAGCCCCCCGTGTATCCTGAAGTAACTGAAATCACACCGGGAGCTTTCTGGAGGAAATATTCCACACCCCAGAAGCATCCGCCGGCAAATATTGCAGTTCCATATCTTCCCTGACCAAGTTTTGCAGGGACAAAATCGAGAGATACTGAATTGACACAGTGTCGTGTGTCTTTGGGCGTGAATCCTTCTCCCAGGAACACATGGCCAAGATGTGCGCCACAGTTGGCACACAAAATCTCCGTCCTGATCCCGTCAGGGTCTTTTCTCCTGATCACTGCCCCCGGTATCTCATCGTCAAAACTTGGCCATCCGCAATTAGCATCAAATTTTGAATCAGAATAATAAAGGGCTTCTCCGCACCTCTTGCAGACGTAAGTCCCCTTCTCATCGAATTCCTCAAACTTCCCAGAGAAAGGACTTTCTGTACCCCTGTCAACAATAACCCTTGATTCCTCTCTGGTGAGATCGTTGAATGCAGGTTTTTCCTGTGAGAATATATTATTGCTCATAGATAGAAATATGATTATAATTATACTGAATTTTATTTTCATGGCATAAAATTTGGTATACACTTATTAAACAATTAAGGTATTAATTAGTTCAGGAGAATAACGATGAACAGTCCGGGAATATTGGATTCATCTTTTTTATCTTATCATGCCATAATGAACCATTTTTCACGTTTATTGTTTTTAAATTATTCATGTATCAGAATTTCACATTCGTCAAATTTTGTTTTTATGTGCGATTGTTATTAGAATGAAAAGTTTATTTTTGTGAAAGAATTAATTAGAAGATCTGGTATGAAAAAGTTTGCTGTTATCCTTTTTATAGCTTTTGTGACTGCTCTGGTTATGAGTTCATGTAACCGAGAAGTCTGCCCGGCTTACAGCAAGGCTGAGACACAGAAGACCGAGCAAGTCGGTTAGACGCAATCGTCTGCTTCTCCCTGAATTTATAAGTCGCAACAATGAAGAAGCTGCTTATAATGGCGGTAATATATAATATTTGTGCTCTGGCAGTACGGGGCCAGGGAGAAATAAACGATCAACAGAAGATTTTCTTCAGGAATGAGAAGACAATAGCTGTGCTTTTAAATACTGATGGTTATGCCCTCAGCTACCGCGAAGGAAGAAGGATAGATTACCTTAATAAACGGCTCGTTGAACTCGACCTTGGAACCTTCAGGCATCCAAAAGAAGTCAAACTGTCCAACCCCTATTACCAGACACCGGGCACTTTCGTTTTCGGAAAACTCAATTCCGTTATTTTCATAAGAGGTGGTATAGGACATCAGCATGAAATATTTGAGAAAGCCGACCTCGGTGGCATCGCAATCAGGTATTTCTATACCGCCGGACCTGTCATATCACTTTATAAACCAATATACTATAAAATATTATATTTTGTCAGCTCCACTGAGGCTGAAATAAAGGAGGAGAAATTCGATATTAAAACCCATGAACCAAGCATGATCTACAGCAGGGCCTCGTTCACAAAAGGGCTGAACGAAACAAAATTTCTCCCGGGTCTGTATGCCAAGGCAGGCTTTAACTTTGAATACAGCAAAGAGGACAAAATAATACATGCCATTGAGATCGGGGCACAGATCAACGTCTTTCCGAAAAAGATCCCCATAATGGCTACAGCCACCAATAAAGCTGTCTTTTTATCACTATTTGCGAGTTACAGGTTTGGAATCGTTATAGATCCCCTTGATCCTGAGTCAAATAACATCTCAAAGGTGCTCGGCAGAAGATCGAGATAAATCTGAATCATGATTTTTTGAGGTTTTGCATTTAATTCTTATTTTTGTGAGTTAAAATTTTTAACCATTTAATAATATAATTATGTCAAAGATTAAAGTAGGTATTAACGGTTTTGGAAGGATCGGCAGATTAGCCTTCAGAGCCGCTCAGAAAAGAAACGATATAGAAATTGTAGGTATCAACGATTTACTGGATGCTGACTATATTGCATATATGCTTTCGTACGACACTATTCATGGTAAATTTGACGGAAAGGTGGAAGTCAGGGATGGCAATCTGGTTGTTAACGGACAGAGTATCCGTGTAACTTCAGAAAAGAACCCGGCTGATCTCAGGTGGAATGAAGTGGGTGCTGAATATGTTTTAGAATGCACGGGGCTTTTCCTTACGAAAGAGAATGCAGCGGGTCATATAACTGCAGGTGCCAAACGGGTGGTAATGTCAGCCCCTTCCAAAGATGACACACCGATGTTTGTTATGGGAGTAAACCATAAAGAGTTTAAGGCAGATATGCAATTCGTTTCCAATGCCTCGTGTACAACAAACTGCCTTGCCCCGGTAACAAAGGTCCTCCATGATAATTTTGGCATAATTGAAGGCCTTATGACAACAGTCCATTCGACAACGGCAACACAGAAGACAGTTGACGGCCCTTCGAAAAAAGACTGGCGCGGTGGTCGTGCAGCTTCTGGTAACATAATCCCTTCTTCCACAGGTGCAGCCAAAGCGGTAACCAAAGTAATCCCAGAACTAAAGGGAAAACTTACCGGTATGTCATTCAGGGTCCCGACTTTAAATGTATCGGTTGTAGACCTGACCTGCCGTCTTGAAAAACCTGCAACTTATGATGCAATCAAGAAAGCAATGAAAGATGCATCGGAAGGAGCTCTTAAGGGTATCCTGGGTTATACAGAAGACTCGGTTGTGTCAAGCGATTTCAATGGCGATCCGCGTACTTCAATCTTTGATGCCGGTGCCGGAATTTCACTGAATGACAATTTTGTTAAAGTGGTGGCATGGTATGATAATGAGTGGGGCTACTCATGCAAGCTGCTGGATCTGATTGCACATATGAATAACGTGAAATAATTTCAATATCTGTATGAAATGAAAAAGGGGCCCTAAAGTGTCCCTTTTTCTATATCAGCATATCAATTATCAGCGGGATGCCCGCCGTATCCCTGTAATGCTCTCCAAGCTCCAGCATTGCCTCATCATCCTCCTCATACAGCCATTTGATATTTAACTGTTTCCCCGAGTTGGCATACCCCGTCAGCTTCTTTAAAATTTCATACAGGTACTTCGATGAGCCACTGTTAATATATTCAAGCTGGATATTGACATCAAGAGAATCATTCTTATCAAAATGACCTGTAATCCACTCATCCAGCTTCCTGAATATCAGTTCCGGATTCTCAGGTATTGAGCGACCTGATATCTCAAGGGTATTATTCTCACTAAAATAGATAATGCCCGGACAATTCTTTAATTCCTCCTGGATAATAAGTTTTTCCATATCAATTGCTTTTATTCATATCTTAATGCTTCTATAGGATCAATATTTGCGGCTTTAACTGCCGGCGCATACCCGGATATCACTCCGACCAGAAAACACAGTAAAATTCCTGTCAGAACCCATATCCATGGTATCACAAAGCTTGAGCTTAGCATCGATGATACGATGTTGCCGATAAGTATTCCAAGGATAACCCCGAAAATGCCTCCCATCTGGCCAATCAGGACAGATTCAAAAAGGAACTGGTACTTAATTGTGGAGGTCTTTGCTCCCACTGCTTTCCTGGTCCCAATCTCACGTGTTCTTTCTGCAACAGATACCAGCATAATATTCATCAGGCCAACAGCTGCCCCAAATAGTGTTATTATCCCTATTATCGTGGCAGCCAATGTGACAAAACGTATATTATTGAGCAAGAGGCTTACAATATTGTCACTTTTTGTTATGTTGAAATCGGTTTCGTCACGAGGATCCAGGTTCCGTACAATCCTGAAAACACTCTCTGCTTCACCCGTCATTACTTCCAGGTTTGCAGGCAGATAAGGCATAACAGTAATACTGAATGACATATTGGGCCGGGAGAAATACTGGCGTGCAGTAGTAACAGGCATGAAAGTAACATTGTCTCCGCTTAAGGCACTTGCCCCCTTACCTTTAAGCACTCCGACCACTCTTAATTTCATTCCCGCTACAGTGACCTCTTTATCCAGAGGATCAACATCACCCGGAAACAGGCTCTTAACAATATCAGCACCGACAAGCACAAAATGTTTTCCCATCTGAATCTCCTCCTCCGAGAAATTCCGCCCTTTTTCAATTTCATAACCTGATACGGTCAGGTAATTCTCATCAATACCGGTAAGGCTTACATTTGGATTTGTTTCCTCCGAACCATATTTCACCGTTGCAAGACTGCTTGCATTAAATGAAACCGAAATCCATGCAGGCTCCATAAAGCGCTGCTTGAATTCCATCGCTTCCCTGAATGATATCCTTGAATAATTCCTTGCCCGGTACCTGTTATTACCGATCTGTATATTCATCCCCCTTGAAGTTATGGTGAATGAATTTGCCCCCATCATGGTGAACTGGCTTGTAAGAGATGATTTTATTGCATCTATCGCCGTAAGGATTCCCACCAGTGCCATAATTCCAAATGCAATAATACAAATAGTAAGTATTGCCCTTATCCTGTTTGAACGAATAGCGCCTAACGAAATCTTTAAATTATCCCAGAAAATACCAATTTTCATATTTATTTCCTCTCCGCTGCCTGAACGTTATTGTATAAAAAATAAAATTACAAATTTTTTCTAATCAATTTTGAAAATGCGTAAGAATTAAAAATATAATACAGATATCGTGACCCCGATATCTCCGGCATCAAGTAATTATCGGGACGAAGACAAGGGCGGCCACCATTTTCAATAACTAATTTTCATTTTCCTGTAAAATAATTAACATTTTAGTTGCAAAACTAATATCTTCGTTGTATATTTGAAATATACAGGATACAAGAAACAGGTATAATCAAACCAAATATATTCAAATGAGAGAACTAACACGAGCAGAAGAAGAAGTAATGCAGATATTATGGAAAATAAAACGGGGTTTTGTCAAGGAAATACTTGAACATTTTGATGAGCCAAAGCCTGCATACAATACCGTTAGCACAATCGTCAGGATTCTTCAGGACAAAGGTTTTGTGAGTCACAAAGCGTATGGCAGGACTCACCAGTATTATCCGCTTGTAACGAAGGATGATTACTCAAAAATGCACCTTAAAACCTTTGTAAAGGACTATTTCTCCGACTCTTTTAAAAAGATGGTGAGCTTTTTCGCCAGGGAAAAAGGTATCACCGTGAAAGAGATGGAGGATATAATGAAGATCATGGAAGAGGAGATGAACAGGCAAAAATCAGTAAAATGAATACAGTATTATTATATATGATAAAGGTAGCTGTTTATCTGGCAGGATTCTATATCATATATTACCTGTTTCTCAGCAGGGACACTCTTTACAGTCGAAACCGGCTAGTCTTGATTTCTTCAGTAATGCTTTCCTTTATTATGCCATTAATTACGGTCAACATAAGATGGTCGGAAAGCATCCTGTACTTTGGCAAGGTACTGGGTGAGGTTTTTGTAACTGCCGATGGACAGGGGATTCCGGGAACAGGGCCCGATCCGGCACATGCCGATTTGGCCACTATACTGTTCAGAACCTATCTTGCAGGTATACTGGTATTCACTGCCAAATTGCTGATAGATATATTCAGCCTCCTTTACCTTGTATTAAGGAGAAAAGACAGGGAGGAGAACATCGTAAGGTTCGAAGGATTCAATACCGCGGGTTTCTCTGCCATGGGATACGTTTTTATAAACAGCTCGCTATCCGAGGGTGATGCACGGGAGATAATCAGGCACGAGCAGAATCATCTCGATCAGAACCATTTCATAGATATACTGTTTATCGAAGTTGCCAAGGTTTTTCAGTGGTTCAACCCGTTTATCTATATGGTAAACAGGTCGCTGAGAGCCATTCACGAATACCAGGCAGATGAGGGGTGCCTCAGGTCAGGGATGAATGTGGTCAGGTACCAGAACCTGCTTCTTACACATCTTTTCAGATCAAAAGTATTCATGTCTGCCAACAGCTTTTCCAATCCCTCCCTCATAAGGAAAAGGATGATTATGATGACCAGGGTAAGGACAGCCAATATTGCGAGCCTGAAACTGGTTCTCATCATCCCGGTAGCTATACTTCTGATGATGGTGTTTTCATCGTTCGAGAACAGTATCGACAGGCTCGGGGAAAACCAGGAAACAGGACCCGTTCCCACATCGGTTAGCAAAGCCATTGAGATAATCAGAACTCCTGAGATAAAAGCTGAAGCTAAGCAGGAAATACCAACACCTCCACCGCCACCACCTGTATCAGCGTCCGGTGAGACATCAGGCAAATCAAGACCCGCAACCGTACAGGTTGAATTAAAAATGGACGGAGCTGTTGATAATGAAGGAAGGATTGCAGAAGAGCAGAAACCGGCCATTCCATCAGAAGTATTTGTTGTTGTAGAAGAGATGCCTCAATTCCCGGGTGGTGATGAAGCTCTTATGCAGTTCATCTACAATAATATCGAATACCCGGAAAATGCCAAGACCAATAACATACAGGGTCGGGCCATTATCCGGTTTGCAGTGCTGGCAGATGGCTCGGTAGACCAGGTAACAGTCCTGAAAGGCGTAGACCCGTCTATAGATGCTGAAGCTATTCGCGTTATCAGGATGCTTCCGGAATGGAAACCCGGCCGACAGGGTGGAAAACCTGTGAACGTATGGTACAGTGTGCCGGTAACCTTCCAGTTAAAATAGCAGAAGTATAACAAACCATCAAAATATTACGCAAGATGACCTGACAGAATTAAAAAGATCCACATTAACAACCGAATGATCATGATGTCTAATTCAAAATCCAGAATCAAGGTATTTTATAGTTTACTGATTTTAATCCCTGTTTCAGTAATACTTATAATTACCGCCTTCTCCTGCTCCGGAAGCAGGAAGGCTGCCGGAGTTCAAACCGGGCAGCCGGAACAACATCCTCTGCCTCCGCCCCGGAAACCGCAAATCTATGTTGTTGTAGAGGACATGCCTGATTTCCCGGGTGGTGATTCTGCCCTTATGCAATATATCTATACCAATGTCCGGTATCCTGCCGAAGCTAAGGCAAAAGGAATTCAGGGAAGGGTTATTATCCGGTTCTGTGTAACAAGTACCGGTGCTGTAGACAGCATCCATGTCCTCCGTGGTGTTCATCCTTTACTTGATATTGAGGCTGTAAGAGTAGTTAAGGATATGCCAGACTGGACTCCGGGAAAACAGGGAGGTGAACCCGTTAATGTATGGTATAGTGTTCCCATCACCTTTGCCCTGTCCTCCCGGCAGCAATCTCCTTCAACAAGATATGCAATCATTGAAGGCGATACTATATTTACGTATGTGAAAGAGATGCCTCAGTTTCCTGGAGGCCGGGAAGCCCTGGAAGCCTTCAAGGAAGCAAATCTGAAATACCCTGAGTATGCCAAGGAAATGGGTTTCGGAGGGACGGTTTTTGTCAATTTTATAGTTGATAAAGACGGTAAGCTATCAGATTTTTATGTGACATCAGGGATCTCACCATCGCTGGACAATGAGGCTCTGAGGGTTGCAAGGCTTATGCCCGACTGGATCGCCGGTAAAGAAAATGATAAAACCGTTAAAATTCAGACAGGAACTAGTTTCAGCTATGATCCAAATCCTGAAGGACCTCCTACAGAGGTATTCGTTGTAGTCGAAGAGATGCCATATTTCCCAGGAGGCGACACGGCATTAATTAACTTTATCTACCGCAATCTGAAATACCCCATGTCAGCGAAAGAAAAAAAAATACAGGGCAGGGTAATTACCAGATTTTGTGTTACTTACCGGGGCGATATTGATCAGGCAACCGTTTTGAAAGGTGTTGATCCAGCACTTGACATTGAAGCTCTCAGGGTAATAAAGATGCTGCCTAAATGGCAACCAGGCAGGCAGGGTGGAAAACCTGTGAATGTATGGTACGCAGTTCCTGTTAGTTTCGTTCTTGATGAGAACGGAGAACCTGTACAGGGTATTCCCCCGGCACCTCCTGCTCCGCCACCACCTCCTCCTCCACCCCAACCACCACCTGCAACATTCTCACTACCTTCCGGTTATGATCAGGTGCCTGAATTTAAGGGTGGAGAAACCGCCCTGATGAATTTTATCAATCATGAGATGAAATACCCGCAGGAAGCAAGGGAAAATAAGATTGAAGGAATTGTGAAGGTCAGAATCATGATAAATGAAGAAGGCAGTATTTCAAACGCATCGATATCAGGTGCTGTTAATCCTGCACTTGATGCAGAAGCACTAAGGATTGTCAGGCTGCTGCCAAAGTGGCAACCTGCAAAGCTCAAAGGTAAGCCTGTAAGCGTTAGATATACCATACCGGTAACATTTAAACTTCAATAGGTAACTGGTTTTTTCTTAGTTTTTATATCTGCTTTTGGTTCTCAGACCTGTGAAACAAGGTGTTACGGCTATACGGGACATGCCGGGCTCCTGTTCACAGGTTTTTTTATATTATGATAGCTGATTCCGGGATTATCATATTTCTGCTTTCATAAAATTGTTACTGCAAGGATGTTGTTTACATCTTAAGATTCAAATTATGTACATTTGCACTTCTGGAGAGCAAAACTTATGAACCTGACGGAAAGAATCAATTCATTCGCTGCCTTGGGTGAAATTATACGGAACTGCCTCGGGGGTAAAACAGGGAGGTTTGAAAGAGTCCTTTCCGGGCTGATAGATAAGCTGCAGCATTATAATCCCTGGTTTACCCCGGATAATGTAAGACTTTCACTTCAGTCAGTGGCAGATATGCTGGTTTATGACAAGCTGACCAGGTGGACTTCATCATATCCGGAACTTAATGACAGCCGCGAACCTGTGAAGGTCGCGGTGATAATGGCAGGGAACATCCCTCTTGTTGGCTTCCATGATTTCCTTTGTGTATTGATAACCGGTAATAACATCCTTGCAAAAACAAGCTCTAAAGACCGTGAGCTGATAAGACTTGCAGCTGAGATACTCTGTGCCGAAAACAGCAGCTTCTCAGGTAAAATAGAGTTCGCTGATGGTCCGGTAAAAGGATTCGATACAGTGATTGCCACAGGCAGTGATAACAGCGCCAGGTACTTCGAATACTACTTCGGTAAATACCCCGGCATAATTAGAAAGAACAGGAGCAGCGCAGCAATACTTACCGGAGGAGAAAGTAACAGGGAGATAGGACAACTTGCATCCGATATTTTCTCCTACTTTGGCCTGGGATGCAGAAATGTCTCAAAAGTCTTTCTTCCGGAAGGATATGACACAGATATTCTTTTAAGTTACTGGGACCAGTATTCCGGCATTATTAATCATAGCAAATACGCCAATAACTACGATTTTAACAAAGCTATCTACCTTATAAACAGGGAACCTTTCAGGGACGGGGGCTTTGTTCTCCTCAAGGAAAGTACCGGCCTCTTATCGCCTGTTTCAGTCCTGAATTACGAGTATTACAGTTCGGTAGAAACCGTGTACGGGATTCTTGACAGCATCAGGGAGAAGATACAGTGCATTGTCGGGCCTGGTAATACTCCTTTTGGAAGGTCACAAATGCCAGAATTGTGGGATTATCCGGATAAAATTGACACCATTGATTTTCTACTAAAAAAAAATCGTGGCCGAATCTTTTAAAATAAAAAATATTATATTGCACCGGTTGAAAAAACACGTTCTATGGTCTACAAATTTGTTGTATTATCCGATGAGGATGAGTCATTTGTAAGGGAATTTGAGCTTCTCGAAAGTCAGACACTTATGGATTTCCATTCCATATTACAGGAAGAACTCGGGTTTGACAAATCGCAGATGGCTTCTTTTTACCTTGCTACTGATAACTGGGAAAAGGAAGAGGAATTCACATTGTTTGATATGGGTACCGGATCTTCAACAATGGATGATGCGATACTGGAGGATGTGATATTCCGCAAGAACCAGAAACTACTCTACGTTTTTGACTTTTTCAATGAAAGAGCCCTGTTTATCGAGTATACCGGAGAAACTGAAGAGCTGGAAGACAGGGATTATCCTGTCTGCACAAATTCAAAGGGAGTTCCGCCAAAACAGGTCGTATTTGGCAGCAGTTCAAGAAAAAACTACAACAACTTTGTCGTCACTGATGATGATGAAGCTGACGTTGAACCTGAGGTGGATGACCTGTTCTTCGGGGATGAAGATGAAGAAAGGCTTGGCGATTTTGAAAACATCGATGCCATGAATGAGGAGGACGAATAGTCTTCCCGTTTACAGGAAATCAATGCAAAATACTTTATTGGTTCTGCTTGGTCCCACCGGGGTCGGGAAAACTAATCTTTCCATCGAGATAGCATCAAGGCTGGGATGTGAGATCATTTCCTGCGACTCCAGGCAGTTCTACCACGAAATGAGTATTGGGACCGGAGTACCATCACCCTTGCAGACGTCTGCTGTTAAGCATCACTTTATCGGATGCAAATCGATAAATGACTATTACAGTGCCAGCCTTTTTGAAAAGGATGTCATGCAACTCTTACCGGCATTATTCAAATCAGGTGGAACTGTTATTATGACCGGCGGCTCAGGTATGTATATTGATGCAGTATGCAAAGGCTTCGATGATATTCCGGATACTGACCCTGAAACCAGGGAGAGGATCAGCAGAAGGTGCAGGGCAGAAGGGATAGAAAGCCTCAGGGTTTCACTTAAGTTGCTCGACCCGGAGCACTACCGGGTAGTGGATCTGAGGAATGCAAAAAGGATCATCAGGGCCCTGGAGATTTGCGAGTCCACGGGAAGACCTTACTCCTCCTATATAAAAAACAAGAGGACCGGGAGAGATTTCAAAACAATAAAAATTGGTCTCAACAGGCCAAGGGATGAGCTATTCAAA
The DNA here is from genome assembly GCA_964595725.1 of uncultured Rikenellaceae bacterium. GTDB lineage: Bacteria > Bacteroidota > Bacteroidia > Bacteroidales > VadinHA17 > LD21. The sequence continues at coordinate 24,914 of CAZQRQ010000017.1, read as the reverse complement.
ATGATTAACAACAGGGTTGACAGTATGGTAGACCTTGGACTTGAAGATGAGGCCAGGTCGCTATATAATAGCAGGCATCTTAATGCTCTTAATACTGTCGGATACAGGGAGTTTTTCAACTATTTTGAAGGCAGGCTCTCAAAGGAGAAAGCTGTTGAACTTATTAAGCGTAATTCCAGGAGATACGCTAAAAGACAGATGACATGGTGGGCCAGGGATAAAGATATCACATGGTTCCACCCCGACCACAAGGATGAGATCCTTGATTTCATAGTAAAGGAAGCTGGATGATAATCTACTCTTCTTCAGATATTTACATAAGAGAGAACAGGGATATCAGACAGTGACATCCGGAGAGATTTTTTATTCAAAGTATTTAAGCCTTCGAATGGTATCCATGGGATCGTCTGCAGCAAAAACGGTGTTACCCGCAACAAGGCAATCGACGCCTGTCTCAACCAGATAAGAGGCATTCGTCAGATCTATACCCCCGTCGACCTGGATAAGGACTTCCAGCGCAGCAGATTCAATCATGTTCTTTAGCTCGGCAATTTTGTTATAGCTGTCCGAAATAAAGCTTTGCCCTCCATATCCCGGGTTCACCGTCATAATAAGGACCATATCGATATAAGGCAGTATGTTTTTAAGGTGCGAAACTGGAGTATGCGGATTTATTGCCACACCTGCCTTCATGCCAAGATTCCTGATCTCCTCTACTGTCCTGTTAAGATGTGTGCATGCCTCAAAATGAACTGTCAGTATATCTGCCCCGACATCCCTGAAATTTACCAGGTACTTTTCGGCATCTATGATCATAAGGTGTACATCCAGGGGTTTCTCTGCAATTTTCTTAATGCTCTCGATAACTGGAAAACCGAACGATATATTCGGAACATATACACCGTCCATAATATCAAGATGTATCCAGTCGGCAGAGCTCCTGTTAATCATTTGTATTATGCCTGCCAGGTCTCCAAGATCAGCCGTTAGAATTGAAGGAGAAACAAGGTGTGCCATTATTGCAAAGGATTTGGTCCGTTATCAGCCCAGATAGGTCTTGAGGATTCTGCACCTGGTAGTATACTGTATTCTTTTTATTGCTTTTTCTTTTATCTGCCTCACCCTTTCGCGTGTCAGGCCGAGCTCCTCTCCTATCTCCTCCAGCGTGTAAGGATGCTTCATTTTAATTCCAAAGTATAGCTTCAGGACCTTTGATTCGCGCGGAGACAGTGTGCTCAGGGCTCTCTCAATCTCAAATGCAAGTGATTCGTTTATCAGATTCTTATCGGGGCTAGGTGCATCCGGGCTCTGCATCACATCGTACATTGTATTATCTTCTTCAGAGCTTATCGGTGCATCCATACTGATGGTACGCCCGTTTGTTTTGAGAGCTTCCTTGACCTCTTCCGGGGCCATTTCCAGAAGGTCAGCCAGCTCCTGGGAAGATGGTTCGCGTTCAAACTCCTGTTCCAGTCTTGCAAAAGCCCTGTTAATCTTGTTGATAGATCCTATCTTGTTAACAGGCAGTCTTACTATCCTTGCCTGTTCAGCAAGGGCCTGCAATATTGCCTGGCGAATCCACCATACTGCGTAAGAGATAAATTTAAAGCCCCTGGTCTCATCAAAACGCTGGGCAGCTTTCATTAGTCCAAGGTTCCCTTCATTTATGAGATCAGGCAGGCTCATGCCCTGATTCTGGTATTGCTTTGCCACGGAGACAACAAAACGAAGGTTTGCCTTCACAAGTTTAGCAAGCGCGTCAGAATCTCCCGATTTTATGCGGCGTGCAAGCAGAACCTCATCCTCTGGTGTAATTAGCTCTACCCTGCCAATCTCCTGAAGATATTTGTCGAGCGAAGGAGTATCCCGATTAGTAACCTGTTTTGTTATCTTTAGCTGACGCATAGACAGGCCGGTTTTTTAGGGTTTGCTTTAGGATTGCCGGGCTTATGGTACAATTTTAATAAAAAAATTCTCTCCTGATACCCGTATCGTGAATTTTTTTGATTATTAATGGATTTTTTCTATATTGCAAAAAGTATTTTTCATATTGAATATCAGTTTTTTACTATACGCTGATATTTCCCCTTAACAATTTTTATAGATATTTCAGGAAATATATAACCATTTTTATTTAATATTGCAGCGGTTTTATTTACATGTTTTTACTATTGAGTATTCCTTAGGTTCAGCATTTTCTTCTGACCCGGATCTCCAAAAATTCTTGAAAATCTTATTTATTCCTATTAATTAATTGTTATGTACGACATTCTTGAGCTAAGTAAAAAGCTAGTTCCCGAATTAAGGGAAATAGCCAAGGAACTTAATATCAAAAAAGCTGAGCTCCTTAAGAAACAGGATCTCATCTATAAAATACTGGATCAGCAGGCAATTGATGCCACTGAACAGAAGGTTTCTTTAAAAAAAGACAAGGGCCCCTCACCAAAATCAAGGGGGGAGAAGCAGCAGGAGGCCTCAAACCGAAGGGGGAAAAGGCCAAGATTTATCAAGCAGGGAGGAGGCTACCAGAAAGAGTCAGTTATTTCAGTATCGCCTTCAGACAGCTCAAGACCTGAGACAAAATCACGTGAGTGGCATGAACAACACAGGAAACAGGAACATAAAACTGCTGATAAGCCCGATAGCAAGAGAGATCATGAACATGTCCGGCCAGGCAAGGGAATGTCGCCCAGGAGCGATGAAAGGGATGATAGTTACAGGAAGAAGCCTGAAGAAAGCTGGAAGAAAGGAAGAGACGAAAAACCTGAGATAAAAAAACCGGAGCCACTCGACGATCCGCTTACTCCTATCGGAAGCGTTGAGATCGTCGATGATGAAGTCAAGCCTGTTATGGAATCAAAACCGGTTAAGCCGGTCGAAAAAAATCCGGCAGCAGACGTTGAAGAAACGCCAGATGTGCCGGAAGTAAAGGAAAAGGAAGAAAGGAAAGAAAAACCTTTCGATTTTGAAGGCGTTATTTTCAATACAGGAGTGCTCGAGATCATGCCTGACGGCTATGGTTTCTTAAGATCAGCAGATTACAACTATCTTAATTCACCCGATGATATCTATGTATCACAATCACAGATAAAACTTTTCGGGCTTAAAACCGGCGACACCATCAAGGGTTCAATACGTCCGCCGAAAGAGGGAGAAAAATATTTCCCGCTCATAAAAGTGGAAGAAATAAATGGAAGAAGCCCCGATTATATCAGGGACAGGGTACCGTTTGATTTTCTCACGCCATTGTTTCCAAATGAAAAATTCACCCTGTGTACCCCTGGAGAAGGATCTCTTTCGGTAAGAGTTATCGATATGTTTTCACCCATCGGCAAAGGTCAGAGAGGCCTTATAGTGGCACAGCCAAAAACAGGTAAGACAATACTGCTCCAGGAGATTGCAAATGCTATTGCGAATTATCATCCCGAAGTATACCTGATGATCCTGCTTGTTGATGAAAGGCCCGAGGAGGTTACCGATATGGCACGTAATGTAAAGGCAGAAGTTATTGCATCTACATTCGACGAGCCGGCTGAGAGGCACTGCAGGGTTGCAAATATTGTTCTGGAAAAAGCCAAGAGACTTGTGGAATGCGGTCACGATGTAGTTATTCTGCTTGATTCCATAACAAGGCTTGCAAGGGCTTTCAATACCACAGCACCGGCTTCCGGCAAAGTTCTGTCGGGTGGCGTTGATTCAAACGCGCTTCACAAACCGAAGAGGTTCTTCGGGGCCGCACGTAATATAGAAGACGGAGGATCTCTCACAATAATAGCCACTGCCCTTACAGAAACCGGTTCGAAGATGGATGATGTAATTTTTGAGGAGTTCAAGGGAACAGGTAATATGGAATTACAGCTCGACAGGAAACTGTCTAACAGGAGAATCTTCCCGGCCATTGATATTCCTGCATCGAGCACACGAAGAGAAGACCTTCTTCTCAATAAAACCATCATGCAAAAGATATGGGTGCTACGCAACTACCTGTCGGATATGAATGGTGTTGAAGCCATGGAATTCCTGCGCGACAGGCTGATGCAGAGCAAATCGAACGAAGAATTCCTGATATCAATGAATGGCGAATAAAGGATCACTTTTTTTAGTATATTTGCTGTTTATTTAACTACTGTAACTAATTCTAATCAAATATTTATAATTTAAAATGGGAACAAAAAAATTCATAACATGCGACGGTAACCAGGCCGCTTCGCATGTGGCATATATGTTCAGCGAAGTGGCTTGCATATATCCTATTACACCATCATCAACAATGGCAGAATTCATTGACGAATGGGCTGCCAATGGATTAAAAAACATTTTCGGGGAAGAAGTAAAGGTTGTTGAGCTCCAGTCGGAAGCCGGAGCTTCCGGAGCAGTTCACGGTGCACTGCAGGCGGGGGCTCTTTGTTCTACTTTTACTGCTTCACAGGGACTCCTGCTTATGATCCCGAATATGTATAAAATAGCTGCAGAATTATTGCCGGGTGTCTTCCATGTCAGTGCCAGGTCGGTTGCTGCTCATGCTCTTTCAATATTCGGTGACCACAGTGACGTATATGCAACAAGACAGACAGGCTTTGCAATGCTTGCAAGCGGAGGTGTCCAGGAAGTAATGGATCTGGCAGGCGTAGCTCACCTTTCAGCTATTAAGTCGAGGATCCCTTTCCTTCATTTCTTTGATGGTTTCAGGACATCGGCAGAGGTACAGAAGATCGAGATGCTCGAAAAGGAGGACCTCAAGAAGCTTATTGACTGGGAAACCCTTGCCAAATTCCGAAATAATGCCCTCAATCCTGAGCACCCTGTAACAAGGGGGACAGCTCAGAATCCCGACATCTTCTTCCAGGCTAAAGAATCCATCAACAAGTTCTATGAACCTGTTGCCGATATCGTTGCATCATATATGCAGGAGATAGCAAAGCTGACGGGAAGGGAATACAAACCATTCACATATTACGGGGATCCTGCTGCAGAAAGAATAATCGTCGCAATGGGATCAATAACAGAAACCGCTAAAGAGACTATCGACTACCTTGCAGAAAGAGGTGAAAAAGTAGGACTGATAAGCGTGCATCTCTATCGACCCTTCTCGGCAAAACACTTCTTTGATGTTCTTCCAAAATCAGTGAAGGTATTGTCAGTTCTCGACAGGGCAAAAGAACCTGGTGCCAATGGAGAACCTCTCTTCCTCGATGTTAAGGGATTATTCTACGAGCATGATCTCAAGCCGGTAATTCTCGGAGGACGTTACGGACTAAGCTCTAAAGACACGACACCGGCCATGGTCATGTCTGTATATGAAAATATGAAGCTTGAAAAGCCGAAGAACCAGTTCACTGTTGGAATAAACGACGATGTAACATTCAAGTCACTGCCCCTGTTGCCTGAAATAAATGTATCATGCGCAGGTACGTTCTCGGCTAAATTCTATGGACTGGGCTCTGATGGTACGGTGGGTGCAAATAAAAACTCGATAAAAATAATTGGTGATACTACCGATAAATACTGCCAGGCATATTTTGCCTACGATTCAAAAAAATCAGGTGGTATAACAGTATCGCACCTCAGGTTTGGCGACAACCCCATTCGTTCACCATATCTTGTCAATACACCTGATTTTGTAGCATGTCATGTTCCGGCATACCTCGATAAGTACGATATGCTTAAAGGTCTAAAAAGTAAAGGAACCTTCCTTCTCAACTCTATATGGGATGCAGAGGAAACAAAGAACCGTCTTCCGGACCACATGAAAAAATACCTGGCATCTAAAAAAATAGATTTCTATATCATCAACGCAACACAGATTGCCGAGGATATTGGCCTGGGCGGCAGGACAAACACAATCATGCAGTCCGCATTCTTCAAGGTAGCTGATGTCATTCCTTACGATAAGTCTGTGGATGAAATGAAAAAAGCCATTTATAAGACTTATGGAAGGAAAGGAGATGATGTAGTCCAGATGAACTACAAGGCAGTTGAAAAGGGAGGTGAAGTAATTAAGGTTGAGATCCCTGAAGAATGGGCCGGTATTACTGTTACAAAAAAAGAAGATACAAGAAATGTCCCGGAATTTATCAGGGATGTTGTTGAACCGATAAACAGCCTTAAGGGAGATGACCTTCCGGTAAGTGCATTCATCGGCAGGGAGGATGGAACATTTCCTCCGGGAACGACGGCATACGAAAAAAGAGGTATAGCAGTTTTCTCACCCGAATGGCAGCCTGACGAGTGTATCCAGTGTAACCAGTGCTCATATGTATGTCCTCATGCAGCAATTCGTCCGTTCCTCCTCACCGACGAGGAAGCGGCCAAGGCACCTGAAGGCACGAAGTTCATCCAGGGTATTCCGGGAGCTCTCAAAGCCTACAAGTTCAGGATACAGCTCAGCATATACGACTGTACAGGTTGCGGCAACTGTGCCGATGTATGCCCGTCGAAAAACAAAGCTCTCATCATGAAGCCTTTCGAAAGCCAGCTTGGAGAAGCTCCCCGCTGGGAATACATGCACGACGTGATCGGCTATAAGGATACTGTTGTTGATAAATTCGTAAATGTCAAGAACAGCCAGTTCGCACAGCCACTGTTCGAGTTCTCCGGAGCATGTGCGGGTTGCGGTGAAACACCTTATATCAAGGCTATTACACAGCTTTACGGCGACAGGATGACTATTGCCAACGCAACGGGATGCTCTTCAATCTACGGAGGATCAGCACCTGCCACTCCTTATACAGTTAATAAGAATGGCCAGGGACCAGCATGGGCAAACTCACTTTTTGAAGACAATGCTGAATATGGATATGGTATCGCCCTTGGCTCAGGCAAGATGAGGGAAAGGATTGCTTTGAAGATGCACGAGGCACTCTCCAGGAGCTCTATGAACGGAGAACTTAAGGCAGCCTTCGAAGAATGGATCGCCGGCAAGGATAATGCCGAAGCATCAAGGCTTGCATCCGCAAAAGTAATTGAAGCCTGCGAAAAAGATAAATCGGAACTTTCGAAAGAGATCCTCAGCCTGAAGCAGTACCTCGTCAAAAAGTCACACTGGATATTCGGTGGTGACGGATGGGCATACGATATCGGTTACGGAGGCCTCGATCATGTACTGGCGTCGGGTGAAGATGTAAATGTCCTCGTGCTGGATACAGAAGTATATTCCAACACCGGAGGACAGGCCTCAAAATCCACACCAGCAGGTGCAGTGGCCAAATTTGCCGCATCAGGAAAGAAAATCCGGAAAAAGGACCTCGGAATGATGGCAATCAGTTACGGTTATGTTTATGTTGCCCAGGTTGCAATGGGAGCAAGCAATTCACAGTATTTCAAAGCTATCAAGGAAGCAGAAGCATATCCCGGACCTTCACTTATCATTGCTTACTCACCCTGTATCAATCACGGGCTGAGAGACGGAATGGGGATGACACAGGGCCAGGAAGACAAGGCTGTTAAGTCAGGTTACTGGCACCTTTACAGGTATAATCCCCAGCTTGAAGCCCAGGGTAAGAATCCTTTCACCCTTGACTCAAAAGAGCCTGACTGGACAAAATTCCAGGATTTCCTGAACTCGGAAGTACGTTATACATCTCTTCTGAAATCATTCCCTCACGAGGCAGAAGTTCTCTTCAAGGCAGCTGAGGAAAATTCAAAATGGAGGTATAAGACCTACCAGCGGCTTGCGGCAATGGAGTTTGCAAAGGCTGAATAATAAAAGATATCTAATTTTGAATGCAGCCCGGATATGTTATTTCGTTCCGGGCTGTTTTTATATTTAAAGGAATGATTATTAACTTTGTATCCTGAACTCTGAAATGGGAAGAGTACTTGCAATAGATTACGGGAAAAAGAGGGTTGGGATTGCAGTTACCGACAGACTGAGAATAATAGCATCCCCGCTTGCTACAATTCCGGTGGGCGAAATTGAAAAATTCCTCTTTGATTACCTTAAAAGGGAGACTGTAGACGAATTCGTCGTGGGATACCCCGTTCAATTGAACAATTTGCCCAGTGAATCGGTTAAGTACATCGAACCTTTTATAAGACGGCTCAGGAAACTTTTCCCGGATAAGCCTGTTCACCTGATTGACGAGAGATTTACGTCAAAAATAGCACAGAAGGCGATCCTGGAATCCGGGGCAGGGAAAAAAGAAAGAATGGATAAATCGATAGCTGACAGAGTGAGCGCATCACTGATCCTCCAGAGCTTTCTTGAGAGGAAATCATTTAACGAAAGTAAAAAGTAGAATAAGAAAATGATATACCCAATTGTCGTAATCGGTCATCCCGTACTGAAGAAAGTATCGGAAGAAATCGAAAAGGATCATCCCGGTCTCAAGGAACTGGTTGCTGATATGTTTGAGACCATGTACAGTGCCGAAGGACTTGGTCTTGCCGCGCCCCAGATTGGCAAATCACTCAGGCTGTTCGTGATAGACGGCGCACCGGTCGCCGAAGATGAGCCTGAACTTGCCGACTTCAAACAGGTCTTCATAAATGCACATATAGTGGAAAAGGACGGTGAAATCGTCCCTATGAACGAGGGTTGCCTCAGTATTCCCAATATTCGTGAGGAAGTTAAAAGGGAATCGCATATCAGGATACAGTACTACGACGAAAACTGGGAATATTATGATGAAGTATACGAGGGCTACAAGGCCAGGATAATCCAGCATGAGTATGACCACCTCGACGGTATCTTGTTCACTGAAAAGATCAATCCCCTGAAAAAACAACTGATAAAAGGCAAACTCAGCGATATCAGCAAGGGAAAATTTGATGCAGAGTACAGAACTATCGTTTATAAACCCAGGAAGAAATAAATAATCCGGTTTTTTATTATTTTTACACAGTCTCGCATTAGTTAGCGGCTGTGTACCGTACATTTATACCCTTTATCCGGATACTTGTACCCTTTTGTTGTGGTATCGTGTCTGGTCATTACACAGAGCCAGGCCCTGGTACGATCATACCGGCCATGGTAATCTCTGTTGTGGTAATCATCATAACATTCCTGTTCAACAGGCGTCCTGTTAATTACTATTACGCCCTGCCATTATTTATATCTCTTTACCTGGCCGGTCTGGCTTTGTATTCAATTGAAAAAAAGAACATTTCATACCTTGAACCAGAAGCAGCACTATTCACCGGCAAGGTTGGCGATTTTCCTGAAGAGAAGGATAATTCATGGCTGCTTACCGTTAAGCTGGATAGGGTTAAATCAGGCATAGTAGTGAGAAAGGTACGGGGATCCGTCCTTCTATACCTCTCAAAGGGAGATAGTACCTCATCCCTTATCCTGCCGGGTGATGATATAATTTTCCATGCCCGCCCCCTCGAGATCAGGAACAGAAGCAACCCGTATGAATTTGACTACAGGTTTTACATGGAGAGAAAACATACCAGGTACTATTCATTCGTTAATAGCCAGGACATCATCTCCGTCTCCAGTCCATCTTCGAGGAATCCTGGAGCCGTTGCCCTTATACTCAGGGAAAAAATGATCAACAGCTACAGGAAGAGGGGTATTTCCGGCGACAACCTGGCTGTAGCGGCAGCAATTACTCTTGGTGAAAAGGACCTCCTGGAGCCGGAACTGAAGCAGGAATTCATTAGGGCTGGTATAATACATGTAATGGCTGTATCAGGTTTACATGTCGGCATATTAAGTCTCTTCATCTACAATATACTGTTCTTTTTCGGCAACAAGCTCAGGATATTAAGGGTTGTACTTGTAATAGTCATCTTATGGGGATTTGCATTTATAACAGGCCTGGCTCCTTCTGTTATGAGGGCCACGCTTATGTTCTCACTTATCCAGGCCGGCCACATCATGAAAAGGGAGGTTAACAACATAAACCTTGTGCTTGCATCAGCATTCATTATACTGCTGCTAAGACCTTCCACCCTCTTCGATTCAGGATTCCTGCTTTCATATTCAGCAGTTATCCCCATAATTGCATATTACAAAGGTCTTTACCGGAAGCTCTCATTCAGATACAGGATTACTGATAAGTTATGGCAGATGATATGCGTAACCCTTATAGCCCAGGCCGGTACTTTCCCACTTACCGTGACGTTGTTCAACAGGTTCCCCTCTTACTTCCTGCTAACAAATCTACTCATAGTGCCGGTAGCATCCCTTGTTGTAATTACAGGATGCCTGGTATGGATTACGTTTCCTGTTGGTCCCGTATCCGGAATAATGACAACTCTGCTTGACAGGTTATCGGGTATAACCCTTTTCCTGACTTCACACGCTGCGTCGCTTCCTGATTCAACAATCGAAAATATAGGTATGACAACTACAGAATGCGTCATTCTAACCGTTTCAATTCTTACAATGTTACATTTTATAGTCAACAGGGAGAGCATAAGTATCAGGTGGCCTGTTATCCTTTTCATTATTTTCTTCGCTGTAAAAAGCATCAACCTTATCACCCTTAAGAACAGTAATGAGCTTATAGTCTATAACTCCAACAGCAACACAACTGCCGGGATACGCTATGGAAGGAGACTTGAAGTGTTTACAACCATGGATTCATTGCCGGGTGAGGTAATCAGGCACGCCTCCGCACGTGGCTTAAGCCCGGTATATAACTACCTGGATTCAAGCCCATTATACATAAGAACAGGAGATGCCAGCATCCTGATATGCGAGGATCTGCAGGGATCTCAACCCGGGAATGACATACCGGATTTTTTCATTGTCACAGGAACCAGGCCTACGCCGGGGGGGAAAAATAGTATTACCAGCTACGAAAACTCGCATATTATTTTCAGTGAGGCTGCCGAATATTCGGTTCCTTACGACGCTATTCCCGTTGTGGCCGGGGATAAAATATGGATAGTCAGAAAATCAGGAGCTTATCGCAAATCACTCGGCAGAAGCAGGAAAATAAAAGTAGGAAAAAACTTGAGTATTAACTGATTTATAGCTTATTTTGCAGGGTTTTTCAATTAAAAATCTCCATGAGAATAGTAATAGCAGGCGCCGGTGAAGTTGGAACACATCTTGCAAAGATGCTCTCGAATGAGAATCACGAGATTCTCCTAATTGATTCTGAAGAAGACAGGCTCAAACCTATAGATTCTACACTCGATGTTCTTACCTATCACGGGTCGGCAACATCGGTTCAGCTGCTTCAGACCGCTTTCCGGAAAAAAACCGACCTGTTCATAGCGGTAACGCACTCAGAAGACACAAATATCACTTCATCGATACTTGCCAAGAGGCTGGGGGCTCTTAAGACGATTGCCAGGATTGATAATATCGAGTATCTTGAAGACAAGAACGAGGATTTCTTCAACTCCCTTGGTATTGATTCCCTTATTTATCCCGAGCTTATAGCAGCAAGGGAAGTTCTGGGTTTACTCCACGAAACCGGAACTACTGAGTTTATGGAATTCTCAGGTGGTAAGCTCGCTATGTATGTACAGAAGCTGGATGCCAATGCACCGATCCTGAACAAGAGCCTTGAGGAAGTATCCATCTCTTTTAAAACGGATAATTACAGGGCAATTGCAATAAAGAGAAATGATAAAACCTTAATACCCAGGGGAAGTGAGCACTTTGAGCTGGGAGACCTGGTCTATGTGATCTCCACTCAGGAGGGTATCGATGAGATGATGAAAAATTCGGGTAAGGAGAATTTTGAAGCTAAGAGCATCATGATTGTCGGTGGCAGCAGGATCGGTAAGCATATAGCCCTTTATATGCAAAAAACCTCGGAGGTCAAACTTATTGATACAGATATCGATAAATGTGAATCTCTCGCTGAGCTGCTTGAAAATACTCTAATAATAAATGGTGATTGCCGCGATGCTGAACTTCTCACCAGGGAAGGCATTACAAAAATGGATTGCTTCATTGCGGTAACCGGTAACTCTGAAACCAACATTCTATCCTGCCTGCTTGCCAAGAAAATGGGTATCAAGAAAACCATTGCTGAGGTTGAGAACATGGAATATATAAACCTTGCGGAAAATATCGGGATAGATACCATTATAAATAAAAAGATCTCTTCAGCCAGCAGGATCTTCAGACATACTACAAACCCTAATGTAACACAGGTTAAATTAGTTACCGGGGCCAATGCCGAACTGATTGAATTCAACGTTCCGGCCGGAGCAAGGATCACGAAAGGGACACTCAGGACTCTCGACTTCCCGGATGATGCAATTGTAGGTGGTGGAATCAGGGACGGTAAACCGTTTATTGCAACCGGTGACACAATTCTGAAAGCCAACGACAGGGTTGTGGTCTTTACGCTGCCTTCAGCCTACGATAAACTTTCCAAATTATTCACCTGATCGTCATGATCAATTACAGAATCATTGCCAGGGTATTCAGTGTACTGCTCATATTAGAAGGCCTTTTGATGCTGTTATCCGCTTTGATCTCTTACATTTATTATGAAACAACAACAAGCGCCTTTATTTACTCTGCATTCATTACAATACTTGCAGGTATAGGTGCATTTGTCCCGCTCAGGGAAGAAGAAAAAGTATACGGTAACCGAGAAGGATATATTATCGTTACCGGTGTGTTCCTCATTTTCAGCCTTTTCGGGACTCTCCCATTCCTGCTCAGCGGTTCAATAAAAAGCTTTACGGATGCCTTCTTCGAGTCTATCTCGGGCTTTACCACCACCGGGGCAACAATCCTTCCCGATGTTGAATCGATGCCAAAGGGTATACTGTTCTGGAGAAGCATGACACAGTGGATAGGCGGACTTTGTATTATCTTCCTGTCGCTTTATGTCCTTCCCGTCTTCAGGGATATCAATATCCAGCTTGCAACTACCGATTTCTCAGGGCAGACTTCCGATAAGATACATCCAAGGACAATAGACGCTGTAAAGAGGCTGATAGGAATATATATTGTCCTTACAATAGCAGAGGTCTTGCTTCTCTTTGTTACGGGAATGACACTCTTTGATGCTGTATGCCACTCATTCACAACGCTTTCAACCGGGGGATTCACCACGCACAATAACAGCCTGGCATTTTACTCATCACCCCTCGTAAAGGTTGTAATTACTATTTTCATGTTTATTGCCGGGACAAATATGACAATAATCTATTTTGGTATTAAGCTTGATTTCAGTAAGATCACCGAAAATGACGAGTATTCATTCTATGCCATTATATGCCTCATCTTCAGCATAATTGCAATTCCGGCAATTTTCATGAAGTCGACCTATTCCCTCGGTAACTCGATTCTGAACGGCTTCTTCCATGTTATATCGATAATTACCACAACAGGATATTATACAAGCGACTATACCTCGTGGGGAAGCTTTATTATTATAATATTTTTTATCCTGATGTTTACAGGCGGAACCTCAGGCTCAACCAGCGGGGGAATGAAGATAAGCAGGCTTCTCATCATGACCAAGAACAACAGGACCGAACTAAGAAGGCTTATCCATCCTGATGCATTCATACCGGTAAGGCTCAACAGGAGAATATTACCACAGAGTATAATTTACAACGTCCTGGTCTTTGTAACCCTCTATTTCCTGGTATTGTGCGTAAGCTCTGTTGTATTTTCCTTCATGGGGTATGACATCATAACCTCATTCAGCACCTCGGCGGCTTTTCTTGGTAATATTGGCCCGGGCATGGGTAAATTCGGGCCATTTACAAATTACGCAACAGTATCTTCAACCGGAAAATGGTTCATGTCGGGACTGATGTTGCTGGGAAGACTTGAGCTTATTACGGTTATGATACTCTTTGCCAGGAGCTTCTTCAGGAAGTAATCAGAATTCGAGCTCTCCCAGTCCCTGCCTCAGGATCTGGATCTCATCGCCGGTACAGTCCACGATTGTTGAAGCTTCATTATTACCAAAGCCCCCGTCAATCACCAAGTCAGCAAAGTCGTAGTATTTCTCGTGTATAAGCTCAGGGTCGGTGGTATATTCAATTACCTCATCAGCATCATGTACAGAGGTAGTTACAATAGGCCTTCCAAGCTCCCGCACTATCTCGAGCGGTATGCTGTTGTCAGGTATCCTTATGCCAACAGTTTTCTTCCTGTCCTTGAATAACCGGGGGATCTGGTTATTTGCCTGGACAATAAAGGTAAAAGGCCCGGGGAGATTCCGCTTAAGAAGCCTGAAAAGGTTATTATCATGGATAACCGTATACTCGGCCAGCTGGCTCATGTCGTGAAAGATCACCGAGAGATCCGGGTTGGCCGGGTTCATACCTTTGTACCTTGCGATCTTCTCAATTGCTTTCTGTGATCGTATGTCACAACCCATGGCATATACCGTATCAGTAGGATATATTATTATCCCGCCTTTTTCCAGGGTCTCTACAACCAGCCTGATCTGCTTAGGACTTGGATTCTCGGGATAAATACGGATGAGCATATAGAAATTTTTTCCAAAGATATAGAAAAGTGCATAGAGTGCCTAAAGTTGGAAGTGCCTAAAGTGCCTAATAAAAAAGGGTAAGCTCCTTATATCGCACCGCTACAACCGCCTACCCTTGCTACCTTCCGATCCTGGGGGAGTTCAGCAGGAGCTGGTCGTATAAGACTTACCCTTTGCAAAAATATGAACTTTTTCGCACGTGAACAAATAATAAAAAGCCGGCAGTAATTTAATATATTCCAATTTCAATTATATTTGTTATTGTTCAACCTGAAATAAAATCGGAAAGCATGGAACAGAAGGTGTCTGTATGGAAAGCTAACGTTACAAACGGCATAATATTAGGTTTAATAGGTATTGTCTGGACTCTCCTCCTTTATTTTTTAGACATGACCCTGAATAGGATGATGGGCCTGGCCGGCCTGGTGATCCAGATAGTTGTACTGTATTACCTGATCAGGTCATACCGGGATAATTTCCTTGGGGGATACATTACCTATGGCCAGTCGGTTGGAGCCGGAGTAGTAATGTTCCTGTACTATTCAATAATTGCGGCAATTTTTACATATATACTTTACAAATTCATTGATCCCGGTCTTATTGACAAACAGCTCGCAATGGTAGAGGAAACGATGGTTAAGCGCGGTGCCCCGCAGGCTGCCATTGATGCCGGCATGGCATTCCAGAAGAAGATTATGGTACCTGAAATTACTGCCCCTCTGAGCATTTTCGGATCGATGATAGGCGGTACAATTATGTCACTTATTGCAGCAATATTCACCAGGAAGGAAGGCAATCCCCTGCTCGATCTGCCGGAGGATCAGATATAAAAAGATCACTGATGGATCTCTCTGTTGTCATCCCGGTATATAATGAAGAAGAGTCCCTGCCCGAATTAACCTCATGGATTGAAAAGGTATCAAGGTCGGCAGGATTCTCATTTGAAATTATCTTTGTTGATGATGGCAGCACTGATTCTTCATGGGATGTCATCCACGATCTCAGCAATTCATCAGATTTTGTAAAAGCCATAAGGTTCAGGAGAAATTATGGCAAAGCTGCGGCATTGCATACAGGCTTCAGCAACTCAACGGGCGATGTTGTAATAACCATGGACTCAGACCTCCAGGACAGTCCTGATGAGATACCCGGCCTTTATAAAATGGTTAAGGATGAAGGATATGATCTTGTCTCGGGCTGGAAGAAAAAGAGATATGATCCTTTTATAAAGCGGTTCACAAGTAAGTTCTATAACCGTACGGCAAGGTGGTCGTCGGGTATTAAGCTGCACGATTTCAACTGCGGGCTGAAAGCGTACAGGAAGGATGTGATCAAGAGTATAGAGGTTTACGGGGAGATGCACAGGTATATTCCGATGCTGGCTAAGGAAGCAGGATTCCATAAGATTGGAGAGAAAATTGTACAGCACAAGCCGCGAAAATACGGGGTCACGAAATACGGCCTCGACAGGTTTATTAAAGGATACCTCGACCTCCTCACCATCGGCTTCATCACCCGTTTCGGGAAAAACCCGATGCACCTGTTCGGAACACTCGGAACCCTTATGTTCCTGATCGGCCTGGTGATGGCCGCTTACCTGGGGGGAAGAAAACTATGGTATGTAAATCATGATTTGAGGGCACCGCTAATTACCAGCAGCCCTTACTTTTACATAGCGCTTACCGTGATGATCATAGGCACACTTATGTTCCTTACCGGCTTCCTGGGAGAACTGATAAACAGGACCTCTGCAGGAAGAAACGATTACCTGATACGTGACAGGATAAAGATCTGATTTATTATTCACCGGGATCAGCCAGCTCTCTTTCAGCGCGAAAATAATCTTCCGGAACACCTATATCAATAAAATATGTATCTGAGATGTAACCTGTTATCATCTCATCCACGGCCTTTTTCTGCAAAATGTCCTTCTCGAATGAAAAGACAGGACCAGGACTGTTCATTATCATCCATTCTTTGTTTACCAGGTATACCCCCCCGTTAATGATTCCTTTCCTGCAGAATTTCTTCTCATTGAACGACTTTATCCTTTCGCCTTCCAGTGTTATATTCCCGTAACGGTCGAAGTTTTCCATCGGTTTTACAGCTACGGATATCGCGGGTCTTTTCTCAATGAAATGCCCCGTGAATGACGCAATATCAACAGTAAACAGGGTATCTCCGTTTAACACCAGGCATGATCCGGAGCCGGTACAGGAGAAGGCTTTTAGCATTGCTCCGCCGGTACCAAGGGGTTCATCCTCAATAGAATATTTAACATCCATATTCATAAACCTTTTACCTATTCCGGATATTATTTGTTCGTGCCTGTAACCGGCAGCCACAATTACCGTGGATATCTTCTGCCGTGCCAGGTATGCCAGTACGTAACTGATAAAGGGCCTGCCGTTTACCGGCGCCATCGATTTCGGAAGATCCGGCACAATATGCCTGAGCCTGGTACCCAGTCCTCCTGCCAGAACAATAGCTTCCTTCATCTATGCAACTTTAAATGGTCCATGTCTCGAGGCCATACCTGGTAAATCCGTACCTGCGTGGATGTCCCCCGAATTTCTTCAAAGCCTCTGTCACCTTGTACCTGGTATTACCGGGACAATAGAAGAAGACAAATCCTCCTCCTCCTGCACCGCTTACCTTTCCTCCTGTCGCTCCTGCCCTTATAGCCTCACTGTATATCTCGTCAATGAATTCATTGGAAATACCGTCAGCCATCTTTTTCTTATATTCCCACGACAGGTTCAATAGTTCTCCGATCAGGTCGAGTTCACCCTTAAGTATTGCCTCCTTCATCGCAACGGCAAGTTCCCTGAGCTTATGCATTGCTTCAACCGATCCTGTAACACCGTTGTCGACATTCTTCTTCTGGTCTTCTATTATCCTCGAGGATATCCTGCTGGTACTCGTGTAGAACAGGATAATATTATTCGACAACTCGTTGAGGATCTGATCTTTTACCCTTAACGGGTTTACTATTACCTTCCCGTTGTTATAAAACTCCATAAAGTTAACACCTCCGAAAGTGGCGGCATACTGATCCTGCTTGCCTCCTGCCATATCCAAGTCATTTCTTTCTATCTCGTATGCCAGTCTTGCAATGTCGTATTCACCCAGTGGTAGCCTGAGCCATTCTGTGAATGCACCCAGGATTGTTGTTACGAGGGTTGAGGAACTGCCAAGACCGGAACCGGCAGGAGCATCAACAAAGGTTGTCAGCCTGAATGATAACGGCTTCAGGTTATATTCCCTGATTATCCTGTTGTAGACACCTTTTACCAGGTCAAGAGTACCGTCTGTTTCCAGTATACTGCCTGATTCAAGCTCGATCTCCGTCTCCTTGTCAACAGAATTGATTTGAATCCTTTTGCCTTCCAGCGGTTCTATTGTGGCATAAGCATAAAGGTTAACTGTTGCATTCAGAACGGCCCCTCCGTAAAGATCTGAATATGGTGAAACGTCTGTACCTCCACCGGCCAGTCCAAGACGCAGCGGGGCTTTACTCCTTATTATCATTTCCGGTGCAATTTCTGTATATTTCTAAAAGTGATGAGGTCATTTTATCCCACGAATATTTTTTCTTCTCAACCACGATATTATCCCTGAATATTTCCATCCTGCCCTTTTCGAAGAAATCAGCTATTGCTCCTGCAATTTCCTGTGGTTCAGGTCTGACAACATAACCACATTTACCGTCGGGAACGATCTCTCTCAATCCCCCCACATCGGTAACAACCATTGGTTTGATAAAGTGGTATGCTATCTGCGTTACCCCGCTCTGGGTGGCACTTTTATAAGGTTGTACCACCAGGTCTGCCGCGCTGAAGAACACCGAAACTTCGCTGTCGTTTATAAACCTGTTGAAAAAGAAGACTATATCGCTTATTTTATTATTGCTTACAATATCCCTGTAGGGCTTTTCATCCTCGTAGAACTCCCCGGCAACAATGAGCCTGAGACCCAGTGCCCGTATCTTCTCATCCGTAAAAGCCTTAAGAAGCAGGTCGAGGCCTTTATACCCCCTGACAAATCCGAAAAAAAGAACATAGGGCTTATCTGCATCCAGTCCAAGCTTTCTTACGGCATCTGCCTTGCTGATGGGACTTCCGAAGTTGTCGAACAGCGGATGCGGACTCAGCTTCACAGGTATATCCTGCCTGAAGCCATGCAGGTCGGAAAGCACTGATTCCGACATCGCTACTGCCCCGTCAATGGCCGAAGTGAAATACCTGGTCATCTGCCTGTCGCCGGGCCTCTTTTCGTGCGGAATAACATTATCAAAGATACATATCACCCTCGTATGCCTGTTTCTGCGTGCTATCCGTGCTATAGTTCCAAAGCAGGGGGCCATGAACGGCAACCAGTACTTGAAGACCAGGATATCCGGCTTTTCCTTTCTGAGCCTCCGTCCTGCCGAAATCCAGTTAAACGGATTTACCGAATTTATCTTGCGAATAATATTTAATCCTTCGGGTGGGGGGCCATTGATAAACTGCGTTTTGCCAGGAAAAAGAAACCCGGGGTACTGAAGGCTGAATGTAAGAACAGTAACATCATTTCCTTCTGCAACAAACTGGCGTGCAAGTCTTTCGTTGTAAGCAGCCAGTCCGCCACGGTACGGGTAAGCAGTTCCGATAATGAAGATCTTCATCCTGCAAAAGTACTAATCTCTGTGAAATCTCCGTGTAATCAACCGTGGAACTCTGTGTATGTTCTTTTGGTTACACAGAGTCCCGCAGATGGATACCGGGCAGGGGTTTTTTTCTATTTTTCACCCTTTAGCTGGCTGTACTTTTCCTCGAAACGCCTGTAAAGCATCTTATGCTTGTTATCCAGGCTGATATTCCTGCCTGTTATGAATGCGAGCTCAATGTTGTTGGTCGCCATATCAAGGATATCCCCTGTCGACACGACAATGTTGGCATCTTTCCCGGTCTCGAGGGATCCTGTCACATCATCAATACCCAGGATCTTTGCAGTGTTGGAAGTTACTGTCTTCAGTGCTTCCTCTTTTGTAAGTCCGTAAGGTACAGTCTGGCCGGCCACAAACGGAAGGTTGCCATAGGCCTGTTTTGAATATGTAAGGCCCACAAGTATCCCCTCCTTGCTGAACAAAGCGGCAAGCTTGAACGGCATTCTCACATCACTGTAATCATATCTTGGCAGGCTCTGGGGATTATCGAGCAAAACAGGAATATTATTTTCCTTCAGAAAATCCTTAACAGACCATGCTGCTTCGTCGGCACCCACAAGCACAATCTTCTTTACGCCATGCCTTTTTGCAAAAGAAATCGCGGAAATTATGCCCTTTGGTTCTGACGAGCTGATAAACAGGATCCTGGATCCGTCAAAAAGTCCTCTTAGGGCTTCGAGCCTGAGATTTATATCCTTCGGCTTAGCTATTGCCGCATAGGCTACCGCGTCCGTGAATATCTTCTCCAGCTCTTCAACATTGCTGTCGTATGAGTTAGCTCCCGAAGCAGCTCTCATCTGGTAGGCTCCGCCACCTCCTCTTCCGCCGGATGCGCTCCTCGGCCAGCCAAGCTGTATCCCGTTATCCATCTTATAGGCAGCATCTTTCCAGTTCCAGGCATCAAGCTGAACGACACTTGACGTTCCCGGAAGCAATGATCCGTTTGGTACAATCTGTGCCAGCAATATACCGTTCGACCTGATAACAGGGATCACATGCGAATCGGTATTATAAGCAGCTATGGCCCTGACATTCGGATTGAGTTCCCCTGTCTCCTGGTCATCCGAAGCCACATCAACACCGCTTCCAATCTCGATAAGCCCCAGGTTTGTATTGGGAAATATAAGTCCGGGATAAACCTGCTTGCCCGTAACATCAAAAACCTCGGAGCTGCTTTTATCCTGTTTATAATCAGCTGCTTTACCAACAAATGTAATTTTGCCGGCATTAAAAGCTATGAGTCCGTTTTCAATTATTTCGCCCGTCCCGGTATGGATAGTACCCCCCGAAAGGATGACAGGTTTCTTCTGTGCCGGTGCAACAGCAGGCACCTGGGCTGATGCCTGCACCAGGCAGGCTGTAATCAGCAATAAGGATAGTATAATTTTGTGCTTCATCGTCTTGGTATATTAAGTGAGCTTGTTGCAGGCGACTGCGATTGCTTCAGGATGTTACCAATGATCCTGTTACGTTCGTTGTCGATCTGCTCTTTCATTCTGGCATCAACATCCTCGTCAAAATATATTGTCCCATCGACCATCGTCTTGCTGGCCCTTGCATATATTGAAAGAGGATTATCGGTCCAGAGTACCAGGTCTGCATCCTTACCGACCTTAATACTCCCCATCCTGTCGTCGACGTGCAGGATCCTGGCAGTGTTGAGTGTAACCAGCTTCAGGGCTTCTGTTTCAGGAATGCCACCGTATTTTATGATCTTGGCAGCTTCCTGGTTAAGTCTCCTCCCCTGTTCGGCATCGTCTGAATGTATACAGGTAAGGACACCCTGTTCAATGAGCATACCGGCATTATAAGGACTACCCTCATACACCTCGTATTTATAATCCCACCAGTCGGAAAATACTGACGCATTTGCTCCATAAGCTTTTATCTGGTCAGCTATTTTATAGCCTTCATTAAAATGAATAAGTGAATTGACCTTAAGTCCGAACTCATTAGCAAGGCTCATTATCATTGCGCCTTCCGACTGTACGTACGTGTGACATGTAATGAAGCTGCGCTTCTCGAGCACATCGACTATTGCGTCCATCTCCAGGTCGCGGCGCGGAGGTACCTTACCGATCCTGTCGGCAGGTTTCAGGGCGTTCCATGCTTTCCACTGGTTATTGTAATCAATGGCCCGCATGTATGCGTCCCTTATTATCTGTTCCACTCCCATCCTCGTATTGGGATACCTGCTTGCGGTGCGCTTGACATTCTCACCCAGGGCATGTTTCAGGAATCCCACCTGGTTATCGATCATCATCTCTGCTGCATTATGGCCCCACCTGTGCTTGATAAGCACTGACTGGCCACCAATGGGGTTGGCTGATCCGTGCAGTATCTGTGCTGCCGTCACACCGCCGGCAAGCTGCCTGTATATGGTTGGATCTTCAGGATCTATGACGTCGCTGCATCTCACTTCAGATGTTATGGCCTGGCCCATTTCGTTAGTGGCATCGAGTGCAATATGTGAATGTTCGTCAATAATGCCCGGTGTCAGATGCATACCGGTAGCATCTATTACCCTTGCCCCTGATGCCTGGAGATTTTTACCTATCCTTACGATCCTGCCTTTCTGGACAAGTACATCGGTATTAAGAAGCTTACCTTCTTTCTCGTTTGTCCATACTGTAGCATTCTTAAAGAGTACATCTTCCTGTTTCGGCAGCTCGGTAAAACCGTAAGCTGTGAAAGGGTATACCACATCTCCGGTTTCAGAAGAACTGGTTGCCGGCCTTCTCTGCCTTGCAGCAGGACCGGTTTCAGCGCTTGAATAAGAGGCTGTCCAGTCCTGCCATATACCATTATTTAGCTGCGCCCTGCCTTCTAAATTCTTTCCCGAGATATATCCCGATAACCGGTACCCTGTACGACCCCTGTCGAAGGTAATGCTTACAATGTCTTTTTCCTGGGTGACAGCAGCGCCGCGTATCTCTGTTGAATCACAGGTCAGCCTGACAGTAGGTTTGTCAATAGTCCCTGAAAGGACCATTTTGTATTCCGCTGTGTCAATACTGAGTGTATAGGTTCCTCGTATATCATGTATCCTGAGGTCTACAAGCCTGTATGGTTTTCCCTGGACCCAGTTCTCGTAAAGAACGCAATCGTCCGCGAAAATATTCCCTGAAGTGACCAGGAGATTGGCTATCATGCCTTTCTTCAGGGCCCCTACCAGATCAGATGCACCAACCATGGCGGCCGGCGTTACAGTAAGAGCTTTCAGGGCCTCAGCCTCCGGCAGACCGGCTTTAACTGACTTCCTGAGGTTCGAGAAAAAATCAGATCGCCTTCTAAGATCAGACGATGTGATAGCAAATGTCAGTCCAGCTGCAGAGAGCCTGGAAAGATTGGACGGTGCAAGCTCATAGTGCTTGAGTGTGGCATAGGTAACCGTCATGGCATTATAAGGATCTTTTACATCCGGCGCTTCAGGAAAGTTAACCGGTACAATAAGCCTGTTACCGGCATTCTTAATGTCGTTTATAGTCTGGTATTCATCACCGGCACCTTTGATAATATAGTTAATACCGAACTCCTTGCCTATCTTGTCGGCCCTCAGAACCTCGATCTTGTTTGAGACTTCAAATACCTGTGGCAGCGACAGGTTTGAACTGTAGGCTTCAATCCCGTCATCATGAAAATATCCGGACGGAAGCTGCTTATACCACTGTGCATCATAATTAAGCTGGCGCATCAGGGCAATGATCCCGAACTGGGAAGCCGGGTACTGGTCGGCAGACCTGCTTCGTCCCAGCGAATAATTGGCTGATGCCCTGTTCTTGATAATGACATTGTTCGCTTTGCCGTCACCGGTGCTCACCAGGGCAGAAGTACCCCTTGCAATTCCTGTGGTCTTGAAGGTAACAACTGAACCGAAACCGGCCTGGCGGTACTCTCCTGCCGTTCTTGTATCGGGAATGAATTCGTCCGACACATTATAAGAAGCATGAATACCGTCATTCCAGTAGTCGGCAACTCTTGGCCCGCCAGTGGCCTGGGCAGCTCCAGCTCTTCCTCCCTGCTGCGGGTTCAAAAACGCAGCATAAGGATTTGCCTCCGGGGTGCTAGTCGAGGTGGTTATACCATAGTTTCCTGCATAGGCATCAACAAAAGACGGATAAACTGTTTTGCCCGTCAGGTCGAAGACTGTCGTCCCCGCGGGAAAGGCCAGGCCTTTTCCGACAGCTTCTATCCTGCCATCCGATATCAGTATATCGGCGTTTTCCAGCGTGGTCTGATAATCGACCACAACACGGGCATTCCTGAGCCCGTATACTTCGACCCGTTTATCGCTGACTCCAACCACAGGCGCATTGTCAACCTGTGCAAGGATATTCAGCGGTACCAGGAGAAGAAGCATAAAAAGTGTTTTTAACATAGTTTAGTTATTAGGTTAATGTATTTGTTAGAGAGTCGTGAGGTCTTGAAGTCATTGGTCAGAATTTTATTCACTCAGATATGCATCCAGATATGAAAAGTTAGCTGTCAGTTTACCATCATTTGTTATAGTGGCCCGTCTCAGCATGTTACTTTCATCGCCTGTAAGCAGGTCCTGAAGCACGTTATTCATCAGCTGTTGACCAAAATCCCGTGATGCATCTCTTGGCAGTTCTCCGGGAAGGTTATCAACAGCCATAACGGTAACGCCTTTTGAGCCTGAAAATGCAGGTTCCTCCTTTTGTGTAAAAGGGTTATAGGTATAGAAGGGATCTGCAATTGTTGTTGCCCTCAATGTAGATGGGATTGGCCCGTTTATATCACAGCTCACATCAGCGATAACAGATATCCTGAAAGCAGGATCCTTCATATCGTCAACTGTGAAGAAACCCGGTGACCGCGGATCCCAGAAGTGCCCTGTAACCAGTATATCCGTTACTGCGGTATATGGCAGGAAAGCTGATTCGTAATCAGAGGGACAGGACACAAAATCGCTGAAGCTGAATGCTTTCCCGTCTTTCCTTCTTACGTATTCTCCGGGGCCTATCTGGCATACAACAGGGATATTATATTCCCTGGTAAGAAAATCCTCCGGACCTATTTTTACCAGGTCAAGAATGCTGAGGGTCTCCATGGCACCGTTTGCCACCCTGCCCTCACCTGTGACAAGAATTTTCAGACCCGGAACAAGCTGGATGAGATGCAAACCAGCCCACATCTCCTCAAGATCATGGCACTGGTATGCAGGCTTAAGCTTAAACCTGTTTGTCCTTATTCCCCTGGCCCTTAATGCATTATAAGCACCGACAATACCTGCATACCTGCCGAAGGCAACAACACGTTTACCCGAATCAGTTGTAAGATATTCATAGTCGACCAGGCGTATCTTCTTGTTTACCAGTTCCCTGAACATTCCCCGGTTCTGGGCCTGCTGCTTTGCAACATGGGCAAAAAACATGTAAATCTTACCAGGCAGGAATGTTCGCGGATCGATCTCCTTAACACCCATCAATATATCACAATCTCCCAGGTCCTCTTTAAGATTTATATTCAGGTAGTCATATTCTTCATCAGAGTAGCATCGCGAATCACTTGGCTGAACAAAGAACTCCACACCCGGATAAAGCTCTTCCAGAGCAACTATCTGCGGCGGAGTAAGCGGTACTCTTCTGTCAGGCGGGTTTTTTGTTTCCCTGAGAATCCCGACTTTCAGGATTTTTTCCATCAGGCCTTAGTTACTACCTTGGTTTAAGCTCATTGATCACTACCGGCGGTTTTAGGGCATCCGACTCTTTTCTGACTGTAAGTGTTCTTCTAACATTAAAGCTTCCTTTAAGCCCGTTATCATTTGAAGATGCAGCCACCCTTACGTTATAGGTGCCCTTTTCCGCGAT
>CAZQRQ010000016.1:0-56265 GCA_964595725.1 uncultured Rikenellaceae bacterium | reverse complement strand
CGTTGATAGGCTGCAGGTGTAAAGGCAGTAATGTCAAAGCCGAGCAGTACTAATTACCCGTGTACTTTCTGAGTAAGTTTTATTAACTTTCAAAGCCAACGTGTCTAAAGATATTCATAGTCTTTAGGTGACTATAGCGGTGGGGTACCACCTCTTCCCATTCCGAACAGAGAAGTTAAACCCACCAGCGCCGATGGTACTGCGTCAGCGGGAGAGTAGGACGTCGCCGACTTTAATTTAACCCCGCCGAAAGGCGGGTTTTTTTTTATATAACCCTCCCAATTGTCTCTCATCTTCTTAATTTATTATATTTGTTTTACAATATTATCCATAATGGAAGACTCAGGCCTTTCCTTAAAGGGAAGTACTATCCTAACTGATACTCTCCTGCAAATATTTAAATACAGCAGGCTTAATAAAATCTATTCAGAATCAAAAGACCAGTCCCCACTCGTTGCTATTAACCTGTTGCTCGATCAGCTAGAATTAAATATCGACCTGCCCGATGACGACCTGCCAAATATTCCCGAAAAAGGCCCGTTTATTGCCGTGTCAAACCACCCCTTCAGGGGAATTGACTCAATGCTCCTGTTTAAACTTATCTATTCACGAAGAGATGACTTCAAAATAATGGCCAGCCACCTCCTGAAAGATATCCTGCCCTTAAGCAAAATAATAATCCCTGTGAACACCTACGAAAGTTCAGGAGAGGAAGAATCTTCATACCGTGGAATTAGGGAAGGCCTGGCGCACCTCAGGGATGGACATTGTATAGGCATCTTCCCCACTGCAGAAGATTCAAAACACTGGGATGCACCTAAAATAATACTTGACCAGGACTGGAAAACTACAGTCTTGAAATTTGTTCGCCATGCAGACGTGCCGGTAGTGCCTGTCTATTTTCACGGTACCAAGTCGAGACTGACTCATATTATAAGAAAAATAAATCCCGTAATCCAAAAAAAAGAACTTCCAAAAGAACTTCTCAATAAAAGGAAAAGAACAATTAAAATAAGAATTGGCGCCCCTATATCTGTCAGAGAGCAGGCAGAATTCTCCGACATAACCAAATATGGACGTTATCTCAGAGCACGGGTTTATACGCTGGGATCCACTCTTGAACATGAGAAACCCCTGACACGACTCGCAAAACCCATCAAAGGCAGGCCGGAGGAAATCATTAGCCCGGTTCCAGTGGGAACGCTGGTTGACGAATTCGAAAAAATAAGACCGGATCATGAATTATTCGTAACAAAAAACTACTCAATTCTGTGTGCTCCGGTTGAATTCATACCAAATATTTTCAGGGAAATAGGAAGGCTGAGGGAGGTTACCTTCAGAGAGGTCGGTGAAGGCACAAATAAAAGTATCGACATTGACGAATATGATATTTACTTTCACCATCTTTTTATCTGGGATACCGAAGAGAAAAGACTCGTCGGGGCTTACCGGATAGGAAAGGGGAAGGATATTCTGAAAAACTACGGAATTGGCGGTTTCTATATTAATTCATTGTTTAATATCAGCAGGGAGTTCTCACCTATACTCAGAGAAGCTATTGAACTGGGCAGATCTTTCATAGCCAGGGATTACCAGAAGAAAGCAATCCCTCTCTTCATGCTCTGGAAAGGAATAATGGTCTTCCTTCTCAGGAATACCGACTACAGGTACCTGATTGGACCGGTAAGCATCAGCAACGACCTTTCAAGGTTTTCAAAAACACTGATTGTGGAGTTTATCAGGAATTATTTCTGGGATGAGGAACTTTCAAAACTGATCAGGCCAATAAAGGACTTCGTTCCAAAGCCTGATAGAACAATAGACAGAAGTGTCTTCATTGACTTTTCTGAAAGGGATATAAATAAAATTGAGAGAATAATTACAGATATCGAACCCGGATACCACATCCCTATACTGCTTAAAAAGTACCTGGAAATCAACGGCAAAATCATAGGTTTCAATATTGACCCCAAATTCAATAACTGCCTCGATGGTCTTCTGATACTTGACACCTTCAGCACACCCAGGGAATTTATACAAGGTCTTTCAAGAGAAATGAACGATCCCTCTATTATACAACGATTTACGACTGTATAGGATTCGCAGGCACCTTAGTTCCGGGATCTTGAATCCTAGTAGAATTTATAGCGCTTGTCGATGATATTTGCCTTTTTCCGGATAGCCTCATAGGCTTCATATGTGCCTCTCATCTGGAACGTTGAAGTAAGCCTTTCCTTAAGAAGCTCAATATCTTCGTCAGTACTTTCTGTTATGCTGTTCACAGTAAGAAGGAACACACCATTGTTGCCTTTAACCGGACCAGAAACAATTCCTGCCTCTGCTACTGTTGATGCTGCAATTAGGGCAGGTTCAACTCCTGCTCCCGGAACCGAATATGAGCTGAAATTTATCTGTGTTGCTTCCTGGACCTGGGTACCTTCATCTGAGGCGATCTCATCAAGAGTCTTACCTGATTCAATATCTTGCTCAAGCTGTTCAGCGATGGCATCTGCTTTCTTTTCCCTGATCACTATATAACGTATGTCATTCTCAACATCCTTTAGAGGAGCGGGACCTTCTTCAGTGATTTTGGTGCAGTATGCAACTACATATTTGTCGCCTATCTCAAAAATAGCCTGGTTGTTATTGTCGAGAATTATCTTTCCTTCCTCTGACTGAAATAACGACATAATAAGAAACCTGGGATTATCCAGGCCTGGAAGGGTCTTCTGTTGAGGCGTTACGTTGCTGGCAATCCTTTTGTCAAGCTTCTGTTCTGCAACAGCCCTGTTGAATTTTGTATAATTGTCATTATTACTCGCAAACTGGCTGGCCTCAGCGTATATCTTCTGGTTGGTCATCGATCCGGCCACCACTTTCCTGTCAATAATTCCAATATCATATTTTCTCTCTTTTTTCGAAATATCCAGTATCTCTATTATATGTACACCGTAGCTGGTTTCAACAACCTTGATATCACCTTTATTCGAACTGAAGCATGCATTATTGAAAGGAACAACCATCTGTCCTTCGGTAAACCAGCCAAGATCACCGCCAAGCTGCGATGAGCCTTTGTCGTCAGACATTGTCAGAGCGAGAACCTCAAACGGGCTGCCTGTCTTTATTACATTGACAAGACTGTCGGCTGTTTTTCTAGCCTGCTGAATTGATGAGCCTGTTGTCGGTGATATCAGGATATGACGTGCATGCACTGAATCAGGCCTGTCTGCAACATCAAGCAACCTTGCAAGCTTGTAAGATCCATCCTCGAGATATGGCCCGAAAACAACATCTTTGTTTTCTGCCCTGGCATAATCTTTTAATGTGTCGGGAACCTCACTAAGGGGATAGTAAAATCCGACGTACCTGGTATCCGAAGTACTGTTAATATATTGTACGGGATCGTCTGTAGTCGCAAATTCTTCTTTGGCATTTGTGATCCAGGTCAGCGCCTGGCTGAAATCCTCTTCCGAAGGAGTAATATCGAATGAAACATATTCAATATCCCTCTGGGCAGTCATATTGTAATTTGACTTGTGCTTTGAATAATAGCTGCTTATCTCACTTTCGGAAACAGTTACAGATGAATCTGCAACAGATGTATATCCTTTAAGCAGGTAACTGAAGTCGACCGTCTCCCTGGAAAGATCACTCTCAAATTCAGCCTGTTTTGAGGTAACATATAATCCTTTAGTAACGAGGTTATTGTATTTTGAATTCATCCGGTCGGTCACAATTTCGTTCTCAAAGAACAGCCAGTACTTCTTCGCTGTTTCATCAACTTCGGTTGATTTGAGGAAGTTTACAAGAAATGATTTATTGAAAAAGCCAGTCTGGTTATCAGTGAAAAGCTGCCTGACAATGGCATGCGGTTCATTTCCCAGTACCATTTCATCGAGCTCTTCAGAACTTACGCCGATGCCAAGGTCCTTGTACTGAACATCCAGAAGCAACTCCCTTTCCATCTGCATCCATACCTGCTCCCTTATATTTTCAAGAGTAGCTTCATCAATGTTGGTTGTTCCTGAAAGCTTGTATATTTCCTGCAGGTTTTCAATTCTTTGCTGATATTCCTGATAAGAGATCTTCTTTTTCCCGATTTCCCCTATTTCATAATATTTCCTTTGCCTTATACGCTGGCTCCTGCTGCCTCCGAAAAAATCACTCACAACAAAGATGAAGAGTGAAAGACCAATTACACCCGCAACCAGAACTCCGGCTTTATCACGTAAATATTGAAGTGCTGACATTTATAATACAGTTAGTTGTTCTTTGTTAATTATCACCTATTAAAATCAGGCGACAAATATAACAAAATTCAGTTTATATCCACCTTGATAAATAGCTAAATCTGTTATAGATATTATTCATGAAAAAATAGGATTTCTTTCATCAGACAATAATGACAACCCCTGAGGAAATTCCGGGATTTATATTTCTCATCAAACCTGAAGGTAGCCCGGATGCAATCACGCATATTTTGATCTCATAATTTAGCAGGTTATGTCTCTGTTATTGACAGATTTCCTATAATTAATGCTAAAACGAGGGGTAATCTTGTGAAAAATGCATAAAATATCTAAAAAAAGATCAAAGTTATAGGGGGTAGATTATAAAAATATGTATTTTTGCCTCAGAAATTGTTTATAAAAACAGGATTATTTTACAACAGACCAGATTTAGGAAAATTAGATTGCTTTAATAACTTTAATAATTTCTCTTATGACACCAAAAGAATTCTTTGATTTCGCGAAAAAACATGGAGCCGAAACAATCGATTTAAAATTCGTTGATTTATTAGGAACATGGCAGCATTGTTCTTATCCTGTTGACCTATGGGATGAGAGTACATTTGAGGAAGGTCTGGGATTTGACGGTTCTTCAATAAGGGGCTGGCAGGACATTCATATGTCAGACATGCTAGCTATTCCCGATCCTTCGACAGCCAGGATTGATCCATTCTTCAAAGAACCTACTGTAAGTGTAATTGCGGATATAATTGATCCCGTAACACACGACCACTATTCAAAGGATCCACGCTATGTCACCCAAAAGGGAGTGGAATACCTCAGGAAATCGGGATTAGGAGATATAGCTTTCGTAGGGCCTGAACCAGAATTCTTTATTTTTGATGAAATACGTTTTGATCAGACCCAGAACACAGGATTATACCAGATAGATTCAGTTGAAGGTGCATGGAACTCAAATCGTATCGAGGAACCCAACCTTGGTTACAAGCCTAGTTATAAAGGCGGTTATTTTCCGGTAAGTCCGACAGATACCTATGGAGATCTCCGCGGAGAGATGGTAAAAGAGATGAAGAAACTTGGTATTAAGGTTGAAGCCCATCACCATGAAGTGGCAACGGGAGGACAGAGTGAGATTGATATGCAGTTTGCCGATATTCAGACAATGGGCGATCAGATGATGTGGT
Source organism: uncultured Rikenellaceae bacterium (assembly GCA_964595725.1). GTDB lineage: Bacteria > Bacteroidota > Bacteroidia > Bacteroidales > VadinHA17 > LD21. Next base: position 50,831 of record CAZQRQ010000016.1, on the reverse strand, counting down.
ATAAATACATTATTAAAAACGTTGCGCTGAAGCATGGGAAAACAGTTACCTTTATGCCAAAGCCAATTTTCCAGGATAATGGCAGTGGAATGCATATCCACTTCTCTATATGGAAAGACAACAAGAATCTCTTTGCCGGTAATGGTTATGCCGGAATGTCAGATATAGGCCTGTGGGCAATTGGGGGAATTCTCAAACATGCAGCTGCATTGCTTGCTTTCGCTGCCCCAACAACAAACTCATACCGTAGGCTCGTTCCTGGTTTTGAAGCACCGGTGAACCTTGTTTACTCAGCTCGTAACAGGTCTGCTGCTGTCAGAATACCGATGTATTCAAACAGCCCGAAATCAAAAAGGTTTGAGTTCCGTTGTCCCGATCCTACCTGTAACGGTTATCTGACTTTTACTGCGATGCTGATGGCTGTAATGGACGGGATTGAAAACAAGATAGATCCAGGTAAACCTCTTGATAAGAATATTTATGAGATTACAGGAAAAGAGAAGAATCAGATAAAGAATGTCCCAGGATCTTTGTATGAATCCCTGATGGCTTTACAAAAAGATCATGCATTCCTAACAAAAGGCAATGTATTTTCTGAAGATCTTGTTGAGACCTATATTAATTACAAGATTAAAAACGAAATTTCTGAATTATCGTTACGACCACATCCTTATGAATTTGCGCTGTATTATGATAATTAAGACAAGTATTTTGATCTTTGATTGAAGCCTGGGTTCATCTTCAAACTCAATATAATAACAACAAGCCATTTGTAATTTATTTTCAATAAGTTATTGGGATTTAATTGCAAAAATTATTAATATCGCCATCTGAAAATGATAACCTTATTAAAAGCTATTATGGCAGAATTAAGATTTAGTGCATTAAGAAATGTTTTCGACAGAAAACCACTTGAAGTTGAGCCTCCTTCAAAAGTTATCTCTGATTTTTATGGCAAAAATGTATTTGACCTCCCCAAGATGGAGAGATATTTGCCTAAAGAGGCATTTAGAGCTGTTAAGACAGCTATTGAAACAGGAGTCCCTATTACCCGGCAGATAGCCGATCAGGTAGCTACAGGGTTGAAAGCCTGGGCAATGGAGAAAGGCGTAACTCATTATACCCACTGGTTCCATCCACTTACCGATGCAACTGCAGAAAAGCATGATACATTTGTTGACAGAGGGAGCGACGGAAAAGTAATTGAATCATTTTCGGGAGAACTTCTGGTACAGCAGGAACCTGATGCTTCCAGTTTCCCTAGCGGTGGAATAAGAAACACTTTCGAAGCGAGAGGTTATACTGCATGGGATGTTTCATCACCAGCTTTTATTGTAGGTTCAACTCTATGTATTCCAACTATTTTCGTCTCATACACAGGGGAGGCACTGGATTATAAGACACCTCTTTTAAAAGCTCTCAATGCACTTGATAAAGCCGCAGTTAAGGTCTGCCAGTATTTCGACAAGGATGTAAAAAGGGTTATAGCAACACTGGGCTGGGAGCAGGAATACTTCCTGATAGATGAAGCTCTTTATTATGCACGTCCAGACCTGATGCTTGCTGACAGGACACTGATGGGTCATCAGTCTTCGAAAGACCAGCAGCTTTCGGATCATTACTTTGGGTCTATCCCTGAGCGTGTAATGGCGTTCATGCGCGACTTTGAATTTGAAGCATACAAGCTGGGAATACCTGTTAAAACAAGGCATAACGAGGTGGCTCCTAACCAGTTCGAATGTGCCCCTATCTTCGAGGAAGCGAACTTGGCAGTAGATCATAACCAGCTGATAATGGACCTTATGAAGAGAGTAGCCCGCAAACATAAATTCAGGGCTCTGTTTCACGAAAAACCATTTGCCGGAATAAACGGTTCGGGAAAACATAATAACTGGTCAATGGCTACTGATACTGGAGTCAACCTGCTTTCGCCAGGGAAAAATCCGAAAACGAATTTACAGTTCCTTACTTTCCTGGTAAATGTAATCAAAGCTGTTAATGACAACCAGGAACTTCTGGCTGCCAGCGTTATCAACGAGCCGAACTCACACAGGCTGGGAGGCCATGAGGCTCCTCCGGCAATAATGTCGGTGTTTATGGGAACATATCTTTCCGGGATACTTGATGATATTGTATCAAAAGTCACAGATCGCAAAATGACTCCGGCACTTAAAACTGAATTAAAGCTGGGTATCGGTAAGATACCTGAGATACTTCTCGACAATACAGACAGGAACCGCACTTCTCCTTTCGCATTTACAGGCAACCGTTTTGAATTCAGGGCCGTTGGTGCATCTGCCAACTGCAGTGCAGCAATGATAGTTCTCAATTCAGCTGTTGCGCGTCAACTTGCTATTTTTTCGGGCGAAGTTGATGCAATTATCAAAAAGGGAAGGAAGAAAGATGAAGCCATATTCCAGGTTCTCAAAAAGTATATTATCGATTCGAAAAGGATCAGGTTCGATGGTGATGGATACAGTGATGAATGGATTGCAGAGGCTATGAAACGGAATCTTCATAAGATAGAAAGCGTACCTGTTACACTTACCAATTACTTAAAACCAGAAGCCAAGGCAACCCTGATCGAAACAGGCGTTTTCTCTGAGAAGGAGATTGAGAGCAGAGTGGAGGTTGAATTTGAGAAATTCATTAAGAAAGTTCAGATACAGGCACGCGTTCTTGGCGACCTTGCAATGAATCACATTGTCCCGATTGCTACTAATTATATGACCTCACTGTTAAACAATATAGCGGCTATCAGGGATATATTTGATAAGACTGAATTTGAGCGTCTGGCTGGACCAAGGAAAGAAGTTGTTATTACTATCTCCGATCATATTTCATCGATCAAGAAACTGGTTCATGATATGATCGAGGAAAGGAAGAAAGCCAACAAGATTATGGGATTGTACGACCGTGCGGTTTCGTATGAAAAGAATGTCAAACCTTATCTGGATGAAGTAAGGGACCATATTGACAGGCTCGAGCTGATCGTTGATAATGAAATGTGGCCGCTTCCGAAATACAGGGAATTGCTTTTTACCAGATAGCAGTCTGATTTTTCGGGGCTTAGCTTAAATTTTATTAAATTTTATCAGGGGGGATGTTGAATGAAACATCCCCCCTTTTTCGTAAAATAATTAGCTGACATGACCGTTAGTTAATATGCGGGGAAGGATAAAATTGATTATTTTTGCTGCAATAACACATTAAGGAAATGAAATATACTCTTCTGATTATTGTACTTCTTTTTGCAGGCACCAGCGGATTGATGGCTCAGCAGCGAAGGGCGGACCGTGCATATGAGTACTTTAATGCCGGAGAGTACTATGAGGCACTCGATCAGTTTAAGAATGCTTACTCGAAAGTGAAGGACAAGGCACTCAAGGCTGATATGTGTTACATGGTTGCAGAATGCTACAGGCTTACTAATGATCCGCGTAACGCAGAACTGTGGTATAAGAAAGGAATCAGGTCGGCATATGCCAAACCTGAAGCCCAGTACCAGTTAGCTGAAGCTCTCAAGAAAACCGGAAAATATCAGCCCGCAGTAGATGAATTCAGAAAATATAAGCAACTGGCTCCTTCTGATGCCAGGGCCGACCAGGAAATAAGGGCATGTGAGCTCGCTGATGAATGGTTGCGCAATCCGGAAGCATATAAGGTAGATGAGCTGAAAGACCTCAATTCGAGGAATAGTGATTTCAGCCCGACATACGCAAGAGATGATTTTGGCGTTGTATACTTCACCTCGTCACGGGACGATGCAACTGGTAACAAGACTCATGGAGCAACAGGAGAGAGTTTCACGGACATCTTTGAAAGCAGAATTGATAAAAAATCAAAATGGAGTACACCGGTACCGGTAGAATCGCTCAATAGCGAATTTGAGGATGGAACACCGAGTATGACTTCTGACTACAGGGAGGTGTTTTTCACCAGGTGTGAGGCTGGTAAGCGCGAGAAGAAGGGATGCAAGATAATGTATGCCCAGCGTTCAGGAGACAGCTGGAGTGAACCCAAAGACCTTGGGATACTACCCGACTCTGCTGTGGCAGCTCACCCGGCAATATCCCCGGATGGGCTTACACTTTTTTTTGTGACTGATATTCGGGGAGGATTTGGCGGAAAAGACATATGGTATGTTACTCGCGACCAGCAGGATGCACCGTGGTCAACCCCGGAAAATGCAGGACCTGATATAAACACCCGCGGGGATGAACTATTCCCGTTCATCAGGAGTGACGGAACATTGTATTTTTCTTCTGACGGACTTATCGGTATGGGCGGCCTCGATATCTTTAAAGCACAACCTCAGCCTGATGGCAGCTGGATAGTAGAGAATATGAAATCTCCCATAAACAGCTTTGCAGATGATTTTGGTATAGCTTTTCAGGATGGAGAAGAAAAAGGTATCTTCAGTTCTACAAGGAAAGGCAGAGGCAACGATGAGTTATACACTTTCGAAATGCCACCCCTTCAATTCACCGTCACCGGGCTTGTTAAAGATGAAAAGACAGGAATTGCCATTACCGGATCTGTGGTTCAGCTTATTGCAAGTGATGGATCAAACATGCAGGATGAAACAGGAAACAGTGGTGATTTCAGGTTTAACCTTAAGCCGGAGGTCGATTATATCTTTCTTGCGTCAATGGAAGGCTATCTGAATGGTAAAGAAAAGGAAACCACGAAGGGACAGGATAAAAGCAGGGATTTTCTGGTCACTATTTTGCTTACTCCTATAGACAGGCCCATTGAACTCCCAAATATTTTCTACGATTTTAACAAGTGGGACCTGCGACCGGAATCTATGGTTTCTCTCGACAAACTGGTGGAGACACTTAACGATAATCCCAATGTTACAATTGAACTTATGTCGCACACCGACTCAAGAGATACTGAAGAATATAACCTTACGCTGTCGCAGAGAAGGGCACAGTCAGTTGTGGATTACCTGGTAAGTAAAGGCATTGAAATAGAAAGACTTACAGCCAAAGGGTATGGTGAGTCGAGCCCGAAGGTAGTCGATGATGAAATAGCCTCACAGAATTCCTTCCTTAAGGTTGGGACAGTACTATCTGAGCAGTTCATAAATTCTCTTCCGAACGAGGAACAGAAGGAAATTGCACACCAGATAAACAGGAGGACAGAATTCAAAGTGCTCAGGACAGACTACGAATCTCCCAATAAATAAAAATATACTCACCCCCTTTTAGTGGTGAGTTCATATGATTAGGCAGTGAAGTCTCTCCTTTCTCGGGTTTCAGCTTGCTATACCCTGAGCTATAGTACCACCAGGCCTGCCTCTTTAAGTATGTAAATATAGTTTATAACATCCTCCAGGTTGGTTTCCCCCTGCTTCATCTGGGTATCAAGCAGCTTTTTGATATCAAGAGCGGAGTTTTTTCCGTTGCAAAGTCTTCCCAGTTCCTGTGTATCGAGACCTCTCGTGGCAACAGGATACTTCTGCCTTACCAGGGGATCGAGTTCTGAAATTACCTGGGAATAACCCCTGTACCCGTTTTCTGTAACCAGTGAAGTCTGTCTGGGTATTATTGTTTTTGCCCTTGTTTCAAGAGCCGTTGGTTTGAATGAAATGCTTTTCAGTCCCAGCGATTTTGCTTTTGCTTCAGCAATTGTTTCAAATCCCGTAAGGGCTCCATTGCCGATCGCATTTATTGTACTGATAAGTTTTGCAAGGGTTGCTTTATAACCAGAAGTGTTTTCGGACAGTTCGGCAGTGGTTTCAGCGGTGGCCTTTTCGTTTAATACTGCGGCTTCGATATAGCTCCTTGATAACTTATAAGCTGTTTCAAAATTCTTAGCATTGGCATTATATATCCCGTCTATGGCTCTCTCAACCTGAAAACCTATTCTGGCAGCACCGTTGCCTTCAACCTCACCGGCTATCTTAAGAGCCATTTCATCGCTGGCACCTGCTATTGTATATGCAGCCGCGGCTCCTATGAAGCAAACCCTTTTAAGCTGTGTGGGGTCGCATTTATCGGCAATATCCTGGGATGTATGGTAGTATAGGTCAGGCCAGGTTATCATCATTATACCAGGAACCTGTACGCCCCAGTCATTGAATACTTCATGATCGGAAGATCCATAATGGTCTTCAATTGAATAGTAGAAAGGATCATCAGTACCTGTGGGTGCAACAATCCTCCGTATATATCCCTCCCTGCCCGGAGAGATCGCAAGGCCAGACCTGTTGCCGATTCCTGTGAAGTTAAAATAGTTCTCCATTACATCATTTATATAATGGGCATTACCATATGTTGTGCGGTGCATGCAAAAGAAGGAGTTGCTTCCCTTCAACCAGAGACCAACCATATCGAGATTGATATTACATAATGTTTTCTTCATTAGCTCCTTATTGTCATTTACCCAGGGTCCTGTTCCAGAAAATTCAGGAACCCAGATGAACCTGATAGTCCTCTTAGGTCTTTCTATCCTGCCTTCAATGATCATTGTATTCAGCATCCTAGCAATCTCAAGAATTGAAGCCGATCCTGAAATGTTATCATTGGCACCCATCTTAACCAGCCCTTCAAAAAGATGTGCCGAGAAAATGATCTCTCCGGCCCCGGGGTCAGTGCCTTTAATAATGCAAGTGGGCACTTCAAGGTTATATTCAAGATTCTGTGATTCAACAACAGCATGAACTGTTATTTTTTCTCCTGCCAGGAGTTTGTCACGGAGAAGCATGCCCTCCCTTGGCGGAAGTAAAAATCCGAATTTTGCATTGCTGCTGCCTCCTCTTCCCCCTATGCCTGTTATCGGGATTGCCAGAGGCACTTTCTCAGGCCTTGGCGAGTTGTATGAAATTACGCCAAGGGCTCCCTTTGCAACGGCCTGTGAATGGACCATAGAGATACTTCCGGATGTAACAGCGATCTTACCGGCGACATCATTTTTTTCCATATCTTCCTGTCTCCCTTCTCCTACCCATACCAGCTCTGCAGTAACATCCGCATCGTTACTTCCTGAGGCCAGTACTGCAGGGAGGTCACCGTAATCGGCAATCTTTGATTTCCCTGGACTTATTTCCCAGAGAGTGGCCTTGATACCATCCCAGGTGGAACCACCGGAATATTTTTTTACATCTGTACCTTCAAGCCCGTATTCCTTCATCTTATTCAGAACATACCTGCTTTCGAAAAGAAGATCAGAATACTCCGTTGAAGGCCGATCGTGAATATACGCACCCATTTCAATAATGTGATTCATTGCCCTTTCTCCGGATGCCTCTCCAATCATTTCATCCACTATTGTTTCAGGAAGCAGAGTCCTTGGTACTGAATTCTGTGCACCCGTATTAATGAATGCCGGCAACATCAATGCCAGTAAGAAGTTTGGTTTGTTGAATTTCATAGTTATATGAGGTTTAGTCTTGATTTCCGGTTTTATGACGGATCTAAAGGTAAATAAGTTTCGTTATCATGCCGAAACCCGAATAATGGTTTTATTGAATTTTAACTTTTTTCCTACCTTAGTAAACCAAAATTAACAGATGGGTTCCACATCAAGATATACTATGAGAGGCGTTTCATCCTCTAAGGAGGATGTTCATAAGGCTATTGACAGCATAGATAAAGGTCTGTTTCCCTATGCATTTTGTAAGATTGTACCGGATTTGCTCGGGCATGATCCGGAGTACTGCAATATTATGCATGCTGATGGTGCAGGAACCAAATCTTCACTTGCATATGTATACTGGAGGGAGACAGGTGATATATCTATCTGGAAAGGTATTGCACAGGATGCGATAGTAATGAATATCGACGATCTGTTATGTGCAGGCGCTGTTGATAACATACTTGTATCTTCTACAATAGGAAGGAATAAAAATCTCATTCCGGGAGAAGTGATATCTGCCATTATTAATGGTACTGAAGAGATCCTTGACAAATTAAGGCAGCTTGGCATCAATATTTACTCATCCGGAGGAGAGACAGCTGATGTCGGTGACCTCGTCAGAACAATTATTGTTGATTCAACAGTGGCGGTTAGGATGAAAAGGAGCGAAGTAATATCGAACGACAGGATAGGTGCCGGTGACGTTATCGTTGGCTTTTCGTCTTCAGGACAGACAACATGGGAGAGTGAATATAACGGGGGGATGGGCAGCAATGGACTTACTTCCGCACGGCATGATGTCTTTAGTCGTTACCTTGCAGAAAAGTACCCCGAAAGTTATGACCCTTCGCTTCCTTCTGACCTTGTTTATTCAGGGAAAATGAAGCTGACCGATTTCATCAGCGACCTGGGTATTGATGCAGGGAAACTGGTCCTTTCACCTACTCGAACCTATGCACCTGTTCTGAAACCTGTCCTGGATAGGCTAAGGTCGGAGATTCATGGTATGATTCATTGTAGCGGAGGAGGGCAGACCAAAGTTCTTCATTTTATGAAAGATATTCACGTGGTAAAGGATGACCTATTCCCTGTTCCCCCTCTTTTCGCGATGATACGGGAAGAGTCGCGGACCTCATGGGCAGAAATGTACAGGGTTTTTAATATGGGCCATCGTTTTGAGATCTACACCAGTAAAAATGCTGCCGATGAGATAATTAAAATAGCTGCCGGCTTCAATCTCAATGCGAAGATAATCGGCCATTGCGATAAATCTGACAAGAAAAAACTCACCATTGTTTCTGAGCACGGTACGTTTAATTATTAGGACCTTTATACCAAGATTCACCGAAGTATACACATTAATCTAAAGAAAATTAATACTTAATTGACCACACACGCTGAATAAGCTACAGAGAACGGACTGCCCTCTGTTTTCTATCCCGCTTTTTTATATTAACTTCGCACCGCTAAATTTAGAAACGCCATGGCAAACAAGTTGATATTGGAAAGGCTTGAAGGAGTAAAACGCAGGTTTATGGAAATAGGAGAGATGCTTACCCACCAGGATGTGCTTTCCGATATGAAGAAGTATGTAAAACTGAATAAAGAGTTCAGGGAGCTTGAACCTGTTATAGATTCTTATGAGAAGTACAGGCTGGCTGTGGAAAATTTAGCAAGTGCCAAGGAACTGCTTGCCTCTGAAAAAGACGAGGAAATGAGGGAAATGGCCAAGGCAGAGATTGAAGATCTGAATTCAAAGATTCCTGATATGGAGGAAGAACTGAAGCTTCTTCTTCTACCTGCTGATCCCGAAGATGAAAAGAATGCCGTGATGGAAATCAGGGCAGGTACAGGTGGGGATGAAGCCAGTATCTTTGCGGGAGATCTTTTCAGGATGTACAGTAAATACTTCGAGATGATGGGGTGGAGGATGGAAGTAAACAGCTACTCCGAGGGTACTGCCGGTGGCTACAAGGAGATTGTGATGAGCATATCCGGTGACGGTGTTTACGGGGTTATGAAATATGAATCAGGTGTTCACAGGGTTCAGAGAGTCCCACAGACGGAAACACAGGGTCGTATTCACACTTCAGCAGCCAGTGTGGTCGTTCTTCCTGAAGCCGATGAAGTGGATATAGAGATCAGGAGCGAGGACGTACGAAAAGACACCTATTGTTCATCGGGTCCGGGCGGACAATCGGTAAATACTACTTATTCAGCTATCAGGCTCACCCATATCCCAACCGGAATTGTGGTAACCTGCCAGGATGAAAAGTCTCAGCTGAAAAATTACGACAAGGCTCTGAAAGAACTGAGGACAAGGTTATATAACCTTGAATACCAAAAACATCTGGACAATATTTCCAGGAAGAGAAAAACAATGGTCTCTACAGGTGACAGGTCAGCAAAAATCAGGACCTATAATTATCCGCAGGGCAGGATGACGGATCACAGGATAAATTTTACACTTTATAATCTCCCTTCGATACTTGATGGTAACATCCAGGAGGTTATCGACAAGCTTCAAATGGCTGAAAATGCTGAGAGACTAAAGGTGAGCAACATTTAATAAGGCAAATAAAATGACAAGACAGCAGTTATTCGAAAACATCAGGAAGAAAAAATCATACCTGTGTGTAGGACTGGATACGGATACTGAGCTAATACCGGTTTTCCTGAAAGAGTCTGATGATCCTGTCTTTGAGTTTAACAGGAGGATAATTGATGCCACGCATAAATATACTGTTGCCTATAAACCAAATATAGCTTTTTACGAATCGCTTGGTGCCAAGGGATGGCTCTCTCTGGTTAAAACAGTCGATTATATAAAGGACATTGATCCCGAACTTCTGGTTATTGCTGATGCCAAACGTGGCGATATAGGGAACACATCGAAAATGTATGCAAAGGCTTTTTTTGAGAAAATGAATTTCGATGCTGTCACTGTAGCACCTTATATGGGTGAAGACTCGATAACTCCTTTTCTATCTTATCAGGAACATTGGGTGATTTTGCTGGCGTTAACATCTAATAAGGGAGCAGCTGACTTCCAGTATCATAATGAAGACGGGATCAGGCTTTTTGAAAGAGTGCTTTCAGTCTCCAAGAAATGGGGAAACCCTGATAACCTAATGTTTGTTGTCGGGGCAACCCGGGCCGAGATGCTTGTGGATATCAGGAAAATTGTACCAGATCACTTTCTGCTTGTTCCCGGGATAGGAGTTCAGGGTGGAAGCCTTGAAGCTGTTTCAAGATACGGACTCAACAGCAGGTGTGGTCTGCTTGTAAATTCTTCCCGCGGAATAATATTCGCTGATAGCTCAGAGAATTTCGATAAGGTGGCGGCAGAAAAAGCCCACAAGCTTCAGCTTGAAATGTCCGGATACCTCTCTGAGAAGAAACTTATTTAATTGTCTTGCAGGTTGTACAGGTCATTCATTCTGATGCTTATTATCTGAATGACTAATGAATGACTTCCTGTTTTTTTACTTGTTAATTCTGACAAAAAACTATAACTTTATTCTTTCGCTGCTTTTAAATCGTGCTGCCGATGAAGGAAGAATTTCTTCATTATTTGTGGAAATACAGGCTTTATGATTCCGCTTGCCTGAGAGATAATGAGGACAACCTGATCGAGGTTATTCACCCGGGTGAATACAACCGTGATTCGGGTCCGGATTTTTTTAATGCCCGGCTTCGTATTGATGGTACTGAGTGGGCAGGAAATGTTGAGATACATGTAAAATCTTCTCACTTTGAGAAACATGGTCATCACCTCGATCATTCATACGATAACCTTATCCTGCATGTTGTCTTGGAAAAGGATAAGGAGGTCATGAGTGCAGGGGGAGAGGAAATTCTGACTGTGGAAATGGATTTTGACAGTAAGCTTAGCGATAAGTATTTCACTCTTGTAAATAATCCATATATTATTGCATGCCAGGATGATATAAAGAATATGGACAGCTTCATTATCAGGCACTGGCTGCACTCACTCCTGGTTGAAAGGTTAATTGAAAAAACAAATGCAATAGAACATATTTTAGCCGATACGGGGAACGACTGGGAAGAGACATTTTACAGGGTTTTATCGAGGTATTTCGGTTTCAGGGTTAATACAGAACCATTTGAAATGCTGGCTGCAGCAATACCTTTCAGAATAATCAGAAAGCATTCAGACAACCTTTTCCAGGTTGAAGCACTGCTATTTGGCGCAGCAGGCATGCTTGAAGACGGACTCTTCAGGGATGCAATCAACGATAACTATTTTCGTGAGCTCATAAAAGAGTACAAAATACTGTCTTCAAAATACTCCCTCAGGGCGGTTCACGGATGGTTATGGAAATTCAGCAGACTCAGACCTGCTAACTTCCCGACTGTTCGAATATCGCAGCTTGCAGCTATGCTTTCAGTTGCAGGTGGTCTGTTTTCAAAAATAACTGAGGTGACCAATCTGAAAGGACTGCATAGTGTTTTTGAAGTATCCGCATCGCGATACTGGGAGAATCATTACGTATTCGGAAAAGAGAGCAGACGCATTCTTAAGAATACAGGAGATACGGCTACAGATCTCCTGATTATAAATGCAGTGATCCCTGTCCTGTTCGCCTATGGCCGTATCCGAGACAATCGCGATATTACCGGGAGAGCTCTTTCCTTCCTGGAAGCTATTGCTCCCGAAGCAAATACAGTAATTGATGAATGGCAGAGTATAGGCTTTGAGCCAGCATCTGCCTTTGATACCCAGGCTCTTCTGCAGCTCAGAAACGAATACTGCCGGAAGAGGAGGTGCCTGGATTGCAGGATAGGAGTAAAACTTGTTAGTGAAGGAGCGTCTTTGAAAAGCGACCACGAACTTATTCTGGAACCGTGAGGGAGAGAGGAAAGTAGAAAGTGGAAAGTGAGATAAGACGTAAATATGATAGAATAACAAACCTTCTTCTATGCTGCCCTTTGACGAATGTTGAAAAAACTTTGATCAATAGACTAATAATTAGGTAAATCCACGCAACGTTTGGTGCGATTTATGCGTCTTTAAATAAAAGGAGTATAATTTCCCGTTTGATGTACTAAATTTTTAACAGGGAATGTGACGAGGGAAAGTATATTAATCGCTTGAAGATAAAAAAATTGTAAAACTTATTAAAATATTTGAAAATTGTTTGCCGGTTTACATAAAAAAGTCTTATTTTTGCGTTCCAAAATTGGAGACTCAATTTACATTTGGACAAATAATATATTAGTAAAGGATATGTACTTAACAACGGAGAAGAAGCAGGAGTTTTTCAAATCGTTTGGATCGTCGGAGGTTGATACCGGTACGGCTGAAGGTCAGATAGCTCTTTTTTCATACAGGATTGGTCATCTTACGGAACACCTGAAGAAAAATAAGAATGATTACAGTACACAGAGGGCACTGATCAAACTGGTCGGCAAAAGAAGAAGACTTCTCGATTATCTGAGAGTTAAGGATATCACAAGATATCGCGAAATAATAAAAGCACTCAAACTTCGTAAATAGGGGAAAAGGCAATGACAGATTGCCTTTTTTCATTCAGAAATTTTATTATTTCGTAATTTCGCTTTTTAAAAATCAAAAAACATGTTTAAAATATTTGAAAAAACCATTGATCTTGGTGAAGGCAGATCAATAACATTGCAGACAGGAAAGCTGGCCAGGCAGGCTGATGGATCGGTACTTTTAAAAATGGGAAAGACCATGCTGCTGGCAACAGTTGTTTCTGCAAAGGAGGCCAAAGAGGACACAGATTTCATGCCGCTTTCGGTCGAATATAAAGAGAAATATGCATCCTCGGGACGTTTCCCGGGTGGCTTTTTGAAGAGGGAGGCTCGTCCTTCTGATTATGAAATACTTGTATCAAGGCTTGTTGACAGGGCCCTTAGGCCTCTTTTCCCGGATGATTACCATGCTGACACATTCGTTACGATAAATTTAATTTCTGCCGACAAGGATACAATTCCTGATGCTTTAGCTGGTCTTGCAGCATCGGCAGCTCTTACCATATCTGATGTTCCTTTTAACGGACCGATTTCAGAGGTACGGGTGGCTAGGGTAAATGGTAGTTTCATCATAAACCCTACAGCCACACAGCTTAAAGAGGCTGATATCGACCTTATGGTAGGGGCCACTTATGATAATATCCTGATGGTAGAAGGTGAATTGAAAGAGGTGTCGGAAGCCGACATGCTTGAAGCCCTTAAGATCGCACACGATGCTATTAAAACCCATTGTAAGGCGCAGATTGATTTTGCCATGGAAATTAAGTCTCCGGCAAAACGTGAATACGATCACGGGGAGAACGATGAGGATCTTAAAAAGAAAGTATGGGATGAGACTTATAACAAATGTTATGCGGTTGCAAAGAGCCTCATTGCAGACAAACATGAAAGAACAAAAGCCTTTGACGAAGTTATAAATAATTTCCTGGAGCAGTTCACTGAGGAGGATGAAGTAAATGAAGCTCTTGTGAAAAAATATTACCACGATGTACACAAAGAAGCAGCGAGGAGGATGTTGCTTGATGAGAACATAAGGCTCGATGGCAGAAAACCGGATGAGATCCGTCAGATATTATGCGAAGTGGATCCTCTTCCCGCCACACATGGGTCAGCACTTTTTACCAGAGGAGAGACACAATCACTTACTACAGTTACACTGGGTACAAAGCTTGATGAAAAGATAATCGACGAGGTGCTTAATAAAGGTACAGAGAAATTCACCCTTCATTATAACTTCCCGCCTTTTTCGACAGGAGATGCCAGACCGGCAAGGGGCGTAAGCAGGAGGGAAATTGGACATGGTAACCTGGCACACAGGGCACTTAAAAATATGATGCCTCTGGAAGAGGAAAATCCCTATGCAATCAGGGTCGTGTCCGACATCCTAGAATCCAATGGTTCTTCGTCAATGGCAACAGTATGTGCAGGAACGCTTGCACTGATGGATGCGGGTATTAAATTACGCAAACCGGTTTCGGGAATTGCAATGGGTTTGATAACGGACACTGATTCAGGAAAATATGCAATACTTTCTGACATTCTTGGCGACGAGGATCATCTCGGAGACATGGATTTCAAAGTTACGGGAACACGTGATGGAATAACTGCAACTCAGATGGACATCAAGGTTGACGGTTTATCATTTGAAGTTCTTGAGAAAGCTCTCGACCAGGCAAAGAGAGGTAGATTACATATACTGGGGATCATGGAACAGGCAATTTCCGAACCACGTCCTGAGCTTAAACCTCATGCGCCCAGGATCGAAATGCTGACAATACCTAAGGAGCTAATTGGAGCACTCATTGGCCCCGGAGGCAAGGTTATCCAGGAGATCCAGAGAGAAACAGGTACTACTATTGTAGTTGAGGAGAAGAACGGTTATGGTGATGTTAACATTTTCGGTGAAAATAAAGATGCGATTACAGCCGCATTAGACTGGGTGAAGAAAATTGTTGCTGTTCCCGAAGTAGGCCAGGTTTACCTGGGAAAAGTAAAATCAATTGTGCAGTTTGGTGCCTTTGTTGAGATACTCCCGAACAAGGATGGTCTTCTCCATATTTCAGAAATTGAATGGAGGAAGATCAGAAGCGTTGATGAAGTTCTCAAGGAGGGTCAGGAAATTGAAGTTAAACTGATAGATGTAGATCAGAAAACAGGCAAACTTAAGCTGTCAAGAAAAGTACTACTGCCAAAACCAGCAAGGCCGGAAGGAGAGGATAAGCAAGCTCCAAACCACGAATAAATATATGACAGGCGCTCATACAGAGCGTCTTTTTTTTGTAACTTGACCTCCGGTAGTTAAAACTTGACCAGCATTACCGGGGGACATGAAAATAGGTTATAATTATGTTGTTATAGAGGGAAATATTGGGGCTGGAAAGACAACCCTGGCGACAAGAATCGCAGAACAATTCAATGCCAGGCTGATACTGGAGAGATTTTCCGATAACCCGTTCCTGCCAAAATTTTACAGTGATCCGGATAAATATTCATTTCCCCTCGAACTTTCCTTTTTGGCAGACCGGTACCGGCAACTTAAGGAAGAACTCGTTTCACCTGATCTTTTCAAATCATTTACGGTCGCTGACTACTATTTCATGAAATCACTGGTGTTTGCAGCTGCCACGCTGGAAGGTGACGAATATAACCTTTACAGGCAGATCTTTTACATAATATATGGGTCTCTTCCAAGGCCGGATCTGTATGTCTATCTGCATCTTGCACCGGAAAGACTGCTAAAGAACATAGCCAGGCGCGGTCGTACATATGAATCTTCAATAACCGCAAAATACCTTAAAAATGTCCAGGATAATTATTTTGCATTCTTCAGGCAGAACGAGGATAATACTTACCTGATAATCGACATAAATGAAATCGATTTTGTCGAAAATGAAAGTCACTATTCGAGATTGATAGATACAATATTTTTCGATAATTATCCAGCAGGGATTAATAAGATAATTTTGCAATAATTTTGACCAACCAACTGTGTCGATTGACTAATTTTACTTAGATTTGCATGAAATTTAAAAATTTACTATATTGTATCGATTGTAATAGCTAAAAAATCAGTAACAAATAAAACAGTTAACCATGAAAAAATTCAGAAGCTTTTTTATCCTTATTCTTGCCGCCGTATTGATGACAAGTTGTAGCGGTCTGAATAAGATGAAAACAAATGCCAACCTGGTCAATTATGAAGTGACGCCAAAAATTCTTGAGACTCACGGAGGACAGGTTGAGGTAAGCATTAATTGTACTTATCCTGAGAAGTATTTTGATAAGAAAACTGTCCTGGAAATAACACCGGTTCTTACATATGATGGTGGTGAAGCGGCTTTTGAAATGGTTAAGGTACAAGGTGAAAGCGTTCAGGAGAACAATAAGTCAATCTCCAATGCAAGCGGCGGGAGACTAACTTATAACAGCAAGGTGCCTTATAATGAGGCTATGATGGTATCCCAGCTTGTTGTTAGGGTAAAAGCCACCAGGGGAAGCACCGTGCTGAATTTTGATCCATACAAGATTGCGGATGGTGTAATAGCCACTTCAACCCTGGTTGACAATGATGCAAAGCCGATGCTGATGAAAGATAATTTTCAGAGGATTATTCCAGAAAATCAGATGGCTGATATAAATTACCTGATTAACCAGTATGATCTGCGCAGCAACGAGCTGAAGGCTGAAGATATTGTACTACTGAAAGAATACATCCAGAAAGTTAATGAGGATCCAGATCGTGAATTTAAAGGTCTTCAGATTAGTTCTTATGCATCACCGGACGGAAAATATGAATTCAACGAAAAACTGTCTGGCGAGAGAGGCGGTACTGCTGAAAAATTCGCTGAAAGTCAGTTTGCCAAGGTTGAAGCCGCAAAAGCTGACGGTTTCATCAATGCAAAGACTACTGCAGAAGACTGGGATGGTTTCAAAACGGAACTGGAGAATTCTAACATTCAGGATAAAGACCTTATACTGCGTGTTCTTTCGATGTACTCGGATCCTGAAGTACGAGAAAGGGAGATAAGGAACATGGCATCTGCTTTTGAAGTACTGAAAACTGACATATTGCCAAAACTGAGAAGATCAAAATTCGTTGTCAATGTTGACAAAACTGGACGCTCGGATGAGCAGATCCTTGCAGCCATGAAGTCGGATCCTAAAGTTCTTGATATCGAGGAGATGCTTTATGCTGCAACTCTTACAACAGATGTCAGTGAGCAGCTGAAATTTTACCAGACGGCTCTTGAACTTGTACCTAAGTGTATTCGCGCTGCTAACAATATAGGTGTTTGCTACCTCAAGCTTGGACAACCTGATAATGCCATTACAGCTCTTGAAAAGGCACAGACACTTGCTAACAATGACTTTGTGAAGAATAACCTTGGATTTGCATACCTGCAGAAAGAAGACTATGCCAAAGCAGAAGAGTATTTTACCTCAATGGCAGCTGCCTCTGCAGAATCAAAATTCGGACTGGGAATCCTCGCTATCAGAAAAGGAGAATATGACTCGGCAGTGAATTACCTTACCGGAACGCCATCGTTCCACCTGGCTCTTGCCGAGTTGCTTAAAGGTGATGTAAACAGGGCAAAAACTACTCTCGATGGTATTAAGGAGCTCTGTAAATGTGGAAGACCATCATATCTTAAGGCAGTTGTTGGTGCACGCCTGGACGACAGGAATTACATGCTCGCCGGACTCCGTGAAGCTATTGGTTTCAATGCTGACTGGAAAGCTTATGCAAAGAAAGACCTCGAGCTTGCAAAATACTGGAATGACGATACATTCAAATCAGCAGTTCAGTAATGACTATAATTTTAGATTAAATTATATTGAAGAGGCGTTGTTTTTGCAACGCCTCTTCTCTTTCAAAATAACTGCCGGGTAATTTCCCATAATACTATTCCTGCGCTTACTGCAATGTTAAAGGAATGCTTTGTGCCAAACTGCGGTATTTCTATACATGCATCACAAAGATTAATTATCTCTTGTGCAACACCATTTATTTCATGTCCGAATATCAGGGCATACTTTTCCCCTGGCTGCGGTCTGAAATCCTGAAGCTTCAAGGAATCTTCAACTTGCTCAACTCCTATTATTTTGTAACCATCCCCTTTCAATACCCTTATTGCATTCTCTGTACCCTTGAAGTAGTCCCAGGCTACCGATTCAGTCGCACCCAGGGCCGTTTTCTGAATATCCCTGTGCGGGGGGGTGGCGGTAATGCCACAGAGAACGATCTTTTCCACAAGAAATGCATCGGCAGTCCTGAATACTGAACCAATATTATTATGACTTCTGATATTGTCCAGTACGATGATTACCGGCTGTTTATCAGAACCTTTGAACTGGCTGATTGTTTTTCTGCCAAGTTCTTCATTAAGAAGCTTCCTCATAAGCTGATTTTTAACTAAGTTAAACAAATTATACGTTTATTTTTCCTATTTTGGACGACTTCTAAAATGCAAAAAACAGTATTATGAACATTCATGAATTCCAGGGTAAATCAATCCTCAAGGCTTACGACGTGGCTGTACAGGAGGGTTTTGTGGCAGAGACTCCAGAACAGGCTGTTATAGTGGCTGAGGAAATTGATAGAAAATTCGGATCCAGGTTCTTTGTCGTAAAAGCACAGATACATGCCGGCGGTAGGGGTAAGGGAGGGGGAGTAAAACTGGCAAAATCAGTAACCGAAGCCGGAGAACTTGCCTCTAAAATACTTGGGATGCAGCTTGTTACTCCACAAACCGGGCCCAAAGGAAAGAAGGTTAACAAGGTACTGATTGCCCAGGATGTATATTACAAGGGTGAGTCTGAACCAAAGGAATTCTATGTCAGCATACTCTTAAACAGGGATGTAAGTCGCTATGTAATAATGTATTCCCCGGAAGGAGGAATGGATATTGAAGAAGTTGCTGAGAAAACACCTCATCTTATTTTCAGGGAAGAGATTGATCCTGCAGTCGGGCTGCAGGCATTTCAGGCCAGGAACATTGCTTTTAACTTGGGATTATCGGGCGATGCCTTTAAGAATATGCAGAGGTTCATTAAAGGGCTATATGATGCATTCACCGGTTGTGATGCGCAATTATTTGAAATTAATCCGGTGCTTAAAACCAGTGATAATAAAATACTTGCTGTTGATTCTAAGGTGGTTCTCGATGATAATGCACTTTTCCGGCACCCGGATCTGGCAGGTATGCGTGATATTGAAGAGGAGGATCCTTTTGAAGTGGAAGCAGGAGCACATAACCTTAACTTCATTAAGCTTGACGGTAATGTGGGTTGTATGGTTAATGGCGCCGGGCTTGCCATGGCTACAATGGATATTATAAAATTATCAGGAGGAGAACCCGCTAACTTTCTGGATGTGGGAGGAGGTGCAAACGCAAAAACGGTGGAAGCCGGATTCAGGATCATCCTTAAAGATCCTGCTGTTAAGGCAATACTTATTAATATATTTGGAGGTATAGTCAGATGCGACAGGGTAGCTAATGGTGTGGTAGAGGCGTATAAATCCATAGGAGAAATAAAGGTCCCGGTAATTGTCAGACTTCAGGGTACGAATGCTGAAGAGGCCAAAGACATTATTGATAATTCGGGCTTAAAAGTATTCTCTGCAATATCATTTAGAGAAGCTGCTGAAAAAGTAAAAGAAGTGCTCGTCTAACCCTTAATTTCTTACCGAATAAATTATTGGATGAGAATCTGTAAAATTGGAGGCAGAACGGCCTGGAAGACAATTCTTTATGTTTCTATTGTATTTATGCTTTGTTTTGTTATTTTCAGTGGCAGGATACATAGAATGGTCAGGATTACTCTAAGCAGTAAGTGCATCCCGTACACCCAACCGGTTTTCAGTAAAAGGCTTAATGACAGGGTAGTTGATTATTCTGCAGAGGCAAAACGCGAAGGGATAAAAGAGTGCAGCGATGAAAGTGCTCTTATGGATGCCGTGGCATCTGGTGAACTGTTCAGGGTAAGCTCCTCAAAGGGATTAATAATAGAGAAGTTCACTCACAGCTATCCGTACCTGACAACGGAGAGCAAATTATTGCTGGTAGAGATTGGAAAAAGGTTCAGACAGAAAACAAAAGGCATGGGTTTAGTGAAAGCAAGGTTTTTTGTGACTTCAATGACCAGGACTACGGAAACAATGAAAGACCTCATTTCGAATAATTTAAACGCTTCATTAAACAGCCCTCACCTTTATGGGAATACTTTTGATATATCCTATGCAAGGTTTTCCATCCTTAAGCTGCATAAGACAGACTGCGATATAAAATACCTTAAAGAAGCACTGGCTGAGGTTATCTGGCAATTAAATAAGGAAGGACGATGCTGGGCTACCTATGAAAGAACGCAAAGCTGTTTTCATATTGTATCTAGACAATCCGGATCCTGACTCCGGGTGAACCTGATAACTACTATCTTCTTTTGTGGGAGCCATCGCAATAAGGTTTATTATCTGACTTTCCGCAACGGCAAAGGTAGACTTCCTCAGAACTGTCCATAATATCTCTTTTATAATCGCTGATAAGTATATTACCCGTTATTTTTATGGGTCCATTATCAATAATTTCTATTACTGCCTGCGGATTGAATGTTTTGTCTTCGCTCATAAATAAATATTCAATTATCGTTGAATTCAACCTTACGATGCATCCCGTCACAGAATGGAAGATGGTTACTGGCCCCACATCTGCAGAGAGATATGATGCTCTCTTTTACCTCCTTAACACGATCATTATACTTTACAGTGAATGATCCATTTATCACGAGCGGACCTTCAGACATAACCTTAACAGATACAGGATTGATATCTGAAACATCGTTGTCTTTGGAAAGTAGTTCAGGCCTTCGGAAATTCACGTGATTGGTATTGGATGCATCAACATCCGGGTTCTTTCCCTCATCATTCCACTTCCATGTCAGGGCATCGGTTGGGCACATGTTTACAGTATCAATAATCTCGCCGGTGGTTGCACCGTACATATCTACCCATGGTCTTCTTCCAGGATCAAATACCTCTATCAGCTCTCTGTAGCAATAGGAGGCATGAACACAGGAATCAGGTTTCCAGTAAACTGTTATCTCCCCATTTGTATACTTTCTCCCTCTCTTATAATTTCGGTCATTGGCCATACATAATACCTTTAACAGATGTGACAAATATACTTATATTAACACTGACAGTGAATTTCGGTTTAAAAAATGTACTAAAATGTTTTGAAAAATAGGAATATCCATACATGTTAACGATGTATTTTAACTAAATTGCGTTGTGTTCTGTAATAATGTGAAAGAAGGAGGATTACATTCTTTAGTTGACTACTGTTATGTCTTTCAAAGGTTTTATGAATCGTAAAAGAATCAGCAACAATCGGGTTTTACCATTTATAGTTGCCTTTGGCTTCTTTGTTCCTTTTGACGGTTTAAGGGAGTTTTCCAGTTACCCTGCAATTATTCAGTTTTCTGCTTCATCACTGATATTAATCATCTGTGCTTTAGTAATACTGATCTCAATTCTTGCCTATTTCCTTCTAAAAAGGATCAGCTCACTGAAGAATCAGTTGCAGGAATTAAAGGAATCTGAAAATAAAAAGTCTGTAATGCCGGTCGACAAAGAAGCATCAGCAGGGGGAAAAGAAACAGATATAGAGTTTGAACTGAACGGATATACGGGATTATCCTATAAATCAGTGGTCGATTCTGTGGCTGATGGAATATCGGTATTCGATAATGATGGCAGGGTGATATTTGCAAACAATGCATTTTACGAACTTACAGGGACTGATAAACAGACATTTAGAACCACGGGTTTGTCTGCGTACCTGCACCCGGATGACTCAGGCTATTTTGAGAGAATAAAAAATAGTTTAAAAGATGCAGAAACGTGCAAGGACGAAATCAGGCTAAAACATATCGACGGACATTATTTAAACATATCCACACAGGCTGTCATGCTAAATGATACTGAAGGCAAATCCAAAGGGATTCTTACAGTATCGAGTGATATCACACCATTGGTTGAGCACCACGAAGAGCTTATAAGATCAAAGATACAGATACAGGAGAGCAATAAGCTGAAGGCAAGCTTCCTGGCAAATATTTCACACGAGATCAGAACGCCTCTGAACAGTGTGGTTGGTTTTGCAAACCTGTTGCTTTCTGACGATCTGCCAAAGGAAGTGAAAGAAGAGTATGTTGATCATATTAATTACAATAGTGAAAAGCTGCTTCAGATAATAGGTGATATTATTGACCTTTCGCGTCTTGAAAGTGCCCAGATTGAGATTACATATGAAGAGGCTTCTATCAGTGAAATAGTTAATGAGGTTATAGAAGATACCAGGGTGTCGATAAAAAGGAACGAGAAACCTATTATACTTACGGTCAGGAATTTCTTAAATGATAGCGGAGACCTTATCTTTACTGATAGGTTATGGCTTAGACGGGTGCTTAACCACCTGCTGGACAATGCTGTCAAATTCACCCTGGAAGGCTCGGTGGAATTATCATATTCCCGTGATGATGATAATATTATGTTCAAGATTAAGGATACCGGAATAGGTATTAACAAGGATAACCTTTCAAGGATCTTTGAAGAATTCAGGCAGGAGATAACAGGACATCACAGGCCTTTTGAGGGACTTGGAGTGGGCCTCACGCTAGCTAAAGAGGTTCTGGAAAGGATGGGTGGTAAAATATTCGTGGAATCGGAAAAAGGAATTGGATCGGAGTTCAGCTTTACGATACCATACAGACCGGCCGGACGAAGGAAGGTAAAAAATGAATCCCGGTCATCTTCTCCTCTTTATGACTGGAGCAAAAAGAAATGCCTTCTGGTCGACGATAATAAGGACGTCCTCATCTACCTGAAAAGGATTCTTATTGATACAGGACTTAATGTTATTATGGCAAGGTCAGGCAAAGAAGCTATTGAAATGGTAAAAAGTAATCCGGAACTGGACCTGGTTCTACTCGACATGCAAATGCCTGAGATGAACGGAATAGAGGTTACACGTGAGATAAGGAAGATCAGAAAGACTCTTCCAATAATCGCACAGACAGCATTTATTTTCGAAGATGATAAGGACATTATCCTTGAAGCGGGATGTGATGCCTGCCTTATCAAACCTATCAGAAAAGATCACCTTATTACTGTTTTATCCGGGTTTATTAAAGACTGAAAGCCCTGTGTTAAATTTCTTCCGGGAATTCTGTTACCAACCCTGACAGGATATTTATCTATTCCTTAATTATTCTTATTTTGGATCCAGGAATCACAGTGATGAAGCAACTTTATGCAGATATTATATTGCCGTTTGCTGTAAAAGGCAGTTTTACCTACAGGGTACCTTCCGGTTATGTTGGGAAAATAAGCAGGGGATCAAGGGTGGTCGTACAGTTTGGAAGTAAAAAGCTCTATTCCGGTATTGTTGTTGATCTGACCAGCAAGATAAGGGATGCCGGAAGGATGAAAGATATTATAGAAGTTCTTGATGCGGGTCCAATCCTGACCGATTCGCAGTTGAATTTATGGAAATGGATATCTGAATATTATATGTGCTCTCCCGGAGAAGTTATGAAAGCTGCTATACCTTCAGGATTATTTCTTGAAAGCGAGACATTAATCAGGGTGGATACTGATTTCGATACAAATGCCACTCTTAATCCTGAAGCTTCATATATTTTCAACATAATTGAGAACAGGGGTGTTATTCCCCTGAAATCGCTGCCTCAGGCAGCCGGTTCAAGGAGTACCATGCGGATAGTTGATGAACTTGTTAAGAAGAATGCCGTTATCACCGGAGAATCACTGAAAGAAAAATACACTCCCCGGGAGGAAATATATATTACACTGTCAAAGAAATACACCGGCAAAGAGCTTAATACAATTCTTGACCGTCTTTCCACAGCACCAAGGCAATACGAACTTCTTTCAGTATTTCTCAGAAATTCCGGCTATTTTTCAGGCACTGAACCCCATCCGGTTAAGAGATCAGAATTGCTAAAAGACTCGGGTGCTCTTCCGTCTTCATTGATATCACTTATCCGCAAAGGTATAATGGTGTCTGTTAATTTTGAGGTAAGCAGGGTAGGGACTATGGGAAATAAGGTGGAATCCTTGCGCATTCTTTCGTATATTCAGGATGAAGCCATGAGTTCAATTAAAGAGCATTTTAGGTCAAAGGACATCGTTTTACTGCATGGTGTGACATCAAGCGGGAAGACAGAAATATACATTCACCTTATTGAGGAACAGATAGCCGCTGGAAAACAGGTTCTTTATCTTCTGCCTGAGATTGCACTAACCGGCCAGATAACGCAACGGTTGAAGAAGCATTTTGGTCAATGGATGGCTGTTTATCACTCTCAGCTTAATGATCTGCAGAAGGTTGAGATATGGCACAAAACTATGTCTAATGATGAGAAAGAAAGAATAAGCCTTGTCATAGGTGTAAGATCATCCCTTTTCCTGCCTTTTCACAAACTGGGCCTTGTTATCGTGGATGAGGAACATGATACGTCTTATAAACAGCATGATCCCTCTCCAAGATACCATGCAAGAGACACAGCCATCATGCTTGCTTCAATTACAGGTGCGAAAACACTACTGGGATCAGCAACACCTTCCGTGGAGAGCTATTACAATGCAACACAGGGAAAGTATGGCATCACAAGGTTAATGTCAAGGTATGGTGACGTCAGACTTCCGGGCATAGAGATCGCAAATACCCGCGAAGCTTACATGAAAAAACTTATGGTATCACATTTTACACCACAACTGCTGAATGCTGTGGATGATGCACTGGGAAAAGGCGAACAGGTGATATTATTCCGGAACAGACGGGGATTCTCTCCTTATATTGAATGTTCTGAATGCGGGTGGATACCACTGTGTGACCAATGCGCAGTTCGTTTGACTTACCACAGGGAGGTTAACAGGCTTAATTGTCATTATTGCGGGTATTCAGGGCATGTCCCGGTCAAATGCGGAAATTGTGGCTCTGTTGCGATGATAACAAGGGGCTTTGGGACTGAGAAGCTAGAAGATGAGATAAAAATAGTGTTTCCCAAAGCTCGTGTTGCCAGGCTCGACCATGATACAACAAGGAGCAGGAGCTCCATGAACCGAATAATTGAATCGTTCGAAAAAGGACAGACAGATATCCTAATAGGGACCCAGATGGTTTCCAAGGGGCTGGA
This sequence comes from uncultured Rikenellaceae bacterium, assembly GCA_964595725.1. Lineage (GTDB taxonomy): Bacteria > Bacteroidota > Bacteroidia > Bacteroidales > VadinHA17 > LD21. The sequence continues at coordinate 25,730 of CAZQRQ010000016.1, read as the reverse complement.
TTTTGAGAATTTAACTGTAGTGGGGATACTGGACGCTGACAAGATGCTCAATTTTCCTGACTTCAGGGCACATGAGAGGACATATCAGCTTGTAGCCCAGGTAAGCGGAAGAGCCGGAAGAAGATTAAGACCAGGTAAAGTAATTATTCAGACATCGGACCCTGAGAACAGGATATTAAAAATGGTCGTGAATAATGATTATGATGGAATGTTCAGACATCAGATGGAAGAGAGGAGAGAATTCAATTATCCGCCTGCCTGCAGAATGATAAAACTGGTGATCAGACATAAGGACCGAAAGTTGCTGAATGAATTTTCAGAAATTGTTGGAAAAGAACTCAGGCAGGTATTCGGATCAAGAGTACTTGGGCCAGAATCACCCTTAATAAACCGTATTCAGATGTGGTATATCCGGAATATTTTGATAAAGATTGAAAAGGAAAAACCTCTGAATAAGGCTAAGATGATGATAGCGGGGATTATAACAAAGGCTGAAAGCATGAAGGGTGCATCATCGCTGAGAATTTCTGTCGATGTTGATCCTTATTAAGGAGATTTCCACTTCTTGATCTTTCTTTTAACTTTACATTCCTTATAAGGCTGAAAGTTGAAGATTATAAATCTAACATCAATACTTTATGAAAATAGAAGTATCAAACGGGGAGATAATTGATAAACTGACAATCATTCAGATAAAAATCGAAAGAATAAAGGAAAACAGTAAGCTTATAAACCTGCGAAAGGAATTTGAAGAGTTAAAAAATGCTGCATCCAGGATTCTTAGCAGCAATGATCCTCTTTATAAAGCACTCTATGATATAAATTGTGATCTCTGGGAAATTGAGGATCATATCCGCGACCTTGAGCGAAAAAAGAATTTTGGCGAGGATTTTATCAGGACAGCACGTTCAGTATACCAGAAAAACGATAAAAGAGCTGTAATTAAGAGAAAAATAAACATCAAAACATCTTCAGGACTTATAGAAGAGAAGTCATACGAGAAGTACTGACATGCGAATACTTGTTATCAGGACCTCATCGATGGGGGATGTTGCACTTTTAACCCCCGTTATTAGGGCATTTAGCAAAAAATATCCTGAAGCAGAGATTTCTATACTTACCAGAAAAGCATTTAATTTATTTTTTGAGACAATAGCCGGGATTGATTTAGTAAATCCTGATTTTACCAACAGACATAAGGGAGTGCCGGGATTACTTAAACTATCGGGTGATCTGATGAAAAATGGAAGGCCTGACCTGGTTATCGACCTTCACAATGTTATAAGAACCAGAATACTGAGATTCCTGTTCAGGATGAAGGGCATCAGGGTATCCGTAATTGACAAAGGCAGGGGAGAGAAAAGAGCTATTATCAGAGGGAAAGTCAAAAAGAGGTTGAAACATACTGTTGAGAGATACTGTGAAGCATTTTCAAGAGCTGGATTTAGCATTGATCCTGAAACTGGAAAGACTATATATGTCTCAGGTGATGCGGACAGAAAAGCATCAGAGGTGCTTGCTGCAGGTGGACTGATAAATATAGGTGTAGCGCCATTTGCTAAACACAGTCTAAAAGAATGGCCAGTCTCGAATATGAAAAAGCTCCTGCAGCTCATTTATAATAAAATACCCTGCAATTTCTGGTTTTTTGGCGGATCTGATGAATCAGCCCGCCTTGAAGAGTTGAGCAGTGGAATTCCAAATTGCGTTATTCTGGCAGGCAAGATGTCTCTTGAAGATGAACTGGCTCTTATGGGACATATGGAGTTTATGATAGCGATGGACAGCTCAAATATGCATATGGCTGCATTGCTTGGTGTAAAAGTGGTATCTGTTTGGGGAGCAACTGACCCCGTTACCGGGTTTGGGCCATGGACGCAACCCGATGCCTATCTTGTCAGAATACCTTCTGAGGATCTTATTTGCAGGCCTTGTACCGTTTACGGCAAGGGAAAATGTAAACGGGGTGATTTTGCCTGCATGAACTGGCTTACCCCAGAAATAGTCTATGACAGGATCGTCAACATGAATATTATTTAGTGAAAAAAGCCTGATAAATGATTGAGATAAAGATTTTAAACTATGCCAGACAAGCACTTCTGATCTCACTGTTCTTATTTCTTGCAGAAGGATGTAATGTTTACGTTGCAGAGAATACGGGAGATCCGGCTGACCTTGTCAATCCCCTGATGGGTACTGATTCGGAGTATCGTCTGTCAAATGGAAATACTTATCCGGTGATAGCACTACCCTGGGGTATGAATTTCTGGACACCACAGACAAAGGCAATGGGTAATGGCTGGGCGTATGCTTACGATGATAACAAAATTTACGGGATTAAACAAACTCATCAGCCAAGTCCTTGGATAAATGATTATGCGTCATTTTCACTGATGGCTGTTACAGGCAAGGAAACCATCAATGAACAGGACAGATCCTCGTGGTTTTCACATAAGGCTGAGATTGCCAGGCCGTATTACTATAGTGTATACCTTGCTGATCATGATGTTACAGCAGAAGTGACGCCAACAGAACGAGCTGCTATATTCAGATTTACATGCCCCGCCAGCGACTCTTTATATATCATTCTTGATGCATTCAATAAGGGATCTATGGTTAAAATAATCCCGGAGGAGAGGAAAATAACAGGTTATTGCCGGAATAACCATGGTGGAGTGCCAGCAAATTTTCATAATTATTTCGTAACTGTTTTTGATAAGGGCTTTGATGAAGTAAGCACATGGCACGGTGATTCGCTTGCGCATGGAAACACTCTGGATGAGGGCGATCACGTAGGAGCGATGATCCGTTTCCGGACAGAAAAAGGGGAACAAATAAATGTAAAAGTTGCATCTTCGTTTATAAGCCCTGAACAGGCAATGCTAAATCTGATCAGAGAGACTGAAGGCTCGGATTTTGAAAAGGTTAAAGAGACAGGCCGGCAGGAATGGAACAAACAGCTTGGCAGAATACGGGTAGAGGGTGGAAGTTATGACCAGGTAAGGACATTCTATTCATGCCTGTATCGCATGTTATTGTTCCCGCGGAAATTTTATGAGTATAATGAAGGAAATCAGATGGTGCATTACAGCCCTTATAATGGTGAAATTTGTGAAGGTTATATGTTTACAGACAATGGTTTCTGGGATACTTTCAGAGCACTTTTCCCATTTTTTACTTTAATGTATCCGGAATTTAACAGCAAGGTAATGAACGGTCTGGTTAATACTTACAAAGAGAGTGGCTGGCTTCCGGAATGGGCAAGCCCGGGTCATCGCGACTGTATGATAGGCTCCAATTCCGCATCACTTATTGCTGATTCATATTTAAAGGGAATCAGGGGATACGATATTGACACTCTTTATGACGCCATTATTAAGAACACAAATGGCCCGGGTCCGGTAAGCTCTGTCGGGAGACTTGGTGCTAACTACTATAACAGGCTTGGCTATATACCATATGATGTCGGTATCAGCGAAAATACAGCGCGTACACTTGAGTATGCTTATGCCGATTTCTGCATAAGTGAACTGGCAGCCAGTCTTGGTAAACAGGAGGAAGAGGTCAGCCTGTATGCTGAGCGTGCGATGAATTATAAAAATGTATTTGATCCGGAGCGCAAACTGATGAGAGGCAGGAATGAGGATGGATCATTTCAATCACCATTCAGCCCTTTTAAATGGGGTGACGCATTTACAGAAGGTAACAGCTGGCATTATACTTGGAGCGTGTTCCAGGATATTAACGGGCTGATAAGCCTGATGGGTGGCAAAGACTATTTTGTCAGTAAACTTGATTCCGTCTTCGATGTGCCGCCGGTGTTTGATTATTCCTACTACGGACAGGTGATCCATGAAATAAGGGAAATGCAGATAATGAATATGGGCAATTATGCACACGGGAACCAGCCTGTACAACATTTGATCTACCTGTACAGTTACGCCGGTCAGCCTTGGAAAACACAGGCTCATGTGCGTCAGGTACTCTCAAAACTATATAACTACACTCCTGATGGTTATTGCGGGGATGAAGATAACGGCCAGACATCTGCGTGGTACGTTTTCTCTGCACTGGGATTCTATCCTGTGACGCCAGGTACTGATCAGTATGTTTTTGGATCACCGTTATTTAAGAGAGCAATACTGTCGTTTGAAAACGGTAAAAAGCTGACAATTACTGCTCCGCTAAATTCGGAAAGAAACGTATATGTGCATAATATAAGCCTTAACGGGCACAGACTTGACAATAATTATATTCTTCATTCCCAGCTTAGGAGTGGTGGGAAACTCAGTTTTGAGATGGGATACGAGCCAAATTTAAGGAGAGGAACAGAGGATCCTGACGCACCCTTCTCCATGAGCTATATAAAAAGATAGGGTATGTTAAAATTTAAGCCTTATTCCTGATTTCACCAGAAGCAGGCAAATCCAAAGGATAAATCCTGTCCAGATCACGGATCCTGCTATTGAAATAAATGCTTTATCAGCTTCTGTATAAAAGAGAATATTTATACCCGAAAACCATATCAGACTATAGAAAAAGTACGGTAAAAGGTATACGGTCATCATATTGATACCGGCAGTACGAAGAAATTTTGTCCAGGTCATCACCTTCTTTACTTCGTCAAGCCACAGGACAAGAGCAAAGAAAGCTGCAGTACATGATATACCAATCAGTGCCCACCCGGGATTTCCGTAAACACCAACTGTGAAAATACTCTGTGCAAGCAGAAATCCTGTTGCAGCCAGTACCACAGAAGAAATAGTAATTATGACAACTGGCTTGCCTATACTTATGATTGAATATTTTTTCAATAATATTCCAGCCAGCTGACCTGAGATGGCAATAAACGGAATATATCCTCCAGTTATAACGCCGAAATAAGGTTTCACAGGATCAAGGAAACCTGTAATTCCGAGACTCTCAAGAATTGTTAGTCCGAAGAAGAAAAGCCATATTATTAATGTTATAGAAACCGAGTTGCGTAACGCCAGCCAGGTGAATGCTCCTATGAGGTACGCCCAGCCTGCAAGGCCAGGTATTTCCCACCACCCCGGAATAAGGGACCCGTTATTCTCATAAGTACCAGATCTGAATTTGAATACAAGAATAACAAGTATTGCGAGACCGATGAGGCGTAACCCGTTAACTGTAAAAAACCTGCCGTCGTTTTCAGGGTACCTGTTCCACACCATGAAAAATGCGATTATCAGCAGCATTGACCATATATGCATGCTAAGACCTGTTTGCTCAACGTTTACCCTTTCTGTATTGACAAGAAGAACTCCTGCGGTTATCAGAATAATAGCCCTGGCAAAAATATGCCTGCTTATCTCATACGTTGACAGTCCTTCGTTGATGCGCTTAGAGATTGAAAAGGGTATTGTGATTCCTGTCATGAAAATCAGGGCCGGGAATATTATTCCTGCGACAGTCTTACCCAGAACCGGTACAGGATTGCTTGCGGTCCAGTCAGATACTTCAGGGAAAAGGTTGCAAAAGAGTACTATAAGCAGAACGGTTACTCCTTTTACAATATCGATTGCATTGAATTTTTCGTGAAGGGTCATTTCAGATTTTTGCTAGGTTAATTACCCGTGCAAAAATAAGAATAATTACTTATTCGGAATTTAAATGTATTGTGAGCAGAATGGTACTCTTTCAATGTAAAAAATTACTATTTTTGTGGCCTGAAATGAGTTTCCTTAGCAGAAGCTATTGGAATTACAGATCCGCCTGGGCAAAGGCTTCGGCGGAGTAAGCGGGGTGTAGCACAGTTGGCTAGCGCGCCACGTTCGGGACGTGGAGGTCGGAAGTTCGAGTCTTCTCACCCCGACATGAGAAGAGTGAGAGCGAGTGAACTCACTCTTCTTTTCAATACCGCATACACTAAGATCAATTTCAGGGTAACCAGGATAACAAGATGCAGGAACTAGCCTGATTATTCTTTAAACAGTCTCACGTTCATTGCAGTTGTCCCCTTTACTCCTTTGCCTATTTCAAAAACAACCACACTGTTTTCCTCTACTGCATCAACCAGGTTAGTGATGTGTACAAATATTCTTTGGTTTGATTCCAGATCCCTTATGAAACCATATCCTTTCGAATCATTAAAATATGTAACAATCCCTTTTCGGAAAAGATCAGACTCCGTTTCACGCCTGTTTTTTGTTATATCCAGTTCTATACTTTCTGCATCTATTTCCTGTTTACTATTGGGATCGGGTGGAGATGAGGTAATCATTCCGAATTCATCCACATAAGCGATCATGTCATCAAAATTGCTCTTTTTGCCTTCACTCTTTTTCAGTGCACGCTTCTTTTCTTTTTCTTTCCTTTTCTTTTCCCGCTTATTTCTCACTTCTTTTTTACCAAATGTCTCCTGTGATCTTCCCATATTTTAATTTTAGTAAGGTTATTTTAAATTTGTAGTGCCAGCTACTGAACACGATGGTTTGAAATTATGAACCAACTATCCAAATGATCATAAGAATGCTTATGATTGACAAGCTGGATTCAGGACAAAGATATCAAAAAAAGGAGGGAAATTATATTATTACAAGTGTGAGAATAGCAGAAATAAGGCAAAATGTGATATTGTCAGGCTGTCTGTTGCCTGTAACGTTTTGTCTCAGTCCTCGTTTGGTGAATGTTATTCACACTTCAAACTTATAATCCTTTCAGACCTGGAGCAAGAGTTCAGGCTATTAATTACTCGATGTCAGATTCATTTTTCAGTTGCAACAACATCAGTATAGCTGGAATTTATGTTTGCAGATCGTTGAAATCGGGACATGTTTCCAGGGATGAATCTCAATTTAAACTGCAATTACTTCATATTTAGGGTTATTTTCAATAGATTTGTGGTTCAAGTCAAAATTTACTCTTATGGTTAGGATGGAGAAGTTTCATCTGATGCACAAACCATCGGATGATGAAATATCTCGTATTGTTGGATTTTTATACAAGCACCTGGATAAGTACAGGGACTCTGAAGACGATATCAGGAAAGCAATAGAATACGCTTTTTCTGACGAACCGGGGAAAGGAGGATTTTTGCTGGTTCGTTATGATGAAAATGATATTATTAGCTGTGTGGTGATGAATAAAACCGGCATGAAGGGTTATATTCCTGAAAATATATTGGTCTATATTGCAACTCATTGCGATTACAGGGGTCAGGGAATCGGGAAGCTTATGCTTGAAGAGTCAGTTAATCAGGCTGATGGTAACATTGCGCTGCACGTTGAGCCTGACAATCCTGCATTTCATTTATATAAGAGAACCGGATTCACAAACAAGTATCTGGAAATGCGTCTGCAAAAATAGTCTGATGGCATATATTGAATTAGACAAAGAAAAATTAAAATACAATTATAACTACCTGGATCAAACATTTAAAGGTCACAAAATACAATGGGGTATCGTAACAAAAGTCCTTTGTGGAAATAAAGTGTTCATACAAGAAATTATAGATCTCGGCATTTCACAAGTTTGCGATTCAAGGACTTCCAATCTGAAGGTAATTAAGAAACTAAAGCCAGAAATAGAGACTGTTTACATCAAGCCTCCTGCAATTGGGAACATAAGAAATGTTATAGAATACGCCGACATAAGTTTTAATACCGAATATTCAACAATAAAAGGTCTGTCGGCTGAAGCCAGGAAACAAGGCAAATTGCATAAAATTATTATCATGATTGAGATGGGTGATTTGCGTGAAGGAGTAATGCGCAAAGAATTCATCAATTTTTATTCAAGGGTATTTAATCTGCCCCATATTGAAGTAGTTGGAATAGGAACGAATTTAAATTGCCTGAATGGGGTCCTCCCTAATAATGATAAGTTAATTCAGCTTAGCCTTTACAGGCAGTTAATTCAGGCTAAATTTAATAAAAATATACCTTTGGTTTCAGGAGGCACTTCTGTAACAATTCCTCTTTTATTAAAAGGGATGCTTACCGGAGGGGTGAATCATTTTCGGGTTGGCGAAACTCTCTTTTTCGGTAATGACCTCTATAACAATGTTAAGCTTGAAAATATGGAATCAAGGATATTCAGATTGTTTGCTGAGATTATTGAGCTTTCGGAAAAACCGGTTGTTCCAGAAGGGGAGATTGGGCTGAACCTGACAGGGAATTTAGTTGAAATAAATGAAGAAGATTACAGTAAAAGAACATTCCGTGCAATTCTTGACTTAGGTCTGCTGGATGTTGAGGAAAATAATATCCAGCCTGTTGATAAGGAACTGAAATTTGTGGGATCAAGTTCTGATATGATTGTCATGGACCTTGGAGAGAATTTACAGAAGTACAAGGTGGGTGACCTCATAGAGTTTGAGATTAATTACCTTGGTTTATTGAGCTTATTAAATTCTAATTATGTGGAAAAAAGAGTTGTCTGACTAATGTTCTGAAAACCTGTTTCAGACAAATCACAGAGAGTACCGGATAGGATCCTTATCCTATAAGACAACTAATTACATAATAAGGTTCTTGCCTCTGGGGGCAATAACGGAATAATAAAAGCATATATGCTTACTGCACGGGGAAACGGGATATAAAGAAGCCTGGTCTTCTGACATAGCTTTTATATTTAACTGCAATAGTCAAGCTACATTTGACATAATTGCAGATAATAAGATAGGTTAAATTATTAATTCACACGGATGGATAAAAGTCTTAATGAAAAATACAAGGTTGACAGAAAGGTGTGGGAAAACTGTGCAACAAAATATGAAGATCAGATTGTTACAGGTCATCCCGATATAGTAGCCTATGAAAAGTTTGAAGAGAACTTCCTGGATAAGATACTTCAGTATCTTGACAGAAATGTCAGACGGACTTTAAAGTTAATTGATGTGGGATGTGGCTCAGGACGACTGCATATCAGATATGGGAAGCACGTAAAGATACCATCATTAGCCAGTATATATGGATTGGATTTTTCGGAGAAGATGCTCGAAATAGCGAGGATGAAACTTGAGATGGAGTCTGTTGTGGGGGCATCCTCCCCGGTTCTGGAGTTTGAACAGGGATCAGCATTCGATTTGCAGCCGGAGGGAGGACCCGAACTGCCTGTTGCTGTAAACCTTGTAAATTCAATTGGTGTGATGCAGGGAGAAGAAGGCGCTCAGAAATTATTTATAGCCATGCGCAGATGCGTTGAACAAACAGGAGGCATTGCTATTATATCCTGCTATCAGAGAGCTTTTGTCAGGCAATATGCCCTTCCACAGTATGAATCAACATTAGATGTTTGCGGACAACCTTTATGGCTCATACCAGACACTTTTGCATCAGATAAGTACACATTAAAGCCTAAATATTATAAAAGAGTTAAACTTGACGAGTCAAGCCTGGAAGTCGAAGTATATGAAAACAACGAATTAATTAAGCCCAGTTTCCTGTTATACAGGGATAAAAGCCTTACAGAAGAGGTAATCAGAACAGGTCATATAAAGACACATTCAAACTATGAATCAAACTGGTACAGTTTTTCTCAGATTGAAGACTGGATGAACGAACACTGGGAAGGACAAGCCATGTATCATATCCCTGCTCAGGCGATTGATGCAAAAAGCGCCGAAGCCGGACAATTAGCTATCCTTGATATTGATAATACACTGAAGAAATTCATTTCAAAGATTCTATGAACTTGCCGGAAAACTATATACAATATGCCATAATAGGCATATACTTTACGTTTATTGTAATCAAGGGACTACGCCACAGCAAGGAAATAAGCAATCAGGATGATTTTCTGGTAGCAGGAAGGAACATTGGATGGTTCTTTCTCCTTTGCACGATGAGCGCAACAGTTATTGGCGGAGGTTCAGCCATGGGAGCTATAGGGAAAACCTATGACTGGGGTATACTTATGCTATTTGTTTCGACAGGATGGTATTTGCAATTTGTTTTCTCAGGTTTATTCATAGCACCCAGGTTCCGGAAATTAAAGCTATATACGGTAGCCGGATTCTTTGGTCATAGATATGACAGCAAGAGCAGGTTCCTTTCATTGATATTATCATTGCTGTTTTCAGTAGGTGTACTTGGGGCACAAATGGTAGCCTTTGGAAAAATCATCACCTCAATGATACCGGAGATACCTTATATATGGGCAGTTATAATTGGAGGTAGTATTGTGATCCTTTACAGTACGGCAGGGGGGTTAATGGCCGTAATTCATACTGATGTTTACCAGTTCATAATTCTGTTTATCGGATTTATAATAACCCTTATATTATGTCTTCCCGATCTGATAGCAATAAAAGGGGAAATACATAATATCGTGCCGCACGACTTTTTCAAAGTGGATGGCGGAAAGGGAATATATTTTGCTGTTACTACCTTTTTTGCATTCTTGGTGGGAGAGACTTTCGCCCCAGGCTATGTGACCAGGTTTTGCGTGGGGAAAAATATTAATGAAACGAAAAAAGGAATCACCGGTGCAGGAGTGTTTCTTACATTCACTTTTCCTGTGATCTTGTTTTTTATTGCATTATACGCCCGGTTTTATTTTCCTGGCATCGACAGTGAGCAGGCTTTGCCAATGACAATTACCAAACTGAACCATCCTGTTGTTGGCGGAATTGTTATTGCTGCTTTAATGTGTGCAGTTATGTCTTCTGCTGATTCAATACTCAATTCATCTACTGCCATTATTGTTAAGGATATTTTTGAGTATTATTTCAGTAAAAAAGAAACTGATAAAAAGAACCTGAGAAATGCCAGGATATTTTCAGTCGTTATTGGAATCCTTGGAATATTGTTAGCCCTGGTTTTGCCGGACATAATTGACCTTTTATTACTCACCTATACTTTATGGGCACCTGGAATTCTACTTCCAGTGATAGTCGGAGTACTTTCTAAACGAAGATCCGTTTATCATAATAATCTAATTTTTACCAGCATGGCAGCCTCTCTGGCCGGCACGCTTGTATTGATGTCACTGGATATAGAATCCCTCAGATATCCTGCGATATATGGTGTCCTGATTTCAGTAATAGTATACACAACAGGAAGCCTGTTCATGAAAACCGGTAAGATGATAAATACTTAACTAACTGAACAAGGTATTTCTATTAATAAATAACATATTTTTACTTAATGATCATATAAAGTATAACTTTTTGATTATTAGTTAACAGATTCAATAGCCATGCAAGTTAAAAGAAGAAATTTTATCAGACAGTCACTTAGCACATCCGCTGGTATAGCTGCTGCTGCGATGTTCCCAGCCGACCTGTTTGGCAGGGATCTCCACAAAACACTTCATCCCGAGCTGATTAAACTGGCTCCGGTAAAAAGATCTGCACCGAAAGAATCGATAAGGTTTTCTGTTATTGGAATAAACCACTCTCATATTAACGGCATGGTAAATGCCCTGATAAATGGTGGAGGGAAGCTGGTATCGGTATATGCAAAGGAACCTGAGTTATTAAGGGGTTTTACCAGGAACTTTCCCGGGGTCAGGGTCGCTGCTGACGAAGAGGAGATACTGGGAGACGCGTCAATCCAGCTCGTTGCCAGTTCAGGCATCCCGGTTGAAAGAGCACCTCTTGGCATAAGGGTTATGAAGGTCGGTAAGGACTATATGGCTGACAAACCCGGAATAGTTACTTACCAACAGTTAGAGGAGGTGAAAAAAGTACAGAAAGAGACCGGGCGTATTTATTCGATTATGTACAGTGAAAGGCTTGGTGTTCCTGCTGCTGTTCAGGCTGGTGACCTGGTGAAAGCCGGAGCTATCGGAAAGGTTGTTCAAACCATTGGTCTCGGACCTCACAGGATGTCACCCAGAACACGCCCAGACTGGTTCTTTGATCCCGATAAGGCAGGTGGCATACTTTGCGATATCGGATCCCACCAGTGTGATCAGTTCCTTTTCTATACTGATTCAAAAAAGGCCGAAGTAAGCTACTCACAAACAGGCAATTTTAATCTTCCTGATTATCCGAAATACCAGGATTTCGGGGATATAATTGTTCGCAGTGACCACGCCACCGGTTACATACGAATCGACTGGTATACACCCAATGGACTTGCTACCTGGGGAGATGGTCGTACATTCATTCTTGGCACAGATGGGTATATAGAACTGAGAAAGTACATTGACATCGCCGGACACCCCGGAGGAAACCACCTTTTTCTGGTCGACCAGACTGAGACAAAGTATTTCGACTGCTCCGATGTGTACCTTCCTTATGGTGAGCAGCTGGTAAATGATGTAGTTAACCGTACCGAAACAGCCATGACACAGGAACATTGCTTTCTTGCAACAGAACTTGCACTGGCTGCACAGAAAGAGGCATTCAACCTGACAGCCCGATAGTTAATTTGCAGGAATTATCAGATGGGGATATTTTTATGGCCTTACTTTAAGCTGACCGGGAAGAATTAACCCTTTCGAGTGCATTAAACATAGCAATTACATTTTCAAGAGGCACATTTGCCTGGATATTGTGGACTGTATTGAAAACGAAGCCTCCATCCTTTGAAAATATATCGCATAGTTCCATTACCTCTTTTTCAACATCTGCTGTTTTCCCGAATGGCAGTATCTTTTGAGTATCAACCCCTCCTCCCCAGAACACAATGTTTTTACCATATTTTTCTTTGAGAGTCTTCGGATCCATCCCTGAAGCATTTATCTGAACAGGATTGATAATATCAAAGCCAGCCTCGATAAAACTATTCATAAACGGTTCAACGGCTCCACACGAATGCTTGAAGGTTTTCCAGGTTGTATGTTCATGTATCCAGTTGTTCATCTTCTGGTAAAATGGCATATAGAGGTTTTTAAATGTTTCAACGGAGCAAAAAGAGGAGTTCTGGGTTCCGAAATCCGTGCCACAGATGAAAAGGACATCTATTCCGTCACTGATAGTTTCGTGGAGCATCCGCAAATTATCAACCGCAATATCAGTTTGCTTTTCAAAGACGTACTTTAGGTAATCGGGTCTCATCACTGTTGACATATACCATTCTGCTATATCACGAATACCTTTTGGATGCTTCATGAACGGACCCGGTACCAGAGCTATATCACCAACTGCGGTACCACCAATATTAGCCACGACACCCCTGTTTTTTTCACCGGCTTCCTGTGCCTGGGCTTTACAGTGCTGAAGATCAGCTTCAGAAAGATGTTTGAATTCCTCAAGATTCTCTTCAGGATCCAGTTTCTCTTCAATAATTTCCGGCTGACGGATAATTGTATCGAAAAAATATCCTGATTTCGGCATCTTAGCACTTGGTGGAGCTGTCATATCTCCCTCAGGAAAAATAAGGAAATCGCCCTCATTATCAGTAGCGATATTGAACTTTCCGGGGACAAGTATCACCTGTCCCCATCGGGTTCTGAACTCTTTCCAGTCTTCGTTGGGAAATCCGAACATATTATTTCTGGGATAAATTCCAACTGTGTCAATGTGAAGTACTTCAGCAAGATCGTCATCTATCATTCCCAGCATCTGGTATGGTTCAACCAGTTGAACCGGTCTGCGTTCAAGGCCGTAATATTGCCTTAGTTTGTCGACGATAAGAATATGTATTCCAGTAACAGATGTGGAACCCATATCAACGGGTATCCTGTCAGGTTGCTTGTGGCTGAGAGATGTTTTGAGCCTTTCTCGCTTTGTCATTTATTGTGATTTAGTGGTTTTACTTATACAGTTTCTGTTGCAATTGACATGGCCCTCCATTGAATTCGGGAAAGTTTCAGACAGGAATACCTACATGACCGGTTTCAATCTCGTTGCAAATCAGGCAATATATAATAGTATTAAAATCAATTCTGTAATTCCTGTTTTCAAATATAATGATGTGAGGTTTCTTTGTCACCAGGGTTATATTATGATCAGAATCAGATACAAATATATGTCAGCTGATTTTAAAGATGGGACGTTATTAATGTCAAATGATAACAACAATATTGTTTATTTCTTCTGCAGTTACCGGGTAATATGTTTTTTCAAGTTCCGATTCGATTTCGATGTAGTACTCAAAATCCTCATGTATTGAACCTGAAGGAATCTCAGCGTCAAAAACATGAGATGCTAACGGCACTATGTCTATTGATGAAAATTGCCTGTCACCCAGGTTCCGGTAATAGAGTTTCCCTGACAGGTTGTCTGATTGTGAAAGGATTCGCAGCCTCAGGTGAAAATCATCTCCTTTCCGGATAATTGATTGGTGTGTTGTTGCGACTATCCGTAAATTACCTGCATACCCTGTGGTTACATTAATATTATCAGGAAGTTTGGATCTTATAACAGATTCGAGATATTCATCATGCCCTGTAAGGCAACCAAGCTTTCTTATGTTATGCATTTCAAGATTTGCAATACTACCCAGTTCTCCAGTAGTACTTACAAATGCAAGGAGGACCATGTTCATGTTGCTCCATTTTTCTGCGAGTTCAATTCTTTTAGGTACTGCCTCATTCTTTGCAATTATTAGTTTAGTTTCAGGAGCTGGTTCTGATTTTATCCGTTCGACTATTCGGTCCAGTTCTATTTGTGCCCGCGTTGATTCTAGTACAGCTTTGTTAAACCTGAAAGCATCAAGCCAGTAATCAAATCTCTCCAGATTACCAATACCCTTAATGCTGCTCCTTATTAATTGCATGTCTTCGAGAAAGTCATATCTTGAAATCCTCTCATCAATATCCCTGGCATCACGGTTAATCATCAACGTACCTGGTCCTGATATCCAGTCCGAAGCAACCAGAGGTGCGTCTCCCTTGTGCCCTTCATCAGGCTGGGTGCCTTTTCCATCGAGGTTGACAAAAATATTTACCAGGCTTGAATTGTCAGTTCCAAATTCAGTCTCTACAAAGTCCGAGTAGAAATCTCTGACAGGAAGGTCCCGCACGTTTAATGAATCGCTGAAACTGTCGCACTCCCATGCAGCTTTTGCAAGTGAACTTATAGTCGGACCAAGGGTTCTAGTTCTCCAGTGTATACCCATTAATCCGTCACAACCGTACTTCCATGAGTCAAGTGCATCCTTCTGCATACGGCCTGCCCATAACTGGGTTGTCAGCAGTGAAGGATCATCTTCCATCCATGGTATCGACCATTTAGGTCTGCCATGAATAGAGGCAAACCCAATATCAACTGGTGTATAGCCAAGACCCCTGTTAATACAGCTGAAGGGCATATCTTTCGGCATGATACGGTCGAATTCAGTTCTAT
The DNA here is from genome assembly GCA_964595725.1 of uncultured Rikenellaceae bacterium. Taxonomy (GTDB): domain Bacteria; phylum Bacteroidota; class Bacteroidia; order Bacteroidales; family VadinHA17; genus LD21. Next base: position 10,528 of record CAZQRQ010000016.1, on the reverse strand, counting down.
CGTTAGGAGGCCCGAGTACCCAGCCGCATGTGGCAAGCTTAAATGGATTACCCATCTTATCAAGCACCCTGCCAGCTGTCATCATGTCTTTTTCAGTAAAAGTCACATCCCTGTCGTCAACGTCTTTCCAGGTCCAGTATTCCGGCGTCCAGAGCCAATAATAATCAAGGTGATAGGTCTTTTCAATTCTGCTGAATAATCCCTTGTATAATTCTTCTGTAACCGACTCATTCTCATTATCAATAAGGTAGATGTCCTTTAAAGGTTCTGGAACAACGAGAGGGGTCTCGGTTCCAACGCAAGTCTTAATTCCGAGCTGCCTGGCAAGATCGAAAGCTGAAGAAATTACTTTACCTGATTCGTTAAAAATCCTTATATTTTCTTCATCAGAATGAGGCCATGGAGAAACATTCATCATGTAATCAGGGCCAAAATTATCAGCTTCAAATAGCTGTGAAGCACCTAATAAAAATTCTGAAGTATTCACCGGGAGATAACCCCAGGTGCTGTCAGAAGTATTAAAGTGCAGTACTGGATAAGCTTTACGAATTGTCCCGTCAGGATTGATATCCTGTTCTTTCCCGATCCAGACAAGGGGCTCTGCTTTGTAATTCTGCCCATCGAAATCATGTCTGTAGGGATAGCAATGGAAGCCTATAAAGTTCATTTTAAGTTTTGGAAGCTGAGCAATAACAGCTTTGTATTCTTCCTCGTTCCACCAATCAGGCCCTTCAGGAAAATCGTGAAACGGGAGTATCCCCCTGAGGCTGAAAAGAGGCTTCCTGCGAAGATTCAATTCGGGAATACTGAATTCTGTCTTTTCATCAGGAATGACATCTCCATGCAAGTAAAATCGTATCCCCAGCTGCTCGGCAAATTCATATGCACCATATAACAGAGCCTGCTCTGATCCACCTGCAATAATTAGTTCTTTTTCTGAATTGTTACCGGAAGTTTTTAGAACGAATTCCTGCTCCTCAAGTGTGGGATCAAGTTTGAGCTCAATAGCATTTAACCGGTCATTCCTTTCAGACTTTTCCTCGATATGGAGAAGTTTGCCGGTTCTGAGGTATATATATTTTCTTATTTCTTTGGCAGCAAGCCATTGCAAATCTCCAGAGTCTTTCTGGAGCCGGATTATCATTTCATACCTGAAAGAACATCCGTAAACTGATAATATGAGTAATAAAAACCGAAGGACATGCCTGCATTTCATCTGTGTTAATTATTTTGAGTTTAGATAATTACATTTCTCAGATCTCATTTCTGCCTCCGGATAGCTCTGACTTTTTCCCCATCCATGAGAAGACTCCTTTTACTCCTTCAGGGAGTTTGATAGTACCTGCCAGGTCCCCATTTTGTTTGCGGATCAATTCTATTGAAATATTACCTTCAGGATGAGGCATAGAAGCTTTTATGTATTTCAGGCTGCCGAGGGCCGGAGAGATATTCACTGATGCAAATCCTGGTTCTGCAGGAGTTATCCCACATGTCGTTGCAAGAAAATCATAATTTGGACTTGCCCCCCATGCATGACAATCCGAACGTTCATCATAATCGCCTTCCTCAAATGTTGTCAGTCCTTTCTGAAGCATGTCTACCCATGGTTTCAGTTGTGCGATGTAAAAATCTGCCATGCCAGCCTGACTTAAAGCTCTAACAAGGTAAAACCTGAAATAGATAGTGCACTGGATTAAGTCTTTGTCCTCAAGTACATGCTGCATGGTTTCCTTGATTGATTCATCTGGTATTGTTCCTGTCAGTATTCCGAAAATATTAGTGTGTTGGGAATAGATTGGTGAGACTGGAACATCTGTAAGTAATTTTCGATCATTATCCCAGCATAACTGGTAAACAGCCAGCCTTATTTTTACAGCTCTTTCTTTGTATAATTTTGCCTCATTTTCGTACCCGAAGTGTTTAAATATATCGGAAGCACGCGTAAGAGCGTAAACAAGTTTCAGGGAGTTCAGAGCCGAATTTCCGATATCGGCCCCTGCAGCGGCACCAAACTTAAAACCATCCGTCCAATCGCTGAAATTGAACCACTCCATAGGACCTATAAGATTATTTTCATTTATACGCAATTCGAACCAGTTTAAAATATTTTTAATCCCCGGTAAACACTGCTTGATAAATTCATCATCTTTCCTGTGCATGAAGTAATCATGGACCATATCTATCCAGAATAAAGAGAAAGTCGGTATTATCTGAGGGATATAAGATGGTCCCCTGGACAGGGTAAGGCCTTCCGGTAACCTAGCATGATCGGCTGATAAAATTGCATTGCGCATCAGCCTGTCATCGCCTGAATTGTAGAGTGAGATTAGAGCCTGGATTCGCGTGTCGCCAAGGTACTGAAGCTGTTCCCAATATGGGCAATCCATGTAAGTCTCACCTGCACAAAGCCTTGCTGTATGCCAGCCAGTATCCCAGATTTTAGCAAGGATAGGATTATCACTTTCAAAAGAAGCATTCTGATTAAAGGGGTATGCTGTGAAAACATTATAAAAGTCATTGATTACCAGAGACTCATCTTTTGTTTCTATTTCAAGCTGGATGAACCTGAATGTTCTTAGCCATAAAGGTTTGAATGTATTATCATCACCCCCGGGCATAAAGACATCATAATATCCTTCAATTATCTTATTCCTGATTTCGTTCCTGTTGCCTTTGGATCCATCGGGAAGATATAACGCTTCTGAATAAATGACTTTGATAGTTGAGCCTGTACCACTACTGGTTTCGAGAACCGGATATCCGACAGTAAGTTTCGTGTTATCAAGCAGTATGATTCTCGTTTGCCCGGGTGGTATGACCAGCTTACCGGAAGGAGGTAATAATTCTTGAGATACCTCCTCTCCGTCTTTCCTTACAACACTATTGATCTTCTCCACTCTTTCTTCCATCGGAGGTATATTCCTCGGCACCAGCATCCATGGTACACCATGCATATAACCTCTTCCAACTCCTTTACATATTGTCCTCGGAACCAGCCAGTCAGAATCATGGTAACCTGGTTTTTCCCACTTCCAGGGATACCTGTTCCCATATATGGAATCACATGGTCCGGCAACATAGTATTTTTTTACAATCTCTCTTGTGACAGGAATGGCTTTATATGCCTTATTTTCAGATACCAGCCATTTTGTATTCATCCCGGTATTCAGGAATTTACCCAGGTTACCTTCAGCCTGTAAAATAAAGGCTGTCTGGTGCGAAAACTGGGCTGCGGGCTTATATTCCCCGAAATTGTACACCTCAGATGCAATTACATTCTCTCCCTTAACCAGGAAAGATGATATATCAACCGTTTCATACCTCCAGTACATCAGGCTTCCCCTGGCAGGACCGAAACAGACCTGATTGCCATTCACGTACAGCCTGTAACGGTTATCAGCAGATATATATATTATTTGTTTTTCAGGAATATTATTTAATTCAAAACTGTTTCTGAACAGAAGAATCCTGTAATCATAAACTGAACCTTCCGGGTGGGTGATCCAGTAGGCATTCCATGAGTACCTTTCCTCTTCTGAAGTATTGATCCTGACATTGTTTTCCTGGGATGAGCCTGTCTTTTGATTCAGGCAGAAGATGGCACATGTGAATAGCAGTGGCCATATAATGTTCCGTGAATTTAACTGAGTCATGTTTCCGGGTATGATAGATAAAGCCTTGATCATCATCGTAATTTACAGCAATTTAATATCCTTTTTGCCCATTCGGAATTGTTTTGCAACCTTTTTCCTGTCAGGGAAGAAGTAATGAGGCATCGGACAGGTGGCCCGGTTATTATCATTGATATTTCATTGACAGGCTCCTGGCAGTACTAAAATACGAAATCATTTATTACTTTTATTATTGAATCGGACTGATGGAAAAAATATCTGATGATTATAACAGACCGAAAAACAGAACCGGGATCACTTGCAGGTAAGCTTGATAAATTCCGGCAGCTGTCAGGGGAGAAAATATCCCTTATAGAAAAGCATTATGATGAATCAATGGGTTCACCTGTTTTCACCATGGCAGGAAAGTATAAAACAAGAGGATGGACAGATTGGACCCGGGGTTTCCAGTATGGATCAGCTATCCTGCAATATGATGCTGCCGGGGAGATATGGTTTCTTGATTATGCCAGGCGGAAGACCCTTGAGAAGATGGCCCGGCGCGTAAGTCATTTTGGAGTACATGATCATGGTTTCAATAATATCAGTACATACGGGAATCTCCTGAGACTGATGCGCCAGGGTAAGATCCCATTTAATGAGTGGGAAAAGAACTTTTATGAGCTTGCGTTAAAGATATCCGGAGCTGTTCAGGCAGCAAGGTGGACCAGCACAGAAGAAGGAGGCTTTATTCATTCATTTAACGGTCCTCATTCCCTTTTTGTTGATACCATTCGTTCATGCAGGTCGTTGATAGTAAGTCATTTGCTTGGCCATTCTCTGCAGGGGGAAGGGGATATCAGAATAAACCTTCTTGAAAGGGCTTTGCATCATATTGGAGCAACTGCAAGATATTCAGTAAGCTATGGGCAAAACAGGGACATATATGATGTAAGGGGAAGGACGACCCATGAAAGTATCTTTAATGTTAAGGACGGAAGTTACAGGTGTTCGGCAACCCAGCAGGGGTATTCAGGTTTCAGTACCTGGACCCGAGGTTTGGCATGGGCAATGCTAGGTTTTGCAGAGCAACTTGAATGTATCGAAACAGTCAGGAAGGGTGATCTTGAAGTATTCGGGTCAAAAAATAAGATTGTATCCATGATGCTTAAAGCAGCTCTGGCGACATGCGATTATTACATAGGAAAAATGCCATCTGATGGTATCCCTTACTGGGACACAGGAGCTCCAGGTCTCTCAAAGCTTGTTGACTACCTGGATAAACCTGCAGATCCTTTTAACGGATATGAACCTGTCGACAGTTCTGCTGCTGCAATTGCAGCACAGGCTCTTCTGCGGATGGGAAGATACCTGCATGAAAAAGGAGATCCTGATAATGGTGCCCGCTACTGGCAATGTGGGTTGACAGTTGTCAGAACACTGCTTGATGATCCTTACACCAGCTCTGATCCTGAACATCAGGGATTGCTGTTGCATTCAGTTTATCACAGGCCCAATGGCTGGGATTATGTACCTGAGGGGCATACTAACCCGTTTGGAGAATCTTGCATGTGGGGCGATTACCATATACGTGAAGTATGTCTATACCTGCAGAGGATTATAAATAATGAAGATTATTATACCTTTTTCAGTTGTGCCAAATGAATGCCATGCCGATTAAAGACTTTTCACAACTTTGCCTGCATACAATTACCACCAGGCCGTGGAATATAGAAGAAGCAGCCAGGTATTATTCTTCAGCAGGAGTGAAAGGTATTACAGTATGGAGATACACACTTGGGGGCCGTGACATACGTAAAACCGGAGAGTTGCTAAGGGAACATGGCCTTGAAATAGTATCTCTTTGCCGTGGAGGATTTTTCCCTTCCCCTAAAAAAAAAAACGACAGGATGCTATAAATGATAACAGGAGAGCTATAAGCGAAGCATATGAACTTGGCACCAATCTAATTGTTCTTGTTTGCGGTGCAGATCCCACACAGTCGCTAAATGATTCGAGAAAGCAGATCTTTGATGGGATATCTTCAATCGTTAATGAAGCTGAAGCAGCCGGAGTACGCCTGGCAATTGAACCTTTACACCCCATGTATGCTGATACAAGGTCTGCCATAGTAACTATCGGGCAGGCAAATGATATGGTTGAAGCTCTCAACAGTCCATGGGTAGGTATTGCGGTAGATGTTTACCACCTGTGGTGGGATCCCTGCCTTGAACAGGAAATATACCGCTGTGGTAAAAAAAATTCCTTGTTTTCATATCATGTCTCAGACTGGAAAACACTAACATCTGACCTTCTAAATGACCGCGGACTTATGGGTGAAGGCTGTATCCCGCTGAAAGATATAAGATCGTGGGTAGAGACAGCCGGATTTAATGGTTTTATCGAAGTGGAGATATTCTCAAATTTGTACTGGATGGAAGACCAGATAAGGTATCTTGACAGAATTGTTGATTCATATAAGAAATTTGTGTAGCATATCACTTCTAAAAATTCTTATACCATGAAACAGAACAGGGTTGGGATAATAATGAACGGAGTAACAGGCCGGATGGGTACTAACCAGCATCTCGTCAGGTCTATAATGGAGATAATAAAGCAAGGCGGAGTTAAGATCGGAACAGGTGAAACCATAATGCCGGATCCTGTCCTTGTTGGGCGTGATCCCAGCAAGCTGTTAAAGCTCTCGGCAATGACAGGCATCAAGAAATTTTCTGCTGATGTGGATGAGGTGCTTAAGGACCAGTCCAATTCAGTTTATTTTGATGCCCAGGTAACCGGCAGGAGGGTGGAAACAGTCCGTAAAGCTATTGCAGCCAGAAAACATATTTATTGTGAGAAACCTGTTGCTACCAGCACTGTTGAAGCAATGGAATTATACAACCTATGTACAGGTGCCGGATTAAAGAATGGGGTAGTACAGGATAAGCTATGGCTTCCGGGGCTGTTAAAATTGAGGGAACTGGTTCGGCAGGATTTCTTCGGCAGGATACTGTCTGTAAGGGGCGAATTCGGATACTGGGTGTTTGAAGGAGATACCGTACCGGCCCAAAGGCCATCATGGAATTACAGGAAGGAAGATCACGGGGGCATAATCTTTGATATGCTATGTCACTGGCGCTATGTTCTTGATAATCTTTTTGGAAAGGTCAGGGCAGTATCTTGCCTTGGAGCTACCCATATTGACAAGAGGGTGGATGAAAGTGGCAATCCATATAAATGCACCGCAGATGATGCCGCATATTCAACATTCGAGCTGGAAGGAGGCATAATAGTTCATTTCAATTCATCATGGGCGGTGCGTGTCAGACGCGACGATCTTTTAACTATCCAGGTTGACGGAACCAGGGATTCTGCTGTGGCAGGATTGCGCAAATGTTATGTCCAGGATTATGGAAACACACCAAGGCCTGAATGGAATCCTGACATTCCTCAGGCAATTGATTTTTTTGAGGGCTGGGCGGAAATACCTGACCAGGACTCATACGATAATGCATTTAAGGTGCAGTGGGAACTCTTTTTGAGGCACGTTATACTCGATGAACCATTTCCATGGAACCTGCGTGAGGGGGCAAAGGGAGTTCAGCTTGCGGAGAAGGGAATGGAGAGCTGGGCAAAGAGATGCTGGATTTATATCCCTGAACTCTGATTAAGACTATTCAGGTTCGACGTGAATAGTGACGTTAAGGTTCTCAAATCTTGACATAAGCTTTTGCTCAATCAGGTCGCAGTATTTATGGGCATCCTCAACTGACTTATTCTTAGGTATTTCAATATGGAAATCGAGAAATCTGTAGTTGCCAGAAATCCTGGTTCTTAATTCATGGTAATTTACATTTAGCTCATGCAGAATATCCTCAAGCTCCTTAACATCCTTCTCCTGCCAGGATACGTCAAGAAGAGGAGTATATGCCCTTTTCAGAAGTCCGAATGCTTCCCTGATAATAAAAAGGGCAACGAGGATGGCAACTACCGGATCGAGCCACATGATGTCGGTGAGAAGGATCAGTACCAAGCCTGTAGCAACCCCCAGGGAAGTATACACATCGGTTTTCAGATGAAGTGCATCTGCCTCAAGGGCCACAGAACCGGTTTCCCTGGCTACCTTATAGAGTCTCCTGGACACCAGCAGGTTCACAACGGCTGATATCAGCATTACTGCTGAACCGATAGCTATATTTTCCAGGACAGTCTTCTCTCCTGCCAGTTTTTTGATTGCTTCAAATATTATCCAGAGTGCAGCTATAAAAATTAAAAGTGCTTCAATTACCCCGGAAATGTTTTCAAATTTACCATGTCCGTACGGATGCCTGGAATCAGGTGGATTATCGGAGACCTTAACTGAGAAATAGGCTATTATTGCAGCCATGAGATCCATTGAGGAATGTATTGCTTCAGAAATGATACTTACAGAGCCGCTGATTATTCCCACTACCAGCTTCATGGTTATAAGCAGGGTATTTGAAGCAATTGATAGCCTGGCCGTACGAATCTTATTGTTCATATACAATCAGATATACCATACTAATGTACGACTTTTATAGTTAATTGCTATTATGTGAGATATAGTAGTATGCCGTACAAACTACACCTCGATAAGATTGTATTTAAGTGAACCGAGGCCTATTTTTTCCCCGTGTTCCAGGGCTGATTGCCAGAAAGTATCGGGATGTGTTTTCATGAATTTATCGTCACCTTCCATGGAACAATTATGTGATGAATCATATATCTTGCTTCCTGGTAATGCAGGAGCAGCCGTGACCATATCGGCTGATGCCTGGTCGAGTGCAACAGGATCAAATGAAGCGGCAATACCGATGCTGGGAACAATAGGGTAGTCGTTAAAGGGCCAGCAATCGCAATTTGGAGATACATCAAGAATAAAATTGATATGGAATGATGGTTTTTCTTTAATAACTGCAAAGGAATATTCGGCAATCCTCCTGTTTATAATTTCAGAAGCATTCTGCCATACCACCCTGGCCGAGTCGTACTGGCATACAGCAATACACTGTCCGCAGCCTGTGCACTTTGCGTAATCAATATGGGCAATTTTATCCTCTCCAACCTTTATTGCATCATAATTGCAGTTTTTCTCGCAAATACGGCATCCAGTGCAGTTTTCCTCGTATATTTCGGGCGAGCCCCCTGAATGGAGGAAGAGTTTTCCTCCCACTGATGCACAACCCATACCCAGGTTTTTCAGTGCACCACCGAAACCTGTCATTTCGTGTCCTTTGAAATGATTCAGTGTTATTATGACATCTGCATCGGCTATGGCAGATCCAATTTTCGCTGTGTCGCAGTATTCCATTCCGAGTTTTATTTCACGGTAGTCTGTTCCCTTAATACCATCACCTATAATTACAGGGCAGCCAGTAGAGATGGGATTATAGCCATTTTCAAACGCAGCTTCCAGGTGATCAGGTGCATTAGACCTTCTCCCGTGGTATAGGGTGTTACAGTCGGTAAGAAACGGATTAGCATTCCTGGATTTAACGATCTTCACTATTTGAGCAGCCCAGTTTGGCCTGAGGTAAGCCAGGTTCCCGGGTTCACCGAAATGGATTTTCAAAGCGGTCAGCTTATGATCGAAGTCGATTGTATCAATTCCCGATTTTCGTACAAGATTTTCAAGTTTTTTCAGCAGGTTAGCTGATGGTTTAGTTCTAAGATTAGTAAAATATACTTTTGATTCAGGCATATCTCGATATTGATTTATATTGATAGTGTTTCAGCAAGAGTAAAAAGATCACGGTTAACATCCTTATGAAGCTTAACTGCTTTCCTGAAGGGAACCAGGACTATTTCATCGTTCTGAAGTCCGACCATCACGCTTTTCTGGTCATCAAGAAGAGCTTCAACAGCTGCATTGCCAAGCCGGCTGGCGTTAACCCTGTCTATTGCACTTGGTGAACCTCCTCTCTGGAGGTGTCCAAGTACTGTAACCCTTATGTCAATATTTTTATATTCCTGTTTTACCTTTTCTGCCAGTGCAAATGCCCCCCCTTCTTCATCTCCTTCAGCAACTATTACGAGGCTGCTTGTCTTCTTTCTACGGGTTTCATTATCAAACATCTTCTTCAAGTCCCTTGTTTCTCCCCTGATTTCTGGTATCATAATAGCCTCAGCACCTGTAGCTATACCACTGTACAATGCAATAAATCCGGCTTCAGCGCCCATTACCTCAACAAAAAACATTCTGTTATGAGCACTGGCGGTGTCCCTGATCTTATCCACAGCCTCTACCACTGTATTGAGCGCAGTATCGTAACCTATAGTATAATCTGTTCCATATATATCATTGTCAATGGTTCCGGGGACGCCAACGAATGGTATATCATATTCTTCGTTGAAAAGCCTCGCACCGGTAAAGGACCCATCTCCTCCTATTACCACAACACCGTCAATTTGTTCAGCACGCAGGTTATTATAAGCTTTATTCCTCCCTTCAGGACTTTTAAACTCTTCGCATCTTGCTGTTTTAAGGATTGTTCCACCTCTCTGGATAATATCACTTACGCTTCTTGATTCAAGCATTTCAAAATCTGAGTCTATAATACCCTGGTAACCTCTTCGTATACCTGCCACTTCGAGGTTATTAAAAACTGCTGTACGTACCACTGCTCTGATAGCTGCATTCATACCAGGAGCATCACCTCCTGAAGTCAGGACTCCGATTTTCTTGATTTTGCCCATTTTAGTTTGTATTTACAGCGTGCAAAGGTAATTATTTTTGCAGAGCATATGTTATGGTACTGTTAAAATCCGAAGGAAAGGATCCTGTCCCTGACCCTCTCAATAAGCCACCGGGGTGTAGAAGTCGCACCGCATACTCCAGTTGAGGAATATCCCCTGAACCATTTTGGATCCAGCTCTTCTGGTGATGATATGAACCA
>CAZQRQ010000015.1:7660-58044 GCA_964595725.1 uncultured Rikenellaceae bacterium | reverse complement strand
TCCATATCTTTCGAGGTGTAAAAGAGAGTTTTGCTGTCAGCTGCCCATACCACATTGCCTGTCGTGTTTGTAATAGTATCTGTAAAGAGCTCTTTTGTTTCAAGATCAAGGAAATAAAGGGTGTATCTTCTCCTGCTTACAAGATCGACACCATAGGCAAGTAACCTGTTATCCCTGCTTACATCCAGGCCTGTAACGGCGCAATAATCATGACCCTCAGCTGTCCGGTTCACGTCAAGAATCAATTCCTCTTCAGCATCCATTGATCCTTTCCTGCGATAGTAGACAGGATATTCCTTCCCTTCAAAATACCTGTTATAATAGTAATAGCCATTATCAAAATAGGGAACTGATTCATCATCCTGTTTAATCCTGCCTGTCATTTCATCGTAAAGTATCTTTTGCAGCCCCTCTGTATGGCTCATGACCTCTTTAGTGTATTCGTTTTCCGCGTTAAGGTAATTCACAACCTTTTTTGTCTGCTCATCAGGTATGGCAGCATTCTTCTGCTCATCCGACAATCTCATCCAGTAATAATTATCGATACGTTTGTCGAAAAGGTCATGCGGAATCTTCTCAGCAACAGGAGGTTCAACCTTCACTCCATTGTTACATGAGTATAAAATAATGAATATCAATAGTAATAGAAGAGATATATTCTTTTTCATAATATAGGGGTTTCCATATAGTTAAAAAACAACCGTGAATTTCATAACATCATAGCAGTATGTCAAGTTAAGGAAAATTAAATAATTATAAGTGAACACTTTGCTTAAAACTTGTTTTATAATTTTCAAATACCGTTAAACCTTTTCACTTAACTAATATCAAAAGATGTAATCAACATGTATCAAACAGTACTAGTATATCTCATGTGAGTAATAAGATGGCCAGTAATGGATAGGTGATGCTGGTCAGGTCAGGGTTAGGTGTTTTTCAGGGTCGTTGTTTTCAGCGGCCCTGATTATTTTTAACGTCAACATCCTTCATGGAAAGTTGTATCCGTTTTCTCCCGGCGTCAACAGAAAGAACCTTCACCATCACATGCTGATGTAGTTTGACCACTGTGGAAGGATCTTCGACATAACCTCTGGTAAGATTCGAAATATGGACCAGCCCGTCCTGCTTGACTCCTATATCTACAAAAGCTCCGAATCTTGTAACATTTGTTACAATCCCTGGTACTGTCATTCCTTCTTTAACATCTTCGATGGAATGAATATCTGCAAAGCTAAACTCCCTGATCTTCGTCCTTGGATCCCGGCCGGGTTTAGCCAGTTCATCTATGATATCCCTGAGAGTAGGAAGACCGGTGGTTTCAGTCACATATTCTTCTAACCTAATAGACTTACGCTTCTCTTCGTCTTTAATAAGGTCGGGGATAGTGACACCCAGGTCTTCTGCCATACGGTTAACGACATGGTAGCTTTCAGGATGAACAGCACTGGCATCGAGCGGATTTCCGGCACCCCTGATCCTGAGGAATCCTGCGCATTGTTCAAACGCCTTGTCACCCATGCGCTTGACATTAAGCAGATCACTCCTCGATTTGAACGGGCCATTCTTGGAACGGTAATCGACTATGTTCTGCGCCAGCTGTGGTCCCAGGCCTGAAACGTATGTAAGGAGGTGCCTGCTTGCCGTATTAACCTCAACCCCAACGGCATTGACACAGCTCATAACCACCTCATCCAGTGAACTCTGAAGTTTCCCCTGGTCAACATCATGCTGATACTGTCCTACGCCAATTGATTTAGGATCAATTTTAACTAGTTCCGCCAGAGGGTCCATTAGCCGTCTTCCTATTGAAACAGCCCCGCGCACTGTTACATCATAATCGGGGAATTCTTCGCGAGCAGTTTTTGAAGCGGAGTAGACTGAAGCCCCGGCTTCGCTCACTACAAATACCTGGATATCCCTGTCAAATTTGACCCACCTTATAAATTGCTCAGTTTCCCTGCTGGCAGTACCGTTGCCTATTGCTATAGCTTCAATTTTATAAGCATTTACAAGCGACAATATCTTCTTCACTGACATGGCTGTTTCATTTTGTGGAGGATGCGGGTAAATTGTTTCATTATGAACAAGATCACCCTGCCGGTTAAGGCATACCAGCTTACATCCCGTCCTGTAGCCCGGGTCGAGTGCGAGAACATTTTTTTCCCCCAGGGGTGATGCAAGCAGTAGCTGGCGCAGGTTGTCTGCAAAAACCCTTATTGCTTCGTCGTCCGCCTTTTCCTTGGAGATATTCCTGAATTCCGTCTCCATTGAAGGAGAAAGGAGTCTTTTCCATGAATCCCTGATTGCTGCTGCAACGATGTCAGAGGAAGCATTACGCCCTGTTATGAAGAGCCTGTCAAGGATATCTATGGCTTTCTCGTCCTCGGGTTCAATGGCCAGCCTCAGGAATCCTTCATCCTCTCCTCTTCTCATAGCAAGCAGCCTGTGTGACGGGCATTTCTTCAAGGGTTCAGACCATTCAAAGTAATCACTGTACTTTATCCCTTCAGCCTCTTTCCCTTTTACCACATGCGAGCAGATAAGTGCTTCTCGTGTATATAGATTTCTCATCTGTGCCCTGGCCCTCTCATCCTCACTTATCCATTCAGAAATGATATCGGATGCCCCTGCTATCGCGTCTTCAACGGTCTCTACCTGCTCATTCAGGAATCCAGAGGCTTTACCCGAAGGATCACTTTCAGACTGTTTCATGATCAACTCTGCAAGTGGTTCCAGTCCTTTTTCCCGTGCAATTGTGGCCCTTGTTCTTCTCTTGGGTCTGTATGGAAGATAAATGTCTTCCAGCTCAGCCATTGTGACTACTGCATCGATCTTCTGCTTCAGGTCCGGAGTCATTTTTTCCTGCTCCTCTATCGATTTTATAACCGCTTCCCTCCTTTTATCAAGGTCCTTTAACCGTTCATATTCATCCTTAATGTGAAGCAGTTTAACCTCATCGAGGCTGCCGGTCATTTCTTTACGATACCTGCTTATAAAAGGTATTGTTGCGCCATCATCAAGAAGCCGGATAGTATTCTCGACCTGCCATTCATGAAGACCGAGTTTCTTCGCCACCAGAACTATGTTTTTATCAATTCCCATAGTCGTTACTTTATTGCGTTTTCAATTTTCAAATTTTCAAATTTGACCTTATATTATTCTACATATAATACTAATCCCTTCAGGTACTCACTTTCAGGATGGTATATATTAACAGGGTGATCAGGCGGCTGGCTCAGCTGGTGAAGTATCCTTACCTTTCTTCCGGTATTAGCAGCAGCTGCAAAAACCGATTTCCTGAAATTATCTTTTGATACAACCTGCGAACATGAGAATGTAAAGATCAGCCCTCCGGGCCTGATCTGGTCAATAGCTCTCATATTAAGTCTTTTATAACCCTGGAGTGCATTTGAAAGAACGTCATTATGCTTGGCAAAAGCAGGCGGATCAAGGATGATAAGGTCATACCTGTCTCTTATGTCGTTAAGAAAATTAAAGGCATCAACCTGGAAGGAAGTATGGCGTTCATCCTCGCCATAGTTGATGCGAATATTCTCATCAGCCAGCTGTATCGCAGGAGCGGAGCTATCAACAGTATGAACACTTTTCGCGTTTTTCATTGCATATACTGAGAATCCTCCTGTATATCCAAACATATTAAGTACCTCCCTCCCTTTTGAATAATCTGCAAGCATTTTCCTGTTCTCACGCTGGTCGATAAAGAAACCTGTTTTCTGTCCCGAGACCCAGTCTATCCTGAATTTATACCCTGATTCCGTAACCACCACTGGATCAGACGACCCCGTTATAAAACCGTTCACTTTTCCCAGGTTTGACTTATATGGAAGAGTCGATTCACTTTTATCATAAACTGCCTTCAGGTCACTGCCAAGAATTTCGTTAAGGATTTCAGCAATATCCTGTCTATTCCTGTACATACCTGCCGAATGCATCTGCATTACGGCAACTCCGTTATAAAAATCGATAATAAGACCCGGGAGCTGGTCTCCCTCAGCATGCACAAGCCTGAATACATTTGTGTTACTATCACTCAAGAATCCCAGGTCTTTGCGATATTCAACAGCGGAAAGAATTCTTTTCCGGAAAAAACCGCGATCAATCTTCTCCTTTTCAAAGGAAAGGATACGAACGGCGATTGACGAAGGTTGATAATGCCCTGTAGCAAGAAACTCATCCTTGTTGTCGTATACTTCAACAATATCTCCTTCAGCAGGCTCGCCAGATAACTTTTTAATTGCCCCGGAAAATATCCAGGGGTGAAACCGCCTTACTGACTGGTCTTTGCCTGACTTAAGGATAATCCTCTTCTGATTCATGTCAATTCCCTGTATATCTCGTAACACACCCAGGCATCTGTTGCAGCATAAATTATCTGAGCCTCACTAAGTTCATCCGCTTCCCAGTCGGTAACCTGCTGGCGTTTGGATATACGAAATCCCAGGATTATTGCCACCAGTTTCTTGAGCCCGGAGCTCTGGATCCCGAATTTCTTTACCATACTCTGCAGATCTATAAATCCCTCAGGATCAAACCCCCTGACGCTTTTCAAAAACCTGAGGTCATCGTGAATGGCAACGCCTGCTTTAATCTTTCCTGGATCTGATAATATGTCGACCAGCCTGTCTGGAAAACCAATCCTGTTCAACCTGAAAAGGCATGCAATATCGTGGTTTGCCAGTTGTAAGAGGGAGACCCTGTTCTTCTTTCCTTTCCTGAAAGATGGTTTTGTCTCTGTGTCGAATCCGATTACACTTGATTTCTGTAATTCGGGAATAACTCTGTTGAATGTTTCGATATCTTCAACAACAACAATTTTGCCTCTGAACCACTGAAGTTCAAGTGTGCCTATCTCCTCTGCACTTATGTTCTCACTATACTCTCTACGCATTACCTTTTCTGAACTCCTTTTGTCTCTTTGAAATAAACCAGTCTGAATGATCATCTTTATATAAGCTGTCTTCATCCGGTTCCTTTGTTTCCTTAATCTCCTCTCCGCTATAATTGAAGAAATGAATTGCCTTTAAAGAATTAACAAGTTTCTGGCCCCAATAATTTTCAAAATTGAGCCTGCATTCCCATAATGCATCATTCATCACTTCATTGGTCCCCGTCTGGTACAAAAGGAGGAAATTCTTCATATCCTGGTATATATCTGCCATATCCTCAGATAATGATGCTACTACCGGACCATCAGCTTCTCCGGCAGCTTCGTTAATGACTTCCAGGTAATCATCTGCACTTCCAAATGTCTTCTTCAGGCTATAATTGACACGCTGCCAGTCTGTTTCGGAAACGAACCTCTCATTCCCGTCTTCAAAAAAGGGCGAAAACTCCGGGAGCATTGATGCCTTAAGATAAAGCAGGGGAAGAAGCCTCTGCAAAATCTTAAGAAGCTCATTGCCGTTTATTTCCGAAGCATGCTCCATATATTTACAGAATTCATTTGCAACTGCAACAAATTCAACTACATGGGATGAATATACCGGGTCGTTGCTTTTATCCATGTACTTTAGTTTTATACTGCACAAAAATAGGCATTTTTCCGGCTCGGTTGGACACTATTCTTCTAATCATCTCCCCTTCCAGGCAAGGGTGTTGTCACCGGAGGTAATTATCTTGTTATGATCGAGAAGCCACCTGATTACTTTCACAACTTTATCTGATGGATATTCAACTGCAGACACGAGTTCCTCCATTGTCATTTTTCTACCGGAGATCAGGGATTTCAGTTGATCAAGTATAAGATCAAATTCATAAGTGCTCATCTCCAGTTCGTTTCTCTCCCTGCATGTATCACATTTTCCACATCTTTCGGATTCCTCCCCGAAATAATCTAGAAGCATACCGGTCCGGCATTTAGTGGATGACTCTACATAATCCATCATACTTTCCAGACGACTGATATATTTTTCCCTCACGTGCAGGTAATTCTCGGGCGAAATCAGTAAACTCTTCCTGTCAAGACGTTCTTCCGTAAAAATAATCAGCGGGGTCTTTTTCCCGGGTATGTATCTTATTATATTGTTGGACGACAATCTTACAAGTATCTGGTATATAGTGTCGCGCGACAATCCAGATTTCTTTGCCATCATCTCCTCGCTGATTACCACAAACTCGGTAAACATACCTGAATATGATCTTAAGAGGAGCTTGATAAATGAATCATATGTTTCGTTAGCCACCTGGAACTTATAAAGGTCATCACGGCCAACCACGAAATGGACTCTTGAAGGATTGTTAATTTCCTCGGTGAATTCCACGTAACCTTCTCGCTGCAGGAGAACAAGGCTATTATAGGTTTCATTGACCGGCAAACGGTATTTCAAAAGAAAATCCGCCATATTGAAATCATAAACTCCGCCTTTACCCGATCCAATAGGTATCTGCAGGTAATTACACAGGGCTTCATAGATATCCTTGATCTTTTCTCTGGGAGGGAACTTATGGTTTACCGAATCCCTCAGCCTGCTCTTATCCCCTTCGTTAAATAACAGGACTGCATAAGATGGTTTACCATCACGTCCGGCCCTTCCGCTTTCCTGAAAGTACGACTCAATAGAATCGGGTATATCCCAATGGATAACGAACCTCACGTCAGCTTTATCTATTCCCATGCCGAAAGCATTGGTGGCAACGATTACGCGCTTTTCTCCGGATGTCCACCCGGCCTGCTTGCGATCCCTGATCTCATGTTTAAGGCCCGCATGGTAGAAATCGGCACTGATACCTTTACTGACAAGCATTTCAGCTATCTCCCGAGTCTTTTTCCTGCTTCTAACATATATAATACCACTTCCTTTTACCTTGTTCAGTGTACTGACAAGGTAGGCGGGTTTATCCTCAACATCCCTCACCAGGTAAGAAATATTCTTACGTTCAAAGCTGGTCTTTAAGACGTTTTTCTCCTTAAACCGGAGTTTATCCATGATATCTTCCGCCACCTTCGGTGTTGCGGTGGCTGTAAGTGCCAGGAAAGGGGTCTCTGAAGGAAGGATATCCCGAAGGTCGGAAATCCTGAGGTATGAAGGTCTGAAATCATATCCCCACTGGGATATACAGTGTGCTTCATCGACTGCAACCAGTGAGGTATTGAGCCTGCTGGCCCTGGTCCTGAATAAGGGTGTTCCTATTCTCTCCGGGGATATGTAAAGAAACTTATAATCGCCGTATATGCAATTGTCGAGTGAAATTTCAATCTCCTCCCTGGTCATCCCGGAATGGATGGCAGCAGTTTTGATTTCCATGCTGTTCAGCCTGGCTACCTGGTCCTTCATTAGAGCAATCAATGGTGTAACTACCAGGCAGATCCCTTCATGGACCATAGCCGGAACCTGGAATGTAATTGATTTTCCTCCGCCGGTAGGCATAAGGGCAAGAGTATCCCTTCCCTCAGCCACGGAACCTATGATCTCAGCCTGCAGGGGTTTGAAAGATGCATAACCCCAATACCTGGTTAAAACCTGCCTGTAACTATCCAGATCCATAAACTAACTAAGTTTGCATGAGAGTCTCGCTAATTTTACAAATGTAATAACTGTGATTCAATTTTTTATGAGGACTAAAAATAAAACTGATATGTTTCCAGAGTATAGTTTTTTTTGTAATTTGCGGACCAAAATAAAAAAGCACCAATGTCATTTTTAGACGACAAGATATTATTTGAAGGATTGACTTTTGATGACGTCCTTCTGGTACCATCATATTCGGAAATACTTCCTCGCGAAGTCGACCTGAGTTCGATGTTCTCACGTAACATAAGGATTAATACTCCTGTTGTTTCTGCTGCAATGGATACCGTTACGGAAGCTGACCTCGCAATAGCCATTGCACGCGAAGGAGGTATAGGTGTGATCCATAAGAATATGACCATCGATAAGCAGGCTGCTCAGGTACGAAAGGTAAAAAGAGCGGAGAATGTAATGATTGATGACCCGGTTACCATTAATGCGGAAGCAACAGTATCAGAAGCACAGAGCCTGATGAGAGATTACAGGATAGGTGGTATTCCCGTTGTGGACAAGAATGGTATTCTTAAAGGTATAGTAACAAACCGCGACCTGAGATTTGAGCACAATCCTGACAGGAAGATATCGGAAGTAATGACCACGGACCTTATAACGACAACACACCAGACAAATCTTGAAGCAGCTGCCAGGATACTGCAGAAGCACAAGATAGAGAAACTGCCAATTGTTGATGATAATGGCAGGCTAATAGGGCTGGTAACGTACAAGGACATAACGAAAACCAAGGACATGCCCAATTCGTGCAAGGACGATAAGGGCAGGCTTAGAGTTGCAGGAGCAGTGGGTATAGCTGCTGATACGATGGAAAGAGCTGAAGCACTTATAAATGCAAATGTTGATGCCATTGTCATTGATACAGCCCATGGCCATACGAAAAATGTGATCAACATACTCCGTGGTATAAAGAAGAGTTTTCCATCAGTTGATGTTATTGCCGGAAATATAGGGACAACAGAGGCAGCAAAATTGCTGGCTAAAGAAGGTGCCGATGGCCTGAAAGTAGGTATCGGACCAGGATCCATATGTACCACCAGGATTATTGCCGGCGTAGGTATACCACAACTTTCAGCTGTTTACAATGTAGCAAAGGCAGTTCAAGGAATGGATATACCGGTAATTGCCGATGGAGGTATCCGTTATTCAGGGGACATCATTAAGGCCCTTGCTGCGGGAGCGGATTCTATTATGGCAGGATCATTATTTGCTGGCGTGGAAGAGTCTCCTGGTGAAACAATAATCTACAACGGAAGGAAATTCAAGACCTACAGGGGAATGGGTTCCATTGAAGCTATGCAGCAGGGATCCAAAGACAGGTATTACCAGGATGTTGAGGATGATATCAAAAAGCTGGTACCCGAGGGAATTGAAGCACGGGTTCCCTATAAAGGAACGCTTACCGAGGTAATATACCAGATGACAGGTGGTCTGAGGGCCGGAATGGGATACCTCGGAGCACCAACCATTGCTATGCTGAAGAAGGATGCTAAATTTGTAAGGATTACAAATTCGGGAGTAATAGAGAGCCATCCACACGATGTAAGTATTACACGTGAGGCCCCTAACTACAGCAGGAAATCTTTTGAATAACAAATAGCGTTTTCGACCTTATGAAAAACAGGCTTCTGCTATCTGTTATATTGACTTCATTATTAACGTGGACTTTATCCGCCCAGGACCTGTACGATAAGATCCTTATTACAGTGGCAAATGACTCTGTACCAGCCGGCGAATTCATAAGAATGTACAGTAAGAGCTTTGAACCAGGCAATCCATCTGAACTTGACAACTACCTTGACCAGTTTATTAATTTCAAACTTAAAGTGGCCGATGCTGTAGCTGGTGGCTATGATACCACGAATGCTTTCAAAACTGAACTGAGAGGATACAGGAATCAGCTGGCACAAAATTATCTTACCGATCCTGAATCGAAGGAAAAGCTGTTAAAAAAAGCATACCAGAGAATGATAACCGAGATCAATGCCTGGCATATCCTTATCGCCTGCCCTGCTGATGCATCTCCTGAAGATACACTTAAAGCCTGGACAAAAGCTATTGAAGTAAGAGAAAGAATTTTACAGGGAGAACCATTCGAACTGGTGGCAAAAAGTGCATCTGATGATCCCTCGGTTAAATATAATGGAGGGAATCTTGGCTATTTCAGCGCATTCCAGATGATCATGCCTTTCGAGGATGCAGCATACAATCTCAATAAGGATGTTATTTCAGATCCGGTAAGAACACCTTACGGTTATCATATTATTAAAGTTACTGACTCCCGGCCATCAGAGGGAAAGGTCAAAGTAGCTCATATTATGAGAAGCATTCCTCCGGGAGCGCCCGAGTCAGTTGCAGAAGCAGCAGAGGATACAATTAACCTCGTATACAGGAAGCTGCTGGAAGGAGCCGATTTTGCTGCCATGGCTGCGAAATACTCAGATCACAGGGAATCAGCCTCAAACGGAGGAGAGCTTAACTGGTTCGGAGCTGGTGAGATATCAAGCGATTTCGCCGAACCTGCCCTGGCAATTATGCACAACGGCGATTTTACGAAGCCCGTCAGGACCCAGTATGGGTGGCACATAATCAAGAGACTTGATAAAAGAGCCCCGGGCACATTTGAAGAATCAAGATCATTCCTGGAAAGCAGGATGAACCAGTCCTACCTTAATTCAGAGGGCAAGAAAGCATTTGTGGAAAAACTTAAGAAAGAATACGATTATAAATTAAACCAGGCAGCTTTCAGCTGGTTTGTGGCAAATACTGACACGATGATCATAAAAGGCCTGGCACATTATGACAGGGAATCGATGCCTGGCGGGGCTATATATACTTTCGATGGTCGCTCATTTTCCACATTGGAATTTGCCCGGGATATTGAAAAAAGAGGAATGATGATCAACACAAGAGACCCTGAGTCATTTATATCCCAGTCAGTTGAACTATCCATCTCTGACCAGATAATAAGGTATGAGGATTCACAACTTGAAGAAAAATATCCCGACTTCAGGTACCTTGTAAAAGAATTTCATGATGGGATACTATTATTCGAAATATCTGGAGACAAAGTCTGGAACAGGTCACAGAATGACTCTGCCGGTTTGATGAATTACTATGATTTGAACAAGAACAATTACCTTGGAAAAGAAGGTATAAAAGCCACGGTTTACTCCTGTTTACGTGAAGACAAAAATAAATCATTCGTTTCATCCTTTAAAAGGTTCAGGAGGTTCAAAGACACCGACAGCCGCCTTTACAATAAATTTAATGCAAACGGAGATACTATAATAGATATCAGTAAGGGCACTTGGTATAAGGGAGATGATAAGGAAATAGATAATATTCAATGGGATAAAGATGTACAGGAGACCACACTCCGGGGTCATCCTGCAATTATTGTCATTGAGAAAAGGATCGATCCCAGCCCGCTGCCATTCAGTGAGGTTTCAGGCAAGATGGTAACCGGGTATCAGGAATATCTCGAGAATATATGGATAGAACAATTAAAGAATAAATATCCCGTTAAGATTGATAATAATGTTCTTGAGGAAGTCAGGAAATATCTTGGTGATGAATAGAACAGCAGGTTTTATCCTGATTGTTATACTATTAACCGGGTGCCAGTATAATGCACCTGATGTAAAGAGAGTTGCTATTGCCAGGGTGGGTGAAGATATACTTTACCGCGATCAGATTCCATGGGTAATGCAGCCAAATGCCACTGAAGCCGACAGCAATGCACTTTTACAGAACTATATAAACAGCTGGGCAAGAAAGGAATTCCTGTATCTGAAAGCCCGTGAAAACCTGGCCCCGGAAACAAATACCTCGATAGAGAAACAACTCCAGGAAACAAGGGAGAACCTGGTGATATATCATTATCAACGCCAGATGATGCTTGAAAGAATGGATACTATCGTCACCGACAAGGAAATGGAAAGTTATTATGCCACAAATGAGAAGAATTTTTTCCTGAGTTCAAATATTGTCAAAGCTCTTTTTATAAAAGTGCCGCTTGATGCTCCAAATGTGGACAGGGTAAGAATGCTGTACAGGTCGGCCAACCAGAACGATCTGCAACAGCTTGAAAGTTATTGCTACCAGTTTGCTGAGAAATTTGATGATTTCAAGGAAGACTGGGTTACAATGGACAGGCTCTCTGTGGAGCTGCCGGCAACAATACCAAATGAAGACACATTTCTGAAATACAATACCTGGTATGAAACAAGAGACTCGTTGTCATTATACTTCGTTACTTTCAGGGACTACAGGTTGAGATACTCGCTGGCGCCATATGAATATGTGAAAAACGATATCAAGGGAATTGTACTTAATAACAGGAGGTTCGAGTTTCTCCAAACACTCGAAAACGGAATTTATAGTGAAGGAATTAAAGCAAATCTACTTAAGGTATACTAGGAAATGAAACTAAATTTAAGAAAGGCTATCCTGCTTTTACTAATACCTGCCACAATGTCGCAGGTATATTCACAAAAACTTGTGGAATCGGTAGCAGGAATCGTAGGGAATGAGGTTATTTTTTTATCGGATGTGGAAAGCCAGGTGGCACAACAGATTGCTTCGGGTGACAGAACCCCGCTAAGTACTCTGAGATGCATGACATTTGAATCGGAATTAATAGGAAAACTGTTTCTCGACCAGGCACGAATTGATAGTATTGAGGTATCTGAAGAGGCGATAAATGGCCAGCTTAACCTCACTCTCAACCAGTATATTGCGCAGGTAGGTTCTGAAAAAGCCCTTGAAGACTACTTCAGGAAAAGTATGGTTGAGATCAGGAACGATATAAAGAAAGCTATGCTCAACCAGCAGATTATTGGTGAAGTCCAGGCAAATATTGCCCAGGATATTACCATAACACCTTCCGAAGTAAAAAAATACTTCGAGAAAATTCCAAAAGACAGCCTTCCAAAGATACCGGCCCAGGTTCAGATAAGTATAATTCAGCTTGATCCTCCTGATAATGAACAGAATAAGGCCGAGGCAAGGCAGAGATTGCTTGGCATCAGGAGCAATATTCTCGCGGGCAGCAGTTTCAGTGTGCAGGCTATCATGTACTCCGAAGACGAGGAATCGGCCAAGAGGGGCGGAGAGATAGGCTATATGGCGCGTGGCCAGCTTGAAAAACCATATGGTGATGCATTGTTCAGCCTGAGTAAGAACGGTATTTCAAGGATTGTTGAAACAAGAAACGGATTTCATTTAATACAGATGATTGACAGGATGGGCGACATGATCAACTCAAGACATATCCTTATAAAACCCAAAGTGCAACCGGAGCAGGCCGCCGAAGCTATGAACAGGCTCGACAGCATTGCTGATCAGATACGAAAAGACAGCCTCAAGTTCACAACAGCTGCAAAGATGTATTCTACTCACAAAGACAGCAGGATAAACGGCGGCAAGTTTGTCAAAAATGATCCTGCCGAGAGAGTTACCTGGTTCACTCTTGAAGAACTCGACAAGGAAACTTACATGGTTGTAAGGGACCTCAAAATTGGAGAGATCTCCGAACCATTCAGGACAGTTGATGATGATGGCAACACAGTTTTCAGGATTGTAAGACTTGATAAAGAAGTACCTGCCCATGAAGCAAATTTAAAGCTGGACTACCAGCCACTATATAATGCTGCTCTTATGGAAAAGAGATCTGGTGTTTACCAGGACTGGATCAAAAAGAAGATTGAGGTAACATATATTAAAATAAGTGACGAATTCAGATCTTGTCCCTTTGTGAATGAAGGATGGTTGAAGTAGTATCCGCCCAGATATTTCCAGGAAATATCCGCTTTCAGGATCTCCTGTTTATACCGCTGTTTTTCTTTGCTGTAATCCCCTCTTATTCACAGGCCTTACCAGGTACCACTTCAAAAGAAAAAAAGAAGATCGAATTATTATGGGCTGACTACTGGGAGCCGGATGAAAATAATTCTGATGTGGACAAAGTCGTAGGGCATGTAGCGTTAAAGCACAACGATATCCTCATGTACTGCGACAGTGCATATTTCAACCAGAAAAGCAACCAGGTAAATGCTTTCGGGCATATACATATTGAACAGGGCGATACCCTTGATCTCTTCGGCGATTACCTTTTCTATGACGGAATTGAGGAAAAAGCAAATGTTGACGGCAACGTAGAACTGATAGACAAGGAGACTCATCTTTATACCAGCAGTCTGAAATACGATGTGGCGAATAAAATTGCTTACTATGATCAGAAGGGAAGAATAATTAACGGGGAAAACACTCTGACAAGCCAGTTAGGCAACTATTATACAGATAATAAGGTATTCCACTTCAAGGACAGCGTGAAAATTGTAAATCCGGATTATATAATGACCGGTGATACCATGGAATACAATACTGAATCAGAAACGGCATACTTCATGGGGCCCAGTGAGTTAAACGGAGACAGCCTTTACCTGTATTGTGAAAGAGGATGGTACGACACAAAGAACGACATCTCAAGGATATGGGTGAATGCAATAATCGATAACAGGCAGCAGATTATCAGGGCCGATTCTCTTTTTTATAACGATAATACGGGATTCGGAGAAGCATTCAGGAATGTTGTCATTGATGACACAACCAACAGCGTTATGGTATCAGGAGATTATGCTTTGTACTTCAAAGACCCTGAAAAATTCCTGGTAACACGGAGAGCAATGTTTGTCCAGTATTCAGATGAGGATTCCCTGTTCCTGCACGCAGATACAATAACTACAGTAACCTTACAGGTTATCAACCCCGACACCACTACCCTTTCCTACAGGCTGATACGGGCATATTACGGCTGCCGCGTATTCAGCAGTGACCTGCAGGCAAAATGTGATTCACTGTCATATTCTTACCGCGATTCAGTAATCAGGCTGTATACTGAGCCGGTATTATGGTCAGAAGAGCACCAACTCACGGCTGATTCTATGGCAATCTTTACAAAGAAGAGACAGGCTGACCGTATGGAACTGTATAACACCCCTTTTATAGCAAGTCAGATTGATTCCGTTTCATATAACCAGATCAAAGGGAGGAAACTGACCGGATATTTCAGGGACAACAAGCTGTACAGAATCTATATTGAAGGTAACAGTGAAACGATTTATTATTTGGATGATGATACCGGACTACTGGGAGTAAACGCGGGAAAAAGCTCGTCTATTGATATTTTTGTGAATGATGGAAAAATCAATGAGATAATTGAACATGGAAATCCTGATGGTAAACTGGATCCTCCCCTGCTGAATTTACCCGAAAAGATGAAACTTGCAGGCTTCACCTGGCAGGATTCAATACGACCCAGAAACAAATCGGATATATTTAGAAAAGACTAGAAGCAGGGAAATCGATTAACTTTTACTTAACTTTAATATTCATCCTCGTTAAAGAAAAAATCATCCTTACTGGGATAATCCGGCCATATATCCTCAATACTTTCATAAATATCACCCTCATCTTCAATCTCCTGAAGATTCTCAATTACCTCAAGCGGGGCACCTGACCTGATGGCATAATCAATAAGCTCATCTTTTGTTGCGGGCCAAGGAGCATCCTCTAATTTTGATGCTAATTCAAGTGTCCAGTACATTATGTTCTAATCTTTATATGGTCCGTTTTAAGAGAGTCCAAATATAAAAATTATTTTAATTTTATTACTATTTGCATTTTAAGTATAAAATTTATTTATACAGGCCACTTAACTTCCTCATTTTCAGACTCCAGAATCATTATGCGACTGAGAACAAATAAATAATCTGAAAGTCTGTTAAGAAATTTCAGGACTATTTCCGGGACTTCCTCCTTCTCTTTGAGCCTGAGTACTGACCTTTCAGCCCTTCTGCAAACGACTCTTGAAACATGACAGTATGAAGCAACGACATTTCCACCGGGCAGTATAAAAGAAGTGAGGTCTGGCAGTTGCGCTTCCATCAAATCTATCTCTGCTTCTATCCTGTCAACACACCCGGCATCAGGCAGAATTTGCCTGCTGAGCTCGTTCTGACTGTCATAGGCCAGGGCTGAGGCTGCGGCCATAAGTTGTCCCTGAATGTAAATCAATATTTCTTTCCTGGTTTCATTCTCGCGACAGCTTCTCAGCAATCCGATCCATGAAATCAGTTCATCCACTGTCCCATAAGCTTCAATGCGTATATGAGTTTTCGGGACCCTCCTTCCACCAGATAAGGAAGTAGTCCCATCATCTCCGGTAAGGGTATAGATTTTCATATCTCAGTTATTAGGAAACAGGAAGAAAAATCAATATTTAAAAACAGGATTATGCCTGTGGTTGTTTTTCATTAACCACGTCAGACGATATCTGACCATCGATCAGTCTTATTATTCGTTTTGCGTGTCGTGCAATATCTTCCTCATGTGTAACGACAATTACCGTGTTTCCTTTCCGGTGGATCTCGTCCAGCAGACCCATGATATCGACCGATGTCTTACTGTCGAGGTTTCCAGTAGGTTCGTCAGCAAGTATTATCGATGGATTATTTACCAGGGCCCTGGCAATAGCCACACGCTGCCTCTGTCCACCCGACAATTCATTTGGTTTATGAGTCATCCTGTCTGAAAGGCCAACCTGTTCTATTGTATCAATAGCGATCTTTTCTCTTTCAGCTTTCGGAACTCCGGCATAAATAAGAGGCAAAGTAATATTTTCCAATGCAGTATACCTGGGCAGCAGATTGAAGGTCTGGAATATAAAACCTATTTCCTTATTCCTGATCTCAGCCAGCATATTGTCCTCCATTTTGCTAACGTCAGTGTTATTCAGCATATATTTCCCGCTCGTTGCAGTATCAAGACATCCGATCAGGTTCATCAGTGTTGACTTGCCGGACCCTGACGGGCCCATAATTGCCACATATTCGTTCTTATCAATTGTCAATGAAAGTGATCTTAAGGCTCTTACGATCACGGTGCCGATCTGATAGTTCTTAACAATATCATGAATCTCAATTACTTTGCTCATTATGTTTTAAATTTAAAAGTCCGAAATTAGATCAATTATGTCAAATAATAAATTATTAATTATTAATTTTTGTTAATACCGTATAATATAATCTAATGGCGTAAGTCCGTCCCTGAAGAATACAAGCCCCATCCTAAATATATCTATTGTCAGTGTTACTGACGGGTCATTCATGATAGAATCCCAGGCCTCTCCCATCTCTTTTGAGCAATGTATGTCATCTATAACAATAACCGTTTTATAATTTCTTATATCAGCCAAAGCCCTGAAATACCTTAAAACCGAGTCTCTCCGGTGATCTCCGTCAATGAATACAAGGCCGGGATTGATCTGCCTTTCGCGGAATTCACAAATGGCATTATCAAAACTAGTGGTATAACGTACAATATTGGTGAACCCTGCCTGCCTGAAATATGAGGCTGCCAGGTCCGCTGTCTCGGGACATCCTTCAACAGTATGTACTGTTGCAGAAGAAGATCCCCGAGCCAGATACATTGCACTTATGCCCAGGGAAGTGCCAAGTTCAATAATGTCGGTCCCTCCGAATTCAGCAGCAAGGTTAAGCAGTAATATTCCATATTTCGGAGGTACTGCCGAATGTTGTGCTATTTCTGAAATCTGCCTCAAATTACCTTTTTTATACTTAGATCCTGAACCTAAATCTGTTACGCTAATTACCCTGCTATCGGAAAGCATTATTTTCCGGACATTCTCCAAGTCTAAGACAATACCTGAGGTTGTTTTATTCCGGAAAACCTCAGAAATAAGATTAAAAACAAAAGGGCTGTGAATACCGTGTCCCTTCCTGTGGGCTGAGAATAATTTGTACCACAGGTATGTTTTCAATGTATGGTTATCCAGGCGTGTAATGTTCAAAGAAATTAGGTAAGAGGCACAAAATTACTTATTTTCGGTAAGTATTAAAATCTGTTTATCCTGGACTTGATGAAGGATTTTCTTGACACTGAAATAACTTATCTTGCGGGTGTTGGTCCAAAGAAGGCAGAATTTCTTGGGAAGGAACTGAAAATATTCACTTTCCGGGATCTTCTTTATTATTTCCCATATAAATATGTAGACCGGAGTAAATTCTACCGGATTGAGGAACTTGATCCGGATTTACCATATGTCCAGGTAAAGGGAGTGATCAATGGGTATTATTCTGAAGGAAGGGGACCGGCAAGAAGGCTCACCGCAGAGTTCTCGGATGAAACCGGAACAATTAAGCTTGTCTGGTTCAAGGGACTGAAATGGATTATGGACAGCTATCAGGCAGGAAGGGAATTCATAATTTTCGGGAAACCTTCTGTTTACAATGGAATGATTAATATAATACACCCTGAGGTAGAAGCAGCAGAGAAAAAAGCCCAGAGAATCAGGTCATCCCTTGAAGCGCATTACAGTACTACTGAAAGACTGAAAAATAGCTATATAACATCGAAATTCTTAAGCAAGCTTGTCGGAACATTAATTAAACAGATCAATTACCGTTTGCCGGAAACACTTCCCGAATACCTGATCGGGAGATATAAGCTGATGAGCATCAGCGATTCACTCCAGAAGATTCATTTTCCGTCGAAGCCGCCTGAACTTGAGAGAGCTCGCTACAGGCTAAAATTTGAGGAATTGTTTTATATACAGTTGAATCTTCTGAGGTATAAGATTAACAGATCCTCACGAAACAGGGGTGTTGTCTTTTCGCAGGTAGGCGATAATTTCAACTGGTTCTATTTCAATAATCTCAACTTTCAGCTTACGGAAGCACAAAAGAGGGTTATGAAAGAGATACGGAAAGACCTTGGATCGGGTAAGCAAATGAACAGGCTGCTTCAGGGTGACGTGGGAAGTGGCAAAACCCTGGTTGCGCTGATGGCAATGCTTATTGCCAGTGATAATGGTTACCAGTCGTGCCTGATGGCTCCTACTGAAATACTTGCAAACCAGCATTACCACTCAATAACCCGTTTCCTGGAAGGCACAAACCTGGAGGTAAAACTACTCACCGGATCCACCAGAAAAAGCGAACGGCAGTCTATTGAAAAAACACTTGCTGAAGGTTCGCTGAAAATTCTTATTGGAACGCATGCACTTATCGAAGACAATGTTGTTTTCAGGAATCCAGGCCTGGTCATAATCGACGAACAGCACAGGTTCGGCGTTGCTCAGAGGGCAAAGCTCTGGCAAAAAAGTAAAAATCCTCCTCATGTGCTTGTTATGACAGCCACTCCAATTCCAAGAACGCTGGCAATGACAATGTATGGGGACCTTGATGTATCGGTAATTGATGAGATGCCACCAGGGAGAATCCCGGTAAAAACAATGCATTTCAATGACTCGGAAAGGAACAAGGTCTTCAGCTTCATGAGGAGTCAGATAAGTGAAGGAAGACAGGTATATATTGTATATCCCCTAATTAAGGAATCGGAAAAAATGGATTACAAAGATCTGGAAGATGGCCTTGATACCATCTCAAGGGCTTTCCCTCCTCCAGGGTACTGCATTAGCGTGGTGCATGGCAAAATGACAGCAGCCAACAAAGATATTTCGATGAAACTTTTCAGGGAAGGACAGGCTCATATTATGGTTGCCACAACCGTTATAGAGGTTGGTGTGGATATACCTAATGCGACAGTCATGATAATTGAGAGCGCGGAACGTTTCGGTTTATCCCAGCTACACCAGCTGAGAGGCCGGGTCGGAAGGGGTGCTGACCAGTCATATTGTATCCTGATGACATCTGATAAACTATCCAAAGAGGCAGTAACCAGGATTGAGGTTATGGTGAGAACAAGTGACGGGTTCGAGATTGCTGAAACCGACCTTCAGCTGAGAGGCCCGGGCGACCTTGAAGGGACCCAGCAAAGCGGCATTCCGTTTGACCTTAAGATCGCAAATATTGCCAGGGACGGGCAAATAATTGAATATGTAAGGAATATAGCAACGTCTATACTGGATGACGACCCTAATCTGGGCCAGCTAAAGAACCTGGTACTGAAAAAAGAACTGACAAGGCTGTTCAGCCAGAAATATTCATGGAGTAACATAAGCTGAAGACCTATAATCGATTAACACTGACATCAGCGGCCAGGAAAGTAACTAAGACCATTCCCTGATTAATTTATTATTAAAAACTGACAAAAAGCAGAAACTTATTTTTGAAGGATAAGTACTTTTGCGTTTTCATATAATATAGTGATAAAATTGAACCGGAATTCTGAAATATTACATGAAGGTATTGTTACAGGTGTTGAAGGAGATTCGGTCAGTATCCTTCTGACCCCGGGAGCTTCATGCACAGGCTGTCGCGCGGAAGGGTCCTGTTCTGTTTATGGAAATGATGTCAAGCTTGTTAAAGTTAAGGGAAAATATTTTGTTAACCAGGGTGAAAAGGTCATGGTATCTATCAGTGAATCACAGGGATTCAAAGCTTTATTGCTCGGCTATATACTTCCGCTGGTTATTATGCTGGTTTTTCTTGTATTGTGCATCTCTCTTTCAGTTGGAGAACTGGTATCAGGCCTGGTGGCAATAGGTATACTGGTACCATATTACCTTATATTGTTCATATTCAGAAGGATGATCGGCAGGCAATTTTCATTTAAGATATTAACAGGAGGTGGAGAATGAGTATAACGGTACTTCTTACAATTATAAGTCTCAGCCTGCTTGGTCTTCTTGCCGCGGTAATATTATATTTTATAGCCCGGAAATTTAAAATATTCGAGGATCCTAGAATTGACCAGGTCCAGGAAGTTTTACCGGCTGCCAACTGCGGCGGTTGCGGTTTCCCCGGATGTAGAAATTTTGCAGAGGCCCTGGTTAAAGCTGAATCCTTAGACGGACTCAATTGCCCTGTGGGAGGTAACGAAGTAATGGTAGAGGCAGCAAGGATACTGGGAAAAGAATCCGTGGAAGTGGAACCACTTGTAGCTGTGGTGAGGTGCCAGGGCAGTCCGGAATACAGGCCCAGGACATCATTTTACGATGGTGCTGCCGATTGCACAATAGCTCATAATCTTTACACGGGAGAAACAGATTGTGCCTGGGGATGCCTTGGCTTCGGAGATTGCGTTGAAGCCTGCACGTTCGGTGCGATGTATATGGATGAAAGGACTGGGCTGCCCGTTATTATCGATGAAAAATGTGTCGCATGCGGAGCCTGTGTAAAGGCATGCCCTAGAAATATCATTGAACTCAGGAAAAAAGCAAAGAAAGACCGTAAGATATTTGTATCATGCATTAACTGCGATAAGGGCGGTCCGGCAAGGAGAGCATGCAAAGTAGCATGCATTGCCTGTAACAAATGTTACAATGTGTGCGCCTTCGATGCAATCAGGATTGAAAATAACCTGGCATATATTGATGCAGTCAAGTGTACATTCTGCAGGAAATGCGTGGAAGAATGTCCAACGAATTCTATACTGGAGATTAACTTTCCACCCAGGAAGCCCAGGCCGGAAGTAAAAGAAGAAGAAATTAAAGTTGACAGGTAAGAATTATTAAAACTGATCCAGAGTGCTGAAAACCTTTCCAAAAGGTGGAGTCCATCCACACGAGAATAAAATTACTTCAGGGAAGAAGATAGAATATTTACCTGTTCCTGAAACAGCTATTATTCCATTATCACAGCATATTGGAGCCCCGTCGGTTCCTGTCGTGAATAAAGGTGATAAAGTGCTGACAGGACAGCTTATTGCCAAAGCATCAGGATTCGTCTCTGCCAACATACACTCTTCGGTTTCCGGCACCGTCGTCAAAATAGAGAACCTGCCAGGTGTCTCAGGGTATAAACAGACATCTGTGGTTATCGAAGTTTCAGGTGATGAGTGGCTGGATACAATTGACAGGGATCCAGGTCTCCGGACTGAAATCTCCTATGACGCGGAAGAAATTATTGGAAAATGCCTGGATGCAGGAATTGTAGGCCTGGGAGGTGCCACCTTCCCTACTCATGTTAAGCTCCAGGTGCCGCATGGCAGGAAATGCAACCTTCTGATAATAAACGGGGTGGAATGTGAACCTTTCCTCACCTCCGACCACCGGCTTATGCTTGAGAGGGGCGAAGAAATAATTACAGGTACACGAATCATAATGAAAGCCCTGGGTGTTGATAAAGCCATTATCGGTATAGAGAACAATAAACAGGATGCAATAAGAAACCTGAGAAATATCTGCATGAAGCAAAGGAACATAGAAGTGCATGCTCTGAAGGTAAAATATCCGCAGGGAGGTGAAAAGCAACTGATCAAGGCACTTACAGGCAGGGAGGTTCCATCAGGTGGCCTGCCCCTTGATGTTAGAGTCATTGTCCAGAATGCCGGTACAGCCTTTTCCATCTACGAAGCAGTGCAAAAAAACAAGCCCCTTATTGAACGGGTGGTAACCATTACCGGAAAGGATCTTGCCAACCCCGGCAACTATATAGTGAGAATAGGCACACAGGTTAGAAATCTTGTTGAAGCTGCCGGAGGTACGCCGGAAAACATCGGAAAGGTTATCAATGGCGGACCTATGATGGGTAAAGCCCTTAACAGACTGGATATACCGGTGGTAAAGGGTACTTCAGGGGTGCTGCTTTTCCCTGAAAATGAATCTGAAAGGGACGAAATATTGGCCTGTGTAAGATGTGGCAGGTGCGTCACAGCATGTCCAATGAGCCTTGAGCCATATCTGCTGATGACGCTCGCAGAGAAAGAACTATTCGAGAGAGCTGAGAAAGAACATATCACTGATTGTATGGAGTGTGGTTCATGCAGCTATATATGCCCATCCCGAAGACCTCTGCTTGACTATATCAGGCTGGGCAAATCGAAGGTAATGAAGATGGTAAGGGAAAGAAATATTAAATAGTATGAGCATGACCAATAAATTGCATATTTCTCCGTCACCACATGTTTTTTCGAAAGAGACAACGCAAAAGCTGATGCTGGGAGTTATAATAGCCCTTATCCCTTCTTTAATTGCTTCAATTTATTATTTTGGCTGGGGTGCTATTATCGTTACTTTGACTTCGGTAATAACATGCCTTGCTTTCGAATATCTGATTCAGAGGTTTATACTCAAAGGGCCGGTAACCATAACCGACGGGTCGGCTGCAGTAACAGGTTTGCTGCTTGCTTTTAACGTCCCCTCAAACCTGCCTTTAGGAATTATAATAACGGGCAGCCTGATATCGATCGGGGTTGCCAAGATGACATTTGGAGGTCTTGGAAATAATCCATTCAATCCAGCTCTCGTCGGAAGGGTATTCCTGCTCATCTCCTTCCCTGTACAGATGACTAGCTGGCCTGTTCCGTCAGGATTCAGCTCAGGTTATACCGATGCTGTTACCGGAGCCACACCACTTGGAATACTGAAAGAAGGTATTAAAAACGGGGACCAGATTTCAAACATGATGGACAGTATACCATCGCACATGCAGATGTTCTATGGTCACATGGGAGGTTCCATGGGTGAAGTGGCTGCCGTTGCCCTAATTATAGGGTTTGTCTACCTGCTGGTAAAAAAGATTATTACATGGCATATACCTGTTTCAGTTATCGGGACCGTTTTTATTTTCACGGGCCTCTTATGGCTTGTGAATCCTGAAAAAAATGCCGATCCCATTTTCCACCTTCTGACCGGAGGATTACTTCTGGGTGCAATATTTATGGCTACAGACTATGTTACTTCTCCGATGATACCAAAGGCCATGATCATTTACGGGGCCGGAATCGGGATCATAACGGTTGTAATAAGGGTATTCGGTGCATATCCAGAGGGAGTATCGTTCGCTATACTGATAATGAATGCATTTGTTCCGCTGATGAATTCTTATATGAAACCAAAAAGATTCGGGAAGGAGGTGAAGAATGACTAAAATAGAATCCTCACTCAAAAATATGCTTCTTTCACTGACTCTTATTTCCCTGGGTGCCTCGGCAGCGCTTGGATTTGTTTATGAACTCACAAAGAATCCCATCGAAGCCTCAAAACTCAAAAAGAAGATAGAGGCAATTAAAATGGTTGTACCGGAATTCAATAATAACCCCGACGAGGAAATGTACCTGCTTCCCACCGGTGAAGGAGACAGCCTTGAGATATATCCTGCCAGGAATGATGGCAAGCTTACCGGTTATGCAGTCAAGACATATTCCAATGATGGATTCAGCGGCTACATTGGTATAATGGCCGGGTTCAATCCGGATGGATCAATTTATAATCTGTCAGTGCTGGAGCAGAAAGAGACACCAGGGCTGGGAACAAAGATGACAGATCCCTCATTTAATGGCCAGTTCAGGGGTAAGAACCCGGAGCAGTTTAAACTTAAAGTGAAGAAAGACGGTGGGCAGGTTGATGCTATAACTGCTGCTACAATAAGCTCAAGGGCTTTTTGCGATGCCGTTGAAAGAGCATATAATACACTTATGAAAGGAGATTTGCAATGAGCCAGCTACAGAATTTCACGAAAGGATTTTTCAGGGAGAATCCCATACTTGTGCAGGTATTGGGCATGTGTCCAACCCTCGCCACCACCTCTTCGGCGATAAACGGACTTGGCATGGGCCTGGCTACCACCTTTGTACTGCTTGGGTCCAATGTTGTGATATCTGCACTTGCAGGTGTCATTCCCGACAAAGTAAGGATACCTGCTTTCATAGTAGTAATAGCAACGTTCGTAACACTGGTCGATCTTCTGATGCAGGCTTATGTTCCGTCTCTGTATGAATCACTGGGCATATTCATCCCGCTGATAGTCGTTAACTGCATAGTACTGGGAAGGGCTGAATCATATGCCAGTAAAAACAGTGTACTTTCTTCCCTGGTTGATGGTCTTGGAATGGGACTTGGCTTCACAATGGCCCTCGGTATTCTTGGATCCATACGGGAAATCCTGGGTGGTGGTTCAATATTCGGATACAAATTCATCGGGGGAGACGGAATCCTGGTTTTCATTCTTGCACCGGGTGCTTTTATCGCACTGGGATACCTTATAGCTGCTGTAAATAAACTTCGCAAAGTATAAAAGGAATATCATGGAATATATAGTAATCATCATATCAGCCATCTTTGTAAACAATGTAGTCCTGGCTCAATATTTGGGTGTTTGCCCCTTCCTTGGAGTATCGAACAAGGTAAATACTGCATTTGGAATGGCGGGTGCAGTAACTTTTGTAATGGTCCTGGCTACAATAGTCACATACCTTATCCAGACTTACGTACTCAATGTACTTGGAATAGGATTTATGCAGACCATAACGTTCATCCTTGTCATTGCCTCTCTTGTCCAGATGGTTGAAATAGTCCTTAAAAAAATCAGCCCGCCGTTATACCAGGCACTGGGGATCTTCCTTCCTCTCATAACCACTAACTGTGCTGTTCTTGGTGTGGCAATACTCGTCATCAAAAAGGACTATAACCTCATTGAAGGTGTGGTGTATTCAGCTGCCACGGCTATTGGTTTCGGACTTGCCCTGGTTATTCTTGCCGGTATCAGGGAACAGCTTGAACTGGTAAATGTTCCTAAAGGGATGAAAGGAGTACCGGTTTCACTTATTATTGCCGGAATCCTTGCCCTCGCATTCATGGGTTTTTCAGGCCTGGTAAAGTAAAATTAAGGGATTAGATCAGGAATGGATTACCTGGTTCATTCACAGTTCAGCCATCCTGCCACGTAATCATTTTGAATACACACGATACCACCCGGCCCGAAATCGTAAATGGCAGCTTTTTTTTAATTATCACAAATAGCAATTGTTATAGCTTCAAACAGGAAGTAATATTCAAAAAAATCTGAAACCATGAAAAAAATTCGTTAATTGGATAATATTTTGCTTCACCAAGTCTATGACGACCTCAGACTACTATAGAATCCTTGACCTCGAATACGGATCCTCAGTTGAACAGATAAAGAAAGCCTACAGGTCAAAAGCGAGGGAATTCCATCCAGATATAAACCATAACCCGGAGGCAAAAGACAAATTTGTTGAAGTGACGGAGGCCTATGAATTTCTTATCAGTAATTTTTCCAAGATTGTAACAGGCGAAGAGGAATTCAGACGTGTTATGGAAGATTGGCGGAGATACAGGCAGAGAAATGCCAGACGGAAAGCCAATGTCTATGCGAGGACATCTTATGCACAATTTAAGAATACCAAGTTCTACAGAACGACCAGGATCCTCGATGCAACAGCAATAGTTTTCAGCCTTATTTTTTCAATAGTTGTTCTTATAACATCTGTATACGGATACTTTTACAGGATCAATCATCCGATAATAGGTATCGAAGACCCGTCCGTTCTGATACTGCTTGTTTTGATACTTTTTGGTATGACGCTCTTCGTAGTATCATTGATATATTGGAAAGCTCATATGGAGACTACAAAAAAATTCAGGAGGAAAAACAAATGAGGAAGATAATAAATCCATACGACAGCGACCTTAACCTGTGTTTCGGATGCGGTAAAAAGAATCCTATCGGTCTGAAAATGGAGTTCATGGACAGCGAAGATAAGATCCGTGCAAAATGGAAACCCTCGGAAACATACCAGGGTTATCCTAATATCCTGCATGGAGGAATAATTGCCACACTGCTTGACGAAATAGGCGCATGGTGCGTTTCTGTTAAGATCGGAACAGCCGGAATAACCTCGGAAATGAACATAAAGTTTCTTAATCCTGTATATATTAACAGAGGAGAAACAGAACTTGAAGCCGAGGTTCTGGAGACTACTGACAGGATTGCCAGGATTGCCTGCAGGTTGTACAATGAAAAGCAGAAATTATGTGCTGAAGCAAATGCCGTTTATACGATCTTACCTGTCGAGATAGCCATGAGAAAATTCAGGTATCCTGGCAGGGAGGCATTTTACGGGTAAATTATCCCGAACATCGGACTGACCTTTTCAGAGCAATAAAAGATCATAAAATGAATGTAATTACAGGATTTTTTTTACTCATAGCATCATTATTTTTGAACGCAGAAAAAAATAAAACGTCGCCAGACGGCAATATAAAGGAACAGGAACCTGTCTTTTCGTTTGGAATACTTGCAGATGTTCAGTATTGCGACTGTGATCCTTCAGGTACGCGTTTTTACAGGTCTTCACTCGTTAAGCTTACTGAAGCCCTGGAAACTTTCAGAGTTGCTAACGCTGACTTTGTGATTAACCTGGGTGATCTTATCGACAGGGACTATGAATCGTACAAACCCGTGTTAGGCATGCTTGATACCTCGGGTTTAAGGATATATCATGTACTTGGAAATCATGATTATTCGGTAGAACAGCGGCTTAAAAGAAAATTACCCCTGCTAAAGAATGCCAAAAACGGGTATTATTCATTTAACTATGACAACTTCAGATTTATTGTCCTGAATGGGAATGAAGTAAGTTCATATGCTTCGACAAAGAAGTCAGTCATAAGACAGGCCAATGAAATGATTGATAAATTGAAGGCAGAAGGGAAAGAAAATGCAGTGGACTGGAATGGTGCTTTAAGTTCAAAGCAGCTTGAATGGCTTGACAATGAGCTGAAATCATCCACAGAGAACAAAGAATCTGTTTTTATACTATGCCACTTCCCTGTGTGGCCAGAAAATGTTCACAACCTCCTGAATTCAGATTCAGTAACGGGTATCCTTAAAAAATACAGTAATATTATTGCATGGCTTAACGGGCATAATCACCAGGGCAATTACGGTAACACAAACATGACACATTTCGTTACTTTTAAAGGTATAGTAGAGACCGAAAGCACGAACAGCTATGCAATAGTTGAAGTATACAGGAACAAGATATGGATAAAAGGAAGCGGAAGAGAAAAGAGCCAGATACTTGCATATTAATTACAAATAACTCACTGTTAAATAGCCTCACCTTATATAATTAATTACAAAGCTTGCGAAGGAACTTACACCTTATGGACTGGTAATGGTTGCAATAGGATCCGGCATTTTCATGACACCTGCAGAGATAGCTGTCCGGGTTCCATTTACCCGGGCTTACGTTCTATCTCTTTTTCAGGAAAAGAAAAGCAGGGAAATGATTCAGGGTATTTTAATAAAATTAATCGGGACGCAAAGAATAGATGCGAAATATTCTCCCCTTTCAAGGATATCTTCATCTCCGTCTTCATAATACCAGTTGAAGATGTACTTTTTATTCTTAAGTGCAATAAGTGTGATCTTCTGGAAGAGGGTGATAAGCATTCTTGCGCTTGCACTATTAAAATATTCCAGTGATACCTCTACTCTGGTAATGTCGGAAGGTGATTCTATATATTCTGATATCCAGGCCACGATCGGTTCAAAAAATTCAGCTGCATTCTCATGTATGGAACGGCCACTGATTCTTATTAAACCATCAGGATTCAATTCAATTTCAGGTGAATTCTTGGTCGGCTGAATCCTTACTTCCTTCATCACTGATAATTTGATCCGAATATATATAATTTATTAAAAAAATCTACCCGATATCACCAAATCTGTACTATAAAAAAATCAAACCCCGAATCTTGCAAGAGGTGCTATATCGTGATCTGCAAATTCCCCGTTAAGATACTTATAATATCCGGTAATACCAATCATAGCAGCATTATCTGTAGTATAGCGGATAGCCGGGATATAAAGATTCCATCCTCTTTTTGCTGCTTCAACAGTTACAGCTTCCCTTAGCCCTGAATTTGCAGATACTCCTCCGGCAATGCCTACTTCACCAATTCCGGTTTTTTCTGCAGCCTTGATAAGCTTAGCTAAGAGTATCGATACAATCGTTTGCTGCAGCGAGGCACACAGGTCGGTCTTGTTCATTCTTATAAAATCTGCTTCTTCAGCTACCTTATCACGAAGAAAATATAGAAAATTAGTTTTAAGTCCACTGAAACTGAAATCCAGGCCCTTAACTGATGGCCTGGCGAAACGGTAGGCTTCTTTATTACCCGTTTTGGCAAGATTATCAATCATAGGGCCTGCCGGGTAAGGGAAACCCATAACCTTTCCACATTTATCAAATGCCTCTCCGGCTGCATCATCCATTGTATTACCGATAGTTTCCATATCATAATAGCTGCGTACAACGATCAGCTGTGTATGTCCCCCCGAAACGAGAAGACATATGAAGGGAAATGACGGGACTTTCACTTCCCTTTCCTTTTCCATTATGAAATGTGCCAGTACATGTGCCTGCAAATGATTAACCTCGATCAGTGGTATAGCCCTGGCAAGCGCAAAACCCTTGGCAAACGAAGTACCTACTAGCAGTGAACCAAGTAGTCCCGGGCCTCTTGTGAAGGCTATGGCTGAAATCTCGCCGATATCTATGCCAGCCTGCGCTATAGCCTGATCTACTACCGGGACAATATTAGCCTGGTGAGCCCGGGATGCAAGCTCAGGTACAACACCGCCGTATGCTTTATGCACTACCTGATTGGCAATAAGGTTGGAAAGGATATATCCATCCCTTATTACAGCAGCAGAAGTATCATCGCAGGATGATTCGACAGCAAGTATTGTTACCTGTTTCAACTCTTTGATTTTCGGTATATTTTAGGTTATTTTGACAAATGATTTGTTAATATTGAAATGTCCAAAAGTATTAAAAAATCGTTACACTTTATATTGATCATGGCAGCTGTAATACTTTTGCTGCCCATCGCCCTGTTTCCCATACTCAGAATTCCTGCCGTTCAGACTTATGTTGTCAAAGGTATTACCAGGTATATTTCCAATGAAACGAATTCCACTATTTCTATTGGAGATATAGAATTCTCTTTCTTCAACAGGCTGATTGCAAACAATATACTTATTAAAGATCATAATAACGACACACTTTTATATACACCAAGGGTAACCGCTGCAATTAATCACTTTAACAATAAAAAAGGGATTATTGTACTTAACAGGTTAAACATAGTAAATCCTGTGGTGGGTTTAATAACGGATTCTACAGGAGTGATGAACCTGAGATGGTATCTCGATTTGATCCGCAATACCTCTGACAGCAGTAAAAAGAAGAACACTCTCTTCCATATTAGCAGGATAGAACTGACCAATGGAAGATTTTCACTGGTCAATCGAATTAATCCCCCATCCGGGATGCTTGTTAACTTCAACGACATGAACCTCTCCGGGATTGATGCTTCGGTCAGAAACCTTGAGATACGGGATGATTCTCTTTACATGGATATTAACAGCCTTAAATTCAGGGAAAGGAGTGGATTTGTTGTCAGGAATATTACATCGGATCTGAGGATAAGCGGTACAAGTATTTTATTCAGCAATGCCGTAATTAAAACTGACAGCAGCCTCATAAATGCTGATAAGGTTAATATTATAGCAGATTCTGTCAAATCATTCGAAAGGTTCACTGATGAGGTAAAGCTCGATATTGAATTAATTGGATCAGAAATATCATTATCTGATCTGGGTTATTTTCTGCCTTATCTCCGGAATCTTCACGATTCAATCGGTATATCAGGAAAGGTAAGCGGTACTGTTTCGGAATTACGAGGCAGGAATATAAATGTCTCATACAGGAAAGAAACCTATTTGGATTGCGAATTTGACCTTTCGGGGCTTCCGGATATAGATAATACTTTTATTTTCCTTGGAATAAATGATTTCAGGAGTATCTCCAGTGATATAGAGAAAATTGATATCCCTGGAAAAGGGTATATTGAAATCCCTGATCAGCTTAAAAAACTCGGGCTTGTATCTTTCTCAGGTACATTCACCGGTTTTACAACAGATTTCGTAACATACGGAAAAATAAACACAAACAAAGGGATAATATCTACCGACATTTCCCTCAGGCCGGAGGGAGACAGGAATTTCAGGATACATGGACTGGTGGAAGGAAACGGGATTGACCTTGGTACACTTACGGGGAATGACCTGCTTGGGAACCTCTACATTGAAACGAACGTTGATGGCACTACCAATTCCTTTAAGACTTTTTCCGTTAATCTGTCAGGCAAAATAGACAGTGTAGGAATCAACGATTACCTGTACAGAAACATAGAGCTCAACGGGAATTTCACGGATAAGACCTGGGATGGAAACATAAAGATTGATGAAGAGAATCTTCACCTTGATCTTCTTGGATTGTTTGATTTCTCGGCAGAACTGCCTGAATTTGATTTCACACTTAACCTCCAGAATGCAAACCTCTGCAAGCTTAACCTTGATAAGAGTGATACCAGTTCAAGGGCATCCCTCCTGCTGACAGCGAACTTCAAAGGCAATAATATTGACAATCTGGATGGCGAGATTAAACTTCTCAATTCCAACTTCAGGAAATACAGTAACAACCTTGAGGTTTTTGATTTCTCATTAAAAACATTCTCTGAGAATAATGTCCCGTCAATAGAACTTATGACTGATTTTGCTGATGCAAACCTCAAGGGATACTATAATTTCGCCGGACTTGGCAATGTTGCCAGGAAAGTGATCGCAACTCTTATCCCATCAAAATTCGAAATGCCGGATCCCTCTCCGTCAGACACTGAGAATAATTTCGTATTTGATGTCAAACTTA
Source organism: uncultured Rikenellaceae bacterium (assembly GCA_964595725.1). GTDB lineage: Bacteria > Bacteroidota > Bacteroidia > Bacteroidales > VadinHA17 > LD21. The sequence goes on along the minus strand of CAZQRQ010000015.1, from coordinate 26,992 downwards.
AGAAAACAACTAGCTTAAATGAATTTCTAAGAACCGGGATAAGAATTACTGATAACAGCATGATCACAGGTTCTGTTTTGCGCGACAGTGTTATTAAATTAACAGCCAATGCAAACACATTTATGGTCAACAACAACCTTTTCAGGGACTTTAAGATTGACGCAGAATATAGTGATACTACGGGCAAAGTAAATATCAAGAGTTCCTCCCTTCTTCTTGGAGGTATTTCTGAATTAAAAGACCTGGATATGGATCTGCTGGTTAATCAGAACTATTTTGATCTTGACCTGATGTGGGACGATAAGGACAAGATAATCAATAAAGGGAATTTTGAGGCTAAAGGAACATTTATGAGAGACCCTGCTAGTGAAGACAGGACAATCCTTACTATAAACCTCCTGAGGAATGATATATATGTCAGGAACAATCTGTGGAGAATTAACCCATCACAGATCATTATCGACTCCAGCAGTGTAAAGGTTTCAAGCTTCAGCATTACAAATAATGAGAATTTTCTCCTGGTAAACGGGGCACTTTCCGAAAATACTGAAGATACACTCTATCTTAGACTGAACGGTATCGACCTGAATCCTCTCAATGCATTATATGAGAAGAAAATGGGAAATGCACCTGACATGATCCATCTTTCTCTTGCAGGAACACTTAGTGGCAACTTCAGCATAACCAATGTTTACAGGAATTTCATGTTTGAAAGTTCACTTTCAATTCATGATTTTGCACTTCTCGAAAGCCAGTACGGTGAAATAAGTATCGGTTCTGTATGGAATAATATCAGCAAGGTTGCCGACATTACAGCATATAACAATTATAACGGTATAAGAATGTTCGATGTTTCAGGATCATATGACCCTGACGCAAAGAATATGGACATTGCCGTAAGGGCTGAAAAACTGCCTGTAGATGTTCTGAATCCATTATTGAAAGTCTTTGCCTCAGATATTTCAGGTACAGCCACAGGTCTTGTTCGTCTGACGGGTCCTTTGAATAAACCGGTGTTGGCAGGAGCACTCTACGGAGATAATGCCAGCCTGAAAGTCGATTATCTGCAGACCAGGTACACTTTTTCTGACAGTATCAGGTTTGACAAAACCGGTATTAGATTCAGAAACATTCAGTGCAAGGATCCTAAAGGAAATACAGCCACATTAAACGGAACGGTATTTCATAATTCATTTAAGGATTTTGGTGTTGATCTTACAGTAAGGACAAATGAATGTATGGTGCTTGATACAAGGTCAAAAGACAATGACATGTTCTACGGAACAGCATATGCCTCAGGAGTAACGACGATTAAAACGGATGGCCAGGTTCTCAGGTTTGATATTTCTGCGAGGACAGGGAAAAACACGAAGTTTTATATTCCTTTAAACACCGGCTCATCGGTTGCAGAAAACTCTTTTGTTACATTTGTTGACCATAATAGTACCGAAAAAAATGCAGAAGAGGAGGATTTCAGTGTACAGCCTCCTGCACCTGCTTCCACACAGCTTGAGATTAACTTCGATCTGGAAGTGACACCTGAAGCGGAAGTCCAGCTGATTATGGACCCAAAAGCCGGAGACATTATGAAAGGAACTGGGACAGGAAACCTCAACATCAGTCTCGACAGAAAGGGTGAATTCAAAATATACGGCGATTATATAATAGATAATGGTGATTATCTTTTCACACTGGGTAATATTATCAATAAACCCTTCAGCGTGGAAAGTGGCGGAAAGATATCATTTAACGGTGACCTGGAAGATGCGGATATTGATATAAAAGCTATTTATACAACCAAAGCTGCCCTCTCAGAACTCAGCAGTACACTTGTTGAGGAACAGTACAAATTAAGACTTCCGGTCGAATGCCAGCTTCTCCTTTCAGGTAATCTCTTCAACCCTATTGTTAAATTCGATATAAATCTGCCAACTGCGAACGAGGAGTCGAAGTCCTACCTCAGAAGCCGTATACAGTCGGAAGAAGATATGAGCAAGCAGGTGCTTTTCCTTCTTGTCATGAACCAGTTCTATGACGCCGACCAGGCTAAATCGCAGACAGCTACCGGCATCGGCTCGGCTACTGTAGGAGTCACTACTATGGAGATGCTTTCGAACCAGCTCAGCAACTGGCTTTCCCAGATAAGCAACGATTTTGATATTGATGTCAATTACAGGCCGGGATCAACCGTCCTGCCAAATTCGCAGGAGCTACAAGTAGCTCTGTCAACTCAGGTTCTTAATGACAGGGTATCGATAAACGGTAACTTCGATGTTGCCGGCAGTCAGGCTGCAAAGGGAAGAACAGGTTCACCTACAGGTAACAATTCGATAACAGGAGCATTCGATATCGAATATAAAATAAACGAAAAAATCAGGTTTAAATTCTTCAACAGGTCAAATGACAATTTCTATATAGACAACGGGGTGCAGTATACGCAGGGAATAGGTCTTTTTTACCGCCAGGAATTTAATAAGCTCAAAGACCTTTTCAAAAAACAGGAAAAAGGTGAAATGAAAAAAGAAAAGGACGCGAAGGTTGAAAAAGAGTAGATTATTAAACTCCCGGAAACCGAAGCTCTGTAATATCCGGGTTTAATTCTGCTCAGGTCTTCAAAAGAGTTAATAATTTTTTTGTATTGTTATTAACACAGTATAATATAAAGGAAGTTATTTTCGTTTTTTAATAACTTCGCATCTTGAAATTAAACGTTTTAACATTTTAGTAGCCAATAATAATAAAGGAAATGGGATTTTTTCAATTCATACCCCAGGATGTAAATATTCCAGTTGAAGGTGCTTCCCAGATGAAGCTGACACTATTTGATTTTGCCATGAAAGGCGGTTGGATGATGATTCCGATCATTCTTCTTTCTTTTGTTGCTGCATATATTTTTATTGAAAGATTTTATGTGATCAAAAAGGCTAGCAGGGAAGACCAGAACTTCATGAACAGGATAAAGGATTACATTCATGATGGCAAAGTTGAATCGGCCCTGGCATTATGCCAGTCTACAGATTCGCCTTCAGCAAGGATGATTGAAAAGGGAATAAGCAGGCTTGGAAGGCCTCTGCAGGATATAAACACAGCTATTGAGAATGTCGGAAAGCTTGAAATTTCGAAACTGGAAAAAGGCTTCCCAACTCTCGCAACCATAACCGGTGCTGAACCTATGCTCGGGTTTCTGGGAACAGTTATAGGTATGGTTCAATCATTCTATTCAATGTCGCAGGCCGGGAATAATATTGAGGTTTCGATGATGTCAGGTGGAATTTATACAGCTCTTATAACAACCGTTGCAGGTTTAAGTGTTGGCATCCTTGGATACTTCGCATATAACTCCCTGGTAGTCAGAGTAGAGAGAGTTGTATTCAACCTTGAAGCCACTCTTACGGAATTCATGGATATCCTTAATGAACCTGTGAAAGGGACTAAGTAAGTATGGCACTATCAGCAAGAAATAAGATAAGTATCAGTTTCAGTTCAGTGGGAATGACAGACGTCGTGTTCAACCTGCTGATCTTTTTTATGCTTACATCTACTCTGGTTCACCCCAATGCGTTAAAGTTACAGTTGCCCAAAGGTTCGGTTCAGGTATCTGCAAAACCACAGACAACCGTTTCCATCACAAAGGATCTTAAGCTTTACGTGGAAGATCAGCAGATAAATTTCGATGATCTTGAAGCAGTGCTGAAGCAGAAACTTGGAGATAATCCCGAAACATTCATTGCTCTCCACACCGACCAGAGTGTTCCAATTGGAAACGTGGCATTAGTTTTGAACATAGCTCAGAAGAACAATTATAAATTAATCCTTGCAACCTCACCAAAATAACGGACTCAGGAAGATCCCTTCCGAAAAGAGCAAGGGCATCATAGGTGCATCACTGGTTCACCTGGGGGTGCTGTTATTGCTGTTTATTGTAGCATTCGCCACGCCTGAGCCTCCTGAACAGGAAGAGGGAATCCTTGTTAATTTCGGAACAGATGATTCGGGCCTTGGAATTATTGAACCATCGCCTTCCACACCTTCTGCAGCAACACGACCACCGGCGGAGACAGAGCCAGAAACCGTTGAGAGCCAGACTGCAGAAGACCCTCTGATAACTCAGGATTTTGACGAAGAGGTCCCTGAGGTTAAAAAAGTGGATCCGGAAGCTGAGAAGAAAAGACTGGAACAAATTGAAGCAGAACGAAAACGCCAGGCAGCAATTGAAGCGGAGCGGATCAGGAAAGAACAGGAAGAAGCTGAAAGGAAGAGGATCGAGGAAGAACAGAGGAGAACAAATGAGATTATGAACCGGACCGCCAATGCAATAAATGCTTCAAACACGGGAACAAAAACGACCGGGGAAGGTGTAGTGGGCGGACAGGGCAACCAGGGTGATCCTGCAGGTTCTGTAAATTCCCAGAAGAGGGGAGAAGGAAGCGGGACAGGTGATAAAGGAATCTTGTATGATCTCACCGGGAGAAATTTCCAGAGCCTACCTGCACCCAGATATGACTACCAGGGAGAAGGGAAAGTAGTGGTTGAAATAAGTGTGGACAGATCAGGAAAGGTTACACAGGCAAATCCTGGAGCCAAAGGTTCAACGACCCTCGATGAATACCTGCTTAATGCTGCAAAAGAAGCTGCCCTGAAGGCACTTTTCGAACCCAAGCCTGATGCTCCTGTTATCCAGAAAGGAACAATAACCTACAATTTCGTGCTCAAGTAAAACCCTAACCTCAGGTCAGTATCCGGATAAACAGGTCGATAATTCCAATGTATTTCAATGCTGCAGCTGCAATAATAACCAGGAGTATTACCCTTACTATCTTTGGGCCGCGCTTTATAGCCACACGAGTTCCTATAAATGCACCTATCATGCTGCCTACAGCAAGAGTAAAACCGGCAATATAATCAACCTGGTTGTTAAGGATGAATACAAGAAGAGCGGCCAGTGAATATATTAATACAATAAACACTTTAAGCGCGTTTGCCTTGGTGAGATTGAGTCCGGCCCCAAGAACCAGTCCTGCCAGCAAAAGGAATCCAACTCCAGCCTGAATGAATCCTCCATACAGGCCAATCAGAAAAAATATTAATATCTGCCACAGTTTTGGTCTTCCTTCAATAGATCCTGCTTTTTCAGTAATCCATTTTTCAGGCTTATAGAGGACAATAAAGAACATAAAAAGCAACAGTCCTCCTATAAAGATCTCCATTGTCTCGCTATCAAGTTTCACTGCAGCCAGGGCGCCAGCAAGTGAGCCTGCTGTGGCCGGCAAGGCCAGCCATATACCCTCCCGAAACTCAAAGACCTTATTTTGCCTGAAACCAAAGGAGCCAACTGCACTCTGAAGGATAATGCCGATCCTGTTAGTGGCATTTGCAATATTGGCCGGGAGGCCTATAAACATCAATAAGGGAAGAGTAATGAGTGAACCGCTGCCTGCCAGGGTATTGATAAATCCGGCTACTATGCCGGCTGCTATAAGGACAGGATAAATATACCACTCCATAAATGGTCGAGATCATTTCACCCGCCCGAATAATTCCGTAATGGAAGAATTGAGGTTGTCGATCAGGTTATTATCTTTAATTACATAATCATCAATGCCTTTCCTTGCCAGTTCAAGAACCAGTTCACCCCTGTCCTGACCCGAAAGCATAATAACCAGAACATCAGGATCAAGTTCCTTGATTTTATCGAAGACCTCCATGCCATTCATTACCTGGTGACCAGGTCTGGTGAAATAATAATCCAGGATGATCAGGTCGGGTTTCTTATTCATTGCCTCAAGGCAATCCTCTCCATAATCAAAAGCTTCGATCCTGTAACCTTCTGAAGAAAAGCGCTTAACAACCAGCGTGGTTATAAAGGGATCATCATCTACCACAAAAATCAACTTGTCTCTCTTCATTGTATATCGACCAGATTAAAGCCATGTAAAGTTAAAAAAAAAGTCTTATGCTTAACAAATCTAATAATTTGAACTTATTTCAAAATCATTCAGCAGTCTTTTTTACACCTGAAAAAGGGGGAAAGGCCTCATGAGATCGTTGACACTCTTACCTACCCTGTTAATTACAGTTTCGTCATCAATATTGGTTATAACATCATCTATGAAATCCACAACAGTTTCCATATGTTGTTCTTTCAGTCCCCTGGTGGTTATAGCAGGTGTCCCCACCCTAAGTCCTGAAGTCAGGAACGGTGATCTGCTGTCGAAAGGAACCATGTTTTTGTTCACCGTGATATGAGCTCTTACAAGAGTATTTTCAGCTTTCTTTCCTGTAAGATCAGGAAATTTGGTCCTGAGATCAATGAGCATCAGGTGGTTATCGGTTCCACCGGAAATAACTTTGTATCCCTTTTTCATAAATACCTCTGCCATTATCGATGCATTCTTTCTGACCTGCTCCTGGTACAGTCTGAAAGCCGGATCAAGAGCCTCTCCAAATGACACAGCCTTCGATGCTATGACGTGCTCAAGAGGACCACCCTGTACTCCCGGAAAAACTGCTGAGTTAAGCAGGGTAGACATCATTTTAACTTCTCCTTTTGGTGTTTTTAACCCCCACGGGTTCACAAAATCCTTTCCCATAAGGATAATTCCTCCCCTGGGGCCCCTCAGCGTCTTATGCGTGGTTGACGTTACTATGTGGGCATATTTTAAAGGATTATCAAGTAAGCCTGTGGCGATAAGACCAGCCGGATGGGCCATATCAACTACAAGTAATGCATCTATACTGTCAGCAATAGCCCGCATTCTCTCGTAATCCCACTCGCGTGAATAGGCCGATGCTCCTCCTATAATCATCTTTGGTTTCTCCCTCCCGGCAACCTCTTCCATCATGTCATAATCGATAAAACCTGTATCTTCTTTAACACCATAAGCTACAGGCCTGTATAGTATTCCTGATGAATTGACAGGTGAACCATGAGACAGGTGTCCTCCATGCGACAGATCAAGTCCCATGAAAGTATCTCCCGGTTTCATTATGGTCATAAACACAGCCATATTTGCCTGGGCACCTGAGTGAGGCTGAACATTAGCATATTCGGCATTGAAAAGCTGTTTGAGCCTGTCTATAGCTATCTGTTCTGTCTGGTCCACTACCTCGCAGCCTCCATAATAACGGTGGCCAGGATAGCCTTCCGCGTATTTGTTTGTTAATACCGATCCCATAGCCTCCAGGACCTGTGGACTTACAAAATTCTCGGAGGCAATAAGCTCGAGTCCTCCCATTTGCCTCTCCTTTTCTTTCTCAATAAGGTTAAAAACCTGAATATCTCTTTTCATAATAATACTGGAGAAAAAATATTTTAAATATCAATAAAACATACGAAAAAACTTAACAATAAGAAACAATCCTGATGAGCTGGTAAATATACACCATAATACCATTAATAACTATAGAAAAAATCACCCTGGATTTTTTAAAATACCGGTTTGAATGCTATTCCTCCGAAAACTGTACAAGCAGCTCTCTATATGTTGAGAATATCCTTGCCTTGGAGATAAAACCAACATAGTATCCCTTATCAAGGACCGGGAGATTCCAGGCACCTGTTTTCCTGAATGTCTCCATTACTGTTTCAATGCTTTCACTTTTATCTATATATGAGGGTGGTATATTCATTATATCTCTCATAATTGTAGTTTCATATAATTCAGTATTGAACATCATCTCCCGTACATCATCAAGAGAAATAACACCCTCCAGGATGTTATATTCATCCACAACGGGAAAGATATTTCTATTAGACCTTGAAATAGTCTTTACAAGATCTCCCAATGTATCTGTTGGCTTAACTTGCAGCAGGTCTGTTTCGATATCCTTCTTCCAGTCCATGAAAGTAAGTACCGCCTTATCCTTATCATGTGTAATAAGTTCCCCCCTCTTTGCGAGCTGAACATGATATATCGAATGTCGTTCGAACCCTTTGATTGTAATATAGGAAATAGTGGATGTAATAATAAGTGGGATAAGCAGGTCATAACCCCCGGTGATCTCCGCTATCAGGAAGATTGCTGTTAACGGGGCATGCATCACCCCTGCCATAGCTCCAGCCATTCCTACCAGTACAAACCTGTTGTCAGGAAGATTTATGTTCACCAGTTTGTTGAGCACTGTTGCCAGAAGATATCCGTTTACACCTCCGATAAAAAGTGTAGGTGCAAATATCCCCCCTACTCCACCAGCTCCGTTGGTTGAGCTTGTTGCAACAACCTTAAATAAAAGGAGTGAAACCATGAGCAGGGTTACCGGCCAGAAACTTCCATGTAAAAATCCGAAAACACTCGAATCAATAACAGATCCTATATTATCCTCAAGCAGCACCATGATTGTGTCGTAGCCTTCTCCAAAGAACGGTGGAAAAAGAAATATAAGTGATCCGAGCACCAGCCCTCCCAGTATTAACCTGATATACTCATTTTTTATCCTTTCATACCCGGTCTCCAGAAATAAAGTCATCCGCGAAAAATATAGAGACAGGAATCCTGAGGTAAGACCCAGCAGAATATACCAGGGTATATTCCTTATTAAAAACGACTCTTTTATATTAAACGATAGAAGGACTGTATCTCCCATTAAGAAATATGCTACTGTAGCAGCGGTCACTGATGAAATAAGAAGCGGTACTATTGAAGATATTGTAAGGTCAAGCATCAGTATCTCAAGGGTGAAAATAATTCCTGCTATCGGGGCTTTAAAGATACCCGACAAAGCTCCGGCAGCACCACAACCTATCAGGAGAGTGATGTGCCTGTAATTCAGCCTGAAAAACCTTCCGACAGCGGAACCTATTGATGAACCTGTAAGTACTATCGGGGCCTCAGCACCTACCGAACCTCCGAAACCGATTGTCACCGTACTGGCAATAATGGACGTCCATGTGTTGTGTGTTTTCAGATAACTCCGTTTTTTTGAAATAGCATACAATATTCTGCTTATTCCATGCCCGATATTGTCTCTTACCACCAGCTTTACGAATAGAAGGGTGAGAAGCATACCCGTTATAGGGTAAATAAGATAGAGATAACCACCCGATTCACGGGTTATCCCTCCCGTAAGAAATATCCTGGTGTAATGGATTGTGTTCTTTAGTAATGCAGCTGCTATAGCGCTCAACAATCCTACCACAAAACTAAGGAAATAGACCAGTCTGGTCTGGTTGATATCAGCAGGCAGAATGCGGTAAAACTTCCTCAGATATTTGTTCTTGAACATAGTTTTGCAAATATATAAACAATAAACCCTTTACCGGAAAATTAACTAAGTTTGTGGTCGGTGATACAGCCAAATCATTACAATACTTACCTGTTTTGCCCTGTTCCTGATGTTGAAATTTGAAAGATCCACTCTAGGTAATGGACTAAGGATCCTCGTTAATGAAGATCGCTCAACTCCGCTTGCTGGGATGGCCATTGTATATAACGTCGGATCGAAAAATGAAGATCCGCAACAGACTGGGCTGGCGCATCTTTTCGAACATCTGATGTTCGGCGGATCAGTTAATATCCCTGAATATGACAGACCTCTGCAGGTAGCCGGAGGAGAGAATAATGCCTTTACCAACAACGACATTACTTGCTATTATCTATCCATGCCGTCAGAAAATATTGAAACAGGATTTTGGCTTGAATCGGACAGGATGCTGGGCCTTGATTTTAACCAGGGGAGCCTGGATATACAGAAGAGAGTGGTGGCAGAGGAGTTCAAGCAAAGATACCTTAACCAACCATACGGGGATATAATGCTGCTACTCAGGCCCCTGGCATATCTGGAACATCCTTACCTATGGCCGACAATTGGAAAGGATATATCACATATTGATAATGTTACTATCGAAACAGTTAAGGAATTTTATTATTCCTTTTATGCTCCTGATAATGCAGTCGTCTGTATTGCAGGAAATATTGACGCAACCGATGCACTAATGCTTTCAGAAAAATGGTTCGGACAGATTGAAAAAAGGAATGTTGCTAAAAAGATTCTTCCTGCAGAGACAGAACAGAAAGAAGAAAGAAGACTTACTGTTAAGAGAAATGTCCCGTCCGATATGCTCTACAAAGCCTGGCATATCTGTGAAAGACTAGGCAATGACTTCAATACACTTGATCTTCTTACAGACATATTATCCGGTGGCGAATCGGGCAGACTCTATACCAGCCTGGTAAGAGACCGCCAGATTTTCACTGAGGTCAATGCATATCTCACAGGAGATGCTGATCCCGGATTACTCATAATATATGGCAAACCTTCTGATGACGTTGACCTGGCAAAAGCAGATGAAGCTATTTTATCAGTAATTGATGATATTAAGAATAATTCCGCTGATGAAGCAGAACTGGAAAAGGTCAGGAACAAGTTTGAATCCTCATTTGTACTGGCAAATACGAATGTGCTAAGCAAGGCAATGAATCTTGCTTTTTACGAAACACTGGGTGACGCTGATATTGTAAACAGGGAAGTAGAACAATACAGTAGGGTTACACAGCAGGACCTGGTCGATTCAGTAAATAGTTACCTCAGACCTGAAAATTGCTGCACCCTGTTTTATAAATCAGAGAGAAGGAAATAAAATGATATCAGCCGACAGGAAATCAATGCCTGGAATTCAAATACCCAAATTGGGAATACTGCCTGAAATTGAAGAATTCAAACTGGATAATAATATTACCCTGTTCCAGATCGGGATGGGTCTTGAGGATCTTCTAAGACTTGATTTTATTTTCGACGCAGGACAGGTATTCGAAAATAAGCCGCTTCAGGCGTCCACAACCAATATGATGCTCCTTGAAGGCTCGAAGGCACGCTCCGCAGAAGAAATTAACAGGCTGCTGGATTTCTACGGTACTTTCCCAAACCTTATTACCGAAAAAGACTCTGCGGGATTTTCCATAATATTCATGAACAGGCATCTTGACAGAATAACAGACCTTTGCCGCGAAATCCTTTTTGAACCTGTGTTTCCTAAAAAGGAATTCAGAATACTTATAAACAACAGGTTACAACAATATCTTGTTAACAGGGAGAAAATCCAGACTATAGCCCGTGAAATGTTCTTCGAATCAATTTATGGAGCAGATCACCCTTATGGCCGGCAAATTCTAAGAGAAGATTTTAAAAATATAACCACAGATAAACTGGAACACTTTCACAGGAGGTTTTATAATCCTGGAAATATGGTAATAATTGCATCCGGTAAGCTTCATGATTCATTTCCTGAAATTATGAACCGTTCGTTTGGGGCCCTGGATCCAGAATTGGCTTACCAGCAACAGGGAATAAGGCCTGTGATCCGGGCACAAGATCCACAGAAAATATCTGTAAGAAAAGATGGTGCTGTTCAGTCTGCTATAAGAATAGGAAAAGCGACCATTAATAAGACCCATACTGATTATCCTGGTCTGAAAGTTGTAAATATGGTCCTGGGAGGGTATTTCGGATCACGTCTGATGAAGAATATCAGGGAGGACAAAGGCTATTCCTACGGGATACATTCCGCTGTGGCATCTTTGAGAGATTCGGGATTTATTTCCATTTCAACAGAGGTGGGCAGCAACTATACACAATATACACTGCAGGAGATCTACAAAGAGATAAGGGCTCTACAGAATGAACCTGTTGGAGCAGAGGAACTTGATGTAGTAAGAGGATATATGATGGGAGAGCTAATAAGATTGTTTGATGGCCCTTGTGCAAGTGCAGACACTTTCAGATCTGTATGGGAATTCGGGTTAGGTATTGATTATTTCAGGAAATTTGAACGCAGGATAAAAACAATAACCCCTGATGAAATAATTCATCTTGCAAGAACGTATTATAATATTGCGGAACTTAACGAGATTATAACAGGTCCCGGATGAGACTCTTAAAAATAATATCATTAATAGCTGTTATTTCGATGCTTTCAGCAAGGATGGCGGCCCAGGGTGATAATGATCCTCCGGTCTCTCCTCTTTTTACTTTTCTTACAGTAAAACACGAAAACGGGTACAGTGAACTGAGATGGCAGAAGAGCCCTTCAGCCGATGTTGCTGGATACGTTATATACAATTTCAGGAACGGGGAGGGATTTGCAATAGACACATTATGGGACCCTGATGCAACAAGCTATATCGATACAGGATCCGCATCATCTTATTTCAGTGAATCATATGTTATTGCAGCTATTGATTATTCCGGTAATATTAGCCCGTTATCCAATGTCCTTGAAACAATATTCCTGCAGACCACGATTGATTCGTGTAACAACCTGATTTTCCTAAGCTGGAACAGCTATCCAGCATTGCCATATTCAGTAACCGGGTACAGGGTAATGGTTTCAGAAAACGGAGGCATGTTCAATGAAGCCGGTACATTATCCCCTGGTGAAACAACATTTTCAGTTGACGACTTCGAAACCAATGTACAATACTGCTTTATAGTAGAAGCAATGCTGGAAACGGGCCTGGTATCACAATCAAACAGTAGTTGCCTGTTAACAGACATGCAAAAAGCTCCTGATTGGATAAATGCTGATTATGCGACTGTAGATGAGGATAATAACATTACCCTCTCCTTTACCGTAGATCCTGGATCTGAAATAAGTAAGTTCGGTATCGAACGGAGAAAGGACGGCGACGATATCTTCACAAGAATTTCAACAATAGATAACCAGACCGGTACAATAATGTATACTGATAAAAATGCTGACAGTGATTCAAGGTACTTCTACAGGATGACTGCGATAAACAACTGCGGAATAGCTATTATCTACTCAAATGTTGCTACTAATATTGTTGCCGGCGTGATAAACAAGGGTGATTCTGTTGAAATAAGCTGGACAAAGTATTCCGACTGGCTTGGCGGAATTTCACACTATTCCGTTTTTGTGAAAACAGGAGACTCTTTTTACGAACTGACATCGGTTGCACCGGATGATACCACTTACTCGGTTAACTATGCCGAATTGATGTATGAAATTACCGGCCGGGATCTATGCTTTTACATTACGGCTTCGGAAGGAGCTAATCCCTATGGAATTGAAGGTGAAAGCAGATCAGCCATAATTTGTACGGGAGTCGTGGAGAATGTGTTAATAGCAAATGCATTCACCCCTAATGAAGATAATATAAACGATCTCTTTAAACCTGCCTTATCATTTACACCGTCCGATTATCATTTCATTATTTCTGATATCAGAAACAGGATTTTATTTGAGACGCGCGATTATGAGGTGAGCTGGGACGGAAAATACCAGGGCTCTCCCCTGCCACAGGGAGTATATTTATGGTTTCTCAGGCTTAAAACGCCCTCAGGAGAAATTATAACCCGGAATGGAACAGTAACTATCCTTAAAAATCATTGATAATCATCCTTTACTTCATGCCTGACAGTTACAATATAATCCTATTGTGACTATATTTGTATCTTGGAAAATAGCTTTTGTTGCATATTTATGGGGAAAAAAGACATTTTTGATGAAGAAGATAAGGAGCTGATCCAGAGGGAGTACGATTCTTTAATTAATAACCTCTATCGATGCAACAAACCGGAAGAAAGGGAATTAATTGACAAAGCGTATAAAGTCGCCAACAAAGCTCACTGGAACATGCGGAGGAAATCCGGTGAGCCTTATATAATTCACCCCCTGGCAGTAGCAAAGATTGCCAACCAGGAAATAGGACTTGGTGCAAAATCAATAGCCGTTGCTCTCCTTCATGATGTTGTTGAAGATACCGATTATACCCTGGAGAATGTGGAAAGGGAGTTTGGCACCAAAATAGCCTCACTGATTGACGGGCTGACCAAAATCTCAGGAACCTATAACAAGGAAAGTTCTTCTTCCCTCCAGGCGGAGAACTTCAGGAAAATGTTGCTGACAATATCTGACGACCTCAGGGTTATCCTCATTAAGATAGCTGACCGGCTTCATAACATGAGAACCCTTGATTCCATGCCCGAACATAAGAAGATGAAGGTTGCAGGTGAGACAATCTACCTTTATGCACCGCTTGCCGACAGATTGGGAATGTATGCCATCAAATCAGAACTCGAGGATCTGAGCTTTAAATACAGGCACCCTAATATATACAGTGATATTGCTGCCAAGCTTAAGCACGGTGAAAGGAAAAATGTTACCCTTATAAATAAGTTTTCTCTTCCTATAATTGAAAAATTAAGCCAGGCAGGATTCAAATTTGATATAAGCGGAAGGCCTAAGACCATATACTCTATCTGGAAAAAGATGCAATCGAAGAATGTACCATTCGAAGAAGTATATGATGTACTTGCAGTAAGGGTTGTCTTTGAGCCTGTACCCGGGATACCTGAAAAAACACAATGCTGGAATATTTACTCCACTATAACAGATACATATATGCCCAAGCCTGACAGGCTGCGTGACTGGGTAAGCAGACCCAAGCCTAACGGATACGAGGCACTACACCTTACTGTTATGGGGCCTGAAGGCAAATGGGTCGAGATACAGATCCGGAGTACCAGGATGGATGAGATCGCCGAAAGAGGATACGCTGCTCACTGGAAATATAAGGGTGAAGAAGGATACGAAAATGAACTTGATAAATGGATTAAAAAGATCAGGCTCATGCTGGAAAATCCTATGGAGGATCCTGTAGAATTCCTTGATGATTTTAAAATGAGTCTTTTCTCCACGGAGATAATGGTATTTACTCCTAAAGGACTTCTTATAAGCCTGCCTAAAGGAGCAACAGCTCTCGATTTTGCATACGAAATCCACACAGAGGTCGGGAATAAAGCTATTGGTGCGAAAATAAATTATAAACTAATGCCGCTCAATACCATACTCACCAGTGGCGACCAGGTTGAAATAATAACTTCGGAGAAATCCAAACCTGAGAAAGAATGGCTTTCATTTGTTCATAGTTCACGTGCTATCAACTCAATTAAGAATTCTCTTAAAGCAGAGCATAAAGACAGAATTCAGAGCGGTATGTCCAAACTGGAAGCAAAATTGAATGAACTTGGAATTGTCCCAAACTCTGAGATAATCAAAAAGATAATGCTCCATTATGAAGTTCTGAACAAGGAAGAACTATACTCGAATATAGCACTCGACATCATTGACCTGGATAACCTTAAGAAAATCATTAAAAAGAATCCTTCGAGGAGCATTATCAAATACTGGGACCTCAGACTTATTGGTTCAAGAAAGGAGAAAACTGCCAATGAACCGGCAGAGGCCAAAATCGACAAGAGCACTCCCTTCCTTCTCAGGGAAAACGTTGAAAACTCGGGCCAGTCATATGAGATAGCAAAATGCTGCAATCCAATTCCCGGCGATGAGGTTACAGGATATCATTCACCCGATGGTTCGATAATAATCCACAAGCCTAAATGTCCTGTAGCCATAAGATTGATGTCGAATGAGGGAAACAGGATAATAACTGTCAAGTGGACCATTCATAAGCTGGTGTCATTCCTTGTCAGGATCAACATTGTCGGAATCGATCGCATAGGACTTATTAACGACATCACAAGGATCATCTCAGGTGAACTGAAGGTTAACATGAGAAATGTAAATGTATCTGTACACAACGGTATCTTTGAAGGCACTATCGACCTCTATGTCCATCACACAAAGGACCTTAATAACCTTATTATGAAGATTGCAGCAGTAAAAGGTATCGAATCAGTCAGGAGGGTGGAAGAATTCAGCGAAGAAGATAACTGAAAAATACTGGTGGCTCTATCCCGGAAAATTCATAATTTTGTCATTATTTTTAATTAGACCAGATATGATTAACGATGATACCAGGAAGACTGTCAAAATGATATTTACAGAATATCTGGAAAGGAAAGGGCACAGAAAGACACCTGAGAGGTATGCCATCCTGGATGAGATATATTCACGGGAAGGACATTTTGATATAGAATCTCTTTATATATCGATGAAAAATAAAAACTACAGGGTCAGCAGGGCAACCCTGTATAACACAATTGAACTTCTGCTCGACTGCAACCTCGTCACAAAGCATCAGTTCGGTAAAAATATTGCCCAATTTGAAAGAGCATACCAGTGCTCACAGCACGATCATCTAATTGATATTGAAACAGGTAAGGTTATCGAATTCTGTGATCCCAGGATAAATGAAATAATAAAAACTGCAAGCGAGTTACATAATTTCACCCCGGTATATCATTCGCTGTATATTTATGGAAACATAATTGAGAAAGACAAAGAATAGGTAAATACTTACAAAAAGAGGTGCCCCGTCATTAAGAAGCACCTCTTAAAAGATTTTCAGAATCTTTCTAGAAAGCGTATCCGAAAGAAACACTAAAAGGAATATTTACACTGCTTTTATCTTTAAATGATTCAACATCGAAGTCCTGCCCGGAAATTTCCCATTTCTTGGATACCAATCCCATCCCGGTGAATATGTCGAGAGTAAATCCTCCGGAAGTGATCATCTGATATCCGATGACGGCATTGACGTTTATCTTGGTTCCTTTCAGGTTGTTTGAGGCATCACTTTTATCCTCAATTTTCGCATGGGCATAAGAAAAATGTGGTGCCAGGTAAAAGCCTTCAGGCGCAGATAAATCCCTGCTAATAAAGAACTTGAACATACCCTGTCCCCTGAATCCGCTGGTATTTATGCCACTAATTTCACCCTGATCACTACTTAGTTCATCAAGGTTGATCAGTACGCTAGGCCCCAGGTAACTTAACCCGATCTGCAATGATGATTTTTCAGCAACTTTTGTTTCCAGAAGCACCTTATATTCACCAGTAATCGGCACAATTACAACCCAGAATGGTCCACCAAGAGCAGCTAAAGGATTGGTCTTTATAGTGAATTTAAAATCCTTTTCATCTGATGATCCCTGAGCCAATATAGGATTTGTTATCATTAGCAATGCAACACCGGCTATTAAAAGAAGTTTTAACTTTTTCATCGTTAATGGATTATCATTATTTATATTTAAATTATTGATTAAAGTTACGAAGATCGGATGAATTATCAAACTGGGAACAATTTGTTTATGGTCTCTTTCAATCAGATATTTCTGAAGAGCTGACGGCTATTTACCAGGTCATTTATCAACAATGTATAACTAACCTGGAATCATTATGATATTATTCGTAAATTGTGAAGCATTTTTTCTTTTGAATTAGTACATAACATGAACATTGACATACTGTTAGGCCTCCAATGGGGAGATGAAGGCAAAGGAAAGATAGTTGACGCGATAAGCCCGGGTTATGATGCCATAGCAAGGTTCCAGGGAGGTCCGAATGCCGGCCACTCACTTGAGTTCAAAAATGTAAAACACGTGCTGCACCTTATACCATCGGGTATTTTCCACACAGATAAGCTTAATATTATCGGTAACGGGGTCGTACTTGATCCTGGCGTGTTTAGAAAAGAAGTCTTTGAACTCGGTCTGCCGATAGAAGAAATTGCAGAGAGGCTTGTCATTTCGAAAAAGGCACACCTGATTTTACCGGGGCACAGGATACTGGATGCAGCATACGAGTGCACCAAGGGGACAGCCAAGATCGGATCAACACTTAAGGGTATCGGTCCGGCATATACTGATAAAGCCGGAAGAAACGGGGTTCGTGCCGGGGATATTTTACGTGATGACTTCATGGAAGTTTACAAACATCAGCTTGATCTTCATAAGACTATATTAAAAAATTACGACTATAGCTATGACCTCGGGAAGTTCGAGGAAGGTTGGTTTGAGGGAGTTGAACTTATGAAGAAATTCAGGCTCATCAACTCCGAATATCTTTTAAATGACATGCTGGCTAAAGGGAAGAAAATACTGGCAGAAGGAGCGCAGGGTACTATGCTTGATGTCGATTTCGGATCATATCCCTTCGTTACCTCGTCCAGTACTATCAGCGCAGGTGCATGTACCGGACTAGGAGTATCACCAAAGAAAATTGGTGACATCTTTGGAATCTTCAAAGCCTACTGTACACGTGTGGGAAGCGGCCCCTTCCCTACTGAGCTGTTTGATGAGACGGGTGAAATGATAAGGAAAACAGGTGTTGAGTTTGGTGCCACAACAGGACGGCCCAGGAGATGCGGATGGCTCGATCTTCCGGCTTTGAAATACGCGATTATGATAAACGGGGTAACGAAGCTGTTTATGACCAAGGCTGATGTTCTTTCCGGTTTTGAAACCATAAGGGTATGTACTTCGTATAATATAAAAGGGGTCAGTTCAACTGAAATACCTTTCGGTGAGAACATCAACATCAAGCCTGAATACACAGAACTGCCAGGCTGGAAGGAAGATCTCAGCGGAATAAGAGAATATGAGAAACTTCCTGAAAACCTTAAAAACTATATATCATACATTGAGAATTATACCGGAGTACATGTAACACTGGTATCGGTCGGTCCCGACAGGGAAGAGACTATTGTAAGAGAATTAGTAGAATAACTTAATGATCAAGTTAATATCATGGTGTAAATAAGTTACCGCCTGATATACATCCATGCATCAAAGACAACCGTATCCTGGAATCTTTTCAACCTTTCAACAGCCTGGCTGAAATTTTCATGTGCTTCAGCAGAAACCATCTCAAATGATGTGCCTTCAAGCGCCAATATTTTGGCATCATATCCTCTTGATTTAAACTCGGCCTGCCAGCTTCTAGCGTATTCAGGGGTGATAAAACTACCTACTATAATATTGTAACGGAACCGGTTCTCCAATTCTCTTGTCTGATCCTCAGCTCTTTGCAGAGAATCAAGCAATGCCTGCTCCCTTGCCATAAGTGCTTCCTGGGCTTTTTTCACTGAATCGACAACTCTTATACTATCCTGCCGGGCCAGCCAGACTGTCATCGTATCGGCTTTTTTGCCAAACCAGCCTTTCTCCTTTAACCATTTGCACGAGGGAGTAAGGACCAAAAGCATTATTACAAAAAACACTACTAACTGCTTCATTGTTTTAGATTTTTACATGAATGATTCCCATCACCAACGAGTAATAGATAAGTCTCAAATATACAAAATATTGTAAATCATTACAAATACCAAAATAAGGCACGTTAATCAGGATTACTGTGTTTTTCGTATATTAGGACTTGATTTACACAAACCCTAATTCATATCGAGATGAAATCCCTGATTCAGTTTTTTGAAGAGTGTGTGGAGAACTTCGGGAACAATCCCTACCTGTGGGAAAAACCTCACGACAAATATGAAGCCACCACTTACAGTGAAACGCGCAAGCAGGTTCATGAGTTTTCAGCTGGACTTATAACACTTGGGATCAGAAAAGACGACAGGGTAAGTCTTATTTCGGAAGGTCGTAACAGCTGGGTTATCGGGGAACTGGGAG
>CAZQRQ010000015.1:0-7650 GCA_964595725.1 uncultured Rikenellaceae bacterium | reverse complement strand
TGCCCCTTTCAGTTAAGCTTAATCCCGATGAGATCAAGTTCAGGATCAACCACTCCGAATCACGGATCGTACTGACTTCATCTATCCAGGCACAGAAGATTAAAAGCGTGATACAGGACTGCCCGACAATAGAAAAGATAATATATTTCGATCCCCAGGAAGAGTACCACCCAAATGAGATTCATTTCAATGAAGTCAGAAAACTTGGGAGAGAATGGCTCGAAGAAAAGGATAACCAGGAAAAATTCGTAGAGCTTTATAAGAGCATCAAACCTTCTGATTTTGCCAACATTTGCTATACATCCGGAACAACTGCTGATCCAAAAGGCATTATACTTACGCATGGCAATTATGTTACAAATGTATACCAGGCCTACAGTCTTATAGATATCCCTCCATTCTACAAGACACTTCTCATGCTCCCATGGGATCACTCATTCGGCCATACCTGCGGCATTTTTGCATTTATGGGTAAGGGGGCCAGCATAGCATCGGTAAAGACAGGAAAAACACCCATGGAAACACTGCGTAACCTTCCTTCTTGCATGCAGGAGATAAAACCGAATCTACTTCTCAGCGTACCGGCTCTGGCAAAAAATTTCAGAAAGAACATCGAAAAAGGCATCCACGAAAAAGGAAAGTTCACCGAGGCATTATTCAATCACGCGCTGAAGGTTGCATATTCGTATAATAAGGAGGGTATCAACAAAGGTGCTGGTCTTAAGAAAATCATGAAACCGCTTGTTAATTTCTATGATAAAATTCTTTTCAGGAAAATCAGGGAGGTATTTGGTGGTGAGCTTGATTACTTTGTGGGTGGAGGTGCTCTGCTGGAAATTGAACTACAGAGATTCTTTTATGCTATTGGCATTCCTATGTACCAGGGCTACGGGCTCACGGAAGCCTCCCCGGTAATCTCATCCAATTCAAAAGACAGGCATAAGCTTGGTTCCTCGGGTATCCTGGTGAACAACATGGACCTGAAGATTTGTGATGACAACGGAAGTGAACTCCCTCCAGGCGGGAAAGGTGAAATTGTCATAAGAGGAGGAAATGTTATGCATGGCTACTGGAAGAATGAAAAAGCCACCCAGGATACCATCAGGGACGGATGGCTTTACACTGGCGACATGGGGTATTTATCGGATGACGGATTTTTGTATGTCCTTGGTAGATTTAAAAGCCTGCTGATTGCTGACGATGGTGAAAAGTTCAGTCCAGAGGGAATCGAGGAAGCCATTACTGAACAGTCGAAATATATCGACCAGTGCATGCTGTCAAATAATCAGAAACCATATACCGTTGCATTGATTGTGCCAAACCAGCACAACCTCAAGCTTTATCTCGAAGAGAAGAAGCTTACAGCAGATTCTGATGAAGGCAAAAGGGCAGTACTGCAACTTATTGAAAACGAGGTTAACGAATACAGGTCCAACGGCAAGCATGGTTCAATGTTTCCTCAACGTTGGCTACCTGTTGCAATCGGTATTCTTGAAGAAAGCTGGACAGAAGAAAACGGCCTGATGAATTCCACACTTAAGATTGTGAGAGGAAAAATAATGGAAAAATACAATGAACTCATTGATTATCTTTATACCCTTGATGCTAAAATAATTACCAATGAAAGGAATATAGAGGAGATAGAGAAGATGAAGCTTGGCTGATAAAATCTACAATAAGTAAAAACCGAATTACCCTCCCTGAATCTGTAAACGGCTCTTAAATGGCAGGAATGTCATAAAGTCTGAGTGGTGAACGATATACGCTTCTGTACTTCTTTTAACAAGATCGCCTTCATGTGCATGGGCTGCTATTATATGGCACACTTCCGGGGGTAAACCACACTCCTCTGCAAGCGAGACTCCCGAGAAAGGATGCCTGAGATACTGCCCATACTTACTCTGGCAGGCATTTCCTTTACTGTCAAGTTCATATTCCAGCAGTTTACCAACGTCCGATAAAATAGCACCTGCAACAAGTATGTCTATATTAACAGGCAGATCATCGCTGAAGAATTCGTTAATCTTTAGGCCTGCTTCCCTTGCTATGTGGACCACGCACCTTTTTTGAGACATAAATGTTACCTTTAAATCGAGTCCGCAAAGCAAGGTAAATGGTATTCTTTCAAGATCTTCTGCGGAAAGAATACTGCGTTCAAGCGCTAATTCCCATGTCCTGGCTGTCTTTTCCCTGAGCTGCTGGTCACTGATCCACTCCAGCTCGGGCCACAGCTCTAATACTGTACTAGTCATAAACCTTTGAATTATGTTAACTTTTCAATTATTGCATCTGCCATCTGCATAGTCGAAGCAGCTCCCGCACTGATCACTTCCCTGCTTCCATGCAGCTTCATCATATCATAAGTTCTCACCCTGCCCTCCTCAATTAAAGAGGCTACGGCATTTCTTATCCTTACACTTATTTCCCTTTCGTCAAGATAATCCAGCATCATACAGGCTGACTCGATCATTGCCACAGGGTTGACTATGGATACTTCGTAATCTGCATATTTAGGAGCAGAGCCGTGAGTAGGTTCGAAAACAGCGATCCCGTCTGACGAGAACTGGGCGCTGCATGCAAATCCAAGTCCGCCTATCAGCCCGGCAAATGCATCAGAGACAATATCTCCAAACATGTTACCGGCAACTATCACACCGTAGTCTTCCGGGTTCTTTGTAAGCCACATCATCTGCGCGTCTATGTTAGTATTCCACAATTCAATCTCAGGAAATGAATTTTTCTTTATTTCTTTAGCCATCTTCCACATCAGGCCCGAGGTTTCTCTTATAACATTTGGTTTCTCGCACACAGTCACAGACTTATAATTATACTTTCTTGCATGTTCAAATGCAGCTGCAATAATTCTTTCAGTAGCTTTTTTTGTAAATATCCTGGCAGATACAGATAATTCATTCTTGGGCACACTGGCGAAATTGGCTTTAAATTTCGGGTGAGAACCCAGTGCCTGGTAAACATTTTCAGGAGGATCCGTCCATTCAACACCGGAGTATAATCCTTCGGTATTCTGACGAAAAATCACAACATCCACAAGAGGTTCCTCAATTTTATTTCCCCTGCCCCGCCTGACAAAATTAAGAGGATTTCCACTGTACGATTTGCACGGTCTGACACATATATCGAGATTAAAATGCTGCCGAAGCCCAACGATAGGGCTTGAATATGATAAACCTATACCCTGGAGGGTGGGATTCAGTTCGGCTTTTGCTTCATCGTTTGGTTTGGATGTTATTGCACCAAAGAGTGCTACCTTGTATTTGCCTATAAGGTCCAGAGTTCTACGGGGCAGAGGGTTACCCTCATTGCACCAGTATTTCCATCCTATATCACCGTACTCATATTCAGCATCAAATCCCGCAACATCAAGCACCTTAACAGCCTGCTCAAGTACAATTGAACCTATTCCGTCGCCGGGTAACGCAACAATAGTAAATTTTGCCATATATTATGATTTGTGAAGTTGATTATTATAAAGATAAGCAAAATCCGGCAACCTTAAGATGAGATTTTTTGCCCTTATTTTTTTCATGGGGGTGGTTTTTTTGTACTTTTGTTGCTTCCTAAAAAAGGGCTATAACAATCATGAATATATTAAAGGATCTGAAACCTGCTCCGGTATGGACATACTTCGATGATATATGCAGAATACCCAGGCTTTCAAAGAATGAAGGGAAGATCAGGCAATACCTTCTTGAATTTGCTGCATCCAACAAGCTGGAGGCGAATGAGGACAAAACCGGTAATATTATCATTATACGTCCACCTGCTCCCGGTATGGAAAACAGGAAAACACTGGTTCTTCAGTCACACATGGACATGGTCGGAGAAAAGAATGCAGACAATCCGCATAATTGGTCAACAGACCCGATAATTCCCAGGATACGGGATGGATGGGTAACTGCAAACGGCACTACTCTTGGAGCCGATGACGGTATAGGTATTGCGGCTCAGATGGCAATATTAACAGATAAAAGTCTTAAATCAGGAAAAATAGAATGCCTGTTTACCGTTGATGAAGAATCAGGAATGACCGGAGCCATAAACCTAAAACCAGGTTTCTTTACTGGTGAGATACTGATAAATCTTGATTCTGAGGATGAAGGAGTTCTTTTCATAGGTTGCGCCGGCGGTATGGATACCCTTGGAACTATGACATATACTCCTCAGCCGACAACCCCTGGAACCCAGGCATTTGAAGTTTCTGTCACAGGCCTCAGAGGAGGGCACTCAGGAGATGAAATCCACAAAGGATTCGGAAATTCTGTTAAAATAATGACTAGGCTCCTTTCTTCGATGCTTTCTTTATTTAACATTTCCACCAGCAAATTTAACGGCGGTAATCTCAGGAACGCAATTCCACGTGAGGCATTTGCCACAATTACAGTAAAAAGTGAATATGCTGACAAGGCAAAGAGGTTTATCGTAGAATTTAATGACACCCTGAAAGATGAACTAGGGTCACTTGAACCCGAACTGAAAATATCCATCAGGGATACCTCTTTCCCCATGTTCGTAATGGACAGGGCAAGCTGCGAAAAACTCCTTGGTGCGCTTACTGCTTGTCCTCACGGGGTAATAAGCTGGTCAAAAGATATGGATAATCTTGTTGAAACATCGACAAACCTCGCTTCGGTTAAATTCCTCGAAAATAACATCGTAAGGATTGTTACTACCCAGAGAAGCTCAATCGAATCAGCCAAGCTGGAAGCATCATCGATGGTGGAAGCATGCCTGAGGCTTGCCGGATCGGAAGTGCTAAAAACGGATGGTTATCCAGGCTGGAAACCAAATATAAACTCAAACATACTCCAGATTACCCGTGAATCGTACCAAAGACTATTTGGCAGGGATCCTGAAGTAAGAGCTATTCATGCAGGACTAGAATGCGGACTTATTTATGAAAAGAACAAGAAGATCGATATGATATCTTTCGGTCCCTCCATCAGGGGTGCACACACTCCTGAGGAAATGATAGATATTAAATCGACTCAGATGTTCTGGGATCTCCTGCTGGAGGTTATCAGGAATATTCAATAAAATCTTCTTTTTCCGCTCCGCAAACGGGGCATATATAGTCTTCAGGCAAATCTCCGAATGCGATACCCGGGTTAATACCACTTGAAGGATCTCCCTCCTCAGGATCATATATGTATCCGCAAATAGTACATTTGTATTTTTCCATTTGAATAAGATTTATTTTTTCAACTTCAATTTCCTCACAGAATCAATAATGGTGCCGTCGACCCATTTTATCGCTGCGACTACTTCTTCTTCAAATTCTGCCTTTGCAGGCTTGCCGCAGATTTTTTCCGCATCATCCTTAAGTTCATGAATTGATCTTATGGGCAGTCCTTTACCACGGACACTTTCCAGAAGGTCATCCCGCAGCGGGTTAATTGCAATACCTCGTTCCGTTATTACAACATCGATTAGTTCTCCGGGTCCGCATAGTGTGGTTACCTCATCCACAATTACCGGGATCCTGTCACGAAACAGGGGAACTGGCAGTATCACATTCCTTGCATGAAGGCAATTCTGCCAGCCGCCAATACCATGTAAAAGGTATCCATCGGAATGGGTTACAACGTTACCGTTAAAATTAACATCTATTTCGGTTGCCCCAAGTATCATGATATCCATCATACTTGTAAGATTACCTTTTGAATGATAGTTATAGGCATTGAATACCGAATAAGGTACATGATTTAGGTTATTTTCCACGGAAGCACAAGAATCCAGGTCAAATGCCTGTGCATCAAGAATATAATCCATCTGTCCTTCTTCCAGCATTTTAACCATATATTTTGTACTTCCTCCAAATCCGAATTTAGATTTCCATCCTTTAAGCTTAAGTATCTCATGTACAAAAACCGCGATTGCCAGTGAAGTTCCGCCTGCTCCCGCCTGCATGGTAACACCGTCCCGCAGGATTCCGGATTTTTCAAGGAAGGATGCCGTAAGTTCTGCTATGAGCAATCTGTCAGGGCTCCTGGTAATCTGAGTGGTGCCAGACACAATCTTCTCGGGAACACCTATTTTGTCAACCACAACTACATAGTCTACATAATTACCCTCAATCTCCATCGGGAAGCAGGGAAAGTCAACAGGATTATCCGTTACAACAATTACTTTCTCAGCGTACATATAATCGGCCTTAGCGTAACCCAGAACACCGCAGGCAGATGGACCACCTGTTCCTTTTGCATTCCCGAACGGGTCAGAAGCCGGGGCAACCAGTACAGCAATATCTATCTTTACCTCTCCATCCTGTACAGCCTGAACACGGCCGCCGTGTGATCTAAGTACAGCCATACCTTTCATTCGTCCTTCAGAAACATACCTTCCAAGAGGTCCGTTCATACTTCCTTCTATCCTGTTTATTGTCCCATCATCCAGGAATTTGATAATTGGTTCATTGCATGAGAATGAAGCTGAGGGGAACCAGACCAGATCTTTTATCCCACGCCTTGAGGCGATTTCAAACACCTTGTTGCTTACCAGGTCGCCATCCCTCAGATGATGGTGAGTTGAGATTGTCATTCCATCACTGATACCACATTTGACCAGTGCTTCTTCAAGAGTTGAAATAATCTTGTTCCCGTCAGGAGGGTAATCCACACAAGAAGGTATTGAAGGTGCATGCTTACTCCCTTCCGGCCTGTGTTTTCCAATTCCCATGTAGGGTATGGCAGATTGTCCGTTTATTTGAGCAGGAACAAGCCTGCCGGCTGCATTCTTCTTAATATTAATTGTCATAAACAGTGATTTTCTTATCACACAGTATTGCTCATTTGCTCCTCCAGCCAGTTTTCGGACAGAAGTCCAAGTTTTACAGCCAGGGCTATTGTCTTATGCGCGCGTGCCACCACAGGCGGATCGATCATTTTTGACCCCAGCGCAACTACTCCCAGTCCTTTTTCTCCGGCATCCATAAAAGCAGTTACTATCTTCTTTGCCTTATCTATCTCGGCATCATCAGGAGAATAACCCTCCCTGATAGTTTTTATCTGCCTCGGATGGATACAACCCATACCTTCAAAACCAATTGATTTGGACAATCTAACTGTTTTCCTGAGTCCATCAATATCGGCGACATCTGAGAATACAGAGTCGATCGGTTGCACACCTGCAGCTTTTGCAGCATTTACAAGCCTGGTTCTTGCATAAAGGGATTCGAGCCCATCATCGGTTCTTGTCACACCAATATCGGCAGTATAATCCTCCAGCCCTATCGCCAAAGCCACAATATTATCAGACGAGCCTGCTATATCAAATGCATTCTCCACTCCTCTTGCGCTTTCAATAATGGGCATAAGAAACACCGGGTTTGATATTTTATTTCTTCCCCTGATAACAGATATTTCTTTGTCAACAATTCTTACTTCCTCAGCCGATTCACATTTTGGAATAAGAATTAGGTTTACGTTATGTGGTACTGTAAACCTTAAATCCTCAATTCCGCGTTTCCCCTGGTTGATCCTGACCATTCGTTCAGCTCCGTAAAAATCAACAACACGCAATGCATTCCTCACCAGCAGTTGTGCCTCATCCTTCCTGTCCGGTGCAACCGAATCCTCCAGATCAAGAATAATACCATCCGAGTCGTGAAGTCCTGCATTAAGCATAAGACCC
>CAZQRQ010000014.1:0-60792 GCA_964595725.1 uncultured Rikenellaceae bacterium | reverse complement strand
ACTTATCATTCCCGGATGCAAAATGATGCTATTTTTTTACCTGGACGGATGATATTTATCATACTGACACAATATCTGTTAATTTTACATCCGGTAAATGCAACCTGATATTTCTTTTCTTGTCATTGAATCCAGGAACATACATATAGTGGAGGTAAAAGATCTGAATATACATGCAACTCTGGTAGAAGAGTGCAAAATGGGTAACAGGAAAGCCCAGTTCAGGCTTTATAACCAGTATTCAAGAGCTATGTATAATCTGGCATACAGAATGACTGGCAACAGAGAGGATGCTGAGGATATCCTTCAGGAGACTTTTGTTGAGTGCTTCAGGAATCTCAACTCATTCAGGTACAAGTCAACCTTCGGAGCCTGGCTTAAAACGATACTTATAAACCGGAGTATCAACC
Source organism: uncultured Rikenellaceae bacterium (assembly GCA_964595725.1). GTDB lineage: Bacteria > Bacteroidota > Bacteroidia > Bacteroidales > VadinHA17 > LD21. The sequence continues at coordinate 60,382 of CAZQRQ010000014.1, read as the reverse complement.
ATTTACGTAAAAGGAGAATACCACTGGTGTACGACGATAACATACCTGACAACATAACAGAGGATGAACCTGATGTGATTTTAGACACCGGCAGAATAATAAAAGCTATAGAGATGCTCCCCGATGGATACAGGATTATCCTCACACTTTACCTGCTGGAGGGGTATGATCATTCCGAAATAGCCCAGATAATGGGAATTACAGAATCGACCTCCAAATCACAGTATTCAAGGGCAAAAAACAGGCTTAGAAATATGATCACGAAAAAGAATTGAAATGGAAGAACTTGAGAAATTTATCTTAAATAGCAGGACTGAGATGGATCCTTACAATCCCGATTCCGGGGTCTGGAAGAAAATCAGTAGTGAATTAGGGCAAGGTAAAAGAATTCTTTACAGATTACTTTCTACTGCCGCAATAATAATAATGGTAGCAGGAGGCGCCCTTATCATTTACAGGCGGTCTGAGATGAATAATCCCGCTTTTGTCTCAGCCAGGGTACAGCAGCAGGAGATTCGTGAAACAGAAATATTTTATTCAAACCAGCTGAATTCACTGTACAGGGAAGCCGAGCCACTTCTTACCAATCAACCTGAGATCAGGCATGAGCTTTACAGTGATATGGAAAGGATCGACAGTCTCTGCACTGAGATAAAGAAAGATCTTAAGGATAATATTTCGAACCAGGAGGTATTAGAAGCCCTGGTTCAGAATTACCGGATAAAGATTCGCATTCTTGAAGATATGCTTACCGTTCTCAAGGAAAATGAAAAATACACAGTAAACGAAAAGCAAAATGGACTATAAGATTATTGCAGCCGCTGCACTTATGTCGGTTGTTCATATTAATACTTCCGGACAGGCATTCTCTGAAAAGAGGACATACTTGAAAACGGTACCTGTTACAAGAGATGTGATTCTTGAAGTGAATAACAAGTACGGATCGATACAAATTACCTCCTGGATGAAGGATTCAATTTCAGTTAGGGCTGAGATTGAGGCTTTTGCCCCCAGCCAGTCAAGGATTCGCAAAATGTTGGAGGGGGTCAGTGTAAACATAACAGAGAGCAGGTATAAGGTTGTTGCACAGACGGATTTTACCAAGACGATTAACATGCTTTTTGAGAGCTTCAAAGGGATGACAAGCAAGTTAATTCCTTATGAATCAAGGGTGCAAATCAATTACTATATTAATATCCCTGAATACCTGTCAGTTAACCTGGAAAATAAATACGGGGATGTTTATATGGAAAATAATACCGCAAAAATGAACATCTCCCTGTCAAACGGCTCATTCAGGGCAAACTCAATAGCAAGAGTTACCGGGCTCCGGCTTACATTCTGCGATGCTACAATAAATTACCTTGGTGAAGGTAGTATCAATTCCTCTTTTTCCGAAATAAGTATCGGAGAATCGGGAAACTTAAATATAGAGTCCACATCTTCAAGATTCGACTTAAGAAATACAGGGAATATAACGACAGAATCACGAAGGGATAAATTCTTTATTGGCTCAGTATCCAGCATCAAAGGAAATTCATATTTTACCGATTTCAGCATCGAAAGGCTTGATGCCACTATTGATCTTACAGCCAGGTATGGGAGTTTCATTTCAGACGAAATAAGCAGGAACTTCGAATTGATAGCAATAAACTCGGGCTTCTGTGATGTAAATCTGTCATTTGACGAATTATCGTCTTACAATCTGGATCTGAAGTATACAAATGCATTCGTGACACTTCCCGGGCACAGCGATTCTTTTGACAGAAAAGCTGTAAATGAAGAGAAAAAAGAGTATATGGTTTACGGTATAGTAGGTAAGAATCCTGCAAGCAGGAAGGTAAGAATTGATGCAAACCGTGGAAGTATTTTAATTAAATAATTATTGCCTCGGATGCAACTTTATTACCATAAGCGTGTCTTTTATCACAAAACTCAACTTTTTATTCAATGAAAAGAAAGGAGATCACTTTTACAGTCCTGTCTGTTTTACTATTAACAAGCTCCTGCCTGCAAGGATTGCTATGTGTTAAAGGTGAAGGTAATCTGACTCAAGAATATCGTCGTACGGGTAATTTCACAGGAATTGCAAATTCAACATCAATCGATGTGATTTACAGGAAAGCCGATACGACCGGGTTATTGCTGGAAGCCGAGGAAAATCTGATGTATTATATTCTAACCGAGGTGGACGGTAATACTCTATCAATTAGAACGCGTGAACATACGGCATGCATTAATTTCACTGAAAAACCGTTGATAACGGTTACTTCGCAATCAATTAATAATCTGTTATCCACCGGATCAGGAAATATGTTTATCCAGGATATCACAGGTGAGGTTATTGGAATCAGATCAAGCGGCTCCGGTGACGTTAACTGCGAAACGGTTGATGGACATGATCTTTTAATAAACCTTTCGGGATCAGGAAATATTAACTGCGATGAAACATCAGGCCTTTATACCGAAATTAATGCTGCCGGCTCAGGGGATATTACGGTTAATGGTGCATGCAATAATGCTGATATGACAGTTAGCGGAAGCGGGAGTATTTATGGGATCTCATATAAGCTATCATCAGCCGGCATTACCATTACCGGTTCAGGTAATGTTTACACCAGCATCTCAAGTCAGCTTACTGCTATCCTTACCGGTTCCGGAAATATTTATCTCAGGGGTGATCCGGAAATCCATAAGAATGTTACAGGCTCCGGAAGAATCATTTACTATTAACAGGTACAGGAATGAAACGAACTTTTATCATCAGCTTAATATTATTTCTCTCAGTCGCGGTATCCAAAATCAATTCTCAAACAATCTATAAACAGGCCGGACTACGCTCAGGTTACATGGGCGGACTTTATTTCCAGATCACAGGTGATGCCGGAAATGCTGAAACAGGGTTTATGGCTTTACTGGGTTTCAGAAGTAACGGTATTCAGATTACCGGTCTCAGGATTGTATATGAAACAACACTCGACGAAATATCTTCCGACCTGTATCTGGGATGGGGATATGGCGGCCATGCCGGTTTCATTATTACTGATAATCTCAGGTTTATGGGTGATGACTACTATTTCAGAGGAGACAGATTTTGTCCGCTTTTCGGGATTGATGGCTGGGGAGCACTGGAATACAGGTTCAGAAGCGTGCCATTGGTAGTCGGACTTAATATTAAACCATATGTCGAATTAACTATTCCCTCCTTTATAAAAATAATGCCAGGTGATATAGGAATCTCTATAGCCTACTCATTTTAAACAGAATGCTCAAATCATTTAAATATGAAAAAACTAATCTTACTATCAATAATCTTTATTTCAGCTTCAACAATGCTGAGATCCCAGGATCCGGAATTTGAATATTATAAAAGCAAAGAGATAAAGACCCTGCTGGGTAGAGACAGGGCTGGTGGAGGATATGGCTCATTTACCCTGGGATACTCAGTGATTGATAATCAGCATGCCGTTTTACTCGGTGGCCGACTCGCATGGGTGGCAAGCCATTATGTTGGTGTCGGTTTCGGTGGGACAGGATTTATTAACGAGTACCACTATGAACCTTCTATCGACAGGGAAGTATTCCTGACCGGTGGATACGGGGGACTGTACATTGAGCCGATATTATTTCCAAAATTACCTGTACATCTATCATTCCCGACATTATTCGGAGCGGGCGGCATTTCGTATATAACAAAGGATCAGGATATTAACAGCAGTTTCATAGAAGACTCCCAGGCCTTCCTGCTCATTGAGCCTGCAGCCGAGGTGGAACTTAACCTCACAAGGTTCTTCAGGCTGGCGCTAGGAGCCAGCTACAGGTTTCCTACATCCTTCAAAGTCGGATCAACAGATTCTCCTGTAGTTGATGCAGAATCACTTAAGGGCTTAAGTTACATGGTAACACTGAAATTCGGGAAATTCTGAGAGTTCTAATATTTCAATTGCCTTTAAATAATTCCACTCCCTCATCAAGCCATTTAATATACTCATCGACGTCAAGATTTGTTGGCATAGGCTTGTTTAGCGGATTGCCTTCATGATCTGTAATAACGTATAAGGGCATTGCATTAGTCTGGAATTTTGATATCTCAAGATCCTCATTTACCTTACCTATTGTCTTCTTGACCTTATTGTCTACTGTAGATGTAATCCACTCAATTTCGGGAAGTTGCGTCCTGTCGTCAATATAAAGTGCGACAATCACAAAATTATTTCTGAGACGCTCAAGCACCCTCTGATCGGACCAAACCCTTGCTTCCATAAGCTTGCAGTTAGCACATGCATGACCTTTAAAATCAAGCAACACAGGTTTACCCTGCTCCCTGGCACAATCCAGTCCCTGCCCGTAGTCAAAATAACCTGACAGGCCAAGAGGCATCTCAAGGATATCTCCATATTTCGGCTCAAAACAGTTTTCACTCAGATCTTCAGAATTAAGGGTTACCTGCGGAGCAACTGTTTTATTATCAGATATCAGTCGTACAAGGTTGAATTTAGATGTCTCCTGGGAAGGCAGAAGGGCCGCCAGTCCCTTCAAAGGCGCTCCAAAAAGGCCCGGGATAAGGTACACTACAAAGGAGAAAACCGCAATAATCATAAACAGCCTGAATGTGCCAATATGTGGAAGATCACTGTCGTGCGCAAATTTTATCTTACCCATAAGATAAAATCCCATCAACGTAAAGATCACTATCCATATTGCAAGATAAATATCCCTGGAAATTATGTTCAGAGTGTAAACACTATCAATGGTCATCAGGAACTTTAGACTGAAGGCAAGCATTATAAATCCCAGAACAACCTTAATTGAATTAAGCCATCCTCCTGATTTAGGCAGGCGGTTCATAACCGACGGGAATAATGCAAATATTGTAAAAGGAAGTGCAAATGCAAGTCCGAAACCCAACATACCAATAGTTGGACGTAATACATCACCTGTAGCTGCTTCAACCAGAAGCACTCCTATGATTGGTCCGGTACAGCTGAATGATACTATTACGGTCGTAAGTCCCATGAAGAATGATGCCAGCATGCCTCCTTTGTCTACCCTTGAATCAGCACTGCTAATCCAGCTGTTTGGAAGCACGATTTCAAATGCACCGAAGAAAGAAACAGCAAATACGACAAAAAGCAGGAAGAAAATAGTATTCGGTATCCAGTGCGTACTAAGGGTGTTGGCAAATCCGGCGCCGGCACTCGACAGGGATACGATAATGCCCAGTGAAGTATAAATAATTACGATTGAAACACCAAAGGTAATAGCCTTGAATAATGACCTTGTACGATTCTCCGATCCCTGGGAAAAGAATGCCACAGTCATCGGGATCATCGGGAAAACACAAGGCGTGAGCACTCCGGCAAATCCTGCCAGTAATGAAATCAGGAAAAACCTGAACAAATCCCTGGATGGCTGATCCGGTGTAACACCTGATATTCCAGTACCCTGCACGAGAACTGATTCACCACCAGCTCCATCTGAAATGTTGACAGAGAACTCTACTTCCTTTGGTGGCAAACATGTTGCATTATTGCACGCCATGAACTCAACATAACCAGAAACCGTGAATCCAGGAGCCAGAGAAATGATCTTCTGTCTGAATTCAGCACTTTCGCTGAATGTTTTTATCTTGAATCCAAATGCTTCATCATACTTTTCTTCTGGTGTGGTAACCTCAAAAGGTTTCCCGTCGAGTACATACCCCGGAACTGAATCGAAGGTGAAAGAAGTTGGTATCGGTCCGTTATCAGGGATATCCAGGGCATAGATATGCACATCCTTCTCAATGGTTGCCTTGAATATTATCTCATACTGATTATTGCCCTTTTTTTCGTAGCTGAAATCCCAGGAAACAGGATCAAAAATCTGAGCACTCAGATTTATTGAAATAAAAATTAATACTATAGTTAAAATTCTATTTCGCATAACTCTATAACTGATTAGTTCGCAAAAATAATACTTTAGAATGTTCCGGAGAAATCATTTCTGACCGTATGAGCCTTTGTCAGGCCAGATCTATCTCATTTTCATGACGATCGAAGAAGTGATATTCGAGCATGTTGTATGATGTCAGTGCCTGCACTTTGAGGCTTATCCCGTATTTTCTGTTCCACTTGCGGTAGAAGGGCAGCAATCCTCTTTTAAGATAAGCAGCCACGAAGGGATGCACATTAAGCACAAGTCTTTTGGTTTTTACTTTATCGAGAATAAACAAAAGGCTTCTTTCAATATCATCGGTAAGCAGAACCGCCGGTCGTACCTCACCGGTACCTTTACAGGCCGGACATTTCTCATCTGTAATGATGTTCATTTCAGGTCGCACACGCTGTCTTGTTATCTGCATCAAGCCAAATTTGGTCAGAGGAAGGATGTTGTGCTTTGCCCGGTCGTTTGACATCAACTCCTTCATCTTGTCGAAGAGGATTTGCTTATTCTCGTTTGATTGCATATCAATAAAGTCAATCACAATTATACCACCCATATCCCGAAGTCTCAATTGACGGGCAATTTCTGCGGCAGCTGTCGTATTTACTTCGAGTGCATTGCTTTCCTGATCGTTACCGGATCTTGAACGATTGCCACTGTTAACGTCAATTACATGAAGTGCTTCTGTATGCTCAATTATCAGGTATGCACCGTGTTTAAAGGAGACAGTTCTTCCAAACAGAGCCTTTATCTGCTTATTAATCCCGAAATGATCGAATATTGGCAGACCTCCTTTGTATACTTTAACTATTTTCTCCTTTTCAGGGGCAATTTCCCTTATATATCTCCTTATTTCCTCAGCAATAACAGGATCATTAACATGAACATTATTAAAGGAGACATTTAGCATGTCTCTCAGGATTGTAGCTGTCCGGTTCAATTCCCCAATGAAAAGCCTGGGTGTCTTGGTTTCTTTTTTTATCGAATAGAACGCTGACTCCCATTTTCTTACAAGCTCTTTCAGCTCTGCATCGAGTACTGCGACTTTCTTACCTTCGGCAACTGTGCGTACGATAACTCCATAGTTTCTTGGCTTAATACTCTGGACCAGGGTCTTCAGCCGGTTCTTTTCGTCCGCTGACTCAATCTTGGAAGATACTGATACTTTATCAGAGAAAGGGATTAAAACAAGATTTCTGCCTGCAATTGAAATTTCTGAAGCCAGCCTCGGTCCCTTCGTCGATATGGGTTCTTTTGTAACCTGAACAATAACAGTCTGGCCTGCAGTCAGTACATCGCTTATCTTGCCGTCCTTATCAATGTCTTTTTCAGGTTTGTATTTATGAACAGGAGTTATCCTTCCCCTTTTATGCACTGCAGATATATAGTAATTATGGAGAGATCTGAACTGCGCACCAAGGTCAAGATAATGAAGGAAAGCATCTTTTTCATAGCCCACATTAATAAAAGCGGCATTAAGCCCGGGCATAATCTTCCTTACCTTACCCAGGTAAATATCACCAACAGAAAACTGTATGTTACGCTTCTCCTTGTTTAATTCGGCAAGCTGCTTATCCTGAAGCAGTGCCAAAGAAACTTCGGTATCGCCAACATCAATAATTAATTCCCTGCTAACCATCAGTCTGACTTAAGTTGCGCCTGAAATGTGCCTCATAGAATATAATAAACCTAAAGACCGATTGATCTTTAGGTTTAATATATAATTAATGCGCCACAGCCAGTCTATTATTTCTTCTTATGTCTGTTCTTCCTCAAACGCTTTTTGCGTTTATGAGTGGCCATCTTATGTCTTTTTCTTTTTTTACCGCTAGGCATACAATACTACTTCTTGACGTTAGATTTAACTTTTGTTATAAAGGTTTTGGCTGGTTTGAAAGCCGGGATATTGTGAGCAGGAATAATGATAGTGGTGTTTTTTGATATGTTCCTGGCAGTTTTCTTTGCTCTTTTCTTAACAATGAAGCTTCCAAATCCTCTCAGATATACGTTGTTTCCACTTACCATAGACTGTTTTACGGTATCCATGAAGGCTTCAACAGTTTTCTGTACAGTAACTTTTTCAATACCAGTGTTCTTGGCAATTTCATTTACAATGTCTGCTTTAGTCATTTTCGTGAAGTTTAAAATTCAACAAATTATTTTGAGTATATTTTTTTCAACCCTGCAAATATAGAAATATTATTTATTATAATTGAAACACTTACAGAAATTTTAATTTTTTTACAGAAGACTAGTGCCTTAATTACAATGAAATAGATGAACCAGCTAAAAGCCCGTTTAATCTACTGTTTTTGTTAAAATGACTTATAAAATCCGATATGAATTACCGACCGGTTTTTTTCTTAACTTTACGCTGATTAACACATAAGAGAAATAAATATGTCAGTAAACAGAGTGATCCTTGTAGGGAATGCAGGAAAAGATCCGATCGTCAGATATTTTGACAGGGGGGTGGCTAAGGCTACTTTTCCTTTAGCTACAAGTGAAATGTATACCAACCAGCAAGGTGAGACCATTACGTCCACAGAATGGCATAACATTGTTTTATGGAGATCACTTGCAGAAATTGCTGAAAAAACCGTCAGGAAAGGGACTCAGGTTTATATAGTTGGCAAAATCAAAACAAGATCATATGTCGACAAAGACGGCAATAACAAATATATAACCGAGATTCTTGCTGATACTTTGATGGTCATTGATAAGAAACAGAGTACTGTTACCTCATCACAGGAAGCTGATCTCAATGAAAATAGTAACGTCAGATATTCCAGTTCAAACAGTAACAAAACTGCCGCCGGTCAGAATTCAGACTCTGGTAAAGATGTTCCTGATTCAGGCGGAACAGTCAATGAACCTCCAGGGATGAATTATCCTTTCGACGACACTACATCTCAGGGCAAGCCCGAAGATGATCTGCCGTTCTAGTCGAACTAAACAGGATGCAATTGGAACCAGAATCCCTTTTATTAAATATAAGACTTCTCTCAGAAGCAACACTTCCAATAACCGATCCAGAAATAATGATTGGATTGCTGATACTTGTGATCCTCCTGCTGTGTTCTGCATTGATGTCAGGTTCAGAAGTTGCTTTCTTTTCACTTGGCCCGGGCGATATACACAAAGTGAAATCAATGAAGGGTAAAAGAGCCCTTGCTCTGCTTAAGCTCTTTAATATGCCTGAAAGATTGCTTGGCACCATCCTTGTCGGAAACAATTTGGTTAATATAGCCATTGTGTTGCTGTCGGCTTACCTGAGCAATAAGCTTTTCGATTTCTCTGAAAAACCAATACTGGGTTTTATAATTCAGGTTGTAATAATTACATTTCTTATTTTATTCTTTGGTGAGATAATGCCAAAAGTCTATGCCACAAGGAACCATGTATCACTGGCGTTATTCATGTCGTACCCGCTTGTTTTTTTTGAAAAATTATTTAAACCAATATCCTCATTGCTTATTAGGACCTCATCATTTGTAAGGCGAAAAACATATCCCAGACAGGTAAACCTTAGTATGGATGATCTGTCAGATGCCCTAGACCTTACTGTAAATGATTTCGAGGAGGAGGAAAGGATACTTAAGGGTATTGTCAAGTTTGGTAATATAAACGTCAGTGCAATAATGTGCCCCAGGGTCGATGTTACTACTATTGACGTTAAGTCAAAGTTTAAGGAGATAATTCCTCAAATAATAGAATCGGGATTCAGCAGGATACCTGTTTATTCAGGCTCATTTGATAACGTGGTGGGAATACTCTACGCAAAGGATGTTTTGCCGTTCGTCAATAATACTAATTCATTCAAGTGGCAGGCTCTTCTTCGGCCTCCCTACTTTGTCCCGGAAGCAAAAAAGATCAATGACCTGCTGAAGGAATTTCAGATCAAAAAAATACACATGGCTATTGTTATTGATGAATTCGGCGGAACATCAGGTATTATTACACTTGAAGACATACTTGAAGAAATAGTAGGTGAGATCACTGATGAAAGCGATGAGGAAATGGATCTCTACAGGAAGATTGACAACACAACATATATTTTTGAAGGGAAGGTGCTTCTAAATGATTTCTATAAGATAATGAACCTTGATGGTGATCCTTTTGAGGATGTTAGAGGGGAGTCAGAAACTCTTGCCGGATTAATACTTGAGCTTACCGGTGAGATACCTGAAAAAGATCAGGTGGTTGAATTTGGTTCGTTCAGATTCCGGATCGAATCAGCAGACAGGCGCAGAATAAAGGAAATCAGGGTGATCTTAAATGAACCGGATGCAGAAGAAAGTCAATAATTTTTTTATGATACTGATCCTGTTCAGTCTGGTTGCAAGTTGCAAGGAAAGCAGAGTTCCGAAACCGAGGGGCTTCTTCCGGATTGACCTGCCGGATAAACAATATATAAAATATGACACAATCTGTCCATTTACGTTTGAATATCCGGTTTATGGCAGGATATCCTACGATCTGGAAACGCAAAGTGAACCCTGCTGGTTCAATATCGTATTTCCGGGCTACAAGGCAAAAATATATGTAAGTTACAAGAGGATTAAGAATGATTTAGAATCAATTCTGAAGGAATCGTACGACCTGGCTTACAGTCATTCAGTTAAAGCGGATGCTATTGAAGAGCTGCCATATCAGAATTCAGAACGTAAGGTTTACGGAATTCTTTTCAATATAAAAGGGAATACAGCATCATCTGTCCAGTTCTTTGTTACTGACAGTACGAGAAACTATCTGAGAGGGGCCTTATATTTTTCTTCTCAGCCCCGTGAAGATTCCCTTGCACCTGTCATCAGCTTTTTCAGGGAAGATATGATACATATGGTTGAAACATTGGAGTGGAAGTAATTAAATTACAGGGTTAGGAATGGGGTGTATAACGAAACATTATCTTAATGAGTACTCAGTACTGGGAGTCTGGAAAATAGAGGAAGACATAAAAACCCTGCTTAGTATGGTTGATCTTGACGCCAGTGAAAAGAAGAAATTCAAAGGCTTCAGGAGCAATTCCAGGAAGCTTGAATTTCTGAGCGTCAGGGCATTACTTTCAGAACTGTTGGGGAAAGAGTCAAAAATTGTATACAACAAGAATAATAAACCTTTTCTAAGAGACGGGAGTCATTTCATAAGTATTTCACATTCACATAAGCTTACCGCTTTACTTCTAAGCACAAATGAGAAAGTAGGGATTGATCTTGAATATATGAGTACCAATATATCTGCTTTTGCCTTCAAGTTTATGAATAAAAAAGAAAAGGTGACAAAAGATAATGAAGAGAAAAAGTATCATCTTTACCTTCACTGGTGTGCCAAAGAAGCTCTTTATAAAATCTGCGACAAGGAAGGAATAAGTGTCAGGAACAATATCACCATCGAACCTTTCAGCCATAACAATTCAGGTGAACTGAAGGGGAAGGTACATTCCGAAAAAATAAAAGAATCATTTGATCTGTTCTATACGAGGTACGATAACTACGCCATAGTGTGGACGAAGAAAAAGATAATATGAGACCGGGGAATTTACTTAAGGGAAAAAGCATTGCCCTTCTTCTTGACCCTGATAAGGCCCAGGGTGAGGCACTGAACCGGGTTCTCAGGATTGCTTCCGACAAAAAAGTCGATTTTATCCTAGCCGGTGGGAGCATAACTTTTACAGGGATTGATTCACTTATCAATTATATCAGGGAAAGATGTACAATACCTGTCATACTTTTCCCAGGCAATCTTCTCCAGCTCAGCAAAAAAGCAGACTACATCTTACTTCTCTCGCTTATTTCCGGTCGCAACCCTGAACTGCTGATCGGAAATCATGTTCTGGCAGCTCCTTTCCTGCAGGATATCAGGCAGAAACTTATCCCGACAGGGTATATACTTATAAATTGCGGCGCCAGAACTTCAGTCGAGTACATGAGCCAGACGGAGGCTATACCTGCAGATAAACAGGATATTGTTGTAGCTACGGCGCTAGCAGGAGAAATGCTGGGCTTTGAACTGATATATCTTGAGGGTGGCAGCGGAGCTTCTCACCCAGTGCCAGTTGCGACCATACGGGCTGTCAGAGAGAATATATCCATACCACTTGTGGTAGGGGGTGGACTGCGCGAGGCTGAAGAAATTGAATCAGCATTCGATGCCGGAGCCGATCTTATTGTAATTGGTAACGGATGCGAAAATAACCCGACACTTCTTTCGGAAGCCTGTTCGATCAGGAATAAATTAAGAAGAAAACGTTAGATCCATGGTCAGATCATCTTATAAGTTCCAGCAAAGGTTCTCCATTACTTGCATTCGGAAAAGGCACCTTGCATAAAGATGAAAGAGTCACTGCTATATCATTTATATTTACCTTTCGGGTAACAGTGGCACGGTTCACAGTCCATCCATACCATAAAAGAGGCACATGGGCATCATACTCGTAAGGGGAATTATGATCAGTCACATAATCTGATCTTTCTATCCATCCAGGGTTTAAAGTTATTATCACATCACCCGATCTCTGAGGCGTGAAGCTATTAACAATCCTCTTGAGATGGCCGTTACCAAAATCATTGGCTTCGAATGCGGAAAAAGGATAGGCCGAAGCAATCCCGGAAAACTGAACCATGAATCTCGAGACCTTCTTCTGAACCTCTTCAAGCGGTATCTTGGCGTCCTCTATCAGCGTCCTGTTAAGAAAGATCTGCCTTTCAGAGTACCCTTTTACCCAGTCACCCTGTCCATAAAGAGCATTAAGATAACTCTTCAGGAGCTGTATTGATTGTGTCTGCCTGAAATAACCGCTCGGTATCCGGCTCTTTTGCAGTATAGCCGGTATCTCAGACACTCCATGTGCTGAGGTAAAATAGATAAGTACATTCCTTTTTCCTATAGTGTCGTTGAGAAAGGTAAGCAATCTCGCTATTTCCCTGTCAAGTCTTAATATAGCATCAGCGGATTCTACTGATGAGGGACCAAACCTGTGGCCAATATTATCTGTTGAAGCATAACAAATTGACAGGAAATCTGTCTGATCATCCTTACCTAACTTTTCCTCCCTGATGAGCCTGATGGCAAAATCTGTTGTGAAAGTATCACCGAAAGGAGTTTCTCTTAATACAGAAAAATCCTTCTTTGCATTCAGAAGACCCCTGGTGCTTAACTTCCTAAGATCGTACGGGAAAAAAGACCTGCCGTCAAATCCTGCTTCAAAAGAGCTGGTATCTGGCATACAGTCGCTGTAGACTGCTGCATCCCTAAGAAGGTTCCATGGATTATTTAGGTAGCTCTCCGGGAGCATTAGTGCATTGAAATCCTTGATCCATACCTGAAGACTATCCATATACCAGTTACTTGTCATCCATGTGCCGGTAGTATTATCAAACCAGTATACCCCGTTTGCTGAATGCCCGGCTGAAAGTATGGCTGAGCTCTCTTTTATCCCGACGGAAAATACTTTCGATTTTCCCTTGGATGCCATATAAAGCTCGTCAGCAAAGGTCGAAGAAAGTAAATTCACCGGAGAGTGCAGGCCCGACTCATAGCTTCCGCCCACAGGATCCACCGCATTATCCTGCGTGCAATAAATAAGCTCGTTCTTAAGCGGTACATACCAGCTGTCGGATGTTATCCCATGGATAGCAGGATCAGTGCCTGTTGAAATAGTCGCATGACCAGGAGCAGACTGAGTAAGCATGTAATCATACGACGCATTTTTAAAATATGTCCCCTCATTTAAAATTCTTCTTATCCCATTATCGGCAAACCTGTCCCTGAACTTTTCCATCTGGTCATACCGCAGCTGTTCAACCACAATTCCTACAATCAGGCGTGGCTTGTCAGGAGGTATATAAGCGGTTTGTGAAAAAAGAACAAAGAAATTCAGAAATAGTAACAGAACACTAAGGACCCTTTTGAGAAATACGTCCGAAGATTGAAGCCGGGTTTGATTAACATGACAGGTAAAAGGGTAGCTATTCATCTAATTTTTATATTTCAATACACGAAATGCCTAATAATTTAAGCTGCAAAAATAATCTTTTTAAAACGAGTTGCAAGATTGTAACAAATGTTACAAATCATAAGGGTTTCCTGCCAGCAACAACGAACCGGCTTCTGTAAGATTTACCGGTGGTGGAATTTCTGAAAACGATGTAATAAATCCCGCCTGCAAGATCAGTCAAATCCAGGTCAAGTGGTATACCAAAGTTAGCCATAGCAGGAAAATCCTCCACTTTTTTCCCGTCAAGGTTATAGATTGCAATATTGAGAGAACCACATATATCTTCAGGCAACCTGCAATGCAGAAATGCAGATGCAGGATTGGGGTATAATAACGGGACACCAGGATCTACAGGATCTATCACTGTTTCAACAGGCTTAAGCTCTATGACCAGGCTGGTCTTCTGCCTGTCGATAACAACAACATCTGAAATAACAGTATCATGGTAGCCATTGGCTGATACCGACAGGTCCCATGTTCCAGGTAAAAGGAACCTGGTAAAAGTACCGGTAAGAGTATCCGAATAGACATGTGAGCTGTCCTTATCATAACCAGCTATTGCAATTTTAGCCGGTACGGAATTCTTAGTTACTGAATCTCTTACAAGGCCATGGATGCCATACATCGCATTTTCAAGGTATCCGAGAAGCGACCTGTAGTTGTTCTGCCACAGCAATTCAAGCTGTGCAGAAGGAGTCTGTTTAACATCATCAAGTTCAATAGTAACCTCCCTCCCCTGAAGTTCCCACGTAATGAAATCCTGCCTGCCTCCATACACAACATACCATTCTGCTCCCCTTGTTACACCATTGTCCATGAAGTCCATATAATATGGTCCGGAATACACATGAACCGTATCGGCGTAAGCCCTGCCTATATGATCAAACCAGTCATTGTCGGCATGATATTTTGACAACCATCTGTCCCATGGATAATTAAATACTTCTGCACCAGCATGGAAATTCGCAGAAAGGACAAAATGATGCTCGCGCATGAATTTCATCATATCGATATTCTCTTTTGGAGGAACTATACCAGGATCAAAAGGATCCGGAAAATTCCGGTTCAGGTCCTTACCAATTGCATTTGTGCGCGTGGGATAAGTAATTGTGTTACCGGTAGTGTATGTACCGTCAGGATTTGCCAGAGGATTGATCCATATTTCAAGGTTATCGACCATATTTGTTACCCGGTCGATTGTTCCATAATTCTGGAGAAGGTAATCACATAGTCGCAGCATAAGGACAAAACCCCCGGTCTCATCGCCATGCATGGTCGATGAATAAAATACGTCAGGCTCTGTTTCATCAATGTCAACATTGTCGGAAATCTTAAGAACCAGCACCAGGCGCCCGTTAATACTCGTACCAATCGTATCCAGGCGGCACAATGAAGGATAATTATTATGAAAGCTCCTCATTATCGAATCATACTGGGTATAGGACGGGTAAATACTCCAATCCATTGCCTGAGAAACTGATAAGGCAGTAGT
Source organism: uncultured Rikenellaceae bacterium (assembly GCA_964595725.1). Classification (GTDB taxonomy): domain Bacteria; phylum Bacteroidota; class Bacteroidia; order Bacteroidales; family VadinHA17; genus LD21. Next base: position 44,969 of record CAZQRQ010000014.1, on the reverse strand, counting down.
GACACCTTTATTATCCGGCTTTTTAATTATGCTGTACTGATATCCCTGAGAAATGAACCAGTCAACAGTGGATGTATTTAAAGTAATAAAAACGTCATCCTTCTTAACAGAGCTTATGGAAACATTTCGTGTTATGAAATCCATTGCATCTCTTCCCGGATACTGAATAACAACTTCTGCCTGCCCAAATCTTGTAATAGCTTGCCGAAGCTGGTCATCCTGAGGTAAAACCTGGGAAAAGAGATCTATTATAGTCAATAGATATACAAGGGGTAATATAATCAGGTTTTTATGCATTCCGTTCTTTTATACATTGAACCTAATATGAAGTATATCTCCATCTTCAACGATATAATTTTTCCCTTCAATATGAAACTTACCATTCTCTTTGCAGGCATGTTCTGATCCCAGACTGATAAAATCAGTGTATTTCATAACCTCAGCCCTTATGAAACCTCTTTCAAGATCGCTATGAATTACTCCTGCTGCCAAAGGCGCAGCCATTCCCTTTCTTAATGTCCAGGCTCTGATCTCTTTTGGCCCAACTGTGAAGAAAGTCTGCAGGTTCAACATCCTGTAGGCAGATCGGACGAGCTTATCTACTCCCGGTTCTGTTAATCCTGCATCATTTAAGAATGCGAGCCTGTCATCCAGGTTGTCCAGTTCAGCAATTTCAGCTTCGGTTCTTCCTGCTATTATAAGCATCTCTGTACTTTTCCCATTCAGATAGTCCTTCACCTTTTCAACATAAGTATTGCCTGTAACAGCCGATTCTTCACCCACATTACAAACATATATCACCGGCTTCATTGTAAGAAGGAAGAGATCATCTATCACTTTCCGCTCCTCGTCTTTGAAACTGATCTCACGGGCATTCCGGAAATTCTCAAAATGCTCCTTCACCCTGGAGAGTATCTCTATACCTGCTTTAGCCTCTTTGTCTCCTGACCGCACAACTTTTTCGAGCCTTTCGATCTTCTTCTCAACCGATTCAAGGTCCTTGACCTGGAGCTCCAGATCAACAGTTTCAAGATCCCTCACAGGATCGACTGATCCGTCAATATGCGGAAGATTCTCATCATCAAAACACCTGAGAACATGTATCAATGCATCAGTATTGCGTATATCGGTAAGAAACCTGTTTCCCACCCCTTCACCCTTATTAGCTCCTTTTGCCAGCCCCGGAATATCAACTATCTCAATTGATGTATGAACAATTTTGTCCGTTGGTTGAAGCTTTTCAAGTTCATATAATCTCTGGTCAGGGACCTGGACAATCCCGATATTTGATTTTGTAGCACTGAAAGCAAATATACTTGTTTCGCCTCTCGTATTTGAAATGCAGTTGAAGATAGTCGTCTTACCTACATTGGTTATTCCTATTATTCCGCATTGTAATGCCATCAACCTTTTCTTTTAATTCATACTGCAAATGTAAGCATTTTCATCTCTAACCCTTTATACCCATCATTCCTCCGTCTTTCTATTTTTTACCTATCTTTAAACTTTCGGAAAGATTCTTCATCAAAAAGAAAACACCTTTAATCTGTGGGAAGAAAGAGTCCTGACAAAGAAATTTTTAACCTTCTCGAGAAGGATGAAAATAAAGGATTCAGCCTTCTAGTTGAGACATATAGTTCGAAGCTATACTGGCACATCAGACGTCTTGTGATACTCCACGAGGATGCTGATGATGCACTTCAGAATACATTTATAAATGCATGGCGGAATATTATAAATTTCAGAAGCGAAAGCTCCCTCTACACCTGGCTTTACTCAATAGCCACCAATGAGGCCCTGGCAGTAATTAACAAGAGGAAGAAAAACAGCTCAGTATCGCTTGATGATATGGGAGCACTATATGCAAACTCCCGCGAAGGGAGCACATGGTTCGATGGAGATGGGGCACAACAGAAACTGCAGAATGCCATACTTAAGCTACCAGAAAAGCAACGTATTGTGTTCAATCTCAAATATTTCGAAGAAATGCCATATAAAGAGATGAGCCGGGTGCTCGATACTTCTGTGGGGGCCCTGAAGGCATCATATCATCATGCAGTAAAAAAAATTGAAGATTTTTTGATAAACAGTTAAACTTCTTTGACATAAAACAATCTAATATATTGATGAAAGGCATAGGTGAAATAGAAAAAAAGAATCCCTTCAAAGTACCGGATAATTACTTTGAGGATCTCAACAAAAGGATACTTGAGGTAACAGTTGGTAGTGAATATGTAAAACCTGAAAAAGGTATTGTCAGGAAACTCAGGCCTTATTTTGCAGTAGCAGCCTCTATTGCGGTGCTGGTTGCGTTAGGCTACACCGCTATCTGGTTCAGTGGTAATAACAGGCAGGAGCTAGTATTCCCCGATATGTCATTAAGTGAATTACCAGATAATTACTTAAATGATATAGATATTCTTACACTGGAGGAAAATGTGGCTTCAAGTGGCTTTTTCGAGGAAAATTCAGGTGTAGACAATGACGATATTATTGATTACCTCGTACTTGAAAATATCGATATTTATGATATCTATGAAAATTTGTAAATTGGCTTATATGAAAAAAGCAGCACTCTTAGTATTAATGATGTCGGTGCTACCTGTCATTAATATATACTCACAGAATAGCGCCATAGAAAGACTAAATGCCTACAAGATTGCCTTCTTCACCAGAAGCCTGAACCTCACAACACAGGAAGCTGAAAAGTTCTGGCCGGTTTACAATGAATTTCAGAATAGGAGGACTGAAATCCAGCAGGAAAGGGCTCAGCTCAACAGGAAGATCAATCAGACCGGAATGACAATGTCTGATGCTGAAAAAACAGAGGCAGCTGACTATCTCATAAACCTGGATATAAAAGAGGCAAACCTGTCTCTCGAATACCACAAAAAATTCAAGGAGATACTAACTCCTGCTAAAGTATTGCGTCTCTACCAGGCGGAAAACCAGTACAGGCAACAACTTCTTAACGAGCTCAGAGACAACCGGCCAGCTGTTCAAAATGCGATCAGAAAGTAAAGTGGTTTTAAATAATAGCGGATTTAAGCTCTTCCAGCGGGATTCGTTGCTGGTCACCTGTTACCATGTTCCTGACAGTAACTTCATTCCCTGCAATTTCATCCTCACCGGCAATAAGTACATATGATATTTTCCTGGAATCAGCGTAAGATAACTGCTTCTTAAGCTTCGCCTGATCGGGATAAAATTCGGCACTGATACCCCAGCTGTGAAGCATTTCCAGAAGCCGGAGGTTATAATAAAGTTCCTTCTCCCCGAAATTAACAACCAGGACATTCATGTGAAGATCGTCAGACTGCGAGAATTTTCCCATTTGCATCAGGACATCACAAATCCTGTCTGCTCCAAATGATATCCCGACTCCTGATACTCCCTCCAGCCCGAAAATACCTGTAAGACTGTCATATCTTCCCCCTCCGCAAATACTACCGATGGATACATCCCGGGCCTTTACTTCAATTATAGCACCTGTATAATAATTAAGTCCCCTTGCAAGTGTAAGATCAAGCTCAACCAGGTGGCCCAGGTCTGCAAAGGCAAGGTAGCCGAAAAGTGTCTTCATTTCAGCTATTCCTGCAAGTCCTGTTTCAGAGTACGAAAGAACACTTCTGAGACGATTCAGCTTTTCATCTGATGTGCCTTTAAGTTCAAGAACCGGAGTTAACTTACTGATGGCTTTGCCGGAAACACCTTTACCAAGGAGTTCGCCGATAACTGCTTGCATTCCTATTTTTTCAAGTTTGTCTATAGCTATTGTAATATCAGTGATTTTATCATCCACCCCGGCAATTTCTGCAATCCCTGCCAGTATCTTTCTGTTGTTTAACTTAATAACCACTGATATTCCAAGTTTCGAAAACACATCATCAATAATCCTGATAAGTTCGTATTCATTTAATAATGAATTGCTTCCTATAACATCGACATCACACTGGTAAAACTCCCTGTATCTTCCTTTCTGTGGTCTGTCAGCTCTCCATACAGGCTGTATCTGGTACCTTTTAAAAGGAAAAGTGATTTCATCACGGTGCTGTACAACATATCTTGCGAAGGGTACTGTAAGATCATATCTAAGACCTTTTTCGCAGATCCTTAACGACAACCTCCCTGGCTCAGCAACATTTAGTTCCCTGTCTTCAATACCTGAGAGGAAATTACCAGAATTTAAGATCCGGAAAAGAAGCTTGTCGCCCTCTTCACCATATTTCCCGAGCAATGATGACAGGTTTTCCATAGCAGGTGTCTCTATCGGCTGGTAACCATACTGCCTGAAAACCTGCCTGATAGTATCGAAAATATATTCCCTCCTGGTCATTTCAGCAGGAGAGAAATCCCGGGTTCCTTTTGGTATTGATGGTTTTGAGGGCATAACAAAAAATTATGGCCAAAAGTAAACATATAAGTCGAAAATTGAAAGCAGGAACACACTATAATCAATATACCTCCGGAACGTACGTCTGGTCTGTTTTCGGCGGCCTCACATAAGCTGTATCATGTTTAAGAGGTGGCAGCTTAATGGGTTTTGGGGTAAGATCCTCATAAGGGATCAATGACAGAAGGTGGTGAATTGTATTAAGCCTTGCACGCTTCTTATCATCCCCCTCAACAACATACCATGGTGATTGTTTGGTATCAGTGTATGAAAACATTTTATCTTTCGCCATAGAATACTCGACCCACTTGTCTCGCGATTCAATATCCATCGGGCTTATCTTCCACCTCTTTGTAGGATCATTTATCCTGTCCTGAAAACGTTTCTCCTGCTCATGATCACTAACTGAAAACCAATATTTTACCAGGATAATGCCTGATCGTATCAGCATTCTCTCAAACTCGGGACAAGACCTAAGAAACTCTTCATATTCCTCATTGGTGCAAAATCCCATTACCTTCTCCACTCCTGCCCTGTTATACCAGCTCCTGTCGAAAAGAACAATCTCCCCACCCGCAGGCAGATGTGGAACATATCTCTGGAAATACCATTGCGTTTTTTCTTTTTCTGTAGGTGTTCCAAGCGCTACAACCCTGCAGATACGTGGATTAAGGCATCCTGATATGGTTTTAATTACGCCACCTTTACCGGCGGCATCCCTTCCTTCAAATATCACCACTACCTTTAACTTTTCAGTTTTAACCCATTCCTGAAGTTTTATAAGTTCTATTTCAAGTTTAGCAAGTTCCTTGAAATAAACCTTCTTCTTCATCTTTTCGTGTTTCTTTTCTTCCACGTCATGGTAAAGTTCAGATTTGTCAAATTTCTCCACTTTGACTTCTTTGCTCTTCTTAGGTGCCATATCAGTAAGGTTTAATTAAACAGAAATTTACAACCTTTTTTCAAAATATGTCACGTTTTCAGGTAATTGTTTAGAACCTCCCAGGGCGCAAAGCAACCTGGCCCCCAAAGTGGGTATAAAACTGCCTTCTTATTTGAGATCTGTATAAATTGCAGAGTATTGATCCACCCTTTGGGGGACAACCCTTACTGAGCTAAGCCGCAGTAATGGCAGGGGATTATTCAATAGGCGCTTTTTTTATTGTATGAACGGTATTGCCAGCGGGTATCTGAATTCCTCTCCTTTAGAGGCTTTTATACTTGCTATTATTATCATTATTATCTTGAATGTGCCAAGGAAAATAACTATCGGTATCCCTATGAATATAAAACAAAGCGGGACAGCCAGTATTATATAAAGTAGAATTGAAAGCTGAAAATTAAGCGAAGCTTTCCCATTCTCATTTACCCAGATAGACTCATCCCGTTTTGATAACCAGCAAATAAGTGGTCCGACAATTCCGCCGAACGGGAAAAGGAATCCGGCAAATGCCGCCAGGTGACAGAACATAGCCCAGTTCCTTTCAGTTTCCGATAGTACTCTTATCTCTCTCATGACGCAACCTGTTTTACTAAAAGACGTAATTAATCATCCAATGCTGCATCATTTGTACCTCGCAAGGCGGCGTAAATCGGATTCAAGAAAACCATTCGGATTCCTGGCGTTGATCATATGCTGATTGTAATAATACATGTTTGCATCATCAGCTCCTATAAGCATTTTAAAGCAATAACCGGTATTATAGTTCCCTACAGGGCCTACCTTGTGGAGTATCAACGTGTTGGTTGCCTTTTCCTCTATAGCTTTCTTTATATCTTCTTCTTCCACAATTTTTATTTCAAACGGATAAATTGCCTTTATGGCCTGTTCAGTATTAATATCAGGGGAAAGATCTTCCTTTTTGAAAAGGATGGTCTTAGTGATAACCTCAGGGGCATTGACATTATAATATCTCAGATAACGTCTTCCGGTAAGGGAAGGATCCTCAGCAATAAGACGGGCATGTTTCTGCATAAATGCCAGAATCACACCCAGTTTGTAAGCATAATCAAAGTCATCTTCTCCAGCAAAAGAAAGCGGTATCGCACATATTTCTGGCAGGTCACTCAATTTAGTACCCTTCTCACCCTGAAGCAGGTTTATGAAATTGAATGATGATCCGGATTTATCCTTATCAAAGCTTGTCTGTGTCAGGACGATAAATGAATAAGCAGGATCTAACCTTCTTTTATTGAATTCCCTCACATCAATGAACTCAACAGGAGTAATATTCCAGTACGTCTGTACAGCATCTTTTATGTAAGAATTATAGAAAGAAAACGGGTCATCCTCAAGGACTACACAGGTCTTTGATGCCATAAACTGTTCTATCTCCTCCGCGTCAGGAAACGGTGCCTGGGCAGACGACAGAAATGAGATAATGATCAGTGCATTTAGCAGGAGTAATTTTTTCATATGCAATGGTTATTTCACAGGTAAATATAAAGGATTATTCTCATTGAATTTACGGATATATACGAACATCAGCTGCTTCTTTTTTTTGCGTGAAAGCTGTATGTATTCATCATAAACTGAAGGATCTTTCATCAATAATAAGGCAACATTATCAGGAGTAAAGTCAAGTACTTTCCCGGTTTCAAATTCAATAATATATTGCCTTAATTCATTTCTTGCAACATTGTTCCTGTAATAAGGGGAATAATACGATCCGTACGGAGAATAACCTCCGTAATAACTGTAGGGGTTATAGTACCCCCCGTAATAATAAGGATCATAGTAACTATAAGGTGAATAATAGTTATTATACCGCGAGTCGTAAGTGGTTATATCTGCAACGAAATGACAGATACTTCCAACAAAGGTAATCCTGTTAAAATTACCCTGAATCATTGCATATAATACACCATTTCTTGAAAAACCCCAGATGTTATCCTTATCTACTTCCTGCCTTAATCCCATCTCATCATAAAAATAAATCTTATCAGCAGAAAACACCTTGTTAAAGAAATCCCTGTCATTATAATCCGCTGATGTCAGGAGCTTGGCCTTAGGTATCGGATTATTTGCCTTAACCTGATCAAAGTTAAGGTAAATACCATCTTTAAATCTGAAGTCAGGGGTATATTTAACCATGTCTTCATCTTCCTGGCCAAACATATTACCAGATGATAATAAACCCAAGACCAGGAATAAGGAACCCCATTTATTAACCAGTCTTTTCATTTCATTCCTCTTTTTCAAAAATCGCTCAAATATTGTACCGATCGATAATTTAAAGGGTAATTTAGGTCATTACAACTGTAAATATAATCTGTTTTTTACATGTATCGGCCAATTATGACAAACAAAACTCCCTTAAAAGTGGATGCCTTATTCCCCAGAAAGGTATTCAGACATTCAACAGTCTAAAAGAATATGCAAATATTATTTATTGAGATTTTATGCTAATTTTACATGACCTTGAATTATCCGTAAATGATAAAGGAAAAAGGAACATCCAGAACTGAGAGTGTGGACAAGATATCTGAATCATTTCCCGATAAAGAAAGAATTGTTATCGAACGTATTTCGATCGTGATCATGATCTGCCTGATCACTGGTGTTTTACTTATTTCATTCGATCTCAGATTGCTTGCAGGGAGCTTTGTACTGGTTGGTTCCTCTCTCGGTGTAATGTTGGTCAGGAAAGCTCTCAAACTCATAAGACAGGTAAAGGAATCGCTCAGGGAAGCATCTTCCTCAAACGAGAAGAAAGATGACGTGATTACCAATTTCTCTCATAAAATAAGGGAGCCCCTCAACAACCTCGTAGTTGTAGGTGATCTTTTGCTTGATTCAAATCCCGACAAAAAGCAAAAGGAACTTCTTGAGACTCTTATAGCTTCAACAAACAATATGGTAAATACTCTAAATGAGCTTACCATGCAAACGGCAGGTAATATTATTTATGAAGCACGTCAGAAAATCAGGTTCAACATCCTGTCTACCATTCAGAATACTATAGACCTCTTCAGTCTTAAGGATTCTGCAAACATAGATTTTATCATTAACAAAAAAGATTCCGGTAATTTCGAGGTCATTGGTGATCCGATAATCGTGAAGCAGATATTCCTTGACCTTTTTAACAGTGTTGAAAATCAAAGCCTTGGCACTATGACCAGGGTCACATTCACGCTTGGCAGGATTAGTGATAATTCTCAGCAATGCAAAATAAAGTTCAGCCTGCAGACAAACAGAAGGCTTATCCTTATTGATGAATCAGAAGTACCAGGAAGTTTGTCTGCAAGACTTATCAAGTTAAGCGGGGGCAGGTATGAACAGGAACTTGGGAAGGATCATACGATTGTTGATTTTGAGCTTGGATTTCTGAATGCTGAAAAAGAGGAGAAGAAGCATATTGCTTCTCCAAAAATTGAAGAGCTCAAACAGAAGGAGAAAATTCATAAACAGCTGAAGGAAGCAAATATTCTGCTTGTCGAAGACAATACTATAAATCAGAAGATCACTTTGCTCACACTTAAACCGCTGGTAAAAAATATAGATACAGCCGCAAACGGCAAAGAGGCTCTTGACAAATTCGGGACATCCAGTTATGACCTTATTTTAATGGATATACAGATGCCGGTAATGAGTGGTCTGATGGCTGCTGAAAAAATACGGGCCCTTGAATCCAGTACCAATGAACATGTACCTATAATTGCGATAACCGCCAATGCTATGCTTGGAGATAAAGAGAGGTGTCTCTCATCAGGCATGGACGATTATATCAGCAAACCTTTTCAGCCAGCTATGCTGATTGAAAAAATAAAAAGGTTCCTCTGATTTTTCACTAGAACGGTTTAAATCCGATAACAAGCATGTCATCTACCTGGGGTGTCGATCCCATCCATGATCTTATGTTGTCATCCAGTATAGATTTCTGATCCTCCATCGGGAAATGATGGATAGTCATCAACAGGTATCTGAACCGTCTGTACATGAATTTTTTATTTTCGGATCCGCCGAATTGATCAACATAACCATCCGAAAAGAGGTATACTATATCATTTTCCTTCAGTTCTATCTTGTTATTAGCATAACTGACGTGATCTCCTTTCATACCAAGGGTATATTTATCTCCTTTAAGATCGATGAGTCTTTCGTCCCTGATTATATACAAGGGGAAAAAAGCCCCCGCGTATTCTATTGTCCTGTTCTTCCTGTCGACTACACAAAGGCCTATATCCATGCCGTCTCGTATAATGTCTCCCGGATTCTTCTCGCGGCTAAATGTTTTTTCCAGTCCCATGCTCATTATATTTAGTACTTCATCCGGCTTTTCTATGTTGTCAATATTGATAATCTTATCGAGCAGGTTGTGTCCGATCATCGACATGAGTGCACCCGGAACACCATGCCCGGTACAATCTGCAGCCACTACAAAGATCTTACTGCTCCTCTCGCCAATCCAGTAGAAATCACCACTTACGATATCTTTTGGTCTGAAAAGTATAAATGATTCGCTGAAATGTTTTCTGAAATACTCTTCTGATGGAAGAAGTGCCTCCTGTATCCTCTGGGCGTAAATGAGACTGTCTGTTATACTTTTATTTGTGAACTCAAGATCTGCCATCTTGCGCTGCATTCCATCCAGGGTTTTTTCCCTGTCTCTTAGCATTTTCATGGTTTTAAATAAAGTGCGGGTCTGCAGACGAAGCAGGAGCCAGACAAGGGATATAATTATGAATGCATAGAATAGCAGATGATATGGTGTGTTACCTACAAATCCTTCTTGAAAAAAGTATAACGAAGGAAAATTGAATAAAACAGTTATTGCGATATTTAACGAAGTTATATACCCTGGCATTCTCCGACTATTTATTTATCCCCTTTCGTGACAACCTCATCCGTCCCCTCATATTTCAATTTCAGCATTCTCATTGAGGGAGAAGAAATAAAATCACCAAGTCCAAGAAGTTCCCATTTACGATCTATTGATTTTATAGTTTGATTATCCGAGCATACCACGTTTGGCCATTTCCTGGTAAAGCCTCCATCCCTGAAGGCCTTTATTGTTCCGTCTATTAATAGCGTTGCGGTTCCTGCAAAGTAATGATCCCTCAGAGGATCCGAATTCCCAAGTACCTGCCATGCCACTGTCAGGAAATCTGAAAGATCCAATTTATCATCAAGGACAAGAATGACTGTTTGTCCGGTGTCAATCTTATTAATCTTCCACATCTCGGCAATCTTTATTGCTGCATCAGGATTATTCTCGGGATCCACAGTAAGCAGTATCAATGGTATATTCTTCTCTGCCAGGTCACAGTTGTACCCGTTAATGAGTCCCTTTTGCATTAATCTGTCCAGTTCAGGTACGATATCAGCCATATCGGCGGTTTTTCCGTTTCCCCTTGATGAAAGTTCTTCACTTGTCTTTTCAGTGGCATCCATTCCCAGTTTGCCTCCGAACGCAAAGGTGTCAGATGAATGATCAAGGACATCGAGCGGCCCCCGGATAAAGGATATGTCGTGTCTGAAATCTGTATTAAGAAATATCCCTCTTGCGAGGTCTTCATAGTTCCTTATATCTGTATTACCGCTCACCACGATCATATATTTTGTAAACATCATCTGGCCAGCTCCCATCAGTGAATTTATTACTTTCATACCCTGTCCGGAGTATTTCTTCCCGATTTTAACAATAACCAGGTTATGAGCAACACCCGGGTCTGGCATGTGAAGATCCTTAATCTCCGGTAGCATGGACATCCTGATTGCAGGAAGGAAAATCCTTTCTGTTGCCTTTGCAATAAATGAGTCCTCCTGAGGAGGAACACCAACGATGGTGGCAGGATAAACGGCATCCTTCCTGTGAGTAATACATGTGATATGAAATGCCGGGTACCAGTCGGCCAGTGAATAAAAACCAGTATGATCTCCAAATGGTCCTTCCCATACCAGATCTTCATCTGTTTCAACAAAACCCTCTATGACTATATCTGCATCATCCGGGACAAACAGGTCATTTGTTATGCATTTTACCATACGGACTCTCTTCTTTCTGAGAAATCCTGCAAGGATATATTCATCAATATTTTCGGGTAAAGGTGCTGTTGCGGCGTAGGTGTATACCGGGTCACCGCCCAGCGACACGGATACGGGCATCCTTCCGCCTTTTTTCTTCCATGCTTCAAAATGGTTTGCACCTGTTTTATGGAGTTGCCAGTGCATACCGGTAGTTACCTTATCAATAACCTGCATCCTGTACATTCCGGCATTAGTATTCCCGGTTTCCGGATGACGTGTGTGAACAACCGGGAGTGTTATAAACCGTCCTCCATCATAAGGCCAGCATTTCAGTACCGGCAATATATCAAGGTCAGGATTCCCCATAATAACCTGCTGACAGGTTCCTTTACGGCCAGTTTTTCTGGGCAGCAGATTGGATATCCTTCGAATGTCTCCCAGAGCCATGATCCTGGATAAAGAACCCGTTCTGGTACTGGCCAGTTTCCTGAAGAGCATTTCGAGTTCCTTACCGGCTTCATCAAGGCAGCTTCGTCCAAGAGCTTTTGACATCCTGGCATCGGATCCAAACATATTAACTAATATGGGGAATTGTGTACCTGTGTTTTCAAAAAGCAGGGCCGGGCCACCGCTTTTTCCTACTCGGTCAGCAATTTCGGCTATTTCCAGGACCGGGTCAGTATAAGTCCTGATTCTTTTCAGCTGACCTGCTTCCTCGAGGGCCATGATATATTCATTCATCCCATAAAAAGCCATGATGCACAATTTGTTGATGCCTTAAAGATATTGAATAAGGGGGAAAATCAGTCAAAGATGATTGAAAAAGAGGCAATACGAAGAGGTATAAAACAATAATGGGAACTATTCGTTAGAGTAGTTCCCATTCACCGATTGCAACCGAGGCCGCGATCGGCGTCAGGTTACTGTTATTCTGGCTGGCTGCATACAAGGTCTTACGATCTGTTTCTGCAACCCTGGGCTTTCCGGTAACACCTTTTACAGCATTACCTTCCGGCTGTCCTTTCTTCTCCGCCGTTAGGCGAAGTCTTCCGGGACGAAGTGTCATTCAGGCTACAGGAACAGGTACCCCGGAGGATCCTGAACCTTTTCAGGTTCTTTTAGGCCGAAACCCTTATTCCCCTGAAATCCCTATGACTTGGTCTCTGAAAGAACGTTTCCGGTTTCATCGACTTACTGAACACCCGGGATTGGTCTGGGACCTGATCCCTTAGGTTCAGACTTCGGCTCTCTTGACGCGCAAACCCGGAGGTCTGATCGAACCGTTCGTATTTCAATTAAGTAATCGTTTTCGGTTCCACGTCTTTCAAGCAACCTTTTATCGCTCACCTGATAGACCAAATTTAACACGGTAATGATCTATTTGCAAGTTTTATTGATCGTTGTTGTACACCGGTTATAAACAGGCGTTATCAACAATTGTTAATAACGTCTGAAAGCTCCCTGGAATCTTATGAACTCACCTCCCGGGCCTCACAAAAACCGGGGCAGGCTCTCTCTACTGCATAAAGAGGGGAAGCTATGACCATCATACAAAATAATTCCCCCTCTCTGCACAGGGCAGAGAGGGGGAACACAAGAGGGTGAGTTCATGTATTATTTCTTATACCCGTAAACTGCTTTATCGCCGAGCAATTCCTCAATACGCAGTAACTGGTTGTACTTGGCAATTCTGTCGGTACGGCTCATGGAACCTGTTTTTATCTGGCCGGAATTAACTGCAACAGCAATATCAGCTATTGTTGAGTCTTCCGTTTCACCCGACCTGTGCGAGATAACCGTTGTCCATCCGGCCCTGTGTGCCATTTCAATTGCATCGAGGGTTTCAGTCAGAGTACCAATCTGATTGACCTTGATAAGAATTGAATTTGAGCATTTCATATCAATGCCCTTTTTGAGGTATTCCACGTTTGTTACGTAAACATCATCTCCGACATTCTGACACTTGCTTCCTATTCTTTCATTAAGGATTTTCCAGCCTTCCCAGTCATTTTCTGACATACCGTCTTCAACTGAATTGATCGGATATCTTTTAATCAGCTCTTCTATGTAATCCACCTGTTGCTTTGAAGTTCTCTTTGCGCCTTTTGGTCCTTCAAATTTGGAATAATCATAAATTCCATCTTTATAAAACTCTGATGCAGCACAATCAAGTGCTATGGTAACATCCGTTCCGGCTTTATAACCGGCAGCTGATATTGCTTTCAGGATAGTCTCCAGAGCATCTTCAGTTCCACCAAGAACAGGGGCAAACCCTCCCTCATCACCAACAGCAGTACTTAACCCTCTGTCTTTAAGAACTTTTTTAAGAGCATGGAAAACCTCTGCTCCCATCCTGAGCCCTTCCCTGAAAGAAAGAGCGCCAACAGGCCTGATCATGAATTCCTGGAATGCAATGGGTGCATCTGAATGTGAGCCGCCGTTAATTATGTTCATCATTGGTACAGGTAATGTAACTGCATTTGTGCCTCCTATATACCTGAACAAAGGAAGTCCATGATATGCGGCAGCTGCTTTGGCTACTGCGAGAGAAACTCCCAGGATAGCATTAGCTCCAAGATTACTTTTTGTTTTCGTACCATCAAGATCCAGCATTCTTTTATCGATACCAGCCTGATCGGTAACATCCATACCAATAACTTCTTCTGCTATTACATTATTTACATTGTTGACGGCTTTAAGAACTCCTTTACCCAGATAACGGGCTTTATCACCATCCCTGAGTTCAAGTGCTTCATTCTCTCCTGTCGATGCGCCGGAAGGAACTGCTGCTCTGCCGAAATATCCACTGGCTGTTGATACTTCGACTTCAATTGTTGGATTTCCACGTGAATCAAGAATTTCACGGGCATGAACACTAACTATCTCACTCATAGACTTTTATTTAAAAATTAAACAACCTTGCAATATACAAAAAAAGGGACAATGATCAGTCACATTATCCCTTTATTTAATCAATTCAGTAAATTTTTTCAAACTATTCCTTTTCTTCAGTGCTATCTTTTTCTGCTTCTTCGGGTTCATCTTCAACCGGTTCTGCATCTTCCACTGCTTTTTCTTCCTTATTTTCTAATTTGTCTTCAACAGGTTCTGCTGTTTCTTCAGCCTGTTCAGCTTTCTCTTCAACCGGTTCTGCTACTATTGCTTCAACCTGTTCTGCTTTCTCTTCAACCTTATCTGCCTTGCCCGTTACTTGCTTTTCTGCTTTAGCAGCCGCCGCTTCAGGTTTCTTCTTTGTCGATCTTCTTCTTCTGGATTTGGTTTTTGCTGCTTCACCGCCAAGCATGTTCTCATTAAAATCTACTAGTTCGATTATGCACATTTCGGCGTTATCGCCAAGTCTGTTACCGGTTTTAAGTATCCTGGTATAACCTCCCGGCCTCTCGGCTATCTTCGGTGACACTTCACGGAAAAGTTCCGATACTGCATCCTTATCCTGCAAATAACTGAAAACAACACGTCTTGAATGAGTTGAATCATCCTTTGATTTGGTAATCAGTGGTTCAATATATGTCCTTAATGCTTTAGCTTTTGCGGTAGTGGTTGTAATTCTCTTATGAAGTATCAGGGAATTTGCCATATTTGCCAGCATTGACTTTCGATGCGAGCTTTTTCTCCCCAGATGGTTTATAACTCTTTGGTGTCTCATTTCACTTTATCTCCTATGCCAGTTTTCTGATTAATCTTTATCTAACTTATATTTTGAAACATCCATTCCGAATGAGAGGTTCAATGATTCCAGTAATTCATCAAGCTCGGTAAGTGATTTCTTTCCGAAATTCCTGAATTTAAGAAGATCATTCTTATTGAATTTCACCAGATCGCCAAGGGTATCAACTTCCGCGGCCTTAAGGCAATTAAGTGCCCTCACCGAAAGATCAAGGTCAACAAGTTTTGTTTTCAGCTGCTGCCTCATATGGAGCACTTCCTCGTCAAATTCCTCGTTAGCCAGCTTCTCATCTGTGTTCAGTGTGATTTTCTCGTCAGAGAAAAGCATGAAGTGATAGATGAGTATTTTTGCAGCCTCCTTCAGGGCATCTTTAGGGTGAATTGAACCGTCGGTCTCGATCTCGAGAAGAAGCTTTTCATAATCAGTCTTCTGCTCAACGCGGTAGTTCTCAACGGCGTATTTAACGTTTCTTATCGGGGTGAATATGGAATCGATAGCTATCAATCCGAATTCTCCGTCGACAGGCTCGTTTTCTTCTGCCGGGACATAACCCCTGCCCTTGCTTATTGTGATTTCCATCTGAAGCTTTATATCAGGCTCGAGCCTGCATATAACCAGATCGGGGTTAAGAACTTCAAAACTGCTCAGGGATGAGTTCAGGTGACCGGCTTTTATTATATCCTGGCCACTTACCTTGATAGCAATTCTTTCGTTATCGACATCCTCGACGGTTCTTTTAAAGCGGATCTGCTTCAGATTCAGGATCATTTCGGTTACATCTTCCATAACACCTGGGATCGTAGAAAACTCATGATCTATCCCTTCGACCTTAACGGTTGTTATGGCAAAACCCTCAAGTGAGGAGAGAAGGATTCTTCTCAGGGCATTTCCGACAGTGATACCATAGCCGGGCTCAAGCGGACGGAATTCAAATTTTCCAAACTTGTCATCCGCTTCAAGCATTATGACTTTATCGGGCTTCTGGAATGCTAAAATGGCCATAGGAATTATCTTATATTATTACTTAGAATACAATTCAACAATTAACTGCTCCTTGATATCTTCCGGGATATCTGACCGAAGGGGCACTGACATGAATTTACCTGCCATCTGTGCATCATCCCATTCAAGCCAGGGGAGCTTTGAGAAACGTCTTGTAGTCAGTGAATCAGTGATCGCTTCAAGAGATTTTGATTTTTCGCGTACACCGATTATGTCTCCGGGCTTCAGGTGGAACGAAGGCACGTTTACTACCTTTCCGTTAACCGTGATATGCCTGTGAGATACAAGCTGACGGGCAGAAGCCCTGGTAGGTGCAACTCCGAGTCTGAATACTGTATTATCCAGTCTTGATTCAAGCAGCTGAAGGAGTACCTCGCCTGTAACACCCTTGGCCCTTGAAGCCTTTTCAAAAGTGTTACGGAATTGTCTTTCAAGAATTCCATAGGTATATTTTGCCTTCATCTTTTCGCGAAGCTGGATACCATATTCCGACGTCTTCTTGCGTTTTTTATTAATACCGTGCTGTCCGGGAGGATAATTTTTCCTTTCAAGGTGTTTATCCGGACCATAGATGGGCTCACCGAACTTTCTTGCTATTTTTGATTTTGGGCCTATATAACGTGCCATGTATGTTGTATTTGAACTTTAATCTGAAAACTCCAGTAATTATACTCTCCTTCTTCCTGCCGGTCTGCAGCCATTATGAGGTATAGGGGTCACATCAACTATTTCAGTAACCTCAATTCCGTTGTTGCTTATTGAACGAATAGCAGATTCACGTCCTGCACCCGGACCTTTAACAAAAACCTTAACCTTCCTCAGTCCGAGGTCAAAAGCCACCTTACTGCAGTTTTCTGCTGCCATCTGTGCGGCATAAGGTGTATTTTTCTTTGATCCCTTGAATCCCATCTTTCCGGCTGATGCCCAGGATATTACCTGTCCTGAATTAGTAGTCAGGGATATGATAATATTATTAAAGGACGAATGAATATGGGCCTGCCCCGAAGGCTCAACCTTTACTACTCTTTTCTTTAATGCTCCAGTCTTCTTTGCCATTTTCTATTTATTTAGTAGCCTTTTTCTTGTTTGCAACGGTCTTCTTTCTTCCTTTCCGGGTCCGGGCATTATTCTTAGTACTCTGACCTCTTACAGGCAGTCCGATTCTATGACGGACACCACGATAACACCCGATATCCATAAGCCGCTTGATATTTAACTGGGTTTCCGAACGAAGTTCCCCTTCAAGCTTAAAGTTATCATTCAGGATCCTGCGGATAGCATTGATCTGATCGTCAGTCCAGTCTTCGACCTTAACATTACGGTCGACACCGGCTTTGTCGAGTACCTTCTGGGCTGTACTTTTACCGACTCCATAAATATAAGTCAGGCCAACCTCGCCTCTTTTATGCCTGGGTAAATCTACACCTACAATACGTGCCATATATTTTTTTTAATAGTTTGCAAAATTAGTAAATTATCCCTGCCGTTGTTTGAACTTGGGATTTTTCTTATTTATGACGTAAATGCGACCCTTCCTTCTTACTATTTTACAGTTGGGTGTCCGCTTCTTTACTGATGCTCTTACTTTCATATCCTTGCAATTTCTTATTTGTACCTGAATGTTATTCGACCTTTTGTCAGGTCATATGGCGACATTTCAACCTTAACCTTATCGCCGGGCAAAATCTTTATATAGTGCATTCTCATCTTTCCTGATATATGCGCCGTGATAACATGTCCATTTTCAAGCTCCACCCTGAACATCGCATTTGACAGGGCTTCAATTATGGTTCCATCCTGTTCTATTGAAGGTTGCTTTGCCATACTATTATCTTTTATTTAAAACTTCCTCAATAAATTCAAAAGTAGTCAATACATCTGCCTTCCCTTTATCAACTGCAACTGCATACTCAAAATGAGCTGAAGGCTTTCCGTCTGCGGTTTTTATCGTCCAGCCATCTTTCATCTGCACTGTATCCCTTATGCCCATGTTTATCATTGGTTCTATACAAATTACCAATCCTTTAGACAATTTTGGTCCGGTTCCTCTTCTACCCCAGTTTGGAACTTCAGGCGATTCATGCAATCTTGTTCCAAGACCATGTCCCACCAGCTCCCTTACAACCGAGTATCCTGCATCCTCCGCCCTGAACTGGACTGCAAAGCCGATATCACCCACCCTGTTACCAACGACTGCCTCTTTTACTCCATCTTCAAGAGAAGCCCTGGTTACATCCATCAACCGTTGCGTCTCCTCATCGATCTCGCCTACTGCGAAAGTAAATGCACTGTCCCCGTAATACCCGTTCATCAACACTCCGCAATCTACCGACACAATGTCGCCATCCCTGAGTGTATAATCTGACGGTATCCCGTGAACCACCTCATCGTTTACAGATGTACAAAGTGTTCCCGGGAATCCATTATATCCTTTGAATGCCGGTTCTGCACCATTATCACGGATATATGTTTCAGCGTGCCTGTCAAGCTCTAATGTTGTAACGCCTGGTCTGATTATAGAGCACACCTCCGCGAGGGTTTTCGATACCAGTTGGTTACATTGCCTGAGCAATTCAATCTCTTCGCTTGTCTTTATATGCAACATCAAAGAACGATTAGCGCATTAATACGCTGAAGCAGAACCAGTTCTGCCTTTAATCCGGCCTGATTTCATAAGCCCGTCGTAATGACGCATCAACAGATGACTTTCAATCTGCTGGAGCGTATCCAGTATAACCCCCACCAGGATAAGCAGTGAGGTCCCGCCATAAAATTGCGCAAACTGTGCTGAAACACCAGCCCTTACTGCTATTGATGGTAAAATTGCTATAATTGCGAGGAAAATTGATCCCGGAAGCGTAATTCTTGACATAATGCTATCGAGAAAATCAACGGTTTTCCGGCCTGGTTTAATTCCAGGGATAAATCCGCCGTTCTTTTTCATGTCTTCCGCCATCTGCACCGGATTTATCGTAATTGCCGTATAGAAATAGGTAAAGGCTATTATAAGCAATCCTGTCGTAAGGTTATACCAGAATCCATACATATTGGAAAAAGCCACAACAAATCCTGAACTTGAATTTGCGTAACCTGCAATTATTATCGGCAGCATCATAATTGCCTGTGCAAAAATGATAGGCATTACACCTGCAGCATTAACCTTAAGTGGAATATATTGCCTGACACCGCCATACTGCTTGTTGCCCACGATTCTCCTTGCATACTGTACAGGAACCCGCCGGGTACCCTGCACGAGCAGTATTGATCCAAGAATAACCACAAAAAGTATCACAATCTCAACTACCAATGCTATTGCGCCACCGGCTCCACCCATACGGGCACCTGCTTCAAAAATGAAGTTCGTCGGGAGCCTGGCAATAATTCCAATCATTATTATCAAAGAAATCCCGTTTCCAATTCCCTTGTCAGTTATCTTTTCTCCCAGCCACATTACGAAAATTGTGCCTGCCGTAAGCATGATCACTGATGAAACCGTAAAAAATGTACCTTTTAGTATAAATGCGGTATCGGGCAGCTGGGTATGCAGGTTCACAAGGTATGTAGGTGCCTGCAGGACAAGAATAATCACTGTCAGGTAGCGTGTATACTGATTCATTTTCCTTCTTCCGCTTTCACCTTCCTTCTGCAGTTTCTGGAAATACGGGAAAATTATTCCAAGAAGCTGTACAACGATCGAAGCAGAAATATAAGGCATAATTCCAAGTGCGAATACTGAAGCCTGCGAAAAAGCTCCTCCGGAGAACATATCAAGCAGACCCATAACCCCTGTTGATGTCTGGCTCTTCAGTGCAGCCAGCTGCGTTGGATCAACGCCGGGAAGGGTAATATATTTACCGAGCCTGTAAATCAGGATAATGCCCAGTGTATATAGCAACCTTGCTCGAAGGTCTTCTATCTTGAATATATTCTTAATTGTCTGAATCAGTCTCATTAACTTACAGTTTTACGACGGTTCCTTTTTTTGCTTCAATTGCCTGCACAGCTGATTTACTGAAAGCATGGGCATGTACTTCAAGTGTTTTTTCAAGCTCACCCCTGCCAAGGATTTTGACCAGGGAATTCTTTGAAACCAACCCGGCTCTTACAAGAGTCTCGAAATCAATTAAGGAGACATCAAGTTTGTCAGCAAGAGCCTGCAGGGTACTTATATTAATTGCTTTATATTCAACTCTGTTAATATTCTTGAATCCGTATTTTGGCACTCTGCGCTGCAAAGGCATCTGGCCTCCTTCAAAACCTATCTTCTTGCTGAAGCCTGATCTGGATTTGGCGCCCTTATGGCCCCTGGTTGAAGTACCACCTTTCCCTGACCCCTGTCCTCGGCCAATACGCTTTACCTTTTTTACTGAACCTCTGGCAGGTTTTAAATTACTGAGCTCCATAGCTTATATTATAATAATATTAATACCTTAAATTTCCTCTACCTTCACAAGGTGCCTGATCTTTTGGATCATTCCCATTATCTGGGGTGTTGCCTGATGTTCGACACTATGGTGCATTTTCCTGATTCCCAATGCTTCAAGTGTTCTTTTCTGCTTTTCCGGCTGGCCGTTTTTGCTCTTAATCTGTGTTATTCGGATTTTCGTCATGGTGATAATCATTACTAACCGTTAAAGACTTTATTCAGGTTCACATTCCTGTTTTCAGCCACCGCAAAGGCATCCCTGAGTTCAAGGAGTGCTGCAAAGGTGGCTTTAACAAGGTTATGAGGATTGGATGATCCCTTCGATTTGGCAAGAACGTTCTTAACGCCCACGCTTTCAAGAACTGCACGCATCGCACCTCCAGCTTTGACACCCGTACCTTCCGATGCCGGCTTAATAAGTACCTTAGCTCCTCCGAATTTTGCTACCTGCTCATGGGGGATAGTACCATTAATAACCGGTACCTTGATAAGGTTCTTTTTAGCATCCTCGATACCTTTTGCTATCGCTGTAGTTACTTCACTGGCTTTTCCGAGCCCATGTCCCACGATCCCGTCTTCATTACCTACCACAACAATGGCTGAAAAACTGAACGTACGGCCACCTTTTGTGACTTTTGTCACTCTCTGAATACTGACGAGCCTGTCTTTAAGTTCCAGATCGCTGGTTTTGACTTTTCTTATTCCGTCTGTCATATTAATTAGAATTTTAATCCGCCTTCGCGGGCTGCGTCTGCCAATGATTTAACTCTACCATGATATTTATAGCCACCTCTGTCGAATACCACATTTTGGATTCCTTTTTCCTTGCATTTTGATGCCAGGAGTTTTCCAACAGAAGCTGCCTGTTCAATCTTTTTAACCTCTTTCTGCGAAGCTATTTCCTTTTCCCGGGAGCTAGCCGATAAAAGAGTCACTCCGCTAAGATCGTCAATAATCTGAACATAAATTTGTTTGTTGCTGCGAAATACTGCAAGCCTTGGTTTTTCAGTAGTTCCGCTTATCTTCTTGCGAATCCTATGCTTGATCCGTGTCCTTCTTTCCAACTTAGTTAAAGCCATTTTACTTTGATTTTACTAATTACGCACTTGCTGATTTTCCAGCTTTCCTTCTAAGTTGCTCGCCAACGAACTTGATGCCTTTACCTTTATATGGTTCTGGCGGACGAAGTGATCGTATCTTGGCTGCAACATGCCCGATAAGCTGCTTATCGATACATGTAAGAGTGATAACAGGATTGCTCCTTCTTTCAGTTTTTGTTTCGACCTTTACTTCTTTTGGAAGCTGCATGACAATATCGTGGGAATAACCAAGGCTAAGCTCCAGGTTCTGACCATTTGCCTCAGCCCGGTAGCCTACTCCAACAAGTTCAAGTTCCTTCTTATATCCATTTGACACTCCCACAACCATATTGGAAATAAGTGCCCTGTACAATCCATGCAGTGATTTATGCTCCTTTGATTCAGAAGACCGTGATAACAAAACCTGGTTATCGGCCACTTCCACTTTAATATTCTTATCAACCGACTGGGTCAACTCACCCAGAGGTCCTTTCACACTAACCTCATTGGAGTCGTTTACTGTAACAGTAACTCCAGCGGGCAGGTTTACAGGTAAATTTCCTATTCGTGACATTTAACTTTCCTCCTGATTAGTAAACATAACACAGTACTTCACCACCAATTTTTTCTTTCCTCGCTTCTTTATCAGTCATCAAGCCTTGTGATGTTGATATTATTGCTATCCCAAGTCCGTTAAGAACTCTCGGCATTTCGTCGACTCCTGCATACTTGCGAAGACCCGGCCTGCTTATCCTCTGAATTGCCTTAATTGCCGGTTTCTTGCTCTTAGGATTATACTTAAGGGCTATTTTTAATGTATTAACCGGTCCTTCCTCTTCCACAACCTTATAGCTTAGAATATAACCTTTTTCAAAAAGGATCCTGGCAATCTCAGTTTTAAGATTTGATGCTGGTGCTTCTACAATCCTGTGACCAGCCATAATGGCATTCCTTATTCTGGTCAGTAAATCTGCAATTGGATCAGTCATCTTCTATATATTAATATTGTTTATACTCCTTATTAACTACCAGCTAGCCTTTTTAACTCCGGGAATAAGACCTGTTGAAGCCATCTCCCTGAAGGTAATCCTGCTAATACCAAATTGCCTCATGTAACCCCTTGGCCTGCCAGTGATCTTGCAGCGATTTCTCAAGCGGTTCGGATTTGAGTTCCTTGGTATACGGCTCAATCCGACATAATCGCCTTCAGCTTTAAGCTGAGCTCTTTTGGCAGCATATTTCTGCACCAGTTTAGCACGCCTAACCTCACGGGCTTTCATTGATTCCTTAGCCATATAATTAGTTTTTAGTATTTTTAAACGGTAAACCAAAGTGTTTGAGCAGGGCCAGAGCTTCTTCATCAGTATTCGCCGAGGTAACAAAAGTTACCTGGAGCCCCATAATCTTAACAACCTTGTCAAGGTCTATCTCCGGAAAAATAATCTGCTCGGTTATACCAAGAGTGTAATTTCCACGGCCGTCAAGTTTTGTATTTATGCCTTTGAAATCGCGTATCCGTGGAAGCGCTACTGAAATAAGTCTTTCAAGAAATTCATACATTTTGTCCCTCCTCAAAGTCACGGTAACACCGATAGGCATATTCCTTCTGAGTTTGAAATTAGAGATATCCTTTGTGGAATGGGTCTGGACTGCTTTCTGTCCAGCAATATCCGTAATCTCCTTAAGTCCCATCTCGAGCAGTTTCTTATCGGCAATAGCCTGTCCAATCCCCTGGTTAATAACTATCTTGGTCAAACGGGGTACCTGCATTACTGTGGAATAACTGAATTCCTTTACCAACGCAGGGACGATTTCGTCTTTGTACTTTGTCTCTAAAGCAGGCGTATACATTATTTAATCTCCTCCCCTGATTTTTTTGAATAACGAACTAACTTTTCCTTATCATTGAGTCTTCTGCCAATCCGTGTCGGCTTACCCAATGCAGGATCAACCAGCATAAGGTTTGAGATGTTGATGAGTGCTTCCTTTCTTATAATACCCCCCTGGGGAGCCTTTGCGTTAGGTTTTGTATGTCTTGAAACCATGTTCACACCTTCAACAATCGCTTTGTTCTTATCTCTTACAACTTCAAGAACACGACCTTTCTGTCCTTTTGATTCACCGGTAATGACAATGACATTGTCACCCTTTTTAATATTTAATTTCTTCTGCATATCTATCGTATTAAATAGATTAAAGCACTTCAGGTGCAAGTGATACAATCTTCATATATTTATCCCGAAGCTCTCTGGCTACAGGGCCGAATATGCGGGTCCCCCGCACCTCATCAAGATTATTAAGCAGGACAACTGCATTATCGTCAAACCTGATGTAAGAACCGTCAGACCGGCGTATTTCCTTTTTGGTCCTGACCACCACGGCCTTACTGACCATGCCTTTTTTAGCCTCTCCGGACGGGAGTGCACTCTTGACACTAACAACAATTTTGTCGCCAACAGTAGCATATCTCTTCTTGCTACCACCCAGTACCCTGATGCAGAGAACTTCCTTTGCCCCAGAGTTGTCGGCTACCGCTAATCTGCTTTCCTGCTGTATCATAATTACTTCGCTCTTTCGATTATTTCAACCAATCTCCAGGTTTTATTCTTACTCAGAGGCCTGGTCTCTGAAATGCGTACCGTATCACCGATATTACATGAATTCTCTTCATCGTGAGCCATCAGTTTTTTGGTCTTGTTAATAAATTTCCCGTATATCGGGTGCTTTACTT
This sequence comes from uncultured Rikenellaceae bacterium, assembly GCA_964595725.1. Taxonomy (GTDB): domain Bacteria; phylum Bacteroidota; class Bacteroidia; order Bacteroidales; family VadinHA17; genus LD21. Next base: position 20,680 of record CAZQRQ010000014.1, on the reverse strand, counting down.
TCCTTTTTACAGCCACAACGATGGATTTTTCCATCTTGTTGCTTACGACAACGCCTATACGCTCTTTTCTGAAATTTCTTTCCATTGCTGTAATTAGCTATTAGTTTTTGAACTTAACTCCCTGCTTCGCAGCTCGGTCATCAGTCGTGCTATATTCTTTCTTGTCTGATCAATCTTCTGAGGATTATCAAGCGGAGATATGGCATGATTTAATCTCAATCGCACCAGCATGGTCTTTTCCGAATCGAGTCTCTCGATAAGATCACCTGTACTTAATTCCCTTATTTCTGAAATTTTCATTTTCCCTTTGGTTTATTCCTGAACGTAATCGCGTCTTACAACAAATTTTGTCGATATCGGGAGTTTCTGAGCTCCCAGCCTGAGTGCTTCCTTAGCAACATCAAAAGGAACACCCTCTGCCTCGATTATGATCCTGCCTGGTGTGACAGGAACCACAAAACCTTCAGGTGAACCTTTCCCTTTACCCATACGAACCTCAGCAGGTTTTTTGGTTATGGGCTTGTCAGGAAATACCCTGATCCAGAGTTGACCTTCACGTTTCATGTGACGTGTTACGGCCTGACGGGCAGCCTCAATCTGTCTTCCCGTTATCCAGGTTGACTCGAGGGCCTTTATACCAAATGAACCGAATGCCAGCTGGTTACCCCTCTGTGCATTTCCTTTCATCTTGCCCTTCTGGGCTCTCCTGTATCTGGTTTTTTTCGGTTGTAACATTGCTCAAATATCTTTATGTTTCAATTTCCTCGTAACGGTACCTATTTCTTAATCTTCCTTTTTAATCCTTTGCCTTTGGCATTTTTTGCACCTATATTAGGGCTGAGATCTCTTTTACCATAAACCTCACCATTACAGATCCATACCTTAATACCGATAAGACCTACTTTCGTGTGTGCCTCGGCAAGAGCATAATCTATATCTGCCCGGAAAGTATGCAATGGAATACGGCCTTCCTTGTAGGTCTCACTTCTTGCCATTTCGGCACCGCCAAGCCGGCCTGAAACAAGTATCTTGATTCCTTCGGCACCCATTCTCATGGTAGAAGCTATTGCCATTTTTATAGCACGCCTGTAAGATATTTTACCTTCTATCTGGCGGGCAACGTTGTTGCTGACAATATTTGCATCAAGTTCGGGGCGTTTAACCTCAAATATGTTAATCTGCACCTCCTTCTTGGTAATTTTTTTAAGCTCTTCCTTAAGCTTATCAACCTCCTGTCCGCCTTTCCCGATTATAATTCCGGGGCGTGCAGTGTTGACAGTTACGGTGATAAGTTTGAGGGTTCTCTCTATAACTATTTTTGAGATGCTGGCCTTAGCAAGCCTGGCATTCAGGTATTCCCTAATCTTGGCATCTTCAATCAACTTGCCTGAGAAGTCCTTTCCACCGTACCAGTTTGAATCCCAGCCTTTTATTATACCTAATCTGTTACCTACCGGATTAACTTTTTGTCCCATTTATTCTATTTTGAACTGTTTTCAACTTCAATATTTGCATTGTCAATCACCAGGGTAACATGGTTGGATCTTTTTCTTATCCTGTAAGCTCTTCCCTGGGGAGCCGTCTGAAGTCTTTTCAGTGATCGGCCACCATCCACATGAATTTCCTTGACGAAAAGCCTGCTGTCCTCAATCCTTACCCCCTCATTTTTTGCCTGCCAGTTTGCAATGGCGGAAAGCAGCAGCTTCTCTACCTTGCGGGATGCTTCCTGGGGACTGTATTTAAGGACGCTCAGGGCTTTATTAACTTCCATCCCACTTATCAGATCGGTTACCAGTCTCATCTTGCGGGGAGAAGTAGGACAGTTTTTAAGTACTGCACAGTACCTGTTCTTTGCTGCCTCTTTTCTCTGTTCAGCAGTATTTCTTTTTCTTGCACCCATTTCTAATAGTTTTTCAAGGTTAACATTACTTTCTACTTATTTCCTGCGTGTCCCCTGAAAGTACGGGTAGGTGCAAATTCTCCTAATTTATGACCTACCATATTCTCGGTTATATAAACAGGGATAAACTTGTTCCCGTTATGAACTGCTATTGTATGGCCTACAAAATCCGGGGAGATCACCGACCTCCTTGACCAGGTCTTGAGAACTGTCTTTTTGCTGCCTTCATTCATCTCCATAATTCTTTTTTCAAGCTTGAAATCGATGAATGGTCCCTTTTTAATGGATCTGCTCATAATGTTTCAGTTATTTCTTCCTTCTATCAACAATATACTTTTCAGAATATTTCTTCTTATCCCTAGTCTTGTATCCTTTTGCCGGTTTGCCTTTCCTGCTTCTTGGATGGCCGCCGGAGGCTCTTCCTTCACCACCACCCATAGGATGGTCGACAGGGTTCATGGCAACACCTCTGACCCTTGGACGGCGTCCCTGCCAGCGTGACCGGCCTGCTTTTCCTGATTTCTCAAGGTTATGGTCGGCATTTGAAACGGATCCCACTGTTGCACGGCAACTGGTAAGGACCAGCCTTGTCTCTCCCGATGGCAGTTTGATTGTAACATATTTGCCTTCACGTGCTATAACCTGGGCATATGACCCGGCACTTCTTGCCAGAGAAGCGCCTTTCCCGGGTTTAAGCTCTATATTATGTACCACGGTTCCCATCGGTATATCACCAAGGAATAAAGTGTTGCCGATCTCAGGAGCAATGTCCCTGCCGGAAATGATTTTATGACCCACTTCCAGCCCGTTCGGGGTAATAATATATCTCTTTTCTCCATCGTCATATACCACCAGAGAGATCCTTGAAGACCTGTTGGGATCGTATTCAACGGTTTTCACCGTGGCAGGTATACCATCTTTATCCCTGCGGAAATCTATTACCCTGTACTTTTTCTTGTGACCGCCTCCCATGTACCTCATTGTCATTTTGCCGTTAACATTCCTTCCCCCAGATTTTTTAAGCGGTCGAAGCAAGGATTTCTCCGGCTCAGTGCTGGTGATTGTATCAAAAGCACTGATAATCTTGTGTCTCTGCCCTGGTGTAACAGGCTTGATCTTTCTTACTGCCATTTTATATATTACTGTAAAAATCTATTGCATTACCCTCTGCCAGTGTGACTATCGCTCTTTTTGTTGCCACTGTTTTCCCCGTCAGCACACCCGACTTTGTATATCGCGACTTTGCCTTGCCGGCATAGCGCATTGTATTAACAGACTCAACGGTAACTCCATAAAGGTCCTCTACGGCTTTCTTTATTTGTAGCTTATTTGCACTCCTGGCAACAATAAAACCGTAGCGATTAAATTTATCGCCATGACCTGTCATTTTTTCAGTTACAATGGGTTTAAGTAAAATATCCATCATCTAAAATTTACTAGTTTTCAAAAGTTGCCTGCAAAACGTCAACTGCACTCTCCGCAAGTATTAAAGTTGAAGCCTTCATTATTGTATATGTATTTAATTCACTGGCTGTTACGACTTCAATTCTCTGCAAATTACGAGACGACAAATATATGTTTTTATTTTGTTCTGGTAAAACAAATAGTGAATTTTTCTTGACCAGCTTAAGGTTACCACCTATCCTGATAATCTCCTTAGTTTTCGGGGTTTCAAGATTAAAATCTTCCAGGACAATAATGTTATTTGATGAAGCCTTGTATGAAAGAGCTGATTTTCTGGCAAGTTGTTTTACTTTCTTATTCAGTTTGAATCCGTAGTATCTCGGGCTTGGTCCGAAAATGCGGCCACCCCCACGAAAAATAGGATTTTTGATACTGCCAAAGCGTGCAGTTCCGGTACCCTTTTGCCTTTTTATTTTCCTGGTGCTGCCTGATATTTCTCCACGTTCCTTCGATTTAGCAGTCCCCTGGCGCTGGTTTGCCAGGAACTGTTTTGAATCGAGATATATGGCATGGTCATTAGGTTCAATAGCGAATATCGAGTCATTCAGGCTGACTTTTCTTCCGGTTTCCTTACCTTCTATGTTAAGAACTTTTAATTCCATCACTTTGTAATTATTACGTAACCACCATTAGGACCTGGGACCGATCCCTTAACAATAATTATATTATCCTCTGCCATTAATCTTACAACGATGCAGTCCATTGCCATAACCTTCTTTCCGCCTGTGCGACCGGCCATTCTCATACCCGGGAGTACCCTTGAAGGAAACGACGAGGCACCCAGTGATCCCGGAGCTCTGCCCCTGTTATGCTGACCGTGTGTTTGCCCTCCTACACCGCTAAAGCCATGACGTTTTACAACACCCTGGAATCCTTTCCCTTTTGTCCATCCTCTGACATCAATAATAGTATCATCTTCAAAAAACGAGGCTGTAAGCACATCACCTACTTTTACCTGATCCTCTTTAAAACCAGTGAATTCAGCAACTTTCCTCTTAGGTGTTGTATTGGCCTTTTTAAAATGCCCCAGTTCAGCTTTTGTAGTATGCTTTTCCTTTTTATCATCGAAACCCATCTGTACTGCGGAATAACCATCCTTTTCGACAGTCTTGACCTGGGTAATAACACATGGTCCGGCCTGCAGAACCGTACAGGGGATATTCTTTCCATTATCATCAAAAACGGAAGTCATCCCTACTTTTTTTCCAATTAATCCCTGCATTATAATAGTATTACCGGTTTCACACTTTAATTTCAACTTCGACTCCGCTTGGCAGCTCAAGTTTCATAAGAGCATCTATTGTCTTTGGAGTTGAACTGTATATGTCAAGCAGTCTTTTGTATGATGAGAGCTGAAATTGCTCTCTTGATTTCTTATTCACAAATGTTGCACGAAGCACAGTATAAATCTTCTTGTGCGTGGGGAGCGGAATCGGTCCGCTAACTACAGCACCAGTCGATTTAACTGTTTTTACGATCTTCTCGGCAGACTTATCCACCAGATTGTGATCATAAGATTTAAGCTTGATACGTATTTTCTGACTCATATCTTAATAGATTTTTCCTTTTGTTACTTCAACAATCTTTCTTGCTATTTCAATTGGAACCTCCTCATAATGAGAGAACTCCATTGTAGACGTAGCTCTACCCGAAGTAAGTGTTCTGAGGACCGTCACATATCCGAAATTCTCTGACAGAGGTACTTTTGCCTTTATTACTCTTGAACCCGCCTTGGTCTCCATACCATCAACCTTACCACGTCGCCGGTTAAAATCTCCGATAACGTCACCGACATATTCTTCAGGAGTAACGACTTCAGCAGCCATAATCGGTTCCAGGAGGACCGGGTTGCACCTGGAGGCGGCACGTTTAAAGGCCTGTTTGGCGGCTATTTCGAATGACAGGGAATCTGAATCGACAGGATGGTAGGATCCATCCTTGAGTATTACCTTCATACTTTCAACCGGGAAACCGGCAAGGGGACCATTCTGCATTGCTTCCCTGAAGCCCTTCTCAACAGCGGGAACATATTCCTTGGGAATATTACCTCCCTTTACCTCGTTTACAAACTGAAGTCCCCTGAACCCATTCTCTGCTGGCATCAGTTCAACAATAATATCGGCAAATTTACCTCTGCCACCGGTCTGTTTCTTAAATACTTCCCTGTATTCCGTAGGAGTGGTGATAGCTTCCTTATAAGTAACCTGAGGCATCCCCTGGTTGCACTCTACATTAAACTCCCTCCTTAACCTGTCAACCAATATCTCAAGATGTAATTCACCCATACCCTGGATAATCGTTTGTCCGCTATCAGGATCAACCTTCACCTGGAATGTTGGATCCTCTTCTGCTAACTTGTTCAGTGCGACAGAGAGCTTATCAAGATCTGCCTGTGTTCTGGGCTCCACTGCTACACCTATAACCGGTTCCGGGAATATCATAGATTCGAGGAGAATAGGCTTATGAATTGCACATAAAGTATCTCCGGTTTTCAGATCCTTGAATCCTACGCCGGCACATATATCCCCTGCTGATATCGATTCTTTAGGAATTTGTTTGTTTGCATGCATCTGGAAGAGTCTGTTCACCCTGTCTCTCTTACCTGTACGGACATTAAGCACCGTATCACCTGCTTTAATTTTGCCGGAATAAACTCTCAGAAAAACAAGTCTTCCCACAAAGGGATCCGTAGCTATTTTGAATGCAAGGGCCGACATTGGTTCCTCGTCATCGGGTTCACGTATTATTTCAGCTTCTGTTCTCGGGTCCATCCCCTTAACAGCACCTATATCCATAGGAGAAGGCAGAAAGGCAGCTATTCCGTCAAGAAGCCTCTGTATACCTTTATTTTTGAATGCTGCGCCACACATAACAGGAATTGTCACACCCGCCACTGTTGATTTTCTCATTGCCACCAGGAGCTCATCCTTGGTTATCGATTCATGATCTTCAATATATCTCTCAAGGAGGGAATCATCTACCTCTGCAAGAGATTCAACAAGTTTTCCCCTCCACTCTTCAGCTTCTTCGACAAGTTCCTCAGGGATATCTTCAAGTTCGTACTGGGTTCCCTTGGCAGCATCATCATACCAGACAACTGCCTTCATTTCAACCAGGTCGACGAGCCCTACAAAATTCTCTTCCGATCCTATCGGGATCTGTATCGGTACAGGCTTGGCTCCCAGTTTATCTTTGATTTGCTGAACAACGCCGAAGAAATCAGCTCCCGGTCGGTCCATCTTGTTAATGAATGCTATCCTGGGTACATGATATTTGTTTGCCTGCCTCCAGACTGTCTCTGACTGTGGCTCAACTCCACCAACAGCACAGAAGACCGCAACTGATCCATCGAGAACCCTTAGGGATCTCTCAACCTCAACCGTGAAATCGACGTGACCCGGGGTATCAATGATATTAATCTTATATTCCTCGTTATTATATTTCCAGTAAGTAGTGGTAGCAGCAGAAGTAATCGTAATACCTCTTTCCTGTTCCTGAATCATCCAGTCCATCTGAGCATTTCCGTCATGAACCTCTCCCATACGGTGTGTGCGGCCAGTATAGAATAGTATTCGTTCCGTGGTCGTTGTCTTACCGGCATCGATGTGGGCCATGATCCCAATATTTCTGGTATATTTCAGGTTTTTATCCATTATTCTGCTGGAGCCTGTAAATTGTTTTTATCAGAAACGGAAATGAGCAAATGCCTTGTTGGCTTCTGCCATCCTGTGAGTATCTTCTTTCTTCTTAAATGCGCCACCTTCCTGGTTATAGGCAGCCATAACCTCAGAAGCCAGCCTTTCAGCCATTGAGTGTCCCGCCCTTTTACGTGCAAAAGAGATCAGGTTTTTCATGCTGATGCTAATCTTCCTGTCAGGTCTGATTTCCATGGGCACCTGGAATGTTGCACCACCAACTCTGCGGCTTTTGACTTCCACCTGGGGTGTGACATTCTCGAGAGCCTGTTTCCATATATCAAGTGGGGTTTTGCCCTCAACTTTTAGTTTCTCCCCAACAATAGCAAGCGAGTCGTAGAAAATCTGATATGCAACTGTTTTCTTGCCATTAAGCATGAGATTATTTACAAACCTTGTTACATAAGGATCATTGTACATTGGATCCGGTAACAGTATCCTCTTCTTTGGTTTTGATTTTCTCATTTCTAATTCCTTTAACTGTTACTTCTTGGGTCTTTTTGTTCCATATTTGGATCTTCTCTGCGTACGTCCGTCAACGCCGGATGTATCAAGTGCCCCACGCACCAGGTGATAACGAACACCCGGAAGGTCTTTTACCCTTCCTCCCCTGATCAACACTATGGAGTGTTCCTGGAGATTATGTCCTTCTCCGGGAATATAAGCATTTACTTCCTTCTGGTTAGTCAGCCTTACCCTGGCTACTTTTCTCATTGCTGAGTTCGGCTTTTTAGGAGTCGTGGTATAAACGCGTACACATACTCCCCTCCTTTGTGGGCACGAATCGAGAGCCGGAGCCTTGCTTTTATCTACCAGCTTCTTCCTGCCTTTTCTCACTAACTGCTGAATTGTCGGCATAAATACAATTAATTAGTATTAAAATTTTTCCAAAAAAATGGTTTGCAAAGGTATTGTTTTTATTTTGTATTTTACAAACCACGCTGTTCTTTTTTTCAAAACCACCAAGGGTTGTTCAGGGAGATAAAAAAATCTCCTTGAAAACAGGCACTTAGATAACTTCGTAATGTATTTCTATATCGTGTTAATGTAAGTTATCAACAGGTACCTTCCCGACTTTTCCCTGAAGAAATCTTTTATAAACTTACCTTTGAAGGAAAAACCGGTACTCCTGTGTTTTAAAAACGGTGCAAAGAAAATAAAAATTCTTTAATAATCATGCCTTTCTGAAACAGTTTTTAAAAAATTATTAATTTTGTCCCCTCAAAATGAAGAATCAATAATCGATGTAAAACAAAATAATTTCTGCTCAAAGATGAAAAATTACCAGACTGACCAGTTGAAATCCATTGCTCTTCTCGGAAACTCGGGATCAGGTAAAACGACCCTTGCTGAAGCCATCCTGTTTAATGGAGGTACAATTGACAGAAGAGGTACAATTGAAGGGAAGAATACCGTATCCGATTACAGGCCGATAGAACACGAAAATGGCAATTCAATATTTTCAACTGTTTTATATACGGAATATAAGAACAAGAAGATTAACATTCTCGATACTCCGGGGCTCGATGATTTCAGTGGTGGCGTCATTTCATCACTTTTTGTGGCAGATAGCGGGGTAATGATGATAAATGTGCAGAATGGCGTTGAGGTGGGAACCGAGATTCACTTCAGGCATGCTGATAAACTTGAGAAACCTATAATCATTGCAGTGAACGGTCTCGACCATGAAAAATCACATTTCGACAAAGCCATCGAGATGATGAAAGAAAGACTGTCCGTCAATATTGTTATCATACAGTTTCCTGTAAATGAAGGTGTCGGATTCAATTCAATAATCGATGTCCTCAGGATGAAAATGCTCAGGTATCAACAAGATGGAGGAAATGCTGAAATAGCAGATATTCCTGATGATCTTGCCGCCAGGGCTGAAGAACTCCATGCCGCTCTTGTTGAAAAAGCAGCCGAGAGTGACGAATCTCTTATGGAACAGTTCTTTTCAAATGACACTCTGAATGAGGAAGAAATAAAGACAGGAGTTGCAAAAGGTATTGCATCCAGGGGAATATATCCGGTATTCTGCACCTCTGCAAAACAAAATATTGGTATTGACGGACTGTTAGACTTTATTGTTTCAGAGTCTCCTTCTTTAACTAATATCCCGGGTCCTTTAAATAATAAAGGAAATGAAATAAAGCCAAATCCTTCAGGACCAGCTTCTGTTTACATATTCAAATCTTCTATTGAAGAACATATTGGCGAAATCAACTACTTCAGGGTCTACTCCGGGAAGATTACTGAAAACCTGGATATTATCAATACCAGTAACGGCACAAAGGAGAGACTTTCTCAGATTTTTATCAGTGCCGGCAAGAACAGGACCAGGGTCTCAGAGCTTCATACTGGTGATATCGGGGCTTTAGTAAAACTTAAAAATACAAAAACCGGGCACACTTTAAACGCACCGGGTAATGAATGGAAATATGAAGGTGTCAAATACCCTGAGCCTAAATACAGGACAGCAATTAAGGCACAGAGTGAAAGCGATGATGAAAAACTTGGAGAAGCGCTGAACAAAATACATCTTGAGGACCCGACCATAAAGGTTGAGTATTCAAAGGAACTGAAACAGATAATTGTTCATGGACAGGGTGAATACCATTTAAACATAATGAAATGGCATCTTGATAACATTTATAAGATCCCGACAAACTTCAATTCACCTAAAATACCTTACCGTGAAACCATAACCAAACAGGCCCAATCTGATTACAGACATAAAAAGCAGTCAGGAGGGGCCGGCCAGTTTGGTGAGGTTCATATGATAATAGAACCATACGAAGAAGGTTCTTCAGAATCTTCCGCTCAAAAAATTGGCGGCAAGGAATACAAGCTGTCAGTAAGGGACAAGGAAGAGATCACTCTGCCTTGGGGAGGTAAGCTGGTTTATGTAAACTGTATTGTCGGTGGTTCTATTGATGCGAGGTTCATGCCGGCGATACTCAAAGGTATTATGGAAAAGATGGAGGTGGGGCCGCTTACAGGATCCTATGCCCGCGACATCCGCGTTTATGTATATGACGGTAAAATGCACCCGGTGGATTCAAATGAAATATCATTCAGACTTGCAGGACGTAATGCCTTCAGCATGGCGTTTAAGAATGCGGGGCCAAAGATACTTGAGCCTATTTATGATGTTGAAATAATGGTTCCTTCCGACCGTATGGGGGATGTTATAAGTGACCTGCAGGGAAGAAGGGGTATGGTTCTCGGGATGACCAGCGAGAAGCGGTTTGAGATTATCAAAGCAAAAGTACCGCTGGCTGAGATGAACAAATATTCAACTGCCCTCAGCTCAATAACAGGGGGTCGTGCTTTCTATACAATGAAGTTTGCCGAGTATACCCAGGTGCCAAGTGAGGTGCAGGATGCCGTTATCAAAGCTTACGCAGAAGAGGAAGAAGAAGAATAGGAGATTTCTGTTAATAATCTTCTTATAACGCAGAAAATAAGTAAATTATAAATAGAGAAGACCGCCCCGTAATGGGCGGTCTTCTCTTATTTCAGGCCGTGCTTATTTAATTATAGGCAGATTCCCCGTGCTCATAGACATCCAGTCCTTCTTCCTCGATCCTTTTGGAAACTCTCAGCCCGTTAACCTTTTTAAGTATGCTGAAAAGTAAAAATCCTGCACCCAGAGCCCAGGCACCAACTGATAACACGCCTATTGCCTGTATTCCGAGTAGCCTTAAGCCGCCACCATAAAGCAGTCCGCCATCTGTTGAGAATACTCCAACCAGAAGAGTACCAAGCGCACCACAAACTCCATGAACGGATATTGCACCTACAGGATCATCGATCTTAATTATCTGGTCAAACAGTATGACGCTGTAAACCAATACTGTCCCGGCAATCAGTCCAATAAGGACAGCACCCAAAGGGGTGACAACATTACATCCCGCCGTTATAGCAACCAGGCCGGCAAGCGCACCATTAAGTGACAAGCCCAGTGATGGCCTCTTAAAAATAATGGCAGAAATCACCATTGCACTTACTGCCCCTGCGGCTGCAGCAAGGTTTGTTGTGACAGCTATATGTCCGATGGCTATTGTACTTCCACCTGTGGCAGCAAGCTCAGAGCCAGGATTGAATCCAAACCATCCAAACCAGAGTATAAAGACCCCCAGGGCCCCGTAACCCAGGTTATGTCCTGGAATTGCCTTGGTTTTTCCATTTACATACTTTCCTATCCTTGGCCCCAGCGTCACAGCACCTGCAAGACCCACCCATCCGCCAACCGAATGGACGAGTGTTGATCCGGCAAAATCCTGGAATCCTATCGAATCAAGCCATCCTCCTCCCCACTTCCAGTGACCTGAGACCGGGTAAATAATTAAGGTAATAGCTATACTGAAAATTATATAGGCGCTGAATTTTGTACGTTCAGCCATAGCTCCGGATACAATTGTTGCAGCAGTGGCCGCAAAAACAGTCTGAAACAGAAGGTCGGTCATATCAGCATAATCTCCGATTCCTTTACTGCTGAAAGCAAATTTCTCAAATGGATTACCGATCAATCCGCCCAGAACCGATGATCCATACATTATAGAATAACCTATCAGCCAGTAAACCAGGGATCCAATTGAGAAATCCATCAGATTCTTCATCAATATATTAGTAGTATTCTTGGAACGGGTGAATCCCGCTTCCACCATAGCAAATCCGGGCTGCATAAACATAACCAGAAAGGCAGTTACCAGCAACCAGACGTTATTCACAGATATATCTAATCCTATGTTTTCCATTGTTTTATTTATTTAGCTTATTGTTATTCAAGAGTTCCAAATGCTTTAGGGCCTTTTTCTCCGGTCCTGATCCGGTATGCTTGTTCAATCTCCAGGACAAAAATCCTTCCGTCCCCTTTATCGCCCGTCCAGGCTGTCTTCATTATCACTTCCACCGCTGCATCTGCAAACTCATCATTACAGAAGAATGTGATGTATATTCTCTCAATAGTGCTGGTATCATATTTAATACCCCTGTATATCCTTTCTTCGGTTGCCTCGCCCACACCCCTGGCATCCCAGAATGTAAGGAAGTCTATTCCGACCTTGTGAAGTTCATCTCTGACCTCATCAAATTTTGTTTTCCTTATAATTGCCTCTACTTTTTTCATGATCTTCTTTATTATATCGTTAGAATGAGAGTCCGGCAACAAGGAATAACTGTTCCCTGTCGGGATTAACTATAACCTGTCCGGTTACGGGAATGCTGAAACCATCTGTAATACTTATTTCCCTGCTTAGTCCCAAACCTATATTACATATGTTAAAATCCCCGTCAGATGTATGCCAGCCATTTCCTGCACCCAGGAAAATTTCCATGACAGAGAATGAATAACCTGCCTGAAAATAGAGATCGCTGCCAGCTGATCCTGCTCCTCCGGCTGCGTTTAAGATGTAGTTTGCACTAAAGTCGAGTCCCCCTGTGGAGAATCCACCGTTAAGTTCGTATGCATGGCTCCCCTGTGATGGAGAAACATCAAATAACGGAAGTCCGGGATAATAGTAATCTGTTAAACCAAGACTCAGTCCGAATGGAAATGAATATGATATAAATGGATCCGCTTCTGAATAGCCATTAAAATCAAAGGAACCCCAAACCCCTATCGTAAGTCCTCCCGTTTCCAGCTTTACCTGGGGTTGCACTGCCGGTCCTGTTCCAAACCTGGTTCCTCTCCATACATAATTCGAAAAAAGATCAGTACCAACACTGAATTTCGAATTTTCCTGCTCCTCCTGGCCATAAACCGTTGATTCAGTTACCAAACCTGTCAAAACCATCGCAACAAATGCTAAAATAGAATTCTTCATGATTTTAAATTTTAGTTAGAGATTAATAATCGGTACAAATATATATTTATTTTAATATACCCCCTATAATTATGTTTTTTATTTGTATTATTTACTTTTTTGCAGTCTATACCCCCTATTTTTAAGTCTACATGCACTATTTTTTACTTATTTATGATCTCACCCCCCTATTTTTACATTTTATTAGAACAAAAAAAGGGCAGAAAATAATCTGCCCTTTTTAAATAAACTTATAATAGTTATACGGTCTTAATTATATCCCATACAAAGGCCCTGATTCCCACCTCCTCGTTAATTTTATCAATTTTCCTGACCTTCTCCAGTAAAGGATCCACCATATTATCTTCCACAATAGTCAGCATGCTTTTATTGATCTCTGGCCAGGTATGGGTTCCAAGGTGAGGAACGCCAGTGGAACTTCCCCGACCGAAGACTCCCTCCCAGACGGTGAATCCCTTAATTCCAAGCTTTTCGAGACTGTATTCTACCTTCTCGGTTTGTGCCTGGTTATATATTATCATTACTGCTTTCATATTTGATTATTTAATATTTACTTGTATTTCTAATTATGATCCTCATTATCACCATTTAATGATATGAGATCAGAATAAGCTGAAAGGCTTTTCTTTCTTTCGCCTCTCTTTACAAACATTGCATAAACAACGGGTACCAGTATCATGGTAACAAAGGATGAAAATATCAGACCTCCGATTACTGCAACTCCCATCGGGCTCCACAGTTCGGATCCGGATCCGCTGCTGAGGGCCAGTGGCAGCATGCCGAGTATTGTGGTTGCAGAAGTCATAAGAACGGGACGAAGACGTGATCTGCCGGAAATGGCAATAGCTTCATACAATTCATTACCCCTGTCACGCATGAGATTTATGAAATCAACAAGTACAATGGCATTTTTAACCACAATACCAATCAGTAGTACTGCCCCTATTCCAGATATGATACTGAGTGTTGTATGGGTAAGGAACAGTGCTATTGCCACACCGGAAAACGCAAAAGGTATCGAGAACATTATTATAAATGGCATCTTGAGAGACTCAAACTGAGAAGCCATCACCAGGTAAACCAGTATAAGGCTGACAACAATCAGAAGGGCCAGATCCATGAAAGCCTCCATCTGATCTTTTATCGCACCGGAGATCTGGACCATCACACCGGCAGGCTTTTCTGTTTCGTCGATCGCTTTCTGGACATCTTTCTGTATAGCTGTCAGGGATCGTTTATATGGCGTAAATGAAACCCTGACTATCCTTTCCTTACGTTTTCTTTCTATACTTGGGGGCGACCAGTACTCTTTAATCTGTGCTATTTCGCCAAGCCTTATTAACTGTCCTGCCGGATTCTGTATGCCCAGATTCTCAATTTCTGTAAGTGTACTCACTGAGTTCCGTTTTAGCCTGACTACCACATCATATTCATCACCGAACTGTCTCAGCCTTGTGGCTATCATTCCTTCAACCCTGTTCTTTACAGCACTTGCCACCATGGCTGTATTCAGTCCACTGGCACTCATTTTTTCCTGGTTAAATATCAATTGAAGCTCGGGTTTTGATTTGTCTCTGCTTACCACAACATCCTGTGTGCCGGGTATATTCTTTATCTTTTCCTCAAGCTGCTCAGCAACAATATTTGTAGCTGCAATATCGTAACCATAAATCTCGACATCAACAGTATTACCACCGAAAGATCCCATATTTTGTGAGGTTGACACCTGAAAATCAACTATCTGCGGAAATCCGGAAAAATCTTTTCTCATTTCTTCAGCTATAGCCCACACATCTCTCGTTCTTTCTTCTATGGGAACAAGGCTGTACGTATACTGGATCACGTGGGTTCCACCTGCTCCAAAAATCGAGCTGAATCCTCCCTGGTCGTCACTTCCTGAAGAAGTTGAGATAAGGTCTATCTCAGGATATTTGGCGGTAACAAGACTGTCGAGCATATCTGCTAGCTTAACAGTGTTGTCAACTCTTGTACCCGTCTGAAGCTCAACAGTTGCATAAATTGCAGATTCATCAGCCTCAGGGAAGAATTCGGTGTCGATCACTGAAAAGAGGCTCATTGAAAATGCGAATACTATGAATGAAAAAATAACAACCACCGTCTTATGTCTTAATGCCCATCTTAAGGTTCTTTCATAAAACCGGTCGAGTCTGTCGAGCAACTTCCTTATGCTGCCGTCATAAGTCCAGAATGAAGCATCTTTTCGGATAGGATAGTATTTCAGTAATAATGAGCTGAGAGTCGGTGTGAGTGTAATTGCAGCAACCGTTGATGTAATAATTGTAATAGTTACACTAAGCCCGAGTTGCTTAAAGAGTACCCCTGTCAAACCCTCGACAAAAGTAAGGGGGAAGAATACTGCGACTACAGTAAGGGTAGTTACAATAACTGCCAGCCAGACCTCATTGGTTGCATAGATGGCAGCCTCCCTGGGTCTGCTTCCCCGTTCTATATGCCTGGTGATGTTCTCGAGCACTACTATTGCGTCATCCACCACCATTCCGATCGCTATTGAGAGTGAGACCAGTGAAATTATATTTATCGATGCATCGGCAACAAATAGGTAGATAAAGGCAACAATCAGTGAAATTGGTATTGTAAGTATAACAATGAATGTTGCTCTCCACCTTCCCAGGAAGAAGAGTACTACCAGCACTACAAATATTGCAGCATAGAGAAGTGTTTCCGAAAGGTTATTGATCGAATCCTGAATAAATTTAGCGCTGGAAAACAGGAGTTCGATCTTGATATCCGGAGGCAGGTCTTGTTCAAGTTCTTTGAGGGTCTTCTGAATATCTTTAGTGACCTGCACAGTATTACCTCCTGATTGTTTCTGCACAAAGAGTCCCATACCCCTTTCACCATTGATCTTGGTATCGAGTTTTGACTCCCTTATTGTGTCACGCACTTCTGCAATATCCTTCAGATAAACTGCATTACCATTAAAATTGCTAACTACAATGTTATTCAGCACATCACTTTCAGGAAACTCACCCTGTATCCTGAGGGGATAATCAGTGGGTCCCATCTCTATATACCCTGCCGGCATGTTTATATTCTCCGCCCTCAGAACATTACCGATCTGCTCAACTGTAAGATTGTAAGCTTCCATCTTTCGAGGATCGACGTCAATATAAATCCTCCTGCCAGGCACTCCCGTAAGCGAGACATTCCCGACTCCCGGAATCCTGTTCAGCGGGTTTACGATTTTCTCATCCAGAATCTTCTCAAGCCCTGCATAACTTTCGTTTGCGGTAATCGCATAGAATATTATCGGCATCATGCTTGAGTTGAATTTTATTATTGTGGGATCCTCGCAGTCTTCGGGTAGAAAATTCTGGACAAAATTAAGGTTACTCCTGATGTCGTTCATTGCTTCATCAAGGTTTGAACCATATTCGAAATTCATGAAGACTACCGACAAACCGTCGCTTGATGTTGATGTTATCTCCTTAAGATTGCTGACTGAGTTGAGAGCGTCCTCAAGAGGTCGTGTGACATTACTTTCAATATCAGAGGCACTTGCACCTGGATATGTCGTCATTACTGTTACAAACGGAAGTTCTATCTCGGGATAGAGGTCAACCGGCAATTTGAATAATGAATACAGCCCAATTACTATCAGGGCAACAAAAATCAGAATTGTTGTTATCGGTCTTTTTACTGAAGTACTATATATACTCATAATTTCCTGATTGTTATTAAAAGAGTTATTTCACAATCTCAATCCTGTCATTGTTGAGGAGCCTTGCCTGACCTTCTGTAACGATAAGATCCCCCTCCTTAAGAGAGCTTGTTACAATCTCCAGGTTGCTGTCAAATCTTTTTCCCAGTTCGGTCTCCACTCTTCTGGCTATCCCATTTTCAGCAACGAAAACATATCTTACGTTGGTTCCCTCCTGTATTAGGACGGTACTTGCCGGCACCACGAAGGTCTCAACTTCTCCAAGACCCATAGATACCCTCACAAACATTCCTGGCTTCAATTTATCTTCATTGTTCGGGAGTTCTATTTCAACGATAAATGACCTTGTTGCCACATTTACTGTGGGAGCAATACGGAAAACGGTTCCCTCAAATGTTTCACCACTGTAGACATCTGCTGAGATAATTGCCTTCATTCCTTTCTTGATAAGAGGGTAGTACTGTTCCGAGATACTTACGTCAACCTTAAGAGGATTAACCTGCATGACAGTTACCACTGCAGCCTTACCCGAAGATGTTGTCGGTGCTCCGGAATACATCTCTCCGTCTTCAAAGTACTTTCCAGTTACAATGCCATTAAAAGGAGATTTTAGAAGTGTATTTTCTTCCATGAATTCAACATTTGTCTTTGTAACATCATACTGCGTCTTCATTTGATCATATTGCTGCTGCTTAACACTTCCCGTTAACAGAAGAGTGTCGAGCCTGTTAAGATCCTTCTCAAGCGAACTTAGTTGAAGCTTAAGCTGGTAAAGTTGCGTGCGATCCATCAGAAAAAGATTACTTCCCTTGCTGACCCTGTCTCCCACCTCAACATATATTTTATCTATTCTGCCCGGAGATGAAGGAGCTACATTAACTTCTTCGAAAGGCAGAACTGTAGCCGTATAATCTATGGTTCGGGCAATTTGTGTCTTCTTTAAAGGCATTACCTTAACGGGAACGGGTGCTTTTTCTGTAGACTCAGAGGCAGTTGAACCGCCTTCTGGCACAGAAGAGCTGGTTTCTCTTGATGAGCATCCAGCTGCAAACAAGAGGATAATAATTAATGCCGGAATTAATTTTAGGAATTTCATTATCTGAATTATTAAATGGTTTCTAATTGATTATAAATTATTTAACAGTTTATCTAGAGCAGTTTTGGTTTGCAGTAGGTTCATCAATGCAGATACATAGTTGTTTTCTGACTGCAGGTATAAGTTGTTGGCCTGTGTGAGTTCCAGGCTTGATGCCATCCCCTGCTTGAATTTGTTTTCAGTACTCTCATATACTCTCTTCGATACTTCAACATTCTCCTTCTGACTTTTATACTGTAGATTCGCATTTACCAGGTTAAACCTCAGCTGTTTTTCCTGAAGAAGAAGCTGGTCTGCAACCATTTTCTTTGTTTCCCTGGCCTTTTCAAGATTGATCTTAGCCCTGCTGATACTTGCGTATTTCTGTCCGCTAGCAAAAATCGGAACGGTAAGGGAAAAACCTGCCATTGAGTTCTGGAACCATCTCTGGTCTGATACTTTGTCACCCATTCCATTCGTACCGTAGTTGTAAAAGCCAGCGAGTGTCGGCAAAACGGAAGCTTTTTGCGTTTTAAGGTTCAGCGAAGACATAAGCTCCTGCCCCTCAATAAGCTTGTAATCAACGTTCTGTGTGTGATCAAATTCCTGTGAAAGAAGTGCCTGCACATCTATTTCCTGCGTAAGGGTCTCCAGTGTCTCTGTCAGGGTGATCCTCGTCCCGGCTTCCACACCCAGCTGAAACCTTAGAAGATTATAGTTTACCTCTATTGCACGTTCGAGAGAACTCCTGTTATTCTCAACCATTGTGACATTGGAAACCATCTGGTCAACATCGGTCTGTTCAGCCATTCCCACAGAATACATAGCTCTGGTCGCTGCAAGAATCTCATTCAGGTTATCAATATTGGCATTAATGATCTCAAGGGATCTCTCGGAAACAAGTATCAGATAGTAGGTTGTACTGACAGATTCCTTGGTATCAAGCTCGGACTTTTCAAGATTTTCCTCACTGAGTTTATTTGCCAGCTTAGTTGTTTCGATACCTATGTATAGAGGTGCGTTGAACAGGACCATCGAGGCCTGTATAGTGGCTCCCGAATTAAATTGACTCCCGAAAGTCACAGGTATCTTTGTTCCGGGCTGACCAAAAAACTCTCCCGGAAGAAGGGTGGTCATTAGCTTAAGATTATCTGTAAATGATCCTGTTCCTTCAACTTTTGGCAATCCCGCTGATATTGTCTCCCATAATGCAATCCTGGAGGCCTGAACATCAAGCTTTGCTGAAATTACCATCTTGTTATTCTGAAGTGCATAGTCCTGTGCTTCCTTAAGTGTCAGGTTCAATTCACCGTTTCCGATTTGTGGAATAGCCATACCTGCTAACAGGATAAATATCAGTATTAATGCTGCTGTTTTCCTTTTTTTCATATTTGTTAATTGTTTTCTGTTCGATATATACATTAAATTCTTCCTAGAACTTCTTTTCAAGCTTGTTTATCAGTTCAATACCATTTGAGGTGGAAATTCCCCTGAGGTAATTTATAACCGTTTCCCTTATTATATCTCTTCTCGAATATTCCTCGAATGGGTACAGGTCTGCATCCATTACGGATCTGAATAGTGAGTAAATGCATGTATTTGCAAGCTCTGTATTTATTTCCTTGCGGAAAAGCTTCTCTTTAACTCCGCGTTCAATAACCTGCCGGTTGTTCTTATAATCCGGCATTTCGCATTTTCTTTCCTTCTTCATCAATACTTCGATATGAAATCTTTTCATATCCGCCTGGAAAGCTGGACTTATATTCTGAAAATGATCTATGTTAATCTCAATTAATCTGAAAATAGCACTGATGGCATTGTCCGAATCACTAAGCACTTTGCTGACCAGGTCCCTCTGCTTCTCAGCCATACTTCCCAGCACTCCGATCAGTAATTCATCCTTGTCTGAAAAAACTTCATATATTGTCCTCTTGGACATACCAAGATGTGAAGCCAGTGAATCCATGGTAACTGCCCTAAATCCGTAAATCCTGAATAATTCAGCTGCTCCTTCAATTATTCGTTCTCTGTTATCCATTTCAAAATGAAATTTGCGCCAAAAATGAGAAAACTTTTTCAGTTTTCAAAGTTTTATACGTTAAATTCCGGTTAAACTCTGTGAACAGGGTAAAAAGACCGGTGAATGACGAATACGAAATCAGGTTAATGGACTAAACGTATAAGACCATTTACAAAATTCTTTATAACTTTCAACCCCGGAATTTTTATGGTATTATTATTTTTCAAACAATATGAATAAAAGAACTGAGATATATCAGGTTGACGCTTTTACAGCTGAACCATTCAAAGGTAATCCTGCAGGGGTTTGTATTCTTGAAAGCGAACGGCATGAAAAATGGATGCAGAATATTGCTATGGAGATGAATTTGTCAGAAACAGCATTTGTTATCCCGGGGGAAGATTCTTACAATATCAGATTTTTTTCACCCAAGGCTGAAATACTATTATGTGGTCATGCCACATTGTCGTCGGCGCACATTTTATATGAGTCTGGAAAGGTACAGGCCCATGAAGAAATCGTCTTTAAATCTAAAGCAGGTGAACTGAAAGTAAGGAAGAAGGGAAGATGGATCATCATGAATTTCCCTTCTTACGAAACTGAACCTGTAAAGCCAATTCCAGGATTTAAAGCTGTTACGGGGATCAAACCAGTCGAATACTATAAAACCGGTCATGGTTGGACCCTGGTATTGGTTCAAAATGAGATAGATGTGAGGAATATGGCACCAGATTTCTCAAAATTGGCATCGGCTGGCTTAGGAAAGCTCATTGTAACTGCGGCTGCCTCGGAGACAAATTTCGACTTTTGTGTGAGATGTTTTGTCCCTGAGCTGGGAATAGATGAGGACCCTGTCACGGGCTCCGCGCATTGTGCACTTGTGCCTTTCTGGGCAAAAAAGACTGGCAAGACTGAGTTTGTCTCACATCAGGTATCAAAAAGATCCGGGATACTTAAGGTATCACTGAATGCCAACCGTGTAGAAATATCCG
>CAZQRQ010000013.1:8431-62772 GCA_964595725.1 uncultured Rikenellaceae bacterium | reverse complement strand
GGGAACAGGTTACTTCAAATATTACCGAAGGCCTGGTTAAAAATGGAATTGATGTTACCTTATTTGCAACAGGTGATTCATTAACTAAAGGAAAGCTGGAATATATATGTGACAGGCCCTATTCGGAAGATATCGAACTTGATCCCAAGGTGTGGGAATGCCTGCATATAAGCCATTTAATGGAGCATGCTGATAAATTCGATTTGATACATAATAATTTTGATTTTCTCCCACTGACTTATTCGCGTTTGATTAGAACGCCTATGGTAACAACTATTCATGGATTTTCTTCTAAAAAGATTCTATCAGTTTACAAGAAGTATAATAGCACCAGTCACTATGTTTCTATCAGTAATACTGACCGGAGCCCTGAACTTGATTACATTGCAACGGTTTACAATGGAATTAATACCAATCAATTTACATTTTGTGCTGAGCCAAAAGATTATCTGTTATTTTTTGGAAGAATCCATCCTGAAAAGGGTACTTATGAATCAATTCAGATAGCAAAACTATCCGGAAGGAAACTAATCATTTCCGGTTTAATTCAGCATCAGGAATATTTTGACATTAAGATTAAGCCATTCATTAATGATGATGACATTATATTTATTGGTAACTCAGGACCAATGGAAAGAGATAAACTCCTGGGTGAAGCTTTTGCACTTTTGCACCCAATAAGTTTTGAGGAACCTTTTGGATTAAGTGTTGCAGAATCAATGGTTTGCGGAACACCAGTTATCGCATTTAACAAAGGTTCAATGCCGGAATTAATCCTTGACAGGGAGACAGGTTTTCTCGTCAATAGTGTTGAAACGGCTGCAGAAGCAGTAAAAAATATCCGATACATTGATAGAAAATACTGCAGGTCATGGGCCCTCTCAAAATTCACACGTGAAAAAATGGTGGAAGGATATCTGGCAGTTTACAGGAATATTTTAGGAACAAGACACAAACAGTCATCCCTGCTGTGATTATAGTTGCTGCTATTTCGATTTTTTTAATTCTTCCAGCAGATCAGTTAATTTAATAGAAGCATAAGTAGAAGCACAGTCAGACATTCCATAGGGAATAATAAGATTACCATTATGGATCATAGAACCGCAGGAGTATACAACATTGGGCACATATCCTTCCCTTTCTTCGTCATTTGGAGATAATAAAGGCGTTTTTAGCCTGCCGATCTCTTTTTCAGGATTATCAAGGTCAAATAATGATGCTCCTAATACGTATTCCCTCATGGGACCAACTCCATGTGTAATAACAAGCCAACCTTCTTCCGTCTCGATCGGGGAACCGCAATTACCAATCTGTATCAACTCCCAGTGGAATTTTGGAGCTTGAATACGTTTAGCTTCACGCCATATGTTTAATTTGTCTGAATAAGCTATATAATTATTTACTCCATCTATCCTGCACAGCATGGCATATTTACCTTTAATCTTCCTTGGGAACAGAGCCATACCTTTATTACGTGCTATTTCACCATGAATGGTTAATGCTTTGAAATGATAAAAGTTTTTGGTCTCGAGTAACTTCGGCAGTATTGTGATGCCATCATAGGCGGTATAAGTAGCATAATAAATTATTTCACCATTATCTTCTGTGAACTTTACAAAACGCGCATCTTCAATACCGTTTCGTTCAGTTTCGGAAGTAGGAAAAATAACTCTCTCAGAAATTGCTGAATCAAGCGAAAAGTCAAGTTCATAATGAGATTTGGCAAGCCACATCATTTGATTGATTATTGATTCTTTATTTGCCGAAAGATCATGTGTTTCCCTTGTTTCTTCCACGGCTCTTTTCAATTCGCCATAAGTAAAAGTGTTGCCCAGTCTTTCCAATACAAAGACCGGACTAATTTTATTGTCGAAATCCCGCATTTCATCGAGTTTCTTTATAAATGATTTCTTATTGTAATTATGCCTTTTTATGCGCTCTGCTTCTGCCAGCATAATTCCAACAGGTTCGACAGCCAGGTCACAGTTCTTATCAATAATACCTGAACGAAATACTATGGATGAAATATGTCCTTCACCTGTTGCCCTGAAACTAAAAATAACTCTTTTCTCGTCAGGGCCTAATTCAGACTGATCGGGATCTTCTACAACCGATGGATTGAAAAATGCTGCCGATTCGATAGAATATTCCATTGTGAAATATGAACCTATAAGGGCTTTCCGTGATTTATCATTATTATTTTGTTTTATGTTCAGCTCTTTAAACAGATGATTAAGCTTATTATAATGTGTTTCAAATATTACTGAAATATTCCTGTGACGTCTGGCATATCCTCTCAGTACCTGGCTTAACGCTGTATTTACCTCATTATCTGACATATCCATTACTTTCCGGATAATGTCTTTACTTCTTTCATCGGAAGTATAAAGAAAACGTGCGATTACTCTGCTGGGATCAGGAAGAAACTTACTATCCTTTCTTGTAACGGGAACTAGCATACTCCAAAATTTATCATTAAGTTGCAAATATAATTATATAGACCAACAATGAATCAGAATATTCATACACTGGATGATTTTATTACCAACCGAATAATCAATAAGTTGCATAAATAGCTTGGATTTATCATTTTTTTTGGCATTACTGATCTGTCAATTAAGATCCTCAAAGGCTTCTGGGATTATTGTTTCTTACAATCGCTCTCACACTCATACTCTCTCTTTTTTCTTAATACGAATATAAAAAATGAGTATTTTTACTCGTTGATGATCAATTTTAAAAGTACTGCACATGAATAAAAGAACCCTCACCAATCGTTTTATATCAATATTGCTGGCTTGCATAACGTCAGTCGTCTTTGGAGGTGAACCTGCAAAAGTGGCACAGAACCAGGATTTGCCTCTGACAACCCCTCTCAAGTGGATATCCTCAGGCATCCTTATCAAACCTGTTTCTGATGGGTCCCACGAAATCGTTTCTGTGAAAGATCCGACAGTCGTGCACTACAATGGCCTTTGGCATATCTATGCTACTGTATATTCTGTTTCAGCCAATACCTGGAGTATGGTGTATCTGAACTTCAAAGACTGGGATGATGCACCAAAGGCAAAGCTGACCTACATCGATGTCAATCCGGATTTGAAAGGGTATCACTGTGCCCCGCACCTGTTTTATTTTCGCCCGCACAAGAAGTGGTACCTCGTTTTCCAGTCACAGCAGCCACAATATTGTACAACTGATGATATTTCCAGGCCGGAAACATGGTCAGCACCCAAAGATTTCTTCGCAGAAAAACCCGAAGGTGCTCCCCGATTGTGGATTGATTACCACGTTATCTGCGACGATACCCATGCATATCTTTTTTTCACTGGTGATAACGGCAGGTTATATAGAAGCCGGACCAGGCTGGAAGACTTTCCGAATGGCATGAGTAACCCGGAAATTGCCATTGAAGATAGCCGTGAGAATCTTTTTGAAGGGAGCATTACATACAAGATCAAGGATTCAGGTCTGTACCTGACATTGATAGAGGCCCTTAGCCCGGCCCGCCATTACCGTGCCTGGATAGCTGACAGGCTTGACGGAGAATGGCGCCCTCTTCCCGGAGCCGACACCTGGGAAACACCATTCGCAGGGATCAATAATGTCACTTTTGATGACGGTGCAGAGCCATGGACAAGAGACATCAGTCACGGAGAAGCGATTCGTGACGGATACGACGAAACAATGACCATTGATATCAATAACCTCAGGTTCCTCTACCAGGGACGTGATCCGCAAAGTGGCGGAAGTTACAATTTATTGCCTTATCAGCTGGGCTTGCTTAGGGTTGAAAAGAAGCAGTAAAGATACATAGCAATTTACCTCACTGGATCTTTGCGTCGCCCAGTTTTAGTATTCTGCCGTGATACCGGTCCGGCTAAAATCCGGGAATAGTCACTTACTTATACTATCACACAATTACCTGTTGTTAGTGCTTCAGTATTTTCTAATTGTCCTTAACACACCTGATTGAAAACCCATTCTTCTTGTTGCTGCTTCCTCTGTCAACATTACTGTAACTATATGATAAGCTGTTGTAATATGCTTCACTGGAAGTGTTTTCTGTAGCTGACCACCAGTAACTTTTCCTGGTTACATCGTTGAATGCTCCGATGGCATTACGATAGCCTGCAGGAAGTGCCGTAAAGCCTGATTCATTGTTTGCGGATGAATTAGGACTCGTCCAGTGGGTTACTCCGCTTTCTTTAAGTTTGTTCCCCGCGACAGCAGCACCTCCGAGGTAATCGAACATAATTGTCCAGTCTTCATTATCAGGAACGTGCCATCCGTCGGGACAAAGTTTTCCTGTGTTTACAGCATACCAGTTATATAAACCTCCCAGTGAAAGTGAATCGTTGTCATACCAGCAATAACCCGGAGTTGATGACTCTGACCAGTCAGAATAACTGATTGTGAATGGAATTTCAGCACCATCATTTAACATGATGCTTCTGAGGTTCTCAGCCATCCATGTCTGATTGCCTATCTGAATGGTCTTATATGTATTACCTTCATAGTCGTTTACCGTTCCGTATGTAAGATCTGGATTGAATACTATATTTCCGCTCCTGAAAATGGAAGTTGTAAATGTTGAATCACCTCCATAGACTGTACCCATACTATTTACTGCTTTTACCCTGTAATGATAAGTGGTTCCGGATGTTAATCCGGTCAGTACTGCCATGACATTTTGAAGTGAAGATTCAGTCAAAGTATCCGGATCAGCACTTATCGTATTTGCAAATGCGGTAGTTGTATCAAATTCAAAAGACACTAATGTTGTCAATCCATGTCCGTTGACCTTTCCATACAGGATAGCCCATTTCGGACCTACGGATGACGCCGGATATGTAGTTGCCGTTGGTTTTGATGGATCTCCGGAATCGGAGCCTGAATCCTTTTTGCATGATTCAAGGGCAACAACCATGGTTAATAGGATTGATAAAGAGACTATTACAAATGAGTAAAAGTATTTTCCCATAATATTGATAAATTTTTAATAAAATATTTTGCAATCATAACTGATTTCAACGATTTATTTAACGGAATAATAGAAAAAAAATTTGCAGGCATCATTTGTTTTTGCAGAGAAAATTCCAGAAAGCCTCAGCTACAAAGATACTCTTATCTATTTTATTCTGTGCGGGAGCTAACACTCCCGGTCTGTTTTGATAAACAATGCTCTTCAAGTACGCAAAGCTTGCATCGCCCGGTTCTCAAAACTCGCTCTTACACTTACTCTTAATAAAATCACCCGAAATTGTTGGGCTAAAAGGGTAACAGGATTGATGATGCATCCTGCAACATTCACAATATCAGTGTTATAATAACTTAACACATATAGAACCGGCAGCTCAGGATTTAATTTTGCTTTCTACTTAAACAAATCGTAACTTTATAAAAATAAATATATTAGATATTTCGAGAGTAGAAATCGCCAGAAAAGGCACTTAAATGGATTAAATGAAATGTTTATATCATGATATTGAATGTGACTGGCCTGATTCAACAGGCGATATTGAATGTGCTGAATGTGTCCACTACAGGAAAGAAGAAAATTCTACCTCTATATTTACTAGGATATTGGAATTTTTTAAAAGGCTGTTTGTAAAAAATGAAAGTGCCACTTTAAAAGGCTGACAATTTCCTTTTATTGCCGTATATCAAACATGGAAAAAGCTGTCAAGATGGTTCCCTCTTTTAAGACGATAATAGTAAAAAGTCAGTATCAGGGCGACAGGAAGCATTGAAACAGCTGCAATTAGTGACCATCTCAAAGCAACACAGTTCTGGAAGTATTTATCGAGTATTATCTCTGTTATTATACAAAATCCTGATAATACAATAAATGCCGCAGCAAATATGTTCAAGCCCCTCAGGTTAGCGGCCCGGTAGAGAATAATTATAATACCTGCCGAAATGAAAGCAGCGATCGTGATAGGAAGACCGACAGGTACAAACCAGTTTTTACCTGAGGTGATGAGATTGATTATATAGAGATATACTGATATTGTAATAAAAAGCCCGGGCACCAGCACCAGTATTCGCTTGTTTACATTCATTAAAAGGAATATGCTTACCCATGCTACTATTATTGAAGCATCGGAGATAAGTGACCATTTAAGACCCTTATTTGTTAAAAGGTCAACTATGGTGCAGACCGCAATGCCGGAAAATGCAATTATTGAAATAAGTTCCCATAGATATCTCCTGCTTTCCTTTTTTTGAAGCTGAATTATTTCCGAAGGATAGCTGAAGGATGGCTTTCCCGTTTCGCGTTTATTTGCTGGAGAATTACCGCAAAGGGGGCATATCTCAATACCATCATCCAGCTCAACTCCGCAATTGACACATATTGTCATTTTCTCAGTTTTTAGTTGTTATTCAAAATTCTGACATGAATACCTGCATCAGAAAGATGCTTAAAAATTTGACGTTCAAGTTCGTGTGATTGTGTGATATTTAGAAAACATATCCTTAGCTTGTCTTTATATGAAATAAGAGCACTTACTGCCTTTATTTTTGTATTAGGAGGGGGAGGAATGAACCCGAAAGACTCAATCATTTCCTCCATTTCTTCCGGGAGATTCACCCGCCCGAGATTTGTGACAAGTCCTGTGAATCTTTTGGAAGCGAATCCTTTGTAAATGGAGGTGATAACCATTTTTTTTATGAATAAAGGAAGTACCCTGATGAAGAAGTGTTTTTCATAACTGACATTTGATGAAAGGAACCTGGAAATCTGTTTGATATCGGTACTTATTCTTAACTGGTGATGAACTGACTGAATCATCTCTTCAAAAGTGTAAGTTCCCAGCCTGAGGTCAATTTCCGGCAACACAAACAGAGAAAAATTACGCATCGTCCTGCATAGATATTTGTTCCTCATGTTAACAGGTAATTCAATTCTCAGGACATTCTGTTTCTTCTTTTTAGCATCGGCTTGAGTGGAAATATAGATCTCCTGTAGCGAATAAAGATAGACTGATACAAAATACTCTGTCACAGAGACCTTTAACCCACGGGCTATTTCATGTATCTGTTTAACGCTAATCTCAGCATTTATTATCTGCAATCTTGGCCTCTCATTTATTTTGAAAGGAAGATGCCATGATTTATCAAGTCTGGATGGGGGTGGAAGCTTGCGAAAGAACTTATTGTATCCGTCTTCATACTCCTCTTCGGATACCGGGGTCCCGGGTATGATAATCTCTCCCGGGGAACTGATCTTTTTACCGGTAAGCTTGAGGTAAGTGTAAAGCAGTGATTTAAGATATTCCAGTGCACCGGTGCCATCGGTCAGTATGTGGATAAACTCTACCGAAATTCTCCGATCCTTAATAATAACCCTGTACAAGGGTTCTTTTTTTCTTTTTACAGCAAAAGCAGTACATGGTATTTCTTCTTCAACCTGGATGCGGGGCAACTGATCATTAAACTCGAGAAAATGCCAGAACAAACCGCTGGCCAGGGAGACGCTGAAATAAGGAAATCTCTTTGAAGTGATCGCCACAGCTTCACTAATTGCCGAATAGTTCACAGGTTCTTTCAATGATGCACTAACCCTGAACACCGAGGTCAGATCTTTTGTAATAATTGCCGGGAAAAGCTTTGCGGCATTATCAAGCCTCATCCAGTTTCTCTCCTGGAACAATTTTGTATTTATTGTTTTGCCCCTCATGCAATAAGAAAAAATAAACCTTAATATTGATCATGATATAAGTAATATGAAAAGGTGCGTTGTATCCTGATACCGGCATGAAATCTTTTAAAATCTTTATATATGGACCTGTATTTAGTTTACTGTCTGGAATGTTTTTTAAAAAAGGACCAGATAACTTCATTGGCATCTATATCCCTGCAGGTTTTTCCGATAATAAAAGCAGGCAGATACTGGAAACCGCCAGGCCAGGTATGACCCCCGCCATCAATAGCATAAAGGACTACTTCTGTTCCGTCATTATTATTTCTGAACAGCTTTCGTGTCACACTTGTTCCATCCTCTGGATCACTGTCGGGTACATTGGTTACGACAGGCGTTGTTGAACACAAATTATGATCCACCCAGAACCGGATCGATTCATCAACAGATAAGACCTTTCCGAGGTTCACTTTGTGGATGCTCCCGTAGATATTGCCCCCCTCAAAAGGTACAATTGGGTCTTCGGTATTATTAATTGCCAGTACGGAAACATGTCGCGACGGAGAACATTCATGCGGAAGCAGGTACGGGATATTTCCATCAACCGGAGCAATTGCTGTTATTTTATCAGATAATTCGCAAGCCAGGCGATACGACATTATTGCTCCATTTGATATACCGGTTACATAAATCCTTTTTGGATCTGTGTTGTAATCTATAATCATTGTATCTATCAGTGCTGAAATGAAGCCGACATCATCAATGTTTTCCCGGTGCGCCCGATCATTTGCTTCTTCATCCATCCTGCCATCGTTCCAGTTTAGCCCTATCCCGTCGGGGTAAACAGCTATAAATCCATCCCTGTCTGCTAATACGTTAAAACCCTTACGAGTAACCAGAATCATGCCTTCCCCATTTCCTCCCCTGCCGTGTAACACAATAACAAGTGGAACACTTACAGATTTATCAAAGTACGGGGGAATATGGATCCTGTAACTCCGTTTAAGACTTTCGAGTACGAATGAAGCCCTCTGGGCTCTTGCGACAGGTAACAGAAAGGATGCCAGGTAAATTACGGCCAGCACTTTCATAAATGAAGACATGCGGGATTTTGCAGGTGATATGGCTTTTATCTCTTTCATGATTATATGCCGTAATAGCTTCTTATTATCGACTCTGCATAAAGACCGGAAATATCGACAGTTTTAATTGGATCGCGCTATCCTATAGAATACCGTTCTTAATTGTTTTGAAGGACTGATAACGGAGTGTGAAAGTACCTTGACAATTCCTGATAGCCGTCTTTATACATTTGTATTCATCATTACAAAGATACGATTTACACTTAAGGTAGCATGGTACATACTGTAAAAACCTGATAAATCGATCTTTGAAACCAGCATTATTATACTAACTTGCCTGGAGCCGGACTATGATTAATTTAAATATTGGAATTAATAGATGAACTGTAATTGAGTATTATTCGAATTAGTTAGCCTATTGATTTATTAATTCTTACCTTGGCACTATGAAAAAACTAACGGACGTTCTGGTTGTAAAGAAGGAGAAAGATGCTTCATTGGCAAAAAGGAGGGAAGATTATGCACTTAAAAGGGATCTTTTAGCCATGGACTATAATAATGCAATTTCAAGGAGGCTGGTTTCGGAAAAAGAGATTCGAGTCAGATGTATGAAATGTGGAAATGAATTTTTACCAGAAAAAGACTCCGGAGACTACCAAATGTGTCCCGGATGCAGGTAGAAAGCATGTCCTTTGGTTTCCCGTGTTAGTTGATTCCGGATTATTTTCAATTTAAAATTTATCAGAACAATTTGTTAATTGCTGCCAGGTTAAAATAGATATATGTATTGTTTAGAATAATCCTCATATGTGATATTAAGAGCTTGTGAAATGAATAGCTATACCATATATCATCAGCAAAATAATACGTTTATGAGAAGATCCGGGATATTGCCGGATCCAGTTCATCTGTAAGAATTTACTTGCCTCCCATGTACTCTTTCAGCAGAGACTGGAAGACTTCTTTTACTGACGAAATACTGGTAGCCCTGAAAGCATTACTCCCTGCAAATGCAAAACCATGTTCGAAATTTCCTTTCAATGCGCTAATCAGGGCAACAATTATACAGTAAGGACTCTTAGAAATGTCGCATGTTCTGATACATTTGAAAGGACATTTCTTCGGTTGTTTTTTCCCATCATTTACATTCTGTATAAAATTCGAAAAAATGGCCCTTCCGGGTAATCCGACGGGACTTTTAATAATTTTTATATCATCTTCCCCGGCATTTATATATGCCTGCTTGAATCCTTCTGAAGCATCACATTCATTAGTGGTTACAAATCTTGTTCCCATCTGTACTCCTGATGCTCCCAGCTTCATGATTTTCCTGATATCATCACCGGTATATATACCTCCTGCCGCAAAAACAGGTATCTTCCTGTTATACTTTGCTTCGAATGTTTTAAGCTCATCCACTACTTCCGGGACAAGCTTTTCCAGAGAATAATTAGTGTCTCCGATCTGGTCGGTTTTGAAACCAAGATGACCGCCAGCCTTTGGTCCTTCAACTACTACAGCATCAGGGAGATAATCATAGTGCGATTTCCATTTCTCGCATATTATCTTTACCGCTCTTGAAGAGGAGACAATAGGTACCAGCTTGGTAATGCTGTCTTTCTTTAAGAAAGAGGGCAGATCGAGGGGAAGACCTGCTCCGGCTATTATCATATCAACCTTTTCAGAAATGGCTGTCCTGACCATATCGACGAAGTTGGTCATGGCAACCATGATATTAACTCCTATTACTCCCAGCGTTTTTTCCCTTGCCTTACGTATCTCCTCTTTAAGCCCGTAAATGCTGGCTTCGAGGTAGTTCATCGAAAAATTTTTGTATAGAAGACCAAGTCCCGCGCTTGATATCACACCGACTCCTCCTTCATTGGCCACTGCCGAAGCAAGCCCTGAAAGTGAAATACCCACACCCATTCCTCCCTGGATTACAGGGATGTCAATTGAGAGATTCCCAATTTTTAATGATTCCATATCTTTTTAGTATTTTATGAATACCAGACTTTTACCTGTTGGTATAGATGATTTCAGGAAATGACTTTAGATTTCCTGTATATTACCGCATGGTTCTTCTGTCTTTTCTTATCATGCTTTGTGTCGGTCCGCCTGGCAGATTTCATTTTGTGAAAATCAGCATTCTGTTTCGTCTTGTTTTTCTCCTGAGCTATTTCAGCAGCAATCCGCTTGTTTTTAAACTTGGCTGAGTTGAGAATTTTGATAACATTCTCAGCACTTCCGGCCTCAACTTCAAAGAATGAGAAACCTTTCAGAAGCTCGATCCTGCCAACAGCTATTTTTCTGCCCCTGGAGTTTGAATTCAATAGTTCTATCAGCTTTTCCGGAGAGAGTCCATCTGATTTTCCGATGTTAAGGAACAGCCTTGCATACCTGACTGTGTAATCTTCACTATATCCCTTTTTACCTGTTTTTTCATTTCTGATATTTTTTTCACTGACAGGCTCAATAATATTTTCTCCATGACGATAATCATCAAGGAACCTGTCAAATTCAAGCGATACAACCTGTTTAAGAAGCTGATCCCAGCTCAGACCCTCAAGTTTCTTCTTTATCTCTGGCAGGAGTTTCTCAATTTCCTGGTGGTCGGGAGCTACTGTTTCAAGTCTGGTTGCCCAGTTAAAAAGCTGTTTCCCGCAAATCTCGCTGGCAGTCGGGATCGGCAGTGCTTTGATAGGCTTCTTAATGAGTCTCTCAATCTTATAAAGGTTATGCTTTTCCTTCAGGTGAACAATTGAAATTGATATCCCCCTTTTTCCTGCTCTTCCTGTTCTTCCGCTCCGGTGCGTGTACACCTCGGTATCATCGGGAAGGCTGAAGTTGATAACGTGAGTTATATCGTCCATATCCAGTCCACGTGCAGCAACATCAGTGGCGACAAGCATATTAAGCTTATTCTTCCTGAATTTTTGCATCACTGCATCGCGTTGAGCCTGTGAAAGGTCGCCATGCAATGCATCGGCATTATAGCCGTCGTGCATAAGCTTTGAAGCGACTTCCTGAGTTTCCTTGCGTGTCCGGCAAAAGACAATCGAGTAAATTCCTGGCTCGGAATCTGCTATCCGCTTGAGCATCCTGTATTTATCTCTGGCGTGGACAAGGTAGTAGAAGTGACTTACATTGTCGGCCGATGAATTTCTTGTGCCGATGGTAATTTCAACAGGGTTGTTCATATACCTGTTCGCTATTGATGCAATATCAGATGACATTGTTGCTGAAAAAAGAAGGGTTCTTCTTCCTTCAGGTATTTCATCAAGAATTTCATTTATACTGTCGACAAAACCCATGTTCAGCATTTCATCAGCTTCGTCGAGGATTACCGTACTGACATTGGAAAGATTGGCTGCCCTGCGACCCACAAGGTCAATCAGCCTCCCGGGCGTGGCAACAATAATATGTACACCTTTCTTAAGTTCTCTTATCTGATTCTCAATACTGGTTCCCCCATAAACAGGGAGTATTCTTAGTTTACCGTTAAATTTTGCATAGTCAGACAGATCACCGGTTATCTGGATACAGAGTTCCCTGGTTGGGCATAATATCAGTGCACTGGTTCTCATAGTTTCCGTCTCAGTAGCCTGAACCAGTGGTAATCCGAATGCTGCTGTCTTTCCAGTACCTGTTTGCGCAAGGGCAATTATATCGCGCTCTTCTTCGAGCATCACCGGGATCACTTTTTCCTGGACCGGCATAGGGAATTCAAATTCAAGTTCCTTAAGTGCCTTCAAGATTCCGGGAGTGAATCCCATCTCTTCAAATTTTATCATCAAATATTTTATGGTGTGGTCCCGGAGCAGTTGATTTTTATACCGGCTGAAATGAACTCAGATGCAGACTGTATTAAAAGCTTTACAACGCTTTAAGGAAATCACTATGTTAATATAGGCGCAAAGATAGTTTTTAAAATGTGATTATAACCAGAATTATTATATGATATATGAATTGAAACTCAACTCCTTAAAGGAAATGATCAGTGAGATTAATTTAACACTGATCTTAGACTTACACAGAGTGACAGAATGAATTAATTTTGCCGTGCAAAGCACCCTTGCTGAAGACAGATTAAAAAATCATTAAAATAAAAAATAATTAAATTATTGAGAATAAATAGATTATTCAGAAAAATAAAGTGTATCTTGCGCGAAATTTATAAAAATCAAAATTATGAGTAAAGGAACAGTAAAATTTTTTAATGAAGCCAAAGGTTTTGGATTCATTAAGGAAGAAGATTCAACAAAGGAGTATTTTGTGCATTCATCAGGATTAATTGATGTTATCAGGGAGAATGATGAAGTCACCTTTGATCTGGAAGAGGGAAAAAAAGGATTAAATGCAGTTAACGTTAAACTGGCTTAGTTTATCTGTATAATCATTTAAATATTTTGGTCCCGTCAAAAACGGGACTTTTTTTTGAAATTTTAAAATTATGTCTGAGAAAAAACATATTGATTTTAAATCTCCGGATTTATCAAAGCTGAAGGAAGTAGTTATTGATCATAAAACTAAGATATATATTTCTCCTGATGCTGATGAGGAGGAAGCAAGGATACGATACAAGTCAAGGACACCGACTAGGAGAGAAAGATAACGACGTCGCCGATTTGAGGATTATTATTTAAATAATTTAACATTAATAGCAGAGGCGTTCTTAAAACCTTTACCTGACTCATATTCAACAACACTGTTTTCCTCCACCGGATCTAACATGTTACTTATATGTACGAATATCCTTTGATTGGAATCAAGGTCTCTTATAAAACCATAGCCTTTTGACTTATTAAAATATGTAACAACACCCTTATGCGGGGCTGCCGGGTCTACTTCCGGCCTGTTTTTTGTAATATCAAGCTCTATACTTTCGGCATCTACTTCCTCTCTTTTGTCAGGGTCAGGTGGTGTTGGGGTAATCATTCCGAACTCATCAACATAGGCAATCATATCATCGAAACTATTCTTTTTGGTTTCGCTTTTCTTATTTGCACGTTTCTGTTCCTTTTCTTTCCTCTTCTTTGCTCTTTTGTTTCTCACTTCTTTTTTGCCAAATGATTCCTGAGATCTTCCCATAATTATATAATAAGTTAGTATTTAATTTCAGATCAGCTTAAAGAAATGATAGTGCAGTGATTGACTAACCGGATGTAGGATTAGAAAAGTATTGCTCGAAATCGCGAAGCCGCATCCGGTACAAAGATAGCATTTTCAGCCAGTAACCTGGAATATTCTTGCTGATGGCTTAAATGGCACTGTTTTTCAGTACTTTATGCGGTGTCAGAGGACCCTGGCTACCGCTGCCCTGTTTTTAGTATTATTCAATTCGTTCTTTAAATTCTCCCATAGTCCTGGTAAAAATCCAGATAGCAGCTATGCCTAAAAGGGTATGAATAGCAAGTGTATACATTATGAATTGAGGATGCCCTGCATTCTCATAAATACCCAGCAATCCTGTATAGAGACCGCTAAATAATGCACCGATGGCAGTAGCCAGGAAATTGGTTCCCATATATAATCCTGCTTTTTCTTTAGGTGCAATCCACATTATGTATTCCTGTATACGAGGCGAGGATGTCATTTCGCCGACTGCAAAAAGGAATATCCCGAGAAAAACAAGACCTGCTGAAAATGTAATCGAAAAACCCAGGACAATAAATCCTGATGCTGCAAGTAACAGGCCAAACAGGAATGAAGGGATTGCACGACGTTTCTCAAAAATACGGGAAATCACCAGCTGGAAGACAATGATAATATACCCTGTATGAGAAATTGCCTCAGCATTTATCATCCAGACTCCCTCTTTCTGATGCGAAATTACTCTTGCCAGCGATTCTCCCAGTACTCCCGCGACAGAATGATAGAGGTGTGCTGTATCGAGGTAATCGTCAATATATACAGGTAAAATATTGAAGAATGCCCAAAATGGAAGCCAGAAGAAAAGACCAAGAAGGATTATGAATACGAGAAATTTAACATCAGAAAGCGCTTCTCCCATATCCTGGAATTTCTTCCTCAGTGTTACACCTTCAATTTCGCGGGAAGGTTCTTTGTAAAATATCAGTGTTATTATCAGCATTAACCCAATAGTGCCGGCAGCTGTATAAAATACATAATTCCACGACATGGCGCGGAGATTACCCATAACAACCGGACCTATTGAGGCA
Organism: uncultured Rikenellaceae bacterium; assembly: GCA_964595725.1. GTDB lineage: Bacteria > Bacteroidota > Bacteroidia > Bacteroidales > VadinHA17 > LD21. Next base: position 47,863 of record CAZQRQ010000013.1, on the reverse strand, counting down.
CCCAGGTTTACCATGGCATAAAAAATGCCGTAACCCAGTGTTTTATTTGTTGAATCAGTAGTTGCACGAACTGTTGCTGAGATCAATGGCTTAAATATACCAGCTGCAAACCCAATTGACAGCATAGTAAGGGCAATTCCCGAAAAGGATTCGGTTACAATCAATAATAATATGGAGGGGAGATAGGCTAAATATGAAACTATCAGCACTTTCTTAAAGCCAAATTTATCGGCGATAGTGCCGGAAAATATAGGAGTTAAATAAGAAAGTAAAAGGAATATGCTCTGAATTATACCAAGGTCTCCTTTTGAAAAACCTAATTGTTGCAGGTATATGCCAAAACTCATATAAATGCCGTAATAGGCAAATCGTTCCAGTATTTCAATAAAATTGGACGTCCAGAATACTTTGGGAAATGCTGTTCGTTTACTCATCGTTTAATTTTATTCATGACGGATTCCAAAGAAAGCAATTCTGAGGAAACTGATATAATAATTCTCAGATTACTTTGGCTAAAGTGATATTAATGCACTCTTATTTTTGTTTTATTCATGATCACCGGTATACAGCGAAACAATCCGGACAATAACATTAGTTGCGGCAATCATGCTTTCCAGGGGGATATATTCAAACTTACCGTGAAAATTATGTCCTCCTGTGAATATGTTAGGACATGGAAGGCCCATGTAGGAAAGTCGTGATCCGTCAGTTCCCCCTCTTACGGGGTTGATCTTTACCTGAACACCCATTTCTTCCATAGCTTTCCTGGCAATTTCCATGATGTGAAATACAGGTTCAATTTTTTCACGCATGTTGAAATACTGGTCCTGCATTTTGAGCCTTACAGTTCCGGCCGGGTATTTCCTGTTCAGAAGGCTGGCAATATCATTTATCAGGGCTTTTTTATTGTCGAATTTAAGCCTGTCGTGATCCCTGATTATGTATTCAATAACCGAATTTTCAACGGCACCCTCTAATTTAGTGAGATGAAAAAATCCTTCATAATCACTTGTAAGTTCCGGCCGTTGCCCGACAGGAAGCATGTCAATAAATTCTTTGGCAACAAGAAGGGCATTAATCATTTTGTTTTTAGCCGATCCCGGGTGAACGTTCCTGCCCTGAATCAATATCCTTGCCTTCGCAGCATTAAAATTCTCGTATTCCAGTTCTCCTATTTCACCGCCATCTATAGTGTATGCATATTCGGCACCGAATTTCTTGACATCAAAAAAGTCTACGCCTCTGCCAACTTCTTCGTCGGGTGTAAATCCCACTTTAACAGTACCATGTTTTATTTCAGGGTGGCTTACAAGGTATTCCATCGCCGTTATTATTTCAGCAATGCCTGCTTTGTCATCTGCACCCAGTAAAGTGGTTCCGTCGGTTGTAATAATGGTCTGTCCCTTATACTGCATTATTTCCGGGAAATCAGCTGTTTTAAGTGTTAATCCTGTACTCTTGTTTAACAGGATATCTCCACCATCATAATTTTTCACAACCTGTGGATTCACATTGCTTCCTGGCATATCGGGACTGGTGTCCATATGTGACAGAAAACCAATTACAGGCACTTCTGCCTCAACATTTGAAGGCAATGTTGCCATTACATAACCTTTTTCATCGAGGGAAATATCAGTTAATCCAACCTGTTTTAAATCGTTGATCAGCATTTTAGCCAGCTGCATCTGCTTCTGAGTACTTGGGAATCTGCTTGAGTCAGGATCAGATTGGGTATCTGTTTTAACATATCTTAGAAAACGGTCCAGGATTATTTCCTTCATTGATATTATATTTTTAGTCTTTAAAAATAAGGATAATTTAAGCTATTAACAGATATTTTTTACACCGCCTGCAGATCAATATTTTGACGGGATTCGGTGAATATTTTATGAATGCGCTGATTGCCTGCTGAATTCAGACTCATTATTGCCAGCGATTTCTATTTAAGAGCCCGGATTTATGAAAACCGACACTCAGTTTGATTAAATTATTAAACTCTGATTTAATATTTAACAAATAATTAAGACAAAACAGGTGCCATATTTATGGATTATACATTAGTTTTGAGTACCCTGAAAATAGTCTAATTTATGTTGTCATGACAGAAACCTCCTGGCATTTAATTAAAAGACTATTGTATGAAAAAAATTAATTTTCGACCCTCTTCTCTTCAGATTTTATATCTGATAATCTTTTTTCTTCTCTTTTCTTTTATCATTCTTACTCCGAAATTAATCAGCCGGTCTTTATATTTATCAGAAAATATGATCATTGAAGAAGAATTCCTGGAAGGAACTCTCCTCTTTATCCTGTTTATTCTTGGCGTTCTGATTGTGAATTTATATAAAAAGGAAAGTGCCAGGCAAAAAGAAATGCTGGAGAAAATTAACAATGATAAAAAGACGACCGAGGAAAAGCTTCTTGATTCATTCAAATATATTGGCATGTTAAATGTTCAGATTCAGGAAATTAAATCCATTTTTAATAATGCAAATAAATATCCTGAAACCAAGAATGATTTGAAAAAGATCTATCGTTTTTACTGCGATCGCGTTTTTGGGATTGTTAATCCGGACTGGGTCTTATTCAGAATAATAAACAGCAGCACTCATAGCACTATCAATGAGCACTTTGAAACAAAGGTGGGGTCCTCCGTTATGTGTCCGCACGTAAGCAATAAAATGTTAGTGGAAACACGGCAGGTTCCGCCCTTTATCGTGGTCACTTCAAATCCGCAAAATTTAAATATCCTGGTCAGCTGTATTCTGCCTCTGGAAAAGATCAGCAATGATGAACGAATTTTTATTCAGGCTATTACAAATGAACTTACTATGCTATTTGTTATTTTTAATTCTTCGTATTACAAAACAGTAAATAAAGTAACTGACGGAATTTATAATGAAGGGAAACTGACGTATTCACTTAAGTAATCAGGAACATAGCAGGAATATATCAAATATTAAAAGCAGGATCACTACTAATAATTTATGTACCGAAAAACCGTTTGCAGAGCTTTAAGCTGACAGCCTAAGACTCCTTATTCCTGAAGGTATCTCCTATTTTGTCGATAAAACTCCTGCCGCCCACAGCTGCAACCACAACAGAGATGGCTCCTATAGTAATTATAATTGTGGAAAAACCGATAACCACGATTTCATGAGCTATATCCAGTTCAACAAGTGCAATTGCAAAGAAGAATAGAAGCAGTATTATTTTGACAAATTTGGAAATTAATGATGCCCTGGGAATGTCTTCCCTGTACAATATCTTCAGAATAGATTTCTCGGCCCAGAAAGTAAGCAGCCATCCAAGTCCGAAAATCGATGAGGAAATAATTATTTTAGGAAGGAACAGTATGCCTTTGCTTAGAAGATCTGCGAGGATATTCAGTTTCCATGCTATGAATGCATTATCGAGAAACAGGAAAAAGATCACTGCAAAACCGATGTTCCCGATAGAATTGTAAATACCATATCTGACATCTGCTCTTGCAAAATCGGCTTCCCATCTCGAACGTCTGAGAAACCTGTCTATCCTGAGCATAACCGAGATCTGTACAAGGATGCGCTTTATCAGCCACCCTGCCAGCCATCCGATCAGCACCAGCACGATACCTGCAAGAAGACTTGGAAGGTAGGCAATTATATTATCAGCCAAACCTAAAAACTGGTCTTGAACACTTGTTTCCATATTGAACCTCCGTTAGTTTATTTGTTTTTTAAACAATGACTTGAGGAAAGACTCCCTTTCCTCGTATTCCTTAAGCCAGAGAACAGGACAATCGGCCTTCTCCGTTATTTCCCTGACCAGCGATTTTGAAAAGACCAGCTCAATAAAATCTCCGGTCTTTCCTCCCATTACCAGCAAATTGTTCCCTTCAGATAATTTCAGAATACCTTTGAGTATATCAGATTCGACGATAGTAACGATTTCCGCTTCAATATTATTTTCAGCCAGTAAGTCTCTTATTTTTTGTAATGTGTTCTGTCTGAATGTTGATTTTGTTGAAGGGCTGAAGACTACTCCGAACCTGACCTCAGCATTGAAGAAATCCTTTAATGCGGGGGTTATTTCCGCAGCCAGCAGCGTATGTATGTCACTGCTGTATGGAATCATGATCTTCTTTATTTCGCCTGGCTTAATGGTGCCATGTAATATAGCCACTTCAGCGGTGGCTTTCTGCAATACTGTATCAACCACAGAAGAAAAATATCTCTCCAGGAAATTACTGCTTTTCTTCCTGTCCATCAGAATGAAATTCGAGTTTTCTTCTTCATAGGTGTCAAATATCCCTTTCGAAGTCCTGTGTGAAACCTTTATAATCGATCTTGAGGGGATTTGTGCTTTTTCTGCAAGGTCCTGGGCCTTGTTCAATATTTCCTCCGGCTTATCGGTAAGCTTCATTCCGGCTTTTAATTTCTTGCCTTCAAGTAATTCTATAACATACAGAAAAACAAGGCTGGCATTGTGCTTTTTTGAGATCGCAAAGGCGATCTGGGAAATGCTGTCAATATTACTTTCTTCAGAGAGGTAAACGAGAAGGCTGTATTCTTTTTTCGAAATATGTTCAAGAGTCTGCACCTTTTTTGCATACTCGATCTCACGCTTATAGGCATAGAACCTGTAAACAAGCAATCCTATACCGCTCCAGATCACTGTCACCACCCATGCCATAATACTGTATTTAAACATATAGACAGCCAGGAACAGAAGCATCAGTATTCCCAGGATTGAGAGGTATGGGAATAAAGGAACCTTGAAGCCTCTGTCGAGGTCTTTTCTTTTCTTTCTCAGATTTATCATTGCCATATTAACCTGGAGGAAAAGCAGCAGGAACATTATATCAGCTGCACTGGCCACATCTTCAATAGGAAGTGAGACAGCCATGATCACTATAATAATAAGGGAGACCATAATTGCCCAGTACGGAGTGAAATTCTTTGAATGGACCTTGCTGAAAAATGTTGGAAAGTTACGGTCACGACCCATTGCAAATGCAACACGTGATGATGAGAAGATTGTTGCATTAAGCGCCGAAATTGTTGATATTAATCCTCCGATTAGTATCAGCACTCCTCCGCCAACAAAGAAATTCTTTGCCACGTTGACAAGTGCAACCTCTTTTTGTTGTGCAAGGTAATCCCAGGGGGTCATCCCTACAGGTTTTACATTACCAAGTGCAGCAATTGCCACGAGCAGATAAATGGGAACAACGATGAGTAATGATAGAAAAACCGCCCTCGGGATATTCTTCCTGGGATTCTTTATCTCTTCCGAGCTCTGCGCTATAACCTCGAATCCCTGGAAGGCAATGAAGGTTAATCCCATGGCTTTGAATACTCCCCCGAAGCCGTTCGGCAGGAATGGACTGAAGGTTGTACGCCAGTCTCCATGACGTATTATAAGCTCAAGCCCGAAACCTATGAATATACCCAGGATGATTATTTTGGTGAGTGTTGCCAGGTTGCCAATCTTCCCTGTTTCGGAGGCGCCTTTGAAATTAACATAGGCAAAGAGAATTGCAGTTCCGGCCGCGAGCAATTTCTGAGGTGATAGAAATGCCCAGTGAGGCATAGTGATGGAAAATTCTCCCAGGACATGTTCGAAATAAGCACCGAAGCCAAGAGCATAAAGACTGCATGCAACAGCGTGAGCAAACCAGCTCATCCATCCTGAGAGAAAACCGTTCCATTTAGGGAGGCCCTCCTTTACCCAGAGATATCCTCCGCCGGCATCGTGGTAGCATGAGCCTAGCTCTGCATACGACATGGCAGTGAGCAGTGCTATAACCGCATTCAGGATAAATGAAATAAGCAGCCCGGGGCCGGCAACTCCCGCTGCGATCCCGATAAGTACAAAGATGCCGGCACCGATCATCGCACCCACACCTATTAATGTTGCATCCAGAAGGCTCATTTCACGGGCAAGATGAACCTCGTGGTCATACTTTTTCATATTCCTGCAAATTAATTAATACAGTCATCTGTAATATGCTGAATAATGTGGCATGAAATATTTGGCACTAAGTGCTCTGATTACAAAATCAGTCAGCGAAATTAATGGAAATAAGTGATCCATTATTCTCAGGAAGGCATATTTTTTTTGGATTATATCATTTTAATTTTAAAAATCTTACATGTCTTTACCGGTATTAAAATATGTGCAGGGGAATTTAAAGCGGACAGGGTATTTTTATCTTTGATTGAGGGTATTGGCGGAGAGCCGTCAGCTAAAAGTACTTAAAATAAAGGTATTAACTAATGTGAATACATGGCATAGATCTTTCATTTAAACCGGAAGCGTTTGGATTGTTTCCTTTTTTACGGAATTGTGGATTGTTTATATTTGTATTGATGCATTGATATTTTGTTATAGCCTTCTTTTGACAGAACATATTCAAAAAGCAATATCACGTTACAAAAAAAGCTCATTATGAACAGGACAATAACTGCAGCTATTATGCTTCTCTTCGCGATAACAGCAGCAAAAGCCCAGGACGCAAAATCGAATGGATCATATGGCAGATATTCTGTTCCTTCAGGCTGTTCAGTTATTACCGTCTCGAAGGGTGACAGCGTTTTTTTCGGTGGTAATGATGATTACATAAACCCGGATTCCTATTACTGGGTGGAACCGGGAGATTCATCCAGGTTTGGAGTTATCTGGATCGGTACTCCCGACAATCCCCAGCAGGGCATAAATGAAAAGAACCTGGCTTATGATTCGAATGGCCTCCCCAGGGTGGAAGTAAACCCTCATAGCGAAAGAATACCTGTCGACCCGGGTGGATATCATAAGCAATGCATGCAGATAATGCATGAGTGTGCAACAGTAGAGCAGGTTATTGAATGGGTTGGGAAACATCAGAGATTCCCCTATATGCACGACCAGATGCATTTCGCTGATTCCACCGGCGATGCGGTTATTATAAGCGCCGGGAAAGATGGTGAAGTAGTATTTACCAGGAAAGAACCGGGTGACGGTTACCTGGTTTCCACAAATTTCAATGTTGCAAATCCTGCAAACGGATTTAATTATCCCTGCTGGCGTTATGATGAAGCAAATATGTTACTAGGCAAACTACTCGAAGGAAACAAACCTGTTACCGCTTCCGATGTTACAGATGTCATGGAGGCAGTCCACATGGAAGACGGGGCCAGCTGGACAATCGAAACCATGGTGGCAGACCTCGTGAAGGGGAAAGTTCTTATCTATTATTTCTATCAGTATGATCAGCCCTTTGTACTTGATGTAAGGGAAGAACTCTTGCATCCGCGTGAACCGGGAGCCCTTAGCAAATTATTTCCGGAAGATGTACGGGAAGAGGCAGCCAGGAGGTATGAAAAAGCCACTGCTAAACTGGTTATGAACAGGATTACGGGTTTATCATGGCCCCTGATAGTACTGGTAAGCCTTATAATAATATTCTTTTTCCCCTATGAATCCAGGAAGGAGTACAGGCTCTGGATACCCGCCGCAATTGTGTTTGGACCTATGGCTATCGTGATAAAATACTTACACTCCAGGATTTCCGGAAAAGTTCTTAAGATGGCACTTGTTGAAACACTGGGAAACCTTATGCCCGTTGTATTATCGTATACTTCCGGGACAACGTTACTTATAGTGAAATTGATGAACGGAAATAATGCATGGCAAACACAGCTGGCATTGGTTGTCGGTTTACCTGTAGCGGCAACGTTTCTTGTACATGTACTTCTTGTATTTACCTGCTCCAGGGGGGGATACCTGCGTCTTCTGCTAAACAGGCTTCCACAGGTGCTGATAATCAATTTCCTGGGACTCGCCGGTTATTTCTCACTTGCCATGCCCCTGCTGAATAAAAGCCTCAATATGTCGCTGCTGATACCTCTTTCCCCATATGCTGTTATTACCTGGCTTGTAATTGTTGTACATGTTTCCCTGCCGGCGGGCATCTTAATTTTGCTTTATGAACAATGGGCTGTCAGGAAAGGATTTAAAGCCTGGACAATTTTTTCAGGAATGGAAGAAGAAAGTCCAGTCCCACCTGCAGGAAAGCTATGGTGGTGGCTTCTTATTAGCTTTGCCGTGTTAATTGCCGGATTGATAGCGGGAATATTGTTGTCAAAATAAGTCATCTAATCAAATTGGTTAAATTTGTCTGATCTGATCATAATTGTCAATTTATAACATTTCAGCTATAAATCCTCATGAGAAATACTGTTATCATAATCCTGGTTTTTACGACAGTTATATTTAGCTTTAATTGTTCACAAAAATCGGGACCGAGGACGTCTGCACCATCAGTTGTTTACCTTGAATTTGATAAATCAATGCCTCAGGCTGTATATGCATCGGGTAAGCTGGAAGAGGCCCTGACCCGTAATGGTTATTATTTAGCCGGAGAAACATCGGAGGGAAATTTACGGATTTCCATAGCGATTGATACTGCAAGCCTGGATGATGAAGCTTATTCTCTGGCAACAGAGGGGAATACAATAAGAATTACCGGGGGTGACAGGAGAGGGATGATTTATGGCTGCCTATCGCTGGCTGAAGACATACGTAACGGGCTCGATATAGGTGATATAAAGCCAGGGAGTGAGCAGCCGCATTATCCTATGAGGGCTATAAAGCATAATACCTCATGGTATTCGTATCGCCCGAGTTCCGCACTTGACCAGCATTATGAGACACTGCGTAATCCCGGATACTGGGAAGCATTTCTCGATATGATGGCGGAAAATCGTTTCAACTCTCTTACAATATTCAACCTTCATCCATTTGTATATATGATAATCCCTAAGAATTTTCCCGAGGCGAGCCCGTTTTCACTGAAAGAGATGGAGCAATGGAAGGAACTTCACAGGGAAATATTAAAGATGGCATCAGAACGAGCTATAGATACATATATTTTCCCGTTCAATATATTTGTGAGTGAGGAGTTTTCAAAGGCCCATAATGTAGCACTGACGAATTTCTATCCTCACTATTATTGTGCAGGTGACACTTCGGAAATTGTGAAAAGATATATGAGGGAATGCGTTACACAGGTACTGCAGGAATATCCTGGCCTTACGGGTATAGGATTCACCCTGGGAGAAGGAATGGCAGGCATGACACCACAACAAAGGGAGGACTGGATGTTTGATACATATATTGAGGGAATGCGAATGGCCGGACGGAAAGTAAAGCTCGTTCACCGGATTCCTTTCTCCAGTACTACCGAATCATTAGGTGCAACAAGCGTGGAGGTCGAACAACTTACAAGGAGGGCTATTGAAAGAGAGGCCGGTCAGGATTTTATCGACGGACCTGTTTTCGCTGACCTTAAGTACAACTGGTCACATGCACACTCCACTCCAAAACTGGTGAAAGTGCATGGAGGTGAGATGTTCGACACGTTCTATAATCCTGAGCCAGAGGGATATAAAGTGACATATACGGCGCGTAATGAAGATTTTTTTGCCTTAAGATGGGGAGTGCCGGATTTTGTCCGGGCTCACATAGCGGAGAACAGCCAGAGTTATGTGGGAGGTTACTTTATCGGATCTGAGACATATATTCCTGCTCTTGATTATTTTACAGCCGTGAAGGAACCGGTTGACTGGACTTTTGCATTTGAACGGCAATGGTTGTTTTATAAGCTTTGGGGAAGGTTATTATACAATCCGCAAACTCCGGATGAAGTATTTAAGGCTGATTTTATACGGCGTTACGGTGCCGGCGGTGAGAACCTTCTGCAGGCGTATGCTCTTGCATCTTCAACTCAATTACGCCTGGCTTCACTTTATGATTGCGGATGGGACTTCACTCTTTACAGCGAGGGATTTTTGGCATTAACAGGCGACAGTACAAAATACATTTCAGTAAGGAGCTTAATGACACATCCTCCTCTGGCTCCGGATTATGTCTCGGTCGAGAATTATATCAGAACAACAGACAGGGGAGGTTCATTTCCCGAGGATAAGATAACACCACCCGTACTGGTAAAAATGCTGCAACAGGACTGCCACAAGGCACTCAGGCTGGTGGAAGATATTGATACAGATGACAATGCTACGTTAATGTACGAGGTCGCGGATATAAGGACCTGGGCTTATCTCGGATTACACCTTGCTGAAAAGCTTGAAGGTGCAATGGATTTGCAAAGATTTTATATCAGCGGTGATGAAGACGACAGGAAGAGTTCAACAGGACATCTTGAAAATGCGCTTCAATATTGGGACAAGGTGATTGAGATAACTAGACCGATATACAAGGATATGCCATTAACTCACTATAATGGAAGCAGTCACGACAGGAATGATAATAACCTGTTCCACTGGGCAAGGATAAGACCTGAAGTAGCATATGATATAGAGATAGCTAAAAACGCTGTACGGGAAAAATAATAACATCCGGTGAAAATGACTGATCAGCGAAACTCCTTAAAAGTAAAAAAGACAATAAGAGTATCCAGGGATGTTCTTTTTGACTGCACGCTGGAGAATGGCGGAATTATCGCAGCTAATTCTTCTAAAAGCTATTACCCGGTAAGTGCGAAGAATTATTTCTACGTATGGCCCCGTGATGCAGCCTATGCCTGCCTGGCGGCTGATTCAGTCGGGGAGCATAATATTCCGGGGAATTTTTTCAGATGGTGTCTTCTGCATGCAGAGGGATTTAAAGAGAGTGGATTGTTTTACGAAAAGTACTACCCTAATGGATTGAAATCACTGATGAATTTCCAACCCGATCAGAATGGTACAATCCTGATGGCAGCCCATGATCATCTGAGAAAACACCCATCCGTAAGGGATGATGAGATCGTTAAAGAAGTAATCACGCTGGCAGCGAATGGCATTTGCAGGATCTGGAACGGGTCTCACCTGACGCTGGTCAGTAATGATTTATGGGAGGAGAGATTTTGCTTCCCCGACCTGGAAGAGAATTTTACATATTCACTTGCAGCATGTATTAAAGGATTAAGATGTGCCCACGATATAATTCCAACAGCAGAATGGATTGAGACAGCCGAAGAAATGAAGGGCCGCCTCGACAGTCATTTTGATGATTACTTTGTCAGATCATATGGTAAAATTGTCGATAATAGGATAGATGCTTCTGTCATGGGCCTGGTATATCCTTTTGAAGTATATGATGCGGATGATCCGAGAATAGTGGCGTCAATAGAAGAGATCGAAAAGAGACTTCTTGCCAGTGGAGGAATTCACAGGTACGAACATGATGATTATGATGGCTGTATGCACAACGGGAAGCATATGAACAAAGGCTCCGGATCGTGGCCACTGTTGAGCTTCTGGATGTCGATCTGTTATTCAAAAAGAAACAATAGGGAAAAGGCCGGAAATTATTATTGCCGGGTAATCGACAATTTGAACGATGATTGCCTGATTCCGGAACAAGTTTTTGAGAATAGAATACAATCGTCGGTACAGCCCTTATTATGGTCTCATGTAATGTTCATCCTGGCCTCAGAACATTTAGACCTTTTATAAGGTTGAGGCCAGGTCAGCAAAGTTGAATATATTAACTGCAGCTTATGAATCCATTCATTGTGCTGACAGGAATAATCACCGTATTAAAAACCGGTTTTTAATACGGTGATTTTCTGATCTGGCAAATCCAGGGTGATTGATTTGCGGAATTTGGCATAGTTTGATTTTTTGTTTAATTTCCCGAAAGAGAACTTAATAAATGGCGATATGAAAAATATTACTCGTATAATCAAAAAGCCGCTTATCGGCTTCTTTACCATATCCTTGTTGCTGCTTGCATATCCTCAGTGTGTGACAGCCCAGTACGAGGGAATAAACGATTCAATAGCCAGGTACAGAAAAGGGGAACTGGTTATCAGGGCGAAAAGGGGCTCCAGGGTTATGGTAGAACAGCTGAAGCACGAATTCTGGTTCGGTTGCGCGATACCTAACAGTCTTGCCAGGGGTATGCGGGAAAATGACCTGGCACAATTCAAGGAAAAATTCCTTGAGAATTTCAATGCGGCCGTCACTGAAAATGCCCTGAAATGGATGATCATGGAACCAAGGAAAGACCAGGTGAACTACGATGTTGTAGATTCAATTCTAAGCTGGACAGAAATGAACAATATACCTCTGAGAGGGCATAACCTTTTCTGGGGCATTTTCAGGTCTCCCAATACTGGTTCACAATATGTTCAGCAATGGGTTGCTGAACTTGATGATGATGAACTGAGGCAGAGAATAAAGGGCAGGGCAGAGTATATAACAAAGCGCTATAAAGGCAGGTTTGCAGAATATGACCTCAACAACGAGATGATCCACGGGAATTACTATGAAGACAGGCTAGGTCCTGATATAACAAAACTGATGGCACAATGGGCTCTTGCAGGAGATCCTGATGCAAAACTTTTCCTGAACGATTATGATGTCCTTATCCCTGAGTCTCCGCTGGGTATCGGTCTGCCTGACTATATGGCCCATATCCGTAAGCTACTTGGGCAGGGAATTCCTATTTCGGGAATAGGTGTACAGGCACACAGCCACCTTGAGACATTCGACCGCCAGTATGTAAGGAGTGCGCTGGATTCACTGGCAACATTTAACCTTCCAATACGTATTACTGAATTCAATATGCCGGGGATGCGTTCCGAGTACAAGAACAGCCAGCTTACTCCTGAGCAGGAGGAATCAAAGGCAAAGGAGATAGTTGATTTCTACAGGATATGCTTTGCGCATCCAGCTGTTGATGGTATACTGATGTGGGGTTTTTGGGAAGGCGCAAACTGGATCCCGTCTTCATCGCTTTATAAGCGCGACTGGACACCGACTCCGGCAGCCGAAGCCTATAAGAACCTGGTCTTCAAAGAATGGTGGACCAATGTCTCCGGAATCGCAGGAAGAAACGGAGAGTTCTCAACTCCTGCCTTCTTTGGAAAATACAGGGTTACCGTTGACGGAGTATCGAAAGAAATAGACCTTACAAAGGAAGAAGGTAAGCTGACGATTGATTTCAGTAACTGACAGGTACTGGAGGCTCTTTAACAGATTCCGGTTATTCCATTCAGAAAAGCCTGTATTTAAATTTAATAGGGCAATTGTTCAATAATCAAGGGGTTTCGCATTTTCACCTTCATAATACCTTCGTCGCTCGATTTCAACATCAGCATCGTCGGAGTATCCGCGACTCTCCCAGTAGCCATATTCATACATATCAATTACCTTAAGCCTGCTGACCCACTTGGCCCACTTATATCCGAATTTCCCAAAAGAAATTAACCGTAGCGGATAGCCGTCACTGGTTTTGAGCGGTGAACCGTTTACGTTGTAGGCCAGAATTATATTATAATTTTCCAGGTAGGAGAGGGGCAGGCACGTGGAATAGCCATCGGCACAGGTGAATAATACATATTTACCTTCAGGCTTGACACGGGCTTCATCAAGCAGGCCTTTCACCGAAATACCCTGCCATACTCCCCATACTTCCCATCCTTCAACACAATACATCAGCAAGGTGTCAGTTTGTGTTTCCGGTAGACTTAAAATATCGATCAGCGACAGGTTATAGGATGAATCAACAAGGCCGGCAATTTCAAGCTTAAAATCAGAAAAATTGATCACCGGTTCTCCCAATGCACTCCTTACAGGCCCTTTCTCCGCCGGTTGAAGCTTTTCACCGGTGGGTGTTATCGCATTCCTGATACCATTCCATTGATATGTTTCATGTGTCTGCCCGGGGTTACCGGCTTCAGGACTGCAACCGGCAATAATGACAATTATGCCCAGTAACAATAATGCATTGATATTCAGTAGTCTCATTTTTGTCTTCATATATTATGCAGACAGGTAAACATAATATCAGTCTTCCTGTTAACATAAGCTGTTAGTGATTGCTATCGTGTATATAACAACTCAGAGCCATAAGTTGTTCTAACCAGTCTTTTTTGCAATGTTGACTTTTCAATTCAAGATTATTTATTTTCTGTAACACGGGATTCAAATTTTAAAGCATTGTGTTAAGTGACTGCCGGAGTAAAATCTGTATATTTATATAAACAACTTTGAGGATCTGCCTCATCTCATATTTCTTTATTTCAATTTAAAAATCAAACCATAATAAAAATATCCGATGAAAAAGAATCAGTCCAGGAGAAAATGGCTAAAGAACATGACAGCAGGAATGGCCGGGCTATTGACTGCCGAGCACCTGGCAGGCACACCTGTCAAATATTCAGATGCCGGAAGTAAATTCAATATCGGCAGGGCTCTTATTGCACCGGGAGATCCCATAAAAATCACGAAACTGGAGATCATACCTGTGAACACAATGCGAACCGTCTTCATTAAAATGCATACTGATGCCGGGATAACAGGTATAGGTGAAGGGACAGTGGAAGGACGAATTTCAACTACCATGGCGGCTATTAAGGAGCTTGAGGGATACCTTATCGGCAAAGACCCGAGAAGACCGGCCCACCACTGGCAGGCTATTTACAGGCATGCTTTCTATCGCGGGGGTATAATCCTTACAAGTGCTTTGTCGGCAGTGGATATAGCCATGTGGGATATAAAGGGAAAGGCACTGGGTGTTCCTGTTTATGAACTTCTTGGAGGTCCCACGCGTGACCGGGTAAGGGTTTACGGGCAGGCCGGCTCTCCTGAAGGGGCTAAGCAGGTATTAGATCAGGGATTTAAATCGCTAAAGGTAGGTGTCACTTACAGCCGCGGCCGGTTGTCGCGCCTAGTTGAAAATCCTGATTTCGTCCAGGGAATTGTGGATAATATCGCCGCTATTAGGGAAGTAATCGGCCCGAAAACAGATATGGGTATTGAGTTGCACGGTGATCATTCGCCGCAGACATCAATGTTCATCATTAAGGCGCTTGAACCTTACCAGCCCTGGTTTTATGAAGAGCCTATCCAGTTTCAGAACCTGCCCTTGATGGCTGAAATGGCGAAGAAGACACATATCCCTTTTGCCACTGGCGAGCGTATGGTCACCAAGTGGCAGTTCCGCGACCTGCTGTCGCTGAATGCTGCCTCGATACTTCAACCGGACGTTACTCACTGTGGAGGCATTACAGAACTAAAAGCAATCTCGATACTTGCTGAAGCGTATTATGCAGCCATGCTGCCACATGCCAAGGAAGGTATCGTCGGGGCTGTCGCCTCAATGCATGTAGCATCTAGCATACCCAATCTCCTTGCCCATGAATTGCCAAATCTGCAGGCAGCTCCTGATGACGGCGTTGAGCGCAGTGCCCTCGGGAAGAGCTACATCAAGAAGCCAATTGTGATGGGGGAAGACGGTCACATTTTGCTTGCAGGCAATATAGATGGCCCGGGACTGGGGCTTGAACTGGATGATAACCTGGTTGAAAACGAGCGTGGTGTCGAAGAGTGGGAATTCCCCGAAATGTGGGACAGCTTCGACGGATCAGTGCTGGATCATTAGCAGCAGATCACTTTCCAAAGAATTCTCTTTGCAGCACCGGGCCAGCTATTTTACTGCTCGGCCCATCGCACCTTGAAACGCAAACTGCAACACGGCCTTCCAGTGCTTCGAAAATCTCCGCTACATCTTTGTGAGTGAAGCCAGGACAAAGAAGTACTGATTCAATCTGATCTTTCCTGTAAAGATCCTTACAAACCCTGATCGCTTCATCCTGTGTTTTGACGACATAGCTATAAAGCCTGTATTTGCCGGTATCAATAAGGTTATTGTTTTTTTCAGGATCAGCATCAGGTGCATGTGCGATGAAAACAGTTTTAAACGCCATTTTATACCTCCATTATTTTGTAATTGTGAACCTATTAACAATAAAATGCTGCGATATGATCAAATTGTTTGCTAATTTATCCGGAACATCCCTGATGTGAAAATTATCTGACAGGTGCAATATCAAGGACCATAAAACTGTCTGGTTTCATAGCAGGTCTTGTATTCGGATTATTTGCAGATGCTTCAGTTCTTTCATATTCAGCAACCGACATAAAAATATGATGTGTTTTTGTATCAAGCGCAATAGTCCTGGCGCCCGGGAGTGTATTGAAATTCTCCACTACCCTGAAACTATCCGGGGTGATCTCCTGCACCACTGTCATTGTTCCATCACCGTTTGAACTATAGGCACGTTTAAGGGTCGGATCAAAAGCGACTCCATCGCATCCTTCTCCGATAGGAATTGATGTTATTATCTTCCCGGTAACAGCATCCACAATGACCATTTTCCTATTTCCGCATACACTGAAGAGCCGATGGTTTTCGTTATCCAGTGCCAATCCTGTGGGTTCTTCACCCGGTGAAATACTCCACGATTCAATGACTTTGTTTTCGGCGGAACTGATAACTGTTATCTCACTTTCATCCTCAATATTCACATAAACAGTCCCCTTGCCATCGGATACAGCGTTTTCAGGTTTACCGTCGAGCATGATGGTTGCCAGAACCTTATTTGTCCTGCCATCGATCACCGTTGAATTTGCACTTCTGCCGTTAAAAACAAATATGTTATGGCTGAGAGGATCATATAAGATAGCATCAGGATTCTGACCTGTCACACCTATTTTTGTTAAAAATGTAAGAGTCTTCAGGTCGATGACTGTTACAGAGGAGTCTCTGCCATTGCTTATAAAAGCTTTATTCAGATCGGGGGCAATTGCAATACCATGAACACCTCTGGTGTCGGGAATTGTGGAAATCAGCTTGCCATCCTTTTCACTCACCACGTGAACTTGTGTACTATGGGAAACAAATATCCTTCCTGTTTCCTCATCAACTTTCAGATAGTCCCATCCTCCGGTTCCTCCGATAGTGATCTTGTTGGCTAATCTGTATTCCGAAGTCATTGTCTGAGACTTAAGAACATGACTGCAACATATTAAAATGGTGCAAAAGATAATAAACAGATACCTTTTCATTTCAGTAATTATGTTTAATTTGAAAAATTAAAGTTACGCAATAAGTAAACGCATTAGCCACTTATACTATATCAGATTTTAATATTTTATTCTTATCGGTATATTCTTAAATTTGATAGGAAATAAACCTTTTATCATGTCAGAAATAAATAGAATATTACCGTCGGTTGGAATTTCCGGGCGCAGATTCCTCAGGCATTCTTCAATCCTGGGAGCAGCCGCAGCCGCAGCCTCAGGGTTACTATTGCCACGGTTTAGTTTTGGAGTACTATCGGACAGATTTCCTGTAGTTGAGACGACATACGGGAAAGTAAGAGGTATGGATGTTGCAGGTATAAGGACCTTCCGTGGCATCAGGTATGGAGAGAGCACAACCGGTGCAAACAGGTTTATGCCTCCTGTTAAGCCCAAAAAGTGGAAAGATGTATACGATGCTTTTGCTTATGGGCCGGCTGCATCGCAGATACCTTCCGCTCCGACTGATAAGTATGCACTTTCTGTAGGTTGGGATAACCATGTTAAGACAGGTATAAGTGAAGACTGCCTTTTCCTGAATGTCTGGACCCCGGGGATGGATGATAACGGAGGCCGGCCTGTTTTCTTCTACATCCATGGCGGTGGATTTACAGACGGATCGGGAGGAATCATTTTCGACGGGGATCCACTGGCAAGTATTGCCGGGAAATCTTGCACATTACTAAATAATATAGAATAATGAGTTTCGTAAATTTTCGTTCGACCTGGAATCACCTTCGCAAGAACAGATTCCATGCTTTACTTAATGTGTTTGGACTTGCAGCGGGATTGTTGTTCTTTGTTCAGCTCGTAACCTATATTGGTTATGAAAGAGGATATGACAGGTTCTTCAATAATGGCGACAGAATCTTCAGAGTCGATTACGATATAGACCAGAATGGGGAAAGGGTCCTTCACTCGGCTAAAACTCCGCGGAGGTTATTCAGAGTCCTGCCGGAGGAGATCCCGGAAATCGAAAAGAGTGCTATAGCTTATTATGAAGATGTACTGGTACGGTACGAGGAACAACTCTTCAGCGAACAGAGGGATTTGTGGGTTGACGGAGACTTCACCGATATATTCGAATTTGAGATGGTGAGAGGGGAAGCAAAGCTGAAGGATGCATGGTACTGTATTATCTCTGAATCAAAGGCAAAAGAAATCTTCGGGAATGAGGACCCCATTGGCAAGATCATATGGGTTAACGAGGGTATGCGACACGAGATCACTGGCGTATTCAGGGATCTTCCCGCCAACTGTCATATCCGGTGTGATTACTTTATGCCTATACAGACCTGGGTTGAGTCGGGTGGTGTGCCACGCCAGGAGAACTTCTCAGGTGCATCATGGTGGACGTATGTGAAAATTGTGAAAGGTGCAGATCTTCAAAAAGTTGAAGAAGGGCTTGACCAGGTAGCCGGCAGGTATCTTACTTTTCTTGAGCGTCAGAACCGCACAGGAAAATTCACTCTTCAGCCACTGGATAAGTTGCATTACAGTACAGACCGCGACGGTGAATTCGGAACCAGCACACAGGAAAAAACAATTGATGCCCTTATGCTTGTAGCTGCGCTGATCCTGTTCGTTGTCTGGATGAACTATGTAAACATATCAACAGCTATTGCACGTAAAAGGCTCAACGTTTTCGCCATCTACAGGAAACTGGGAGCCAGCCGGTTTACATTGTTCAAAATGTCACTGATCGAGAGCGTTATTATAAATTCCTCGGCTATAATCCTCTCGGTATTACTGTATTTTCTTTCCAGGGATTTATTCAGCCGGCTTATAAACACTCCGATTTCTGAGGGATATATCAATTACCAGGAAATTGCAGGATTATTTATTGTGCTTATTATTGCAGGTATAGTGATAATGGCTTTTATAGGTTCTATCCCGTCGCTAAAGGTAAATCCTGCTCTTCTTCAGCAGAAAAAGATCTCCAGAAACAGTGGCTCGCTCTGGCTAGCCGGGATACAGTTCTTCATTTCATGCTTCCTGATAATATGCACACTGACTGTTGGCAGGCAAATCAAATATATGAAGGATGCCGACCTGGGTATTAACCTTGATAATGTTGTTGTGCTCAGGGGAGCAGCATCAACCCACACTGATTCACTCCGCCGTGAACATTTTATTGCATTCCGTGATGAAGTGGTACTGCTGAACGACTTTTTATACGGTACTGCGAGTATGAATGTGCCGGGTCAACCAATGCGCTTCAGGGTAAGCAACCTTTCACGTGCAGATATGCAGGGTGAACTGAAAAGGGAAGTTACACTGGGTAACATTGATGATGGATTTATTCCTGCCTATGGATTGAAGCTGCTAGCCGGAAGGAACTTTGAACAGCCAATCAGGCTGGATTCTGCCAGGGTAATAATAACAGAATCGGTAGCCCGGATGCTGGAATTCACATCGCCTGAAGATGCTGTCGGTAAACAGCTGCGAATGGGAAACAACAGCTTTATAATCAAGGGTGTGGTGAACGACTTTCATCATGAGGGACTTAAAAAGCCTGTCGAACCTGTCATTTTTGTTCACCGTCATCCGTTTGAGTTCGGGTTTTACTCATTTCGTGTAAGGGGAGATATGCAAAAGGCCCTGACACAGCTTCAGGCCATATGGCCAAAGCATTATCCCGGTGATCCTTTTGATTATTTTTTCAGCAATGAATATTTCAATCTGCAATATAATGAGGAGATCAGGCTGAGCAGGATCTTAACGGCATTTACCCTGTTTGCAATTATTGTTGCATCACTGGGATTATTCGGTCTCATAAGCTCCATCGCAGAACAACGTACAAAAGAGATAGGCTACCGAAAAGTGAACGGGGCTACCACCAGGGATATTATGCTTCTGATGTTCTCATATTTCATCAGGTTCGAGATACCTGCATTTATACTGGCGTGCCCTCTTGCCCTGATCATTATGCGCAAATGGCTCCATGGCTTTGCCTACCAGACAACAATCAGCTGGTTCATTTTTGTGTTAACGGGGATAATTGCATTTGTGATTGCCACTGTCTCAGTACTATCCCAAAGCTATAAGGCAGCTATGAAAAATCCTGCTGATGCTTTGAGGTATGAATGACACCAGATCCTCCAGGGGGCTCATACCCGGACCTCTCATGTGAATCGCAGGGAATGGTTGGGGAAAGAATATTATCTTTATAGAAAATCTATTAAAGAAAATGAGTATCGCGAATGATTAACAAAAATTTAATAATAATTTAACCTGCTTCATGTACTCATCCCCCCTTCCCCCTTCTCTTGCAGACAAAAGAAGGGGGAGCAGGACGGTTTGCCCCTCTTTGCGAAGCAGAGAGAGCCTGTCCCGGTTTATCGGGAGCTTGGGGTGAGTTCATGAGATTATGTAGTTGATATTTAATCACTTAAAATTGTTTATTAATTAAAGCTGATACTCAAAAAAATAATAATAAAAATGATGCATAAAAAATCTCTTTCAATCAACATGTTATTGATAATTATTTCTGTGGTATTATCATCATGTTCAGGTACCGGCCCGGCCCGGCTGGAAATAAGTGACATTAACAGTTTCCCGGTACTGGAACTTAAAAATGCCTTTGGACCTGATATTGTTCTTCAGCCGGTCTCAAACGAAAAAGGAAGCATCGGCTTTAAGCATGGAGGAAAAGTATACTGGCTGAGCGGAGAACCTGTTGAGAAAGTAATAAACAAGGATATGGCGGAATTTGTCTGGGACATAAACGGCCAGTTAAAAGCTGAGGTTCAGGTTGTTGGAAGTAATGATGAACTTGAAGTGAAGATGAACCTGCTATCTGACGATAACAGCGTGGAAGGTGAAGAATGGTACTTCAATATTAAAGCTTCTGATGATGAATATTTTACGGGAGCTATGGAAAGAGTTGTTGACGGAGCCCAGGGCAACTCGTGGAGCGAAGATATAAAAACAGCAATGAATTTGCGAAACGAGATTGTGGAAATGAAGATTAAACCTACTGTCTCCGCTTATGCTCCCTTCTTTCTTTCATCAGGTAACTATGGATTGTTCGTTCATGGAACATGGCCCGGGTTGTTTGATTTCTGCAAGTCAGAAACAAATACGATACAGGTTGCATTTGAGGGGCCTGAGATAAATTTCAAATTTTACCTGGCTTCCACGCCCGGCGAGATTGTCAGTAAGCATGCCCTTGAGACAGGACCCTCATTCCTGGCTCCGAAGTGGGCATTCGGACCGTGGCGCTGGCGTGATGAGCATTTTAATAAAAAGACATATTTTGATGGTTCTCAAGTTAATTCTCCATATAACTCGGATATCACAGAGGACATTCTTATAATGCAGGCATACGATATTCCGTGTACAGCTTACTGGATAGACAGGCCCTGGGGTACCGGACCATTCGGGTATGATGATTTTGAAATTGACTATGACCGGTTGCCTGAATTTGGAAAGATGATATCCTGGCTCAATGGTAAGAATATTGATTTGATGTTGTGGATCTGTCCATGGGCATACGGGGATATGGCAGGTGTGGCAAAGGAGAAGGGATATGACCTGGTTGGCAGGGAAATGAGGCCGCCACAGCGGCCGGCAGGGACGCAGCCAGCACCAATGGGCGTAATGAGAAACAACAGGAACATGATCCCAGGGGTTGAACAGAACATGGCTGTTATGGATTTTACCAATCCCGAAGCTGTCAGCTGGTGGGGAGAAATGGGCCCTGCAAAACTGGCGAAAATGGGTGTAAAAGGTTTCAAACTCGATCGTGGTGACGGTGAGAGGTTAATAGATTCTCTCAATCTGAAGACATATTCCGGGATATCTTACAGGGAAAATTATAACGACTATTGCCGGCAATTTATCAAAGCAACTTATGATGCTGTAGAACCAGTGCTGGGGAATGACTTCCTGCTGTTTACAAGGGCTCAATATACAGGAAGTGCTAAGTACGGAGGAATGTGGGCTGGTGATACGTATAGCTCGGACAAAGGACTCAGGTCGGTGTTAATTGGCCTGCAAAGATGCGCCATAATGGGCTACCCATTGTGGGGTTCAGATGTCTGTGGTTATTCAGGTCCTGTCGATCGCGAGGTCTCAATAAGATGGATAGGTTTTTCCTGTTTCTCACCGATTATGGAGATTGGTCCGACGAATAACAAAGGCTTCTGGGACCTGAACAGCGAACCATCATATGATCATGAACTCATTTCGGTATGGAGATTTTACAGCACGCTTAGAATGAGCCTAATGGATTATGTTTACGACCTTGCAAAAAATGCACGCGAGACCGGGTTGCCGGTTGCCAGGCCTTTATTCCTGGAGTATCCGGACCAGGAGGAGAGCTGGAATAACTGGGAAACCTATATGTTCGGAGATGACCTTCTTGTATCGGTTATATGGGAAAAAGGAGCTATCAAGACGAAGGTGTATTTACCGTCGGGAGAAACCTGGACTGACCTTTGGAATGGAAGAGAATATGAAGGGGGTCAATATATAGATGTTGATGCTCCTCTTTACATGACACCTGTTTTTCTCCGTAAGGGAAGTAGACTTTCTTTGCCGGATTTCAATGATCTGTATGCAGAATCAGTCAATGCTTCTTCCGTAGTTTACAAAATGACAGATCTGGAAGCCAAAGAGGAATGGTGATAACCTGAAGCCGGTTTTTGTAATTAATTCTGAACATTTTTCCTTGTGCTCCTGTGGCGGTATTTATGTATTTTTTTCATTCGCTGTTCTATATCGTCAAACAGTCTTTGAGCTTCATTTATTTCAATCCTGCCTGACTCGAGAAGCTTTTCTATTTTGGTTTTCTCATCATTTAGAAGGATCTGGACGGCTTTTCGTGTTGTTACTTCAACATATATATCAGGATAGAATCTTTTAAAGTTTCTGAGAAAGGTCTGCCCGTGGATAATATTCTGACTGATCTCATCGCGCAGGCACTCAATGTTGGCTTCAGCTTCCGGGGTTGATTCAATCTTGCTGAAGTCATCAATAAGCAACAGGTTTTCGTTCTGTGCTTCAGAGAATCCCATACCGAAGTTGTAGCTCAGGACAAGTTTGTTGTAATTCAACTGCTGGTAGATATTAAATAGCCATTTTGTTTTTCTTAGCCTGTTAAGGAACCTTGAATTACGGAGCATGTTTTCAAGGTCGCTCCGGGCATCAAGGGGCTGGTTCCCGTTATTATCGAGCATCTCACTGATCGACTCACTGAGTTTTATCACCGTTTCAGAATTTATTATGCCCTTATTGAACTGGTCCCAGTAGTTTGCCTTCTCTTTCTCCAGGACCCTGCGCCTTAGTTCGGCCAGGTCACCGCTTTCATCCTTTGATTCTACCCGAATACTTTTAAATGAGGGCAGATATCGGCGCATCATTGCTTTATCTGCATTCTTAAAATACCTTTCTGTCGATATTTTTTCGAGATCATCCGTCATTTCCTCTGACACTTCCCTGAAAGTCTGATTAAGGATAATCGCCTTGGAGGAAGCTATTTTTGTGAGCCCCAGCTTATTTACCATGAACCTGATTGTTGTGGCATTAACAAGGAGTGTCAGCATCACTATTCCTGCAGTCAGGAACAGAAACTGATCTCTGATATTGGCCGGTAATAAATCCGTCCCTGCCACAATAAGTGCCAGCGCGAGCCCGACTGCACCTCTAAGGGCACCATACCAGATCACTGTTGAGTCTTTAAGGTTCATCCCGTATCCCGATCTTTTCATGAACGGAAACAGGAGGGCAATCATAATTGCCCTTGCCAGGTGGATTCCCAGGTAAAGAATTACGAGTACAATGAAATCGGAGATGTTAAATTTAACCCTGCTGGCAATGACCACTCCTACTATAATGAATATCAGCGTATTTGCAATATAGACGGCAAGGTCCCAGAACTCATGTAAGAAATGCATTACTTCGGGGCTGATCCTGGTCTTGCCAATACTGGCCATAGTGATACCGAGTCCAAACAAAGCCAGCACGCCTGAAACGTGCAAGATATCCTCAGCAATAAAGAATGTGAGATAAGCTGAAGCCAGTAAAACGACAATTTCAACGAGGGCGTCATTGAAAACATTTTTTAACCAGAGCATTACAAGCCTGGCCATTATAAGACCAAAGAGAGCGCCCCCAAGGGCCACCTTCAGAAAATCGAGAAAGGGATTCATCTCAGCGGCCTGACCCGACAGTGGTATATAGAAAACCATAAAGAGTACAATTGCAGTACCGTCATTCAGTATAGCCTCACCATCAATAATTGTGGAGAGTTTCTTGCTTGCACCCATTTCTTTAAGGATGGCGACAACGGCCACCGGATCCGAAGCAGAGATCAATGCACCGAACATGAGGGCAACCGGCCATGTCCAGTCGTACAATCCTATGTTCAGGAATTTAATAGCCATCAGTAAAACCGCCGTAAGGCCCATTGCTATGATAATACCGGGGCCGGCTAAGAGTGTTGAGCTTACTGCTGTTTTGCGGAAGGTATGCCAGTCCATACCAAAAGCTGCTTCGAAGATCAAAGTGGGCAGGAAAACAAAAAACACAAGGTGAGGATTTAATGTGCCTGCCCATGAGATTGACTCAAGGATTATGGACGATTCTGATAACAGGTGCATTCGCGAAATTACACCGAGAATCACTCCCGTTACAACCAGCAATACAGTGTATGGTATTGGCAGTTTCTTGAGCAGATGCCTGGTAATTGTACCGAGGATCAGTGCAATTATTATAAAGAATAAGGGTTCCATAGGTACGAAGGTTTTAAATCATCAAGATATATAAAATCCTTTTATGACAATATAGTATTTGCCAATGGATGACCGGGAAACAAAAATCCCTGCAGGTGTCAGCCTGCAGGGATTTAATTTCATTTTTCTGTATCAACGATAGTTGTCCCGATTTATATTATGACGTCAGCCAATCTCCATCTGATTATTTCCCGGGCAGATCCGAAGGATCAGTTATCCGCACATTTCAGGTTTGTCCTCTGCGCTTTTGAAGCTTCGGCAAAAGGGCCGTACATTGCATTCCTGAATGATTCACATGCTTCTGCAGTCTGGCCCTTACCAACCTGGGCAGTTGCTATCTGATAAAAAAACTTGGCTTTGGCTTCGGCGTCACCGGTTTCAAGGTCCAGCCCTTTCCGGGCATATTCTGCACCTTTATCAAAATCCTTCTTCTTATTATACACATCAGCGTAAAAGTAGAAGAGATCCTTATCGTCACCGTATTTGGAAGCCTTATCCAGCAGGGCAAGAGCTTCATCGAGATTTTCAGCCTGGGCAGCCTGCGATCCGGCAGCCCTGAAATACTCGAGAGCTATTGTGGAAGCCTGTTTTTCCTTTTCCTCATCATTGGCGCTCTTAAGCTTTTCGATATATGTATCTATGGTATTTTCAAATGAATCTGAGTCTCCCTGTTTAATATAGATAAGGGCTTTATTGTAGTATGCCGTCAGATAGTCAGGATTGATTGAAAGCAGCGTGTCGAAAGTAGCCAGGGCATTTTCAAAATCTTCATTTGCAAAATAGGCTCCTGCCAGGCTGCCATACCCTGAAACAAGTATTTTGCCCGCATTTTCCTTGTTTGTTGTGCTGCCGTATTTTTCCGAAACAGCCTCAGCTTTCCTAGCTGCCGCGATTATTTCGGCAGCCGGCTTTTTGTCGTTCAGTGCGTTCAGAGCAACTTTTACATATAATCCCGGTAAGACTTTTTCAGCTTTCTGCTTGAGGTCAGCTGCGCTTTCGCCTACCTGGTCGGCCAGAGAAATTGCGTTTTCAAACGCTTTAATAGATGCCGCAGGATCTGTCTGAGAGGCCTTAGCTCCTTCATTATAGGCCCTGATCACGTCATTTCTTTCCTGTGCACTGAGATTTACTCCGATTGTTGCAGCCAGGATCAGAATTCCTGCAATTTTTCTGATTACTTTGATTTTCATTTTTAATTCAGATTATCAAATTATTAAAATATTATTTCAGTAAGAATGGCTGTAAATATAAAAATTATTATTGTTTAATCTAATTAACAGTATAACACGGTGATAAATATCACTATAGCAATTTTTGTTTAATCAATCTTAAAAGTCTATTCAAATTCCCCGGGAACACCACAGATCATTTTGAAAGGCTTGTCTCCTCTATTCCTGTACTGATGTTTCTCATCAGGATTGACGAGTGCAAAATCACCGGCCTTAAGAGATGTCTCTTCTCCATTCTCATTGACAAGTGCACCCTGCCCTTCGATAATATAATTCATGTGTTCGTAAGGATGCTGATGGTATGGGGTATATCCGCCCGGTTCCACGGTAAAGACGCGATAGGAATAAACCGGGGCGCCATCCTGCTTCCCGAGAGGAAGCTGTTTCCATGCCCCCGATGCGCCTTCCATATTTACCTTCTTGACTTCAACATCATCCAACGCAATGATTTTCATATAAGTGAATTTTAATTATACATAAAATGTTTATTGGTAATGAATAAATAATAGTGTCAAAATATGCCCGTATAGTTCATGAATTCAAATAACTGAAATTTAGTCATATACGATATTTTATTATTCAAAGCTGATACTCATTATTTATAAAATAACAGGTCCCGGATGCAAATTTAAACTTCCTGTTTAAAAACCAGGTATACCGGTATTAATTATCCGGTATTAAACCTGTCTCAAATTCATAACATTTTAAAAGCAATAATGTTTACTTAAGGAACACTGCTGTCATCCTATTTTACAGGGGCCTATAATACTGGTCCGGGAGAAAAGAACTGTATTCCGAAAACAAGAAAACTTCAGCCGGGCGTAATTAACCCGGCCAAAGATAAATTTATGAAATGGCTATCTGCCTTGGTGGTTTTGGCCTTGCTTCCTCTTTCTTAGGAATAACAATCTTCAGGATCCCATTGTCGTATTTAGCATTGATCTTTTCACTGTCGGCTGTATTCGGCAGGGTAAATGATCTGCTGAAAGACTGATAGCTGAATTCACGCAGCGAAAACTGCTGACCTTCTTTAGTCTCCTGGTCAACCTGCTTGTCTGACGATATTGTAAGAAGATCGTGATTCAGCTCAATCCTGAAGTCATTTTTTGTAAAACCCGGAGCTGCCACTTCGACTTCGAAAACGTCAGTACTTTCCTTAATATTCACCGATGGAAGCGTGGTATTGGTATTTGAATAATTCCGGCTCGACCAATCAAATAATTCATTATCAAAAAAACGGTCGAACAACGATGGATACTGGTTAGAAAATCTTAAAAGTGCCATAGTTAAGTCCTCCATTCCTTTTAGTTATACAATTTATTTGACATGATTTATTGTTCAAAAAGAATACCACAGTGGTCGCAAGGATATACTACTGTTATTATATGCAAGATAATCAATATATTAGCTTTGCCAAATTAACCCGTCGTTTATGACAAATTGACATTTCCTGCATCGATTTTTGAAAAAATGACATCATGTACATCCTCTCTGAATGACTGATGAATTTTACTTTGTGGTTGCCTGATCTGATGCATGAATTTAAAATATTTGTATTTTGACCACCTTATTGATAAATTATTCAGAATAATGACAAATACTATTTTTATACAATCTACCGAAATGGGAACGTACTGGTTCAGCGATATGTTAATGAGTGACATTGCCCGGTCATTCATTATGATAATGGTTATTGCTGCAATTTCCTGTTTTATTATAAGTGAGTTAACACGTAATTACAGCCAGGTCGATAAGCTATGGAGTCTTATGCCGATCGTATATGCTGCTGTTACTGCCGTTCAATATCCTTCTGCGAGGGTATACATGATGTTAATACTGGTAGTAATATGGGGATTCAGGCTGAGTTATAATTTTTACAGGAAGGGAGGTTATAGTATCATACCCTGGAAAGGCGAGGAGGATTATCGCTGGAAGATCTTACAGGAGAAACCATTGCTTAAAGGCCGACTCCGGTTTGCGATCTTTAACCTGTTATTCATATCCCTTTATCAGCTTTTTCTGATAATGCTTTTTTCGAGCCCGCTGATCATTGCAGCAACGGGTACGGATAAGGGACTTAATTACCTTGATTATTTTGCCGGATTATTAATGCTTTTATTCATTATACTGGAGTCTGTTGCTGATAACCAGATGTACCGCTTCCAGAAGGCCAAAAAGAGCCTTATCCAGAACGGAGAGAATGATCATGAAGCAGTTAAAAGAGGGTTTATTACAGGTGGTTTATGGAGATTCGTCAGGCATCCTAATTTTGCATCAGAGCAGGCCGTGTGGATTTGTTTTTACCTTTTTAGTGTATCGTCATCCGGGGAATGGCTGAACTGGACCATAGCAGGACCATTATTGCTGGTATTGCTTTTCCAGGGCAGCACATATTTTACAGAGAAGATTAGTAGTGAAAGATACCCGCAGTATGAAAGGTATAAGAAAGAAGTTCCAAAGATGTTACCGGTTTTGCTTAGATTTAAAAAGAGAAAGTTTTAATGGGAGGATTCCCTGCGGCGAGGCTTGGTTCAGACCAGTACAGTTGATTCTTTCAGTATCTTGCCTCCTTCATCGATACCATAGGTCCGCACTGCCAGGTTAACTGATATTTCAGCCACATTATCAAGAAGTGAGCCAAGTACTTCCCTGAGGTCTTCGGTGTCCATATCATCGAAATCCTCGATATCGAAATACAGGTGAATAAAGAAGATATAGTCTTCCTTGTTAATTTTGCATAAGCTCTTAACCATCTTCGCAAGCCATATTGATGTAGCAGTGTTGAAATATTCGAGGTTAAGGCGGAGGTTTGTGGTTGGCCTTGGAGATTTAATATAGTCTTCTATCCATAAAAGCAATGGTTCATAAACTTTTGCAGCATTTTCAGGGATGGATTTTCCAGACAGGATTAATTCCCCAGTATATCTGTTAAAATCAATATGTGGATTTCTCCTGTTTCCTTCAGCTAGTATGTTTTCAGCCAGTTTCATGACTTTTGTAAATTCCCTTATAAATCAATAACAGAATATTGACAATAAAATTATATCAAGAGAACTGCTTAATTTACATTTTTTTTCAAAAATAGAAAATGTTTATTAACAATTAGTAATATCCTCTCCTTATATTTGACCAACCATGTCTTTTTATTGATATATGAAAGATTCACACCTTTCAATTTTTTACGGCAGAAAATGATCCCGGAAAGTGTATCAGGATACATAATTTCAGGTGCTCTGCTTGGACTTACGGCAGGTATTTCTCCGGGTCCTCTTCTTGCGCTTGTTATTAGTGAAACACTAAGAAACAACAGGTATTACGGTTTCAGGGCAGCCATGGCCCCTCTTGTCGCAGATATACCAATAATATTTCTGGCATTCATTGTTTTTCTCAGGCTTTATCACATAAGTGCATTAATGGGTATCATCTCATTTACCGGATCATTATTCCTGGCTTTCCTGGGCATCGAGTGTATGAGGGCCAAAGGCCTTAACGCTGATACAGGGAAGAACAGGAACGGGCCGATGCTTAAGGGGATATTCATTAACCTGCTTAATCCACATCCTTACCTTTTCTGGATTACTGTAGGAACACCTTTAGCCATTAAGGCATATGATCAGGGATTCGGAGATGCTGTTGTGTTTTTTATCTCATTCTATATTTTCCTGGTCGGATCAAAGGTCTTAATTGCTATTCTTGTTGATAAGTCAAAAGCTTTTTTAAGTAAAAGGATTTATATCTGGATAATGAGGATTCTTGGTATTTGTCTTTTTGTATTTTCTGTTTTATTCCTGCTTGACGGGATAAAGGTTCTCCAAAGCTGATAACTTTTAATCATATACCGGCCAGTTGTACACTTTAGACGCCGCTTCAATTATTTCCATAGCGAGGAGGCTTCCCATTTCACCGTTGGCCATTATAGCAATGCCTTTCCCTGTACACGGGTACCCTATTATCCAGCACTCCGATCCCGGAGCATTGCTGCCCGGGAACAGGAAGGAAAAATTATCTCCTTCACCGCTTATGATTACCCCCAGCCCTTCACTCAAAGATAATCCGAACATTTCAGAAGGATCCAGCTGCCTTTCATTGCTGAAGAGTTTCTTTGCCATATTTTGGGATAAGATCTTATCCGATTCCCCGCAGTACTCTTTCATAAGCTCGATGGCGAAAAGTGCAAGATCATACGGTGTGGTCATCAGGCCTCCATGTGCAACTGCATTTGGGTCAAGAGAAGGTATATAAGCTTTCCCTCCGGCATCGTGAGGCGCTGCCTCATTTGCACTCAATGACTTCGGGAGGGGAAGATCAAAAGTGCTGTCATGCATTCCTGTCCTACTGAATACTACTTCTTCAGCTATTTGCGGGAATGGTTTTTTAACTACTTCCTCAATGAGAAGCTGTATTACAATGAATCCACAGTTTGAATAAGACCATTTGGTGCCTGGCGTAAACTGAATTACAGCAGAATCATTTGTGGCCGGAAATTCTCCATTGAGAGTCTGAATTATTGAAGGGGTGCCTGATGAGCTGAATCCTCCTTCAGGCCTGTTTAGACCTGACTGGTGAGTGAGCAGCATTCTCAATGTTACAGAGTGATCCCTGGCGTAACTATTATCCGGGATTTTCCATCTTTTTAAATAAGTATTCACATCCCTGTCAAGAACCATATTTATAACATCTACCAGAAGGCGGGGATAAACAGCAGGTCACAGCTTATTTCACTGATGCTGAACCGCAGGCAGTAACAGCAATCACCTTTCAGTATCACTGCACGGGATAATAAATAAAAGTAAGCCAGGAGATGATAAAACCTCACATGCATGATTGTTAAATCCGATAAAATCAAAAACAAGTTGTAAATTAGTTTATTAATATATTTTGGCATCCTTTGCTGAAAAACCCTTCAATTCATATTTTTCCATAATAAAACCTGACAGCATGAAAACTATTATTCAGTTACTGGAGAGCAGTGCCACAAAATATGCTGATAATCCATATGTCCTTGAAAAGAGGACCGATCATTATGAGGCTCTTACTTTCAGGCAAACCAGGGAGGAGACTTATAAAGTGGCAGCAGGTCTTATCGCCCTGGGCATAAAGAAAGGTGACAGGATAGCTCTGATATCAGAAGCAAGGACAGACTGGGTCTTAAGCGAATTTGGCATCCTGCATGCAGGCGCAATCAACGTACCCACATCAATTTTGTTGAAGGAAGGTGTCGATCTGAAATTCAGGCTTGACCATTCGGATGCCAGGATGGTTATTGTTTCAGCAAGCCAGCTGGAGAAGCTGAATTCCGTCAGAAAAGAACTTGAGAAGCTCGAAAAAGTAATTCTTCTTGACCCAAAAGAAAAATATGAAAGTGATGAACTATCCTTTGGCGATCTTAAGAAGCTTGGGGAAGAATACCTTAAAGATAACCTTGATAGTTTCAAAGAGCTCCTTGAATCGCTTGGGCCGGACGATTATGTCAATATATGTTATACATCCGGCACTACAGCCGATCCAAAAGGCATAATTCTATCGCACAGGAACTATACGGCAAATATTGAGCAGACTCTTACACTGATGGACGTACCCGACTGGTGGACAACCCTTCTCATATTGCCGTGGGATCATTCATTCGCTCATACAGTAGGAATATATATCATGCTCGCAACAGGAGCAAGCTTTGCATCTGTACAGTTCGGGAAATCATATATGGATTTTCTGAAAAACATACCGACAAACATAAAGGAAATAAGACCTGTCTTCCTGCTTAGCGCTCCAAGCCTGGCCAAGAACCTGAGGAAAGGGATTGAAAAAGGTATCCGTGATAAAGGGAAGCTTGTGGAAGGACTGTTCAATAATGCCCTTAGGACAGCATATAAATATAATGGATTAGGATGGGATAAGGGTAAGGGTTTGAGGATATGCCTGAAGCCCCTTTACAAATTATATGATATTATCCTTTTCAAGAAGATCAGGGAGGGCCTTGGAGGAAGGCTGAAATTCTTTTTCGGAGGAGCTGCTCTGCTTGATATCGAATTGCAAAGGTTCTTCTATGCTGTGGGTATACCGATGTTCCAGGGTTACGGTCTGTCGGAGGCATCACCGGTGATATCAGGCAATACGGAAGCAAGGCATAAGCTTGGCTCATCCGGGGTTGTTGTTGGTAATCTTGATCTTAAGATATGTGATGATAACGGTGAAGAAATGCCGGTGGGAGAGAAGGGCGAAATAGTGATACGAGGCGAAAACGTGATGAAAGGTTACTGGAAAAATGAAAAGACAACCGCTGAGACAATCCGCGACGGGTGGCTTCATACGGGAGATATGGGATATGTTGACAGCGACGGTTTTCTATATGTGCTGGGAAGATTCAAGAGCCTCCTTATTTCTGACGATGGTGAGAAGTACAGTCCCGAGGGCATCGAGGAGACTATTACGGACAGGTCTCAGTATATTGACTTTCTGGTTCTTTACAATAATCAGAACAAATACACCTCAGCTCTGCTTGTACCAAACAAAGAGACTCTAAGCAGGTGGGTCAGGTCAAATAATATCGACCTGAATGAAACTTCAGGACAGGAAGCCGTTCTTAAAGAACTGGAATCGGTTATTGACCAGTATAAGCCGGGGGGGCCTCATGGCGACCTCTTCCCTTCGAGATGGCTTCCTTCTGCTGTTGCAGTACTGGATGAACCATTCACTATTGACAATACTATGATGAACAGTACGGGTAAGATCGTAAGAGGAAAAATTGCAGAGATACACGGCAAAAGGATAGAATACCTTTATACACCTGAAGGTAAGAATATTGTTAATCCTGAAAATACAGAGACGATTAAGAGGTTGTTCGGGATCAGTTGATCATTTGTCCCGGATTTGTTGAATTTGAGCCTGTTTTAGCCACAGGTATTGCCATATGGGCTCTCTGTAAATTAATATTGACTTGTATAATATTAAGAGGTATTTTTGTTTCCGGCAACTGTTCGTCGTTATACAAAATAAGGGCGCAACTTTGCCATTAATAACTAACCGACCTGATCATGTTTAAAAATTACCTCATTTCAGCCTATCGCAATATCATAAGGAACCGTCTGTATTCCATACTTAATATCTTCGGCCCTGCCATAGGGATAGCTTGTGCAATACTGATATTATTGTATGTGAAGGATGAGCTCACCTTTGACAGGCAAAGCAAAAACTATGAAAGGATTTACCGCCTTGAAAGTGACTTCAATATTTCGGGTAAGACTACTGTTGCAGGTCTTGTGCCGATTCCCATGGCGCCTGCTCTTAAGGATGAATTCCCTGAGATAGAGGAGTTTGCGCGTTTTGCAGGGTTCGGGCTGGAAGATATTCTGTTTGAATACAAGGACCTTAAATTTTTTGAAGACAATATTTATTTTGCTGATTCGACAGTATTTAAAGTCCTTGATTATGAGTTTATACTGGGTTCTCCTGACAGGGCCCTTAATGAACCGAACACCATTGTAATTACGGAAAGCTTTGCCAATAAGTATTTCGGCAAGGAGAATCCTGTGGGGGAGGAACTGAAGACCAGTAATTTCGGGAATTTCAGGGTTACGGCTGTCATAAAGGATGTCCCGTCAAATTCACACCTTCGTTTTGACTGTCTCCTTTCAATGGCAACCGTTGTTGAGATACAGGGCGTTGACCAGTTCAACTCAAGGGCTGCTCCTGCATTCTGGAATGTATCGGTTTTTGCATATATACTCCTGGAGAAGAATGCAACCATTGAATCATTACTTGCCAAGTTCCCTGACTTCTATGATAAATACATGAGTTCGGTGGGCAAGCAGATAAATGCCTCCTTCAACCTCATGGCAACAAGAATTGACAAGGTACATTACCATACACATCTTGAATTTGATCTTCCAGTCGGAAATTACAGCTACATACTGGTATTCTCTCTTGTTGGAATATTCATGTTGCTTATTGCAAGTCTGAATTACATGAATATGGCCACTGCCAGGTCTATTAACCGTTCGAAAGAGGTTGCTCTGAGGAAGGTGATAGGAGCAGGAAGGATGACCCTTATCCGGCAGTTTATAAGCGAATCGATGGTTCTTGTTCTCATGGCACTGATAATCGCTCTTATCGCTACCGTATTTACACTGCCCTATTTTAATTTCCTGACCGGAAAAGCGATTAAATTCTGGCACCTTTTCGAACCGGCAACTTTTGTCCTTATCCTGGTAATTACGCTGTTCGTCGGGCTTGTATCAGGCAGTTACCCGGCTTTTTACCTTTCGTCGTTTGCTCCCGTAACTGTTCTTAAAAGTAATGTCAATCCAAGGCAGGGAAAGGGTTTGATGAGACGAATTCTTGTCATCTTCCAGTTTGCAATATCGGGAGCTTTGATAATTGGTACCCTGATCGTCTCAGGACAACAGAGGTATATCAGGAATATGGACCTGGGGCTTAACAAGGAAAACCTGATGATAATTCCAAGCAGGGATACGGCATTTATTAACAATAAGCTCCAGGCTTTTAAAACGGAGCTGCTGAAGAACCCTGATATAACAGGAGTTGCTTCGTCATTGCTTGTTCCCCCGACAATGGCAGGCAAGATTGTATTTCTTATTGAGCAGGAAGGGAAAATGGTGGAACTTGCAACCAGCTTCTCAGTTGTCGACTATGAATTTATTGATTTGATGCAGATGGAAATTCTGGAGGGAAGGAACTTCAACCGCGAGATGACATCTGATCTTACCAGCGCGTTTATTGTCAATGAGACGGCTGTAAAGGCTTTCGGATGGGGTGATGAGGCTCTTGGCAAGAAGATCCGCTTTACAGGATACCCGGGTAATCCGCCCCGGGAAGGCGTAGTAATTGGTGTTACCAAAGACTTCCATTTCTCGTCGATACATAATAAAATAGAACCATTCATTTTTGTTCTTAATGGAAACCCGCAGCTTAATTTCTACGTCAGGTTGAGAAATGCAAATATCCCCTCTACCATCGAATATATTGATAAAGTCAGGCTGGATCTCGGAAATACGCTTCCATTCAATTATTTCTTTTATGCTGATAAGATTGATGAGATGTATACAGCCGAGAACAAACTGAATTCCCTGTTCAATATTTTCTCGCTCCTCACTATTTTTATAGCATGCCTGGGGCTTCTTGGTCTGTCATCCTATGTAACCGAGCAACGGTCGAAAGAAACCAGCATAAGAAAGATTATGGGCGCCGGTATTAACCAGGTTGTCTGGTTGCTTAACAGGGACTTTCTGGTACTGGTTCTTATTTCGAACCTTATATCATGGCCGGTGGCATATTACCTTCTGGACAGGTGGCTGCAGAGCTTTGCATACAGGATGGATTTCGGACTGTCCCCGTTTGTGCCGGCCACTCTTGTGCCGTTTGTGATATCATTATTTGTTACAATAATTGTAGCCTTACTTACAGTCAGTTTGGTTTCCCTGAGGGCAGCAAGAACAAATCCCGTAGAGACACTAACGCGCGAGTGATAAAGAAGCTGTCATTGATTTTGATTTCGTCGAGCTCCAGCAGGGCAGGCTGGCATGGCGTAGCGTAGCAGCAATCAAATTCTATATGTAATATTGCCTAAAGTCATTTTTTATTAATTTGCAGCAGATTTTATTGTTAATTAATTAACAGAAGCTGGTTTTTATATGACAGTGTTAACAGGAAATTTATCAAAGGTGCTTGGTGGAGCTATAATTTTCTTCTTGATAGCAGGATGCGCGCAAAAGGTTGAGAATACAGCCGAATGGCCCAGTTTTCATGGATCCGACCGTACAAATAAATCAAGTGAGACAGGGCTGCTGCAGGAATGGCCTGATGGAGGTCCCGGGCTGGAATGGAAAGTTAAGGGGCTGGAAGAGGGTTTCAGTACTATCATAGTGGCTGATGGCCATATCTATGCCTCAGGCCTGGAATCGGGACAGACGACTGTATTCTGTTTTGATCCCGATGGTAAGCTTGTCTGGAAGAAAGCCAATGGCCAGGCGTGGTCAACAACATTGTCATGGGCTGCATCATATACGGGATCCAGAAGCACTCCCACCTTCAGCGACGGGATTATATACCACCTGGGAGAGGGGGGGAGGCTTGCCGCATTTGATTCGGAGACCGGCGATGAGATATGGTTCATAGACCTGCCCGAGGAATTTGATGCCGAAATGACTGAATACGGATATGCTGAGTCGGTGCTTATAGAAGGAGCTCATTTGTATGTCCGCCCGGCCGGGAAGAAGGGATTCCAGGTTTGTCTTGACAAAAATGACGGGAGCCTGATATGGGCCAATACAGACATATCCGGATCAGAAGGATATTCTTCAGCCGTCGTGATGGATTTCGGGGGCTTTCATCAGATCGTTGCTTCGAGTTCAAATTGTTATTACGGAGTTGATACAGGTACCGGTAAATTGTTGTGGAAGACTGATTTTGAGAATACAAGGGGACTAAATCTTACCGATGCTATTGTTTTTAACGAATACGTCTTTATTACGAGCGGTTATGGAAAAGGTTCCAGGCTTGTCAGGCTCGAAATCGCTGATGGACAAATCACACCCGTGATAGTCTGGGAATCAGAGATTATGGATAATCATCATGGAGGGGTAATACTTCAAGAGGGATATCTTTACGGATCGGGAAGCAATTCCAGGGGCTGGTTCTGCATTGAATTCCTGACGGGGAAGCAAATCTGGAACGTAAACGGGAAAGGATCTCTTACCTACGCCGACGGAATGCTCTATCTCCTGGATGAGAGGAGTGGAAATATGAAGCTTGTCAGGGCAACACCTGAGAAATTCGACCTGAAAGGAGAATTCAATGTTCCCAGTGGCGGAGAGGGCATGTACTGGGCACATCCTGTAGTCTGCGGCGGTCGGTTATATATCAGGCATGCCGATGTGCTGTATGCCTATGATATCAGCAGCAAGGGTTCCTAACGCCTCAATATCTTGGAAGTGTGAACTGAGTTACCATCGTAGATTTTGACAAAGTAAATACCCTTTGGCAACAGGGATATGTCAAGATCAGTTTTCTGCCCGTCTGAAAGCGATTTCAGAACAGGTTTTCCTATAACATTGTAAATCTCAATCCTCAAATTTTCAGTAACTATATCATCACCGCCCAGATCAATTGTTATTCTGCCCGAAGATGGATTTGGATAAACATTTATGCCTCCGCCTGCTGATATTCTTTTAAGAATGGTGGGCGTCTCCTCCGATTTAAAGAAAACGTTATCGACTGTCAGAGAGGATCCTACATAAGTAATGTCCTTATTTGACCATTCTGATGACTGGAAGAAAATTGCAGCAGTATCAGGCGTGTTAGGGATATCGAACGGGAGTTCCATGCGTGTATAATCTGCAGCTGCAGGCAGCGGCATACCTTCCTGCCAGATCGATGTGCCATTTTTCCTGAATACAACAGACACTTCTGCATTATCGTCGGTGCCGGCTGCGGGAACATATTTGTAATAAAAGACCAGAGCATCCTGGGTGAGAGAATAAGGATATCCCCCGGCGAGGCAATCACAGGCGTCAGAGTAATATCCGGTGCTCGCCTGGCTTGCCCTGGCAACAACAGATCCTCCTTCACTTCCTTCAAAAGTATTGAGTTCCATGGCGTAAGATCCATCATAAGCATCAGTGGATTTTACGATGCCTTCCATCTCAAGGCTCCAGCTTTCAGGATATGCGGCTTCATTACTTTGCCATGATTCAAAGTCATTGTTCATCAGTGCCGGCTGTTCAGTAACACCTGTAAATTTCACACTGTCGATAATAAGTGTACTTCCCACAAGTGCCCTGTCATTAAAAAGGTCGCTCGACGCTGCACCGAAAACAACTGAATCAGGTTCCTGTGATAATGCTGGAGTAAGGGTGAATTCGAAGAGCTGGTAATCCGAGTGATCTCCTTCCAGGAGGAAAAGGTACGAACCAATGTTAATCCCATTTTTACTGAATGAAGCGACTATAAACCCGGCATCATTTGATTCAACATTATATTTGTAATATCCCCTTATCCCTGTTGGCATCCCGGTGTATGGAATTCCGCCATGCCAGGTATTGAGATCATCATCAGTATACAGAGAGTTGACGAAATATCCGACAGATGTACCTTTTTTCGACGCTACTGTTGTAAGCTCAACGGCATAAGTTCCATGATATGCGTCCGTCGATTTTAATTCGTTGAAAGTGAGTCCCATCCTGCAAAAGGCCTCAGGATTTGATGTATAAGGATAATTCTGCGGATAATCGTAAGTGCCTGAGACCCAGCTCTCGAAACTCTTGTTTGGTACCAGGTCCTGACCTCTGACTATCACGTAAAGGAACAATAGGCTCAGAAGGAGGATACTTTTTCTCATATTGGAGTTTTAGAAAGTTAAAAATATACATTTTGCCGGATAATCAACATCCCGTCGTTTTGACAATATACAATAATTTGCCTTACCTTAATGAAAATAGTTTTATATGTCAATCAGGAATCATAAATATAAATGTATTGATTTTCAAGCGGTTTGTAAGAAGATATTCTTGACTTCCAATACTCATTTTGTTGTAAGATGCATAATATTAGGACTATTCAACCACTTTTTTTTCCGTCTGCTCTTCCGCAATCAGGTCTTTTTCGAATGCTTCCCTGTCGAAGGTAAATTTGTTATCGAAGAATTCAATTATTTTCTGCACATCAACGAATGCATTTCCCATACATGTTGACGCACCTGGTGACGGGGTAATATTAAATATTGCATTTTCGCCCACCAGCTTCGCTTCGCCGAGTTCAAGCTTCTTCGTCGTGTTATTAACTATCTGTGGTCTGGCGCCACCGACCCTGCCTTTCACTTTACTTACATAAGTAAGTTGATTTGGTTTAATGCCGGGCACTATTTTCCGTATTTCTTTAATAAACAGGCGTTTCCCAATAAATGGCCAGTCATAAAAGAAATTTATCAGTATATAGTTAAACAAAAACTTATCAGAAATTATCTTAAGAAGGCTTAACACCGGTTTAATACCCCTGCCAAAGGTTTTCCAGTATTCAAAAAAGGTTTTACCGTTGAAGCGTTCGAGCAGGAATATGGGTTTGGCGGTGGGGCCGAATCTCGTTACATCGGGATTATGCACTTCCGGGTCACCATGAATAGCTGCAAAGGGAAGTTTCGCCATCTGTATGGTATAGACTTTACCATTCAAAATCTTTGGAGCTGTATAGTAGCTGCCGGCAACCGAGAGAATAGAAAGGGTCTTCCCGTATCCAAGAGATTTAGCTATCATCAGGCTATGTGCTCCGGCAGAGACAACCAGTACTTTAGCCTGGATTTCACCTTCATTTGTTATGATGCTGTAATAATCTCCCTTCTTTTCCACCTTTAAAAGCTTTGTTGAAAGGTAAATCTTCAGATCAGGATTTACCTTCTTTGCTCTTTCCAGGAATGAATAGCAAAGTTTCTGAAAGTCGACGGCATAACCGTCTTCGGTTGCCAGGGCAATAATTTCCTGATCGGGATCCCGTCCTTCAATAATTTTAGGTTCAAGTCTGCCGATCTCTTCTCTCTCAATCAGTCTCAGTTTTGGAAAGAGCTTT